>NZ_CAJURR010000007.1 GCF_910589175.1 uncultured Lactobacillus sp.
GCATCAATAGTAAATGGATTAGTAGTTACAACACCATTCTTTGAACCTAAGATGTTCTTTGCTGCATCGTTATTAGTGAGGTCAACAGTAACACTGGCAGTGACTTCTTTACCTGCTGCAGTTGCAGTATCAACAGTAGTATCTGGAGTAGTAGTCCAGCTTACAGTTAATGGATCAATGATAATTGGGGTTGCAGTAGTTAAAAGCTTACCATCTGTTAATTCGTAACCTTCTGCAGTTACAACAGTTGCTGGAGAAAGTACTTGTGAATTTTCAGTAGTTTCGTGAGCATTGAGCTTAGAAGTGTCAACAGTAGTTACAACTACACCATTGTCACCCCAAATAACTTCTTGACCAGCTTTAGTAACAATTACTGGAACAGTAGTTTCATCAGTACTCATATCTGGGTAAGTTACCGTTACTGGAACGTTGTAAGCACCTGGAGTTACATCATTACCTGGCTTAACAGTTATGATACCAGTTGATGGATCAACTGTCGCCCAGTCTGGTGTATCGGTACCCGTAGTAAAAGTAGTATCAGTTGGAGCAGTAGCAGGCTTACCGTCTTGACTTGTAAAACTTGGATTATCAGTAGCAGTCTTGCCTTGTTCTACTGAGATTGGATCGTAATGTGGCTGGTTAGTATCGGCCATTGGTGCAGCGATGTGCAATGGAATGTTTGCAAAATCAGCTGAACCATCTGTATAAGTTACCTTAGCCCAAGCTGAAGTATCAGTAGTCTTAAGATTGCCGGTTGGATTATTTGGTGCATCTAAGCCACCCATCACTTCATTCCAAAGAGTTCCATCAGTAGTAGGATCATACCAAGTTACATTTTTAATAGGTAAAAGATCAGAGGTTACGTTGCCGTCACTAGTACGCAAGCCTTCAATACCATCTTTAGCAGCTAAATTGCCAAGAGTTTGGCCAGTATTACCATTGATTGTTTTAACTACTGGTTGGTATTTATCTGCGTCACTGATATTTACAACTTCAGCTAAAATTGAACCCATAGCAATACGCTGAGCTTTCCACCAGTTGAAGTTGTTCAATAACTTGTTTAAGTATGGAGTTTGATAACTTACACCTGATCCACTATTAAAAGTACCGTCGTTGTATTCTGTAGACCCTACCCCTGCTTGGTTTTCAGCCATCTTAACACTTGCATTTGAATCGTAGAGAGTGTCAACACCTTTATGTGAAATACCTGCTTGAGGAACTTTACCTTTAGGAATATATTGGTCAAAGTTATTACCCCATTCATTTTGAATGTGCAATTGGTCAACATACCAAGTATTTGAAGGTGAATCACTCATATTGCCTTGATCCCATTGAGCAATTGGAGTTACAGCAGAGTTGGCATCTGGGCCATTTACCCATGCATTATTTTGAACACCTTCAAGCCGAATCAATGATCCTCTCAAATCACCAGTACGTTGCAAGTTAACATAAGCAGGGTTATTAAATTCAAGGCTGTTAGTACTACTGGTTCCCCACATACTAATCATTCCACTAAATGGAGAATTAGTGTTATTACCTTGAACATAAGTATCAGAATTATCTTGAAGATCTAAGCTAGCTCCTGGCCCAACATAGAGCTTCATGTCCATATTCTTATTGATCCCACCAGCACCAAAAGAAATTAAAGGTGTTAATGTCTTGTCCGAATTATCACGGATGATTGTTAAATTACCATTGTTAGTTAAATAACCTTTTTGTGTGCTAGCTGGGAAAGCAACAGAGGTAATAAAACCGCCAAAAATATTAACTGGAGCGTAGTGGAAACCATTGTAGTTTGTAACAGCGTTAGTAGTGCTATCTTCTTTACCATCAGCTTGGTTATCTTGCTGAGTATGGATAGTTACAATACCTTGACTGCCAATGGTTAAATTCTGAGTAGAAATGGCTGATGAGTGTCCCTTTGCCATTTTGGCATCTAAGGTACCATTTACTACCATTGAACCATAATTTGGTTGCCCTGCTACCAGTTGATTACCAGTTTGAACACCGCGAATATCATCAGAAAGGACTTGTAAAGAAAGAGTTGCACCTTCGTTAATTACAGTTGAATTTTCACCAGTATCTTTTGACCAAAGAATCCAGTTGTTTGCATTTATCGCACTACCACTTTTATTAGCAATATCTCCATGAACTTTGAAAACAGTAATTCCCGAATCAACAACTGTAGTTAAACTAGTAACTGTGTTATATCCCATTGGCATATTAGTTACCCAAATTCTGTTTTCGCCTTTGAAGACTACAGGTAAGTTTTTACCGTATTCGTCAACTAAAGTTCTATTGTCTAAAGTGGCATCTACACCATCGAATACTAGTTGACTCTTCTTTGTATTTTCTGCACTACCATAGAAGGAAATTGGTGAATACTTGGATTCACTGGCCATGATTCTTGTATTCTTTACAGTAATCTTCCATGCACTATCTGTATTTTGATAGTTCTTATTTTGAACAGCAATTGAGTATTGTCTAAATTCAATCTTGTGACCATTACCATTAATTGTAACTTCCCTAGCTGATCCTTGTGAATCTAGGTAAAGGTAATTATTATTGCCAGTAACACCATTTACACGCCCATTAATAATAATGTCTTGAGTAATGTTAATAGTTCCAACGTTTCCATTGTTCAGAGCATTAGCTAAGCTTTGCCAGTTGCTTGCATCTTCCGATTGAGTCCCATTAGTACTCAATGCTTCTGGAGTATTACTTCTAAGTTCAACAAAAGCTCCTCTTAAAGCACTGTCTCTAACTACTGCTTTTTCTTCTTGAACTGAAGCTTTGGGAGCTACTACTTTATTTTCATTAACATCCAATTTTGCAACAGAAGATTGTTTATTCTTTAGGTTAGTCGCATCATTATTCGCAGAAACTTCAGTTTCAGTACTCTTTGTTTGTTTTGAATTAGTAGACTCAACTGCCTTATTTTCTTCCTTTACTTCCTTAGCAGAAATTTCAGTTGAAGCATTTTGAATTGGAGATTGAGTAAGTTTGCTATCAGCATTAGTTTGAGTTGCCGTAGTAGTCTCACTTACCCCCCCCTCCATATTATTTTGCGCATTCTCAGTATTCTTCTGAACATTTGCACTTTCTTCATTATTTTTGGCATTTTGCACAACTGCGGCTTGATCACCTGTAGCAGCGTGTGCCTTCTGGCTTCCAGCCATACTCATAAAGCTAAAACCAATTAAAACAGAAGCGGCACCAATAGAGAATTTTCTAATTGAAAACCGTTCCTTCCTCGGCTCCATCTTCCGAATTTTTTCTTTATAGTTATTTTTTGATAGCATTATTTATTGTCTCCTTTAGTAAAATAGTAAAACAGTATATCATGTTATAACCTTTATTATAATTCTTTTTTTAAAAAAATAGAAGGTAAAATAACAATATATGTTAAAATTAAATAATTTATTTTGTTGTAATCTATCTACATATATCATTAAAAAAGCTCCGAGTTAGCCTAATGCTTTTAGCATAATAAATAACATGTATTAACAAAAAACAGCAAGAAAATAAAAAATGGATAACTGTCGTTTCATTTACATGATATTCACAATAAAATAATAGCCGATATAGGACTATTGTATTCCTCCCCATTTCTTTTACTGTCAACGCGTCTTTATTATAAAAATTTTTCCACAAAAAAAGGCTACTCAGTTGAGTAGCCAAATATACTTATCTACTAATACTATCTGCACGGCCTTTATAGTCGCCATTTTCAGTTCCAATAATTAATTCTTCGCCTTCCTTAATGAAGTCTGGCACCGTTACAACTAAACCAGTATCCATAGTTGCGGGTTTTCCACCACCAGCAGCAGTGGCTCCCTTGATTTCTGGTTGAGTTTCTTTAACAGTCATCTTTACAGTTGACGGTAAGTTAATTCCAATTAGTTTACCTTCGTCAGTAAACTTAAGATCAACATCAATATTTGGCATCAAAAACTTATCTTCTGCTTCAAGATGTTCCTTAGGAATTAAATATTGTTCATAAGTATCAGTGTCCATAAAGATAAAGTTAGCATCATCATCGTAGAGATATTGTGCTTTCTTCAGAGCAACATTAACTAACTCTACCTTTTCACTTGGACGCATTGTTTTATGAACAACAGCTCCACTCATTACATCACGCAAGTCCATTTGCATAACAGTATTGCCCTTACCAGGCTTGTGGTGATTGCTCTTTAATACTTCGATTAACTTACCATCTTGGCTAAAAATCATACCTTTTTTTAATTCAATTGCTTGCATTTTTCTTCCCCTAAAATTTTCTAATATACATATCGCTGATTTCATGATTACCATGCTTTTTAATAATCATGTCAGCTCGTTTCTTAGTTGGTTCAATATATTCATGTAAATTTTTCAAGTTAACATCGCGCCACACTCTTTTCGCAAATATATCAGCTTGCTGCCGTGGCACATGAGCCCATTGATAAAAATAATTATCTGGATTATCACGATTAATCTCTAACATTAAATGATAGCGGTCGAGATACCATCTCTCTAAATCTTCTTCACTTGCATCTAAATAAATTACATAATCTAAGAAGTCGCTTGGTGGTGCCTGACCGTCTGGCGGCATCTCAAGGAGATTGATCCCCTCTACCACTAGTACATCTGGCTCTTCTACTGATCCTACCTCATTAGATATCAGATCAGAAATTTCCTGTGAGTATAGTCGATATGGTACTCTTTCTTTACCAGCTTTAACACTTGCCAAAAAAGTAGAAAAGGCATCCCAATTAAATGACACTGGGAAGCCTTTTTGATCCATTAAGTTTTTGGCTTTAAGTTCTGCATTAGGCATCAAAAAACCGTCTGTAGAAACTTGTGCAATCTTTTTATCAGGTTCAAGGCGTTCAAATAAGCGAGTTATTTTCTTAGCAAAGGTAGACTTACCAACAGCAACAGATCCCGTTACTCCAATTATAAAGGGGATCTTTGACCAATGTTCTTTATAAAATGTTTGTTGAGTGTGATAAACTGCATTCTTTTGACTCATGATATATTGAAGATTTTTCATCATGAAAATTTCTGCGCTAAATTCATCACTTGGAGGAATTAAAGCCTGCCACTTTTCAGGTGTCAGGTGTAAAAATTGCTCTTGCATAAAAAGCCGCCTTCCTTCTGCCTTGTTCCTAGTATTTTTACATTGTTCAGCCTATCATATATATTGAGAGAAAGAAAAGAAGATATCTATGAAAAAATTAATTCTTTTTGGTGATTCCCTACTTGCAGGTTATATTGATGGACACGCAACTAATATTGTAACTCAAGGACTGCAAGAAAAATTACCTAAATTTACAATTATTAATAATTCTGTACCTGGAAGTACAACTGAGGAAGCAATTGATTTTTATGAATTAAGAATTAAACCTTTCAATTACGACTTAGCTGTACTTGCCTTAGGGACTAATGACGCAAACATGCAATTTGGCTTAAGCGCTGGCCGTTATGCACATAACTTACAAGTTCTAGTAGATTTAATTGGTGTCGATAAAATCATTTTAATGGGACCTTCCTATACTAATTGGAAAATCGCTAAAGATCAAGCATGGCCAAAAACATTACAATTTGAACTAGTAGCTGAGGAATGTCATATCGAAAACAATATTCCCTTCTTAAACTTTGCAAAAGTAATGCGTAAGACAGGTCATCCGAATAATTTACTTCAGAAGGACGGCATCCATTTAAATCAAGAAGGTAATAAATTACTAATTGAAAAGCTTGCTGAATTAGTCAAAGAGAAAGAAACAGCTGCTATATCATAAAAAGCATCCCAATAATCACAATATCATTGAATCAAGACACTGACAATTAGGGATGCTTTTTTTCTAGTTTATTCAATATACAAAGCTTGTTTACCTTGTTGGTTATAACTTGCCTCTATCTTCTTTAAGCTTACCTTCTTATTTTTAACGCCATAAGGATCATTTACATACACAATCCCCTTTTTCTTGTTATAACCAGTAATCACACAAGCATGAGATGATGGTGTTACATGGACTTTTCCTTGCTTGGTAGCCCGGGTCTGCATATCATTTATACGATCAAACTTCAAAGTTGTAATGATTACTACAGGATGTCCTTTAGAAACCAATTTCAATACTCAAACAAAGTTATTGCCTGTATAGTTGCGAATTCGCTTGGTATATTTTCTTGCAACATTATACAAAGGTTCATTATAAACACACCAGCCTGCATTCTTGATACTCATATAGCCAACAAAACCAACATGTGGATTTCCACGATAATCATTATCAATAAATGAGGAAACATGCTTAATATTTGACGACAACTCTAATTTACTTACATTAATATCATAGTATTTCAACAACATGGAAAGTGATGTAACCTCACATCCATTTGGTAAGTCTGGCAATTGATTTTCTAAGGGAACATTTAGTTTCTGCTCTGGTATTAAAGTAAGCCAATCATATTCATCTTGAATCTTATCGAAATTAAGTACTAAAGCGACTACTCCTGCAGTAATTAATAGTAAAAATGTATATAAAATTTTTCTTCTACGCCGATATTTTCTAGCTCTACTTATTCTTTTCATGCTAAGTATTTTAACTATTACGTATCAGCTCTGTCAAAGAAAGACAAGGCGCATAAAAATTAAATAGACTTAATTTATATATCAGCTTTTGCAAAAGAATTAAGTCCATTTAATTTATATGCTAAAATTATACTGTAAATTAAATAGACTTAATTTTTAAAATGAGGTTGATTATGGTACCACGTAATTCTTACTTAGACATATTAGATAAGCTTCGTGATAAGCAAATAATTAAAGTTCTAACTGGTGTACGTCGCTCAGGCAAATCTACTATTCTTAAGTTATATCAGAAGAAATTAATAAATTATGGTATAAGTAATACTCAAATTCAAACATTAAACTTTGAAGATTTAGACTTAGTGACAATTAAGACATATTTAGATCTATATAACTATGTCAATAATCGACTTATTCCGGATCAGATGAATTATATTTTTATTGATGAAGTTCAAAGTATCCCTAATTTTGAAAAAGCCCTTGATAGTCTTTATATCAAAAAAAACGTGGACTTGTATGTTACCGGATCAAATGCCTTTATGCTTTCTGGTGAATTAGCTACACTTCTTTCCGGCCGCTATATTGAAATTCCGGTATATCCTTTTTCATTCAAAGAATTTTTGCAAACCACTACCGGTTTAAAAGAAAGAGCCTTTTCTACCTACTTAGAACGTGGAGGTTTTCCATTTGCTACAGAATTAAATGATGACAATACTTATCTTTCGTATATTCAAGGAATCATTAATACGGTCTTAGTAAAGGATATTTTAACTAGACTGAACCGAGGAAATGCTACTCTTTTAAACGCAATTGCTAGTTTTCTAACAGAAGCAAACGGTAGTTTAGTCACACCAGCTAAAATTGCTAAAACTTTAACTTCTAATGGCATCAAAACTAGTAATACTACTGTCCTTTCATATTTAGAAAAATTAGTAGATTCATATTTATTCTATCAATGTAATCGATACGATATTGCAGGCAAAAAATATTTACAAATTAATAGTAAATATTATCCAGTTGATCCCTCCTTAAGGAGAGCTCTTCTTGGGCAAAGACGACCAAACATGGGTAGTAGACTTGAAAATGTAGTGTTTATGGAATTAAAGAGACGAGGCTATGAAGTATATGTAGGAAGCCTTAGAAATAAAGAAATAGATTTTGTAGCACTTAAAGATGGTGTCAGACAATATTATCAAGTGAGTCTAACTGTTCAAGATGATAAGACCTACAATCGAGAAATTGCACCATTTTTAGCAATTGATGATAATTACCAAAAAATTCTTCTTACACAAGATCCAGGAAATTACAATGACAACGGAATCGAACAAAGAAACGTCATTGATTGGTTACTTGAATAACGAAAAATCCCTCTAAATCAAGGTTCTAATGATGCCAAGATTCAAGAGGGATTTTATTTTTACTTATTTATGTAAGTTTTTTCCTCTAAATTATCAAACAAAGGACTCTTCTCACCTGTATAAATTAAGTCCAATTTATACATTGCACGTGAGGCAATCGTGTAAAGCAATTGAGTTTCATCTAATTGATGATAGTTCTCTTTTGAAACGCCCCAAGCAACTACTGCATCAAATTCTAATCCTTTAGCAAGATATGACGGCATTACTAAAGTACCAGGCACTAAACGCTGGTTCGCAGACCCAACCAAAGTTGCCTTAATATTTCTTTCTTTTAACACCTTAGCAACTTCTTGAGCTTCAGCCAATGTCTTAGTAATAATTGCTGTTGTTAGCTTTTGTTCATCGTTTTCGGCCAATATATCTTGCAAGTCACTGTATTCTTTTTCAATACTATCACGCTTGTAAAAGGCTGGCTTTGGACCACGTCTATCAAAAGCTTCAATCTTTTCACCTTGACGCAAGATTTGTTTAGTGAAGTTAGTGATTTCCTTCGTTGAACGGTACGACTTCGTTAATTGAACAACATCCGTCTTTTCGGGATCAAACAATTTAGAGATTTGACTCAAAAGAGTTTTACTTTCATCTTTAGTAAAAATAGCTTGATTCAAGTCACCTAACATCGTGAACTTAGCTCTAGGGAAATTATACTTAAGATATGCCAATTGGAATGGAGTGTAATCCTGAATTTCATCAATAAAGGCATAGCGCATTTCATAGTCTGTTCTACGTCCAGTTACTAAATCATATAGGTAAAGGTAAGGAGAAATATCGGCCATCTTGATTCTTCCAGCCTTAAACCGCTCTTTAACATTTTCAATATGAGCTTCCCACTCCTCTTGAGTAATGTCCCATTTACTTAAGTCAATTATCTTAGGAACGGCACGCAAAAAACGTAAGTATTGTGCACGAATATTTAAAAAGCGATTTTGACGAATCTTGCGACTTACTTGCTTTAATTGATTAATTACAATCTTACGAGCTAAAAAGTGTTCTTCTTTTGCACTAGACTCAAATTCTTGATCTGGACGATCATACAGCTTATTTAATTGTTCTTGATCCAAAGATTCAATAGTTTTATCAACCCATGCCTTCTTAGTCTCAGGTTCAATTCTTCGGTTTAAACTATTAATCAAAGATTCTTTTGTAGCTTCAATTCTATTCCTTAAGTGGTAGTTTTCATTAAAGCCGTAGTAAATTTCTTTGATCTTTTCCTTATCAAAAAATGGCTTTTTCTTACTCTTAAAGTAAATGTTCTTAAAAATCAAACCATTCTTTTCAAGATGTTTAGCATAGCGAGTTACTGCATTAAAGAATTGCAATGAATTTTTCAAGTTAACGATCTTGTCATTTTGTTCATTATCTTCGAATTGCTCAAATAAGTTTTCAACGTTCATTCCTGGAACACGGCGAGAAACAAACTGCCAGTAAGTCATTTGAACCATATTCTGTTCTCCCATTTCCGGAAGAACATTTTTAACATAATCATTAAACAATTGATTCGGGCTGAACATAATAACATCGCTAGAAGTCAGATTACCACGGTAGCGATATAGCAAGTAGGCCACACGCTGCATAATGGCAGATGTCTTACCTGAACCAGCAGCCCCTTGAACAAATAAAAGGTCAGCACTAGTATTTCTAATGATTTTATTTTGCTCACGTTGAATGGTAGTCACAATTGACTTCATCTGTGTAGAAGATTTTTCATTCAAGACATTTAAGAGCATTTGATCCCCAATAGACTCATTGGTATCAAACATATTAGTAATCTTGCCATCTTTAATTAAAAATTGACGCTTCTTAGTCATATCAACAGTTTGCACACCATCTGGTGCATTATATGATACTTTTCCTAATTTTCCGTCATAGTAAATAGAAGATATTGGTGCACGCCAATCATAGATTAAAAAATGATCTTCTTTATCTGCAAAAGAACCTAATCCAATATAAATAGTTTCTGGTTCTTCATTAGGTTCTTGAAAATCAACTCTTGCAAAATATGGCTTCTTTTCTAAACGCTGCAAGGTTGATAATTGCTTAGCTGAATGTTGCCAAGCATTTTGTCGCTCAGCTAACATTTGTTGTTGCTGGTGAATAGAAAGTGCAGTATCCATTGAGGTGGAATAGCCATCATAATCTAATTTCACATCATCAAAAAAGTGTGAGTTGATATTTTGAGCTTCATTTTGTGCATGTTCAATTGAATGATCGAGCTCTTTTTCTTTCTTTTTAATTAAACCAAGAACATCATCTAAATGTTTTTGTTCTTTTTGTTGTTCAGTTTCTTTTACCAAAATTAAGTCACCTATTTCTAGCATTAGTAAAAACTTTGCATACTATTTTATCATATGTATACGCTTTCTAAAAGAATTTACAACTTTCAGAAAGTCTCAACTGATATTTAGTCTTTTCTTAAATAATTAGTTTTATAATTAAATAAAATTACATTGCGAGATGAGAAAGTGAAACGATTTTTTAAAACAATTCTAGTTCTAGCCCTCCTTTTTGTGGGCTTTGAGTTTGCCTATCAAAAAGCGGCTCCAGAAATTGAAAAAACATTTGGAACTAGAAATCCCCTCCCATATCTAACTGCAAAAGTACAGCAATTTATTTCACCTGAAAAAATCCAAAACGACGATAAAAATGCAGATAATTCTAAAGGACATACTTTTGAATCTAATACAGCCACTGTCTACATAGATCTTTCTGATCCAACGCTAAAACAAGCTGCGCTTGATGGAATTAATGTTTGGAATAATACAGGTGCCTTTAATTTTAAAATCACAAACGATAGAAATAATGCCAAAATTATTATTAAGTCAATGAATGACGGTGAAACAAATGCGGCTGGATTAACTGATACTCAATACAATTCTTTAACTGGGCATTTACTTAAAGCAACAGTTCGCTTAAATTCATATTATCTTTTAAACCCAAGCTACGGCTACAATAACGGACGGATTGTGAATACAGTTGAACATGAATTAGGTCATGCAATAGGATTAGGTCATAAAGACGGGATTTCAGTTATGTACCCACAAGGATCTTTTTATACAATTCAACCAAGCGATGTCCAAGATGTTAAAAAACTGTATCAAAACCAATAATAGCGGCTCTGCTGAGAGTCGCTATTATTGGTTTTTCTTTTTTAATTGACTTTGCTTTTTAAAATATGGAACCCAGAATGTTATCACATAACCAACTGCAATTCCAACAAAAGTCCAAACCATAATATTTTTGACAAATAAGCCAATAAATAAACCAATTAAGCCAAAAATTCCAATAATAAACGATTGATCAAGTTGCTTCATATTCCCTCCCTCATTTCTCTCTTAACTATAGCAAAATTATATTAGTATAAGCATATTTTTAGACTTAAATCGCCAATTATTTTATACTATATTTTATGAACGTAATTAGCTTTAAGTCTATACATATAAGTATTTATCAAAGCTATACAAATTGAAATTATATATTTTTAGCATAAGAAAGGAATGGTATATCCTTTATGGATAGTCAGAAACAACCTCCCGCGTATTCTCAAACAAAAGACGAGTTATTTTCAAATCTAGAAACAAGCTCAGCTGGTTTAAGCGAGCCAGAAGTTGACAGACGGTTAAAAAAATATGGGCATAATATTCTAAATGAAAAGCCTCCCAAGTCAATTTTAAACATGCTCAAAGAGCAAATCTTTGATCCAATGATTTTAATTTTATTAGGGGCAGCCATTTTTTCTGCTCTCTTAAATGAATGGGTAGAAGCTGGGGTGATTTTCTTTATTGTGATAATCAACTCCATTATTGGTATTATCCAAGAAAAGAAAGCTCAAGCTTCTCTTGCCGCTCTAAAAACAATGAGTACCCCAACTGCAACAGTAATTAGAAATGGATCTGAAAAAATTGTTTCAGCTAGTGAATTAGTTGTCGGCGACCTAGTTGTCTTGACCAACGGTGATATGGTGCCTGCTGATCTACGTTTAACTCAATCCAATAACTTAAAAATTGCTGAAGCTTCTTTAACCGGGGAGTCAATTGCCAGTGAAAAGAATGCAGCTGCTGTTCTTTCCCCTGATTGTCCCTTAGGCGATAGAAAAAATATGGCCTACACTTCTTCAATTGTTACGTATGGCCGAGGAAGTGGAATTGTAACTAAAACTGGAATGAATACAGAAATTGGTCAAATTGCTGGGATGCTAGAACACGATGATACCAGTGATACTCCACTGAAACGTAAACTCAATGCTGTTGGTAAAATTCTAACAATTATTGGCTTAATCATTTGCGTTTTAATTTTTGCAATCGGCGCTTTTTATGGACGTCCTCTTTTACCACAATTTTTAGTAGCAATTTCTTTAGCTATTTCAATTATTCCAGAAGGACTTCCAGCAACTGCAACCATCATTATGGCACTTGGAGTGCAGCGAATGGCTAAGAAACATGCCTTAATCAAAAATCTACCAGCAGTTGAAACTCTTGGAAACGCAACAGTTATTTGTTCTGACAAAACAGGAACTCTAACGTTAAACAAAATGACGGTAACTCATTTGGCTAACGGAGATGATTTCCTTAACAAAAAGATCTTAAAAGCTCAAAAAGCAGCTAAAAACAATAATGCTTATAAAGACTTAATGTATGCTGCTAGTCTTTGTAATGATGCTTCTCTTAGTCCTGCTAGTCCAGAAGAAATTATTGGTGACCCTACAGAAGGGGCCTTAATTCCACTAGCACAAGATTTTGGATATTCTGTCTCCAGCTTAAGAAAAGAATATCCAAGACTTGGCGAGTATCCTTTTGATTCAATTAGAAAACGTATGTCTACAATTCATGAAATAAACAATGAATATGTTGCCTACACTAAAGGAGCACTGGACGAATTACTACCACTCTGTGACTACATTGCTACAAGTAGTGGAATGCAAAAATTAACTAAGACCGATAAAGAAAACATTTTAGCCTTATCACATAAGATGTCTGACCAAGCCTTGAGAGTTTTAGGTTTTGCCAACAGAACCATTTTGAATTTACCGCAAGAAAATGAAGATATTGAACAACATTTAGTTTTCTTAGGAGCTGTTGGGATGATTGACCCAGCTAGGGATGAAGTTAAATCATCAATCAAAATGGCTCGCGAAGCAGGCATTAAAACTATTATGATTACTGGTGACCATAAAAATACTGCGGTTGCTATTGCTAAAAACTTAGGCATTTATGCTAATGGAAATACTGTTATTTCTGGTACTGAACTAAACGAGATGTCAGATAGCGAATTAGATCAAGCAGTTAAGTCAACCACAGTTTTTGCTCGTGTTTCACCTAATGATAAGTTAAGAATTATTCAAAGCCTAAAGCGAAATGAAGAAGTAGTAGCTATGACAGGTGACGGAGTTAATGATTCTCCCGCTTTAAAAGCAGCTGATATCGGAGTCGCGATGGGAATTAGTGGTACTGACGTTGCTAAAGATGTCTCAGACATGATTTTACTTAACGATAGTTTTACAACTATTACTGCCGCCATTAAAGAGGGACGAAAGGTTTACCGCAATATTCAGAAAGTAATTCAATTTTTACTAGTCGGTAATATTGCAGAAATTACTACTTTATTTATTGCTACCCTCTTTAATTGGGATGCACCACTACTTGCTGTTCATATTCTTTGGGTCAATTTAGCTACCGCCAGCTTACCGGCTCTAGCTTTAGGAGTAGATCCTGCAAGTAAAAATATTATGAAACATAAACCAGTGAAGACTGGAACCTTATTTGAAAGAGATCTAGTCTGGCGCGTTATCAGCCAAGGAATCTTTGTTGCCTTAATGACACTATTAGCTTACTGGATTGGAGACACTTTTGATAATCCGATTGCTGGTCAAACAATGGCCTTTTGTGTTCTAGCTTTATCTCAAATGCTCCGCGCCTTTAATCAACATTCTAATACTGATCCAATTTGGATTAGAGGAAACAAAATTAATATTTGGTTAATTGTATCCTTTATCGTTTCAGCAGTTTTAATGGGAGTTATTCTATTTACTCCTAACTTACAATCTCTCTTTCATTTGACTAACCTGACATCAAGACAATGGCTAGTAGTCATCATTCTTTCTCTATTCTCAATCTTACAAGTTGAATTAATGAAGCTAATCAAGCGATCTGTTAAAGCTCGTCAACAAAGCCAAGCATTAGACTCAGTCACAGATTAGCACATTATATTAATAGAACTTTAGCAAGCATATTTTTAGACTTAATATTAAATACCCTGTATAATAAAAATATAAATTTAACACTTACATAAGCATAAAGCATAAGTAACTTTATGCTTTATGCTTTCTACTTTTCTGTAATCAAATAACTAACACATTCTAAATTAGAAAATAGCCAAATTACTCTATCTGGAGTAGTTTGGCTATTTTTATTGTCAGGATTTAACTTTTTATGCTAAATAGATTTTTTCATAACTGCTGCAAGTGCCTGCTCTTTAATTTTATCTACATCAACTTTATTAAGCTTTTCATATTCTCGCGCTAAAACATCGCATAAATATAATTGTGATACCTGACCAGCTACGGTACCAATATTCATAAATTCACTAACGGACGTCTGCAAACTTACATCCCCTAATTGAGCAATCGGTGACGTAAGATCGTTAGTAATAGCAATAATTTTAGCGCCATATTCTTTAGCAACTTTGAGTGAATCATAGGTATCTTTAGTATGACCAGAAAGTGATAAACCAACTACTAGGTCATCTTTACTTAATAAGGTCGCAACTTGAACTTGAATATGCGGATCAGACTCCGCATTGGCAATCAAGCCGATTCTAAGCCATGTTCTTTCATAGTCTCTAGCTGATTCACCTGAGTGGCCTAAACCAAAAATATGAATTCGGCGTGCTTTAGCTAATAAACTAACTGCTTGTTTTAAAACAGAAGGATTAATCAATTCTTCTGTTTTTTCAATTGAAGAAATTAAAACTTTACTACTTAACTCTGAAGATGTTTGAGCTTCCTCATGACTTTTTGAGGTAGTCATCATTGAATCTTGTGCTAAAGCTATTTTTAGATCCGAGAAACCTGAATAGCCTAATTTTTTACAAAGTCTAACAATTGTGGCATCTCCAGTATTAGTTGCAGTCCCTAGCGACTTAATCGTGTCATAAATCACATGTTCAGTATGACTCGCAATATAGTTAGCCAATTTATTTTCTGACTTAGTTAGCTTGTCTTTATTTTGATTGTATCGCTGTATAAATTCCATTGTCTCACATCCTGATTATAACTATATCATGCTTTTATAAGAAAACGCTTGCATAAAAATAAAATTCATTATATTATTTCTTTGGGAGGAAAACTCCAAAACAATATTTATTTGGAGTATATTTACAAATGAATAAAGAAGAATTTATTAACAAAATCCATGGTGGCTTAATTATTTCATGTCAAGCTTTGCCAGGCGAACCATTGTATACAGAAGAAGGCGGAATTATGCCCCTAATGGCTAAAGCGGCTCAAGAAGCAGGCGCAACAGGCTTAAGAGCAAATTCCGTTAGAGACATTAAACAAATTAAAAAAATTGTTGATCTTCCAATGATTGGAATTATCAAACGGGACTATCCACCAGAAAAGCCCTACATTACTCCAACCATGAAAGAAGTAGATGAATTAGTTGAAACTGGCGTTGAAGTAATTGCAATTGATGCAACTTTGCGTCCAAGACATGACGGTAAGATAGTAAATGAATTTATTAAAGAAATAAAAACTAAGTATCCAAATCAACTTTTAATGGCTGACACTTCAAATTTTGAAGAAGCAAAAAACGCTTATGAAGCAGGGGTTGATTTTGTTGGTACTACTCTTTCCGGCTACACTGAAGAAAGTCCTAAAACTGATCATCCAGACTTTGATTTAATTAAGGCTTTAGTTGATGCAGGTCTTCCAGTAATTGCTGAAGGAAAAATTCATACTCCAGAACAATTAAAGCAAGTTATTGATATTAACCCAGCAGGTATTGTAGTAGGAGGAGCAATCACTCGCCCATTACAAATTGCTAAAACTTTTACTTCAGTTTTCGAAAATTAACCGAGCGTAACGAAATGAGGCGTAATCATGTCTAAGAAATTTTCTCATATTGGCCAAGCCTTCTCACAATTAGGGCAATCCTTTATGCTTCCGATAGCTATTTTACCTGTAGCCGGCCTACTCCTAGGACTAGGCGGAGCCTTAACCAATAAAGCTGCCGTTACCTCTTATCCTTGGCTTAATCAAGAATGGCTTCAAACAATTCTAAAGATAATGAATTTTGCAGGAAGTGCTGTTTTTAATAACTTAGCTCTTATTTTCTCAATTGGTTTAGCAGTTGGTTTAGCAAAAGGCGATAAGGGAACTGCTGGCTTAGCAGGTGGCGTTGCCTATCTAGTATATACAGCCACAATCTCCGGACTTCTCCAATTATTTTCACCTAAAAACACTATTGATACAGGAGTATTAGGTGCAATTGTTATTGGATCAGTTGTTGCCTACCTTCATAATCACTATCGCAAGGTAGAATTACCACAATTTTTAGGCTTTTTTGGTGGTTCAAGATTTATTCCTATTATTTCATCTTTAGCTGCGATTGTTATTGGTGCTATCTTCTTCATTATTTGGCCACCAATTCAAAGCGGTTTAACCAGTGCAGGTTATGCAATAGCTAAAATGGGAAGTTTGGGAAGTTTTCTATATGGCTTCTTGCTTCGTTTAACTGGAGCAGTTGGCCTACATCACACAATTTATCCAATGTTTTGGTATACAGCTTTAGGTGGCACCGCAGATGTAGCTGGTAAAACTGTTGTTGGAGCTCAAAATATTTTCTTTGCTCAATTAGCTGATCCTAATCACCATGGTTTGTTTACTTACGGTACTAGATTTTTTGCTGGTCGCTTTGCAACTATGATGTTCGGTCTTCCAGGGGCCGCTTTAGCAATGTACCTTTGCTTACCTAAGAGAAATCGTAAGACTAACGGTGGTCTATATCTTTCAGGTGGTTTAACCTCATTCTTAACTGGTATTACTGAACCAATTGAATATACTTTCTTATTCGTAGCACCTTGGTTATACGTTATCCATGCTTTTCTTGATGGATGTTCATTTTATGTTGCTGACATCATGAATATTAGAATTGGGAATTCATTCTCTGGCGGTTTAATTGATTACCTACTCTTTGGTGTCTTGCAAGGAAAAGATAAAACTAATTGGCCGAATGTCTTAATTATGGGAGTTATCTGGTTCTTCCTTTACTTCTTTATTTTTACTTTTTGTATTAAAAAATTCCACGTTGGTATTCCAGGAATGGTTGTAGAAGAAAATCAAGATGCTGAAAAAATCATGGAAAACAGCCCTAAGACTGACGACAAACTATACAATGAATCTTGTGAAATTATCACTGCCCTTGGTGGTTTAGAAAATATTGAAACTGTCTCAGCCTGTGCAACCAGATTGAGAGTTTCTTTAAAGGATAATAGTTTAGTTAATGATGACGTATTTAAAATGTTGGGTGCTCCTGGAGTATTAAAAGTTGCTGGCGGAGTTCAAGCTATTTTTGGTGGAAAAGCCGATCTATATAGTCAAGAAATTAATGACATTATCGCCCACCCTGATCTGCAGCCCGTAAATAATCCACAGGTGGATAAAACTTCTAATTCTCAGTCAAATTCTGTGCATAAGTCAGAAGAAGTTATTTTCAAGGCACCTGTCAAAGGGACTTTTGAAGATATATCTCAAGTTAATGACGAAGTATTTTCACAAAAGATGATGGGTGAAGGATTTGCAATTAAACCAGAAAATGGAAAAATTTATAGTCCGGTTAACGCTACAGTCGTATCAATATTTAAAACAAAACATGCTGTGGGTCTTAAAACCAAATCTGGTTTAGAAGTTATGCTTCATCTTGGAATAGATACTGTTGAACTAGAAGGTAAGCCATTTACCTTAAAGGTAAAAGAAGGCGATCAAGTAACTCTAGAGACACAGTTAATTGAAATGGATCTAAAACAAATTGAAGCTGCTAAAAAGGATCCAACCGTTATGACTCTTATTACTAATAGTAGTGATAGAGTTGAACAAGTCGAAGATATCGTTACAAGTGGACAATTAGTTGAGACACATAATGATGTCTACTCCGTAACTACTAAATAACTTTAATCCCTCTATAAACAAAAAATGTACTCAAGTTTCCATTTTCTTGAGTACATTTTTTATGCTTTTCTATGTTTATCTAGTAGTAATGTCTACATCCAATTCAATTGGACAGTGATCTGATCCCATAATGTTACTTAAAATCTTAGCATTAGTTAATTTATCTTCCAAATTATTCGATACTAGGAAGTAATCGAGTCTCCAGCCAAGATTTTCTGCCCGAGCTTCCTTATCACGATAGCTCCAATAAGTATACTTAGCTTCGTCTGGGTGGAAGTAACGGAAAGTATCAATAAAACCGGCATTTAATAATTCAGAAAATTCTTTTCTTTCAATACCAGTAAAACCTGGACGATGGTGGTTATCATCTGGTTCAGCTAAATCGATTCTTTCATGAGCGACACTCATATCTCCGCCAATAATGACTGGCTTGTATTGCATTAATTTAGTAACATAATTTCTAAAAGTTTGTGCCCATAATTCTCTAAAGTCTAATCTTTGAAGCTTTTCTCCTGAAAATGGTACTTGAACATTAATAAAGTAAAAGTTTGAAAACTCTAAAGTAATACTTCTTCCTTCACCATCAACTTCTGGAACACCGAAGCCATTAGCCACAGTAATTGGTTTTTCTTTTGTAAATACTGCAGTTCCGGCATAACCCTTTCTTTCAGCATAATTCCAATATTGATAGTATCCAGGTAGATCTACTGATAGTTCATCTGGATGAAGCCGTGTATCTTGTATTCCAAAAATATCTGCATCTAAGTCCATAAAAGTATTAACAAAACCATGACGTAAAGCGGCCCGGAAGCCATTTACATTCCAAGACATAAATTTCATAATAATTCTTCTTTCCATCACAAAATAATAGGTCTTATCAACTCAATTGTACAAACTTAATTCTCATAGATGAAATATTTCGACCTAAAAAATCGGATTAACTATTTAAGCTAATCCGATCTTTTCTTATCTTGTTTTTAAATGCCAAACAAAGAATCCAATTCCAATAATTAATGCTAGAATTCCGGTCCAAATCAAACCAGCATATAAGCCACCAAAAATTCCGAGAATTCCGGCAACAATCATCATTGCTAACCCAGCAATATCACCGCCTAACCCCTCACTATTTTCAGTTGAAACATAAACAATACCGCTGGCCATAAACAGACCACAAAGGAGAACTCCAATAATTCCTGCTACCATATTTTTCTCAGCAATTATTCCCAAGAATCCACCTAATAGCCCCTGAATAAATAGCCAAACTGAATAGACAATCATTAAAATTCCAATTACTAATTTCGTAACTCTCATAAAAAACTCCTCTTCTTTCACCTATAAGTTAATATACTTAGACAGAATATTCAAAATTTTTGATACAATACTTCTATGCTACAAATGAAAGACGCAAAGTATTATGAGAATATTTGAGTTTATTGGACTAACCATTTATTTAGTATTAATTGTCATCTTAATAATTCGCCAAGTTAATGTAAGTCGTAATTTTAGAAATAATAAAATTGATGAAGAAACACATCAGAAATTAACTAAAAGAAACACAATTTTATTAGTTATAGTAGGTATTCTGCTGATTTTATTTTTATATACACCCTTTAAAATTTTGATTTTTTAGATTTGTTATAATGTGAATTAGTGTTATTCAAGGAGCTTTCAAATGAAAAGAATTTATATTGTTCGTCATGGTCAAACTTATATTAACCGCTACGATAAAATGCAAGGTTGGTGTGACACACCCCTAACTGATGAAGGAATTCAAGGTGCAAAAGATGCTGGGAAAGCCTTGAGTGAAGTTCCTTTTGATATCGCTATCTCAAGTGATTTAAAGAGAGCTAGCGATACTTGCGATTATATCATTAATGAAAACTGTAACCGAGATGAGTTGCAACACATTGCAACACCATTTTTTAGAGAACAATTCTATGGCTTCTTTGAAGGGATGAATTCAGACGAAGCATGGCGGATGATTGGTGGCCCTCACGGTTATCCAAGACGAGATGAATTACTTAAAGAAGTGGATATCAACACTATTAAGGATTACATGAAAGAAGCAGATCCATATCACGAAGCTGAAAATGCAAAAGAATACTGGAATCGCGTTGATAAAGGCTTTGATTTAATCAGCCAATTAGATGGAGCTGAAAATATTCTTCTTGTTACCCATGGCTTTACAATCAGAAGTATTGTTTCTCGCTTTGCTCCTGGAGAATATAATCTAGCCCATGGTCCAAGAAATGCATCAATTACAATTATGAATATGTCCGATAATGATATAAAGATTACTTCTTACAATAAAATGTCAGTCTAGTAAAAAAAGGCTTATCCGCAATGAGATAAGCCTTTTTGTTAATCTTCTTTTTGTAAAACAATATGTTGATATAAAACTACTGTTAGTAAGTAATAAAGTATGTAAAGTACGCCGAAAATAGTAAATGGAATCCACAATTTATCATAGGTATTCATCCCTAAAATAGACTTGAATAATTGAAGTCCAAATAAAACGTCAACTACTCCTAAGGCCGCAGGTAAAGCAAATAAAATTCCAATTTCTTTTGCAATAGATGCTTTTAAGAGGATCTTTCTTGTTCCAACCTTCCAAAGCATTTGATATCTTGGTTTATCGCTATTTGCTCCAGATAAAACTTTAAACATTAATGTTGAAGCAAGCATTGCTAAAAATGCTAGTCCTAAGAAGAAGCCCATGAATTCAAAGCCAGAAGTCATACTTGAAACTAAGCGATATTGAGCTGATTTAGAGTTAGATAGATTTATGTTAACTGCGTCTTTATCGACTTCTGGTGAACTCATCATTTGAGTTGCTGATAAGTTTTGGAGTTTCTCAATATTATTAAAGTTACTTCTAAAATTGTTAACTCTTAAAAGCTCAATTCTATTTACTTTAGCCTTAACTTGATTGTATTGAGTTTCGGGTACAACTTTAGCTTGAGCATCAATATATGGAGTTAAAGACACTAGCTGATATTGTGCTTCATTAGCATCAGTCTTATTCTTAAAATCACTTACCTTAATACGTCTAGTATCATAATGATTCATATCGTTTTTTCTCGAATAATGTTGATACATGATCTGATTATTCTTGATTTGATTTTCTGGAATATAAAGTACTCTAGTTTTTTCTTTTCCTTTACCCTCTACTACCATCTTATAGTTAAACGTTGTAGTAGACTTCACAGAAACTTTCTTTAATTGATTATCTACTTTTTTATTATGACCATACAGAACTACATCATAATAGGTACTTTGCATTGACTGTTCAGTCATATTATTAAAGTTCAAACCAACTGTAATTGCTCCTAAAGCAAGAGCAAATAATAAGGAGACAGTAGATAAAATTCGAGTATAATCACTTAATCTAAACTTAAGTTGTCCTAAAGTGAAGGAATGTAATTTTTTATATTTGTAAGCTAAATTCTTACGAAGTAAATCAATAATTGCTGTAAAGAAGGAATCAAAAGTAAAGTAAGAACCAAAAACGATTGTAAAGAAGGCTATTGGAATAGTTTTTGTCCCTAATTTTGCTGCATGCATCATTGCCCAATAACCAAGAGCAAGTAACGCAACTCCTAAAACTGCTTCAATAAATTTCCATAATTTATTTCTATGTAATTTAACTGGTTTTTGATCTTCATGAAGTAAGTTAATCACATTTGACTTAACTAATTTATGACGGTTCCAAAAAGCAGCTAAGAAAAATAGAATTGCAAAGAAAGCTATTGTCCAAAGTAAAGCTGGTAAGTAAAAGCCAACAAATTTATGGATTTGCAATCCCAGTTGGGAAATCAACACACTGGAAACTCCCTGTGTTAAGCCAACCCCTAAGACTGTACCCAATAAGGTAGCTAATAAGCCAACAACAAGAGTTTCGGTAAAAATTAATCTTCCAATTTTGCTTGTTCTAGCTCCTAACATCATATACATTCCATAATCTTTTTGTCTCATACTGAGCAAAAAACTATTGGCATATACAATATAAACAAAAGTAATAATAGCAAGTAATGCAATACCAAACCCAAAAACAATTTGGGTAATTTTAAAAGCAATACTTAATGAGCCTTTTAAAAAAGCTGGATTTGTAGCTAGAGTCATAAACATATAAAAAATTGCACTAGCAAAAGTTAAGCCTGAAAAAAGAACTAAATAGTCTTTGAACCGGCTTTTAATTCCGGTTAATGATAATTTCCAAAGCATAATTATTTCCTTTCTATTCTTAACGTCTACCTAATTCAGCAATAATTTCTTGATAAAATTCTTCTCTACTTTTACCATCTTTTTTAATTTCTTTGCCGATCTTACCATCTTTAATGAAAAGAATTCGACTAGCATATGAAGCGGAATATGGATCGTGCGTAACCATTAAGATGGAAACTTTATCATTTTCATTTAGCCCCTTCATTGTTTCAAGTAATTCAGTCGCACTTTTTGAATCAAGTGCCCCAGTTGGTTCATCTCCATAAAGAATAGCTGGTTCATGAACCAAGGCACGCGCTGCTGCAACACGTTGTTTTTGTCCACCAGAGATTTCTGCTGGATATTTATTTAAAATATGATCAATTCCTAGTCGCTTAGCAATTTTATCCACTTTAGGATTAATTTGACTGCTCTTCACATTTTGAAGTGAAAGAGGAAGAGCAATATTTTCACGATTTGTTAGATTTTCTAATAGGTTAAAATCTTGAAAAATAAAACCAATTTCTTGACCGCGGAAATCTGCCATTTGATTTTTATTTAAGCCAGTAATATCACGACCATTAATGTATACATTTCCAGTTGTAGGTTGATCTAATGTAGATAAAATATTTAACAAAGTGGTTTTACCAGAACCAGATGCACCCATGATTCCAACAAATTCACCACGTTCCACATCAAAGCTAACGCCCTTTAAAGCTTGGTATTGTTTTTCACCTTTTTTACCGTAAGTCTTAGTAATATTTTGCACTTGAACTACTTCACTCATTTTGACTCCTCTTTTCGTTATAGTGTATTACGTACCTGTTACACTATATAATACAGACAGTATTAAAAAAAGTAAAGCCTGTTTTTCAATTTTTTCATCTTTTCTTCTTGTATAATAGAAAACGATGTTATAAGTAAAATATGAAATGAGGTATAGAATGCAGGGAAGCTACTTCTTCAACCCGCCTCCTAAATTTAAGTAAATGATAATAGTATAGGAGTTTTTTTAGGAGGAAAATTTTTGGATACTTTTGATGAGGCACAAAAACGTAAAAAACTAACCTGGCCCGTGATTGCCTTAATGGACTTTGTTACAGTTATTGGTTTTGATGACATTATCTATAACTTTCAAAATCAAGGATTAGCTGTAGTTAGTGACTGGATATTACTGTTAATTTTATTTGTAGTTCCATATGAATTAATTGTCGGACAACTAGGGGCTACTTTTTCAGATGATGGTGGAGGTTTATCTTCTTGGCTAAGACACACCTCTGGCGATCGAATGGGCTATATTACAGCTTGGTGTTATTGGGTAGTTTCATTGCCTTACTTGGTTGATGTAGCAAATTCAACGGTTGTTTCTTTTGCATGGCTTTTTAAAGGACATGCATTAAGTGACAAGGAAATGAGTAATTGGGCTTTTGCTTTATTTACAGCAATCATTTTTGTCATCTTTATCTTCTTCCAACACCGCTTTGCTAACTCGCTACAATGGTTATCGATCATTGGTGGTGGTGCAATGTTCATTATGACAATTCTTTTTGTAATTATGACAATTGTATATTTAGGTGAAGGCCGTAGAATTGCTACGCAGCCATTCCACTTTAAGAACTTCTTGCCAACGTTTGATATGAAATTCTTAATGTCATTAGGTTTATTGATTTTTGCCATGAATGGAGCTGAATTTGTTGCTCCTTACGTTACTGAAATGAAAGATGGCCCTAAGAATTTCCCTAAAGCAATGTACATGCTAGCAATCATGACTGGATTTTTAACTATTTTTGGTTCCTTTGCATTGGGCGTATTCTTTAATGCACATCACTTACCAGATGACTTAAAAATGAATGGTTCCTACTATGCTTTTCAAGCAATGGGAGAAAAATTCGGAATGGGTAAATTCTTCTTATATACTTTCATTATTACCCAAGCTCTCTACATGCTTGCCCAACTAGCTGTTTTAGTAGATGGCGGAGCTAGAATTTTCCTATCAGACACTGCTAAAAAATATCTACCCAAGCAATTAACTAAGACTGATAAAAATGGTCTACCAATTAATGGTTACTGGCTAACAACTGGAATTTGCTCAGTTTTACTATTTTTAAGTGCTACTCTTCCTTCAGTTAATGACATTTTCAATCAATTACTTAATTTAAACGGAATTGTATCACCATATGTTACCGGTCTACTCTTCTGGGCCTTTATTAAGATCAGACTTCACCCAGAAAAATTCCCATCACAATATGTATTTATCAAGAACAAAACCTTCGCTGTTATTGTTGGTTGGTGGTGTTTAATCATTACAGTTACCGGTGCAACTTTTGGAATCGTTCCAATTGATGCAAAAGCTGGCTCAGCTACTTGGTGGCATATGTTAATCCTAAACATTGTCGAACCTCTTTTAATGATTGGATTAGGAATTGTTTTACCATTAATTGCTAAGTGGCAAAGATCAAAGGAAAATTAATCTATAACATAAAAATGCTATTGACTCTCGGTATATGTACTTGAGCCAATAGCATTTTTTATTTATTGCAATTAATTATCGTTCTTGCCTTCTAGAGAAAAATATCTTAGTACTTAATAAACAAACTAGATACCAAACTAAAATTTTGATTAATAAAATTAACATATCTTGATTAAAAAAACTATTTGCCTCTATCCAATCTATTAAATTACTAATTGGAAGTAGTTCTGCAAAAAATTTTAACCAAGTAGGATATTCACTTACTGGAATAATCATTCCAGCTAAAATAATCAAACTACCCGTTACAATATTAGAAAGCCAGTAAGGATTCTCTTTTTTCATTCCCCATACAGCACAAAAATAAGCTAAGAGAACACTTATAAAGATTTCAAAGGGTAAAGCAAGAAAAAGCCTAGGAATAATATTTACTTTATTAAGCACTATTAAACCTATTACTCCCAAAAGAATTGTTTCCAGAGAAAGGACAACTGCCGCAATTACAAATTTTACTAGCCAATAGTTTTTAAAAGTAGGTCTAATTGAAAAAATATCGTCCAGTAAATTAATATTTTGATCATAAACTGTGGACGCTACCACAATGCCAGTACCTGTAGAAATACCTGTAGTAATCACGCTTCCGACCAAAATACGAGAATAATCTTGACTCGCTCCAAAGGCAATCAACAAAAACATAATTAAGGATACTAATGGCAACAGTAAATAATTAACTAAAATCACGTTAACACTGTCAAAAGTTCCAATCGAACGTAGAGTAACACGATAGGCAGCTTTCAAAATATGCTCAATCTCCCCTCTTTAAAAGCTCGTTTAATTACAATATTAGTCATTAATTTAGATAAAACTCCAAAGACCACTACAACTAAAATGTAGCTCATTATCCAATTCCATTGAATAGATTCATGATAGATAATCCTAATTGGTAAAGTTAACGGACTTAGCATTTGAAAAGGTTTGATACTTATTCTAATTGCGTCTGGAATACTTAAAAGTCCAGATAAAAGCAAAATTGGTAATAATAAAAGCTGTTCATAAACAATTGCATTCTTGCTTAAAACAAAAAATAAACTAATAAAATAGCTTAAAACTGCAGCTGCAATCCATAATAAGATGATCCCTACTAATAATTGAAAATCTAAGTAATTAACTGGCATTTTTAATAACCAAGCTTCTAATCCTGCTAAAGGAAAAGCAATTAAACCATACACAGAAGCTGGAATCAGAGTAGCCAGTAAAACTTTTTCTCTAGCTACACCAGTATTTAATAGATACGGTAGAGTCCCTTGAAATCTCTGAAAGCCTAATGCACCAGCACTAGTAGTACATGATGCCCATGTTCCCATTACTCCCGCAATTAACCATTCTTTCCCGTTATAAGTTTGCAAAACATAGTGAGCCAAATATTCATAAAGTAGCATTGTAGTTGTTTCAATAATCACTAAATTTACAAAATAAGTATTTTTTATATATAAACGTACTTGAAATAATGCTAATTTAATAAAAGACATACTACACCTGCCTTCTTTTCAACTGATCAGCTACTGCTAAATAGGCATCAGCTAAACTTGCATTATTTTCCACACCAGCAAATTTCTTTACTTCTTGAATTGACCCTTCAAAATGAATCATCCCACCGCCGATTAAAAAGATCCTATCAGCCAAGCTTTCAATATCTGACATGTTGTGACTAGTTAAAATAATACCTCGTTTTTCTGATGCTATTCTTTTAACTAATTGCCTAATCGAAATAACTGATTCAATATCTAAGCCTGCTGTTGGTTCGTCTAACATTAATATTTTGGGATGATTTACTAATCCACGAGCAATATGAAGTCGCTGCAACATGCCTTTAGAATAAGCAGATACTTTCTTTTCAGCTACATCGACTAAATTAACAGTTTTCAAAGCTTCTTGAACATTGCTTTTAATATTTCTTTCTTTAACACCTACGACTCGAGCAAAAAATTCTAAATTTTCTCTCGCAGTAGCGCCGTAATAAAATCCACGATCACCACCAAAAACAATACCCATCTTCTTCCTAGCTTTTCGTGGATACTTAATCAGATCCACACCCTCAACTTCAACTTGTCCTGAAGTAGGAACTAAGTAATTAGAAATGGATTTAATGAGTGTTGTTTTGCCAGCTCCATTTGGTCCAACAAAAGAAATTACTTCTCCTGCATGTAACTCAAAACTAATATTTTTTATTGCATGAAAAGTTTTTTTCTTATCTTTATAATCACGTGTAATGTTGTCAGCTTTAAATATAGTATTTGTCATAATTTTCTAAAATTCCTATTGGATCAGATTTTATCGTTTTCAAAATTTGCTTTGCTTTTTCTTCCTCTCCCATCTTATAAAAAGAAGCAGTAACAAGTTTTTTAGTTTCATTAATACCAATAATATTGCCTATCTTTATATGCTCATCAATTGCACTAAGCGCTGTGTTTACCGCTTGGTCATACTGTTTATCAATATAGTAAATATAGGCTAACGAAGATAATGCTTCACTTAAATATTCATCATTATATTTATGAACCATTTCTACATCTTGCAACATAATTTTTTTAGCAATATCTATATTATTTAATTCAATTTCTATCTGAACTTGGTTGATAGCTATCTGACTATAATACCTTACAAGCTCGGTAAGTTTCATATTAATATGTGTAAATTTGTTTATAGCATTATTAAGAATAATTTTCCCATTTGCAAGCAAAAGTCTAGCTAAAATTAAATTATTATGGTGATTTTCTTGATTAGATAGTATTAATTGAAAGGCGACGAGATTATTCAGTAGCGCTGCTATTTCACCTAGATCATTACTCAAATTTATATCAGTAATTAAGCTATTACTATGTTTAAAAAACTCATCAATATTTTTTTCTCTTTTTAATAGAGTTACATCAATTCTATGTAAAATAACTTCTTTAGTTTCTCTATCAGTACACTTAGTATGTGCTTGATTAAATAGTTTCAAAGCAGTTGATGCATCATTTTCAATACCACATAAAGTAGCCATCTTTATTAAATTATCAACCGTGAATTCTTTTAAAACATCAGCCATTCTTTCTTTTAATACTTCATAAGAAGAATCATAATCTCCCAGTACCAAAACTACACCATCAATCCAATCACCTAAATCGCGAATATCTAATTCTAAGAGTTCTTTTTTACTTCCAGTACCGATGGCATTTGTTTATCTAATTTTTTACAATATTCTTTTATAAAAATTCGTGGGCTATCCGTTTTTCTTAAACCAAAATCTGTTAAATATTCTGGTGCTTTTATAGTTCTTTTATTTGAATAAATTCCTTTAATAATATTTTTAGCAATATGAATACGTTCAAATAAAACAGGAGATTCTTCCCATGAAGCATCTCCTGTTTTAAATGAACCTATAAATTGAGTAAAATTCAATTTTTAGACTCCCTCTTTAACCTTTTTGAGGTCCGTCATTCCAACCGGACAATACTTTTGCAAAATATGAAATCAAATTTTTATCCATTTCTTTTGCTACTTTTTCTACTGACATAGTTATTCTCCTTTCTTATTTTTTATTATTTTATCATTGGATATTTTAAATTTCAATAATATTTTTATGATATTCTAATTTTATTTTATTATTATCGCTATTCTATAGAAACTTGTCTAGCATTTAAATACTTTCTCCCATTACTCTACTCAAATACTCCGGCTCATTGAGAATTTTGTTATACTTCAATAACATAACAATTTATGAAAGCTCTTTTATTTGCTATTATTTTTATAAGGTCTTATATTTATAAATGAAGGCAGTCTTCATAGAGAAGCAATAAATAACATATATTTATTGCTATTACTTTATATAAATATTTAGTAATTATATCAAGAAGAAGTTTTTGATATTCTGAATCATAATAATCATTCACTATTTTCACTACTTTTTCCCGTCTATAGTTCAACAAAATTGAAATAGTGAATTAATTGTTAGTAAAATACAGTTTAACTAAATTCTTCAGGAAGATGAAACGTATCGCTAGATACGAGCTCAGTTTAAACTATGTATTACAAAGATAATAAATTTGTCACCCTATATACCCTTAAGTCGTGAGCTTTCCTATTCCCCCATAATTGTATGGCTTAAGTGATTTTCTTAATTAACTACCTTTGATACAGTCAGTTTAATTTCATTTACAAGTATAAAATTTATTATGATTTCAGGATAACAACTATATACTCCACTCATATTTATGTGCACGGTTAATTAAAGTAATTATCTCTATTCGGATATTACCGTGTTCAAATATCCTAAAGGTCACTTCGTTTTTCGGAGTGGCCTTTTTTGTGTCAAAATTGATTTTTATTTAAAAAGAAATTATAATTTTCATACTATCAAATAAAGGAATGGTTATGATGATTTTTTAAGTTATTAACTCTACGTAGAAATACTATTTTTTGAAAGCAGGTGAATTATTTGATCGACAATCAACCAAAAAAAACTAAAGCATTTATTGCGGGCGTAAATTTAAATGATCCTAATTTTGACTATTATATGACTGAACTAAGAGAATTAACACTTGCCAACAACCTAGATGTTGTTGGTCAAGCAAGCCAAAAGGCTGAAAATATCGTTGCGGGAACATATTTTGGTGTTGGTAAACTTAATCAAATTAAAGATATGGCTCGAGAATTACATGCTAAAACTTTAGTCATTAATGATGAACTTTCGCCAACTCAAATTAGAAACATTGAGAGCATGACAAAACTTAAAGTGCTTGATCGAACTGAATTAATTTTAGAAATTTTCTCTAATCGAGCACGTAGTAGACAAGCTAAACTACAAGTTCAACTTGCTCGATTACAATATGAACTACCTCGGCTTCATCCATCAGAAAACAATCTAGACCAACAGCGTGGTTCTGGTGGTGCAAGCGGTGGTTTTGCTAACCGTGGTTCTGGTGAAACTAAGCTTGAATTAAATAGACGAACCATTGGTAAACAAATTAGTGCAATTAAAAAGGAACTAAAAGACATTAGCAAACAAGAAGAAATAAAATCTGCTAGACGAAACAATTCTCGTCTACCACAAGTCGCCCTCGTTGGCTACACTAATGCTGGAAAATCAACAACGATGAATGAGTTGTTGAATGTCTTTAGTGATGAAGCTTCTAAAAAGCAAGTATTTGAAAAAAATATGCTATTTGCGACTTTAGATACTAGTGTTAGAAGAATTGACTTAAAAGATGACTTAAGTTTTATCCTTTCAGATACCGTTGGTTTTATCTCCAAGTTACCTCATAACTTAATTGAATCATTTAAAGCTACTTTGCAAGAAGCTAAAGATGCTGACTTGATAATCAATGTCGTAGATGCTTCCGATCATAATATGGTTCAAATGATTAAAACGACCCAAAAAGTTTTAGATGAGTTGAAAATTACCAATGTACCAATGATTACTGCTTATAATAAAGCCGACTTGACAGATCGCAATTATCCACAAATTGAGGGAAATGATATTTTATATTCAGCGAAAGATCCCGAGTCAATTAAGCAACTAGCTGATTTAATTGTTAAGAAAGTTTTTGATAATTACGAAAAGGTAAACTTGGTCTTACCTTTATCAGACGGTAAAAATTTAGCTTATCTTCATGAATATGGTCAAATTTTAAATGAAGATTTCAAAGATGACGGCGTTCATGTTACAGTAAGACTATCACCAAAAGATCTAGAAAAATTTAAAACTAAAACTGTTTAGCAAACAAAAAGACGTAGATTTTAAAATCTACGTCTTTTTTCATATTATTTATAAATAATTACAGCTTCGTTTTTCTCTACATTATCCCAAACTTTGGGAGCATCACTTGGTCTTAAGTTAACACATCCATAAGAACCATCATTTAGGTAAGCTGTTTTTGACCAATTCTTTCGCCAGCTATTATCATGGAAGCCGCAACCTGTTAAGGTAAATGGCATCCAGTATTTAACATCAACCGAGTATTTCGAACCATCATCATTTGTTCCCTTTAAAACACTTGGAGATTCTTTATAGTGAATATACCAAACTCCAGTAGGTGTTTCTAGGTTCTTATGAGCAAGCTTAGTCTCCACTGTACCAGTAACAATTGTATCTAATGTTAATACACATTTGCCATTCTTATAGACCCACATCTTTTGATCAGTTAAAGAAACAACAACATAATTATTACCAATTCCATTATTGCTTAACCCATAGCCAGTTCCATAGGTACTAAAACCTTCCCCATAGATATAATTCTTTCCATTAAGTGTTTGAACATCATTAGATAATGCATTCTCAACACCAGCTAATAATTTCTTTTCATTAATAGCCCAGCCATAGCTTTCATTCTTAACCTTCGTAACTTGACCATTTGGAAGCTTGAAGTCATAAGATTTGTGAAGAGTAGATACTTCTTTGTTAATGCTGTTAATTTTATCTTCTAGAATTTTTGTATCTAAAAATACATACTTATTATTTCTATATGATACATTTGGAAATACTTCTGCTCTTTTAAATACGAAAGATTTGCCATTTACAGTATATTTTACTTGACGATCTTTAATCTGATTTAATTTATCCTTTGCCTTTAATAAGGCATCATTTTGAAAATTCCATTTCTTTCGGCTAGGGTAGCGAGTATGTTGAGTTTCAAAATATGATTGAACTTCTTTACTCGTAATTACTTTATTACCGGTCTTCTTTAATACGACTTTATCTCCCTCTAAAATCGCATCATTTTTTGCTTTTTCATTTATTTTTGCAGTAGCCTTTTTGACCGTTAGCTTTCCGACAGGAATATCATAAATTACAACATTCGAATTAAAGTGGGTAGAATTAAATTTTTCTGCTTCAGCATTTCTTTTAGACTGAATATGACCAAAAATTAACCAACCTATTAAAATTATTATTAAGCCAATTAAAATACCTATTAGCCACTTACGATAGTTATTTGTGGGATGGGTATTTTTTTCTTCGTTTTTATTATTCATTAAAAATACCTATTTCCTTAAAAAAGTTCTTTTAATTATATCATAAAAAAGAAGGTTAATCTTCTGATTAACCTTCTAAAATAACTATCTTTATTTCAATTAATTAGTTTACACGGATTGCGTAATCTGGCATGAAGTAACTTGAGATAGAAGCTTGAGTTACATTTTGACCTGGTTGTGGTGCGTGTACGTATTGGTTGTTACCTACGTAAATAGCATCGTGGTAGTCACCCCACATTAAGATGTCACCAGCTTGTGCTTGGCTAACAGAAATGTGTTGACCTGCACCAGCTTGTTGGTAAGTAGTACGTCCAACGTTCTTACCAGCTTGGCTGTATGCGTATTGAACTAAACCAGAGCAGTCGTATGCATTAGGACCAGTTGCACCCCATACGTAAGGCTTACCAATTTGTGATTGTGCTGCGCTAACTACAGTTTGTGCAGTACTGCTGTTTGATTGAGTTGAAGCTTGTGGCTTAGCAGTTTGAGTAGTTGCTGCTTGACTTGAAGCTTGTTGAGTTGGTTGAGCTTGTTGTTGTGCAGGCTTAGCAACAGTGTTGTTTTGTGCAGGTGCAGTGTAAGTAGTGTTTGATTGAGTTGAAGCAGTAGATACTTGCTTAGTAGTTGCTGCAGTATTAGTTTGTACGTAATTAGTTTGTGCTGGAGCAGCTTGAGTGTTAGCTGAAACAGTTGTAGTTGCAGTTTGTTGTACAGGTGCTGAAGCTTGTTGTACGTTTGCTGCAGTATTAGTTTGTACAGGTGTAGTAGTTGCAACAGATGCAGTGTTAACTGAAGCAGTAGTTGCTGCTTGTTGTGCGTTGTTAACGTTAGCTGCTGGAGCTTGTGCAGCATTATTGTTTGCAACGTTAGCTGCAGGAACTTGACTTACAGTAGTAGCAACTGCAGATAAGTCAGCAGTAACTGCGATTGGAGCTTCTTCTTCAACGTTGTCAGATGAAATCCATTGATTTCCACCTAAGTTGTACCAAGTTTCACCTTTAACAGTCTTAACTTTCTTGTATGTCTTCCAGCTTGATTGGTGTGGTAAGTACTTACCAGTTTGTTGCTTACCATCTTCGTAGCTGTTCCAAACAGCAACACTTTCACCAGTCTTAGAGTTTACCTTTACAACACCAATTTCTTTTGCAGGTGCTTGAAGAGTAGAAGCTTGAGCAGTACCGTTAAAAGATAATGAGTTTAATTTAGCTGCACTTAAAGTTGCAATACCTGCAACAGCGAATGAAGCAGCGGTTGTAAATTTGATTACTTTAGATTTGATAGTCAAGGGTTATTCCTCCATAAAATTCATTTTCTTAATTATCAACATAGCCGTCATTAATTAACTAAAAAGTTATACTATGTGTTTCTTTTTTTAATTGACAATGGTTATTGTAGGGTATAAATATTACAGCCCTGTTACAAAGCTAAATCATTGTCATTACATTTAGCTTATTATCAACCTTTTTCATATTCAAAATCTATTTATTTTCTAGCTTTTTTACGATCTTATCTAGTTCTTTAGCTGTCTTTTCCCAGTTGTCATTATTTAATACATGTGCTTTTTCAGCAAGTTCATCTGACAAATGTAAATCACGCTTAAATTCAAAACTATTTAATCTTTTATCAATTTCACTAGCTTTATCCCCGCGTCCTAATAATCGCTTTTTTAGAACTGAAAAATCTGAAACAGTTAAATAAATAAAATATGCTTGCTTTCCTAATTTTTCTAAATAGGACTTAACTCCGTCAGTCTCAACAATCAAAGAAACCAAGTCATTCTTTGCCCATGCTTTTTCCAAAGCTTCTTTACTTGAGCCATATTGATATTCCCCATATTTTACATGTTCAAAGAAATGAAGTTTTTTAAAACTCTCATCAGTTTCAAAATAATATGACTTCCCCGGAATTTCTCCTTGTCTCATTGGCCTAGTAGTATGTGTTACTACACGCGGAATATTATATTTTTCCGTTAAGTATTTTGAGACTGTTGTCTTTCCTACTCCACTTGGTCCCGCAATTATGATAATTCTTTGCAAAATATTACTCTCCCGCTTGAAATCGACTATTATATATAATAGTATTTCACTATTGTAAAACATTTCTGTACAGAAAAGGGAGTTTTTTAAATGAAAAAAGCTGATGTAAAAATTGGTCAAATTTTAGCTGCTACTTCTGAGGAAGAACTTAAGCATCCTTTTCAAGGAAAAGTAGAAAAAATTTATGAAAATTCTGCTTTGCTAGCTATCACTTCATATGACCCAGAAGATGAATCTTCAGTTAATGAATTAAACAATAAAATGGTCATTAACTTCAAGAGCTTAAAGAAGGTAAAATCACCTGCACGTGGAAAGACTGCCGCAACAAACGATGTAAAGATTTCTAAAGTTGAACCTGACAAAAAGGATAAAGAATCAAAATAAAAATTAAGCCTAAATATTTTTTTGTTTTATCAAAGGAACCTAAAATCACATGAAAAAACGGCTTCAAACATTCTTATTTTGGTTTATTTTAATTCAGCCATTTTTAGATATTTATTGGTTATCTAGGCCACCACTTCTAAAATTTTCAATCCCCACTATTTTGAGAGTTTTAGGAGTTTTTATTGCCTTTATCTTATTCTTTAGTATTAAAAATAATTGGCAAAGATTCAGAAAACAATGGTGGATTATTGCTTATATTGGAGTTTTAATCTTATACTCAATTTTTCACCTAATTTCGGTAAGAAATTTTACTGGTGTGGACGCAACAGGTTTCCATTACTCACCTAAAGTTGAAATTTTTTATCTAGTAAGAGCTTGTCTGCCACTAATTGTTATCTATATTACCTCATACAGCGGTTTTAAGGAGAAATACTTTTTCCGCGTAATTCAAGGTATCTCAGGCTTATATTCTTTAACAATCGTTATCTCAAATCTATTTCTTTTCTCATTAACTTCATACCATACTACTGAAGCTAAAAGAATTAGTGCTAATATTTTTTCTTGGTTTACTCAAACAAATTATCCTTTTAATGCCTTAGCTTCTAAAGGAGTTTTCTTTCAAGCTAACACTTTATCAGCTATTTTGTTTATGATCATGCCTATTATGCTCTATATTCTTTATAAAGAGTTTAATCTTTTAAATATAGTTCTAGTGAGTGCGCAAGCATTAGCAATGTTAATGCTTGGAACAAAAGTTGGAAATTTCGGACTGATTATTAGCCTAGTGGTCTTTTTATTTGTCTTCTTAATTCACAGTTTAATTTTGAAGAATACTAAGTTTTCAGCCAAATTCTTAATTACATTAATTTGTATACTAACTGCTTCGGCTGCTATTTTCCCTTATAGTCCAACCCTCAGACGGTCTTCACTTGAAAGTGGTGTAGCTCAAAAGAGAAGCAATCTTGGCGACAAAAAGAGGCTTGACCAAGAACTTAATGCTGGATTGGAAAGATATAAAGGCAAAAAACAAGAAGACTATCTTAAAGAATTTATCAAGAAAAATTACTGGGTATATTCTTTAAAACATGATCTAGTATTGGAGCATTACACTTATCAAAATGATCCATACTACTGGCTTGAAGTGATGAAAAGACCAGCAAATGAACGCCTAAATTATCGACATCTAGAAAAAGATATCTTAAACCGCGTCATGAAAACTGATAAAAACAAATCAAATAAATTGTTTGGTATTTCTTTTAGCCGTGAAAATAATATTGCCCCACTAGAGCGAGACTTTTTAGCACAATATTATTCAATGGGAATATTAGGAGTCATCCTCTTAGACGTTATTTACTTATTTGTTCTAGGCTATGGCATCTTTTATTGGCTGTTCAATAAAAAAGTAAGATCCTTTTTAAACTCTTCGCTATTACTATCAGAAGGATTTATCTTGTTTGCTGCTTTTTATGCAGGTAATGTACTTGAATACTTATCAGCAACTTTAGTAATGGCATTTATCTTAGGATTTTTATTGCAAAATATTCGCTATAGTCGTTATTCAGAAATATCTTCCAAATAACTAAACAAAAGGCCTTATTTCGAATTGTATTCATCGAAATAAGGCCTTTTTATTGCTAAATTATCTTTATTATTTTAATTCTCTTACAAAAGTACGGTCAGGTACTCTAATTAAGTAGTACCTAGCTGCTGTCTTACCGGCATGCATTCTTAAACCATTCTGCCAGTTTTTCTTATAGGTAGCCGTATAAGTAGCCACATAAGCATTTTGGTAGCGTGCATCTGCTTGGACTAATTGCTTAGATGAATAAGGAATAGCTCCCGCTTGAACAGACATTGGATTTTTTCCGTCAGAAATTGTAGCATAATTACTCGTAACAGTTACTCTGTTTCCGTTACTATAAAAAGTATATGTCTGAATTGGAGTTTTTTTATTGTCAGATTTAGCGGTGACATAGTATGAGCGTTTATTGCCCGCTGTTAAAATTAATGGTTGATATTCAATTTTACTAGATAAAACCTGTTTATTTTCTAAATCAGGATTGTAAAATAAAGTGATGCTAAACATATAGATCGCACCGCATAAAAGAATTAAAACTTCTAAAATATCTAACAAGGTAGTTTTCCACTCAAAGCGTTTGCGATCTTTTACAATCATTATTAAGTGACGTTTTCGAATATTTTGTACAATAAAAATTAAATATAAAACCAGAATTAACCAGGCCAAAATACCTAAAATATTCCATCCAAGTGTCATAAGGGACCCTCCATTTTCTTTAAGTTAAGTATACGGTACTTAGTGGCGTTTTTAAAACTTTTTTTGATTTGACTTTAACTTTAAAAATCGCGACAATTGAATATGTAGAAGGTAGTTTTGGTATATAACGATAGGCAAAACTATGGTAAAAATAGCTTTTTATACAATTACAGGACAAACGCAACGGTTCATAGATAAAACGGGGCTTGATGCACATCGAATTGAGGATGCTCATCCTCAATATCAAATGAATGATAAATACATTTTGATTTTACCTTCATATCAAGATTTTATGATGGATTCCGTTGTTGATTTTTTAACATATAAAGATAATAAAAAAAATCTTTTAGGATTAATTGGATGTGGTAATCGTAACTTTAACGATCTTTTTGGCCAAACAGCAAAAAAGATCTCGGTTACATTACATGTTCCTATTCTTTACTTACTAGAACTTAGTGGCAATTCGACCGATGTCAAAAATGTACGTCAAATTGTTATGAAAGCTCGAAAAAAAGAAAAAGGTGCACAAAAAGATTTACCAATCCAAAATCCAGCTCTTAGCAATATTAGTTTCTTAAGTGACTTCAGGCAGAAAAATGAATAAAAAATCTTATTATAAAGCAAATAACTGGAACACTGTAGAAGATCAAGTAGATCGTTCTGCTTGGGCGAGGTTAAATGATATTGTCTATGAACCTCGCCGTGTTCCAATCGACAAAGACAAAAATGAATTTTTACAGCTTCCTAAAGAGAAACAAACTATGCTCTTACATAGTTTTGGAGCTTTAACACTTTCCTCTACTCTTCAAATGAACGTAGCTCTATCTGAAATTAAACAGGATGCTGAGAATTCTGAAGAGAGTGCTGTGTACAACGCGCTACAATACTTAGAATCAATTAACAATAAGGCTTACAGTTATGTATTAGCTAAACTTTCCGATTCTGAAAAGCAGGAAGAAGCATATGAATGGGCAAATCAAAATCCCTACTTACAAAAAAAGATGAAACTTTTAAATACAGTTTATCAATCAGGAACTGCTATTCAGAAAAAAGCTGCCCATGTTTTTCTATCAACTGGGCTTTATCATTCTTCATTTTTCGGTCCCTTATATTTATTTGGACAACACAAGTTACCAAGAACAGCGGAATTAATTAAGTATGCTCTTAGAATCACAACTTTAAATGGTATTTATACAGGTATTAAGTTTCGGCGAGATTTTTTCAAACTTTCTAAGGAAGAGCAGAAAAACGTTCATACCTGTGTTTATGACCTATGTGATAAATTATACGATAATGAACTTAATCATATTAAACTATTATATAAACACACTGATCTAGAAGATAAAGTTGAGCATTATATTCATTACACCTTAAATAAAGCTCTTATGAATTTAGGTCAAGAGCCAAAATACCCAGAAAATGTCGAAACTTTAGATCCAATTTTAACAACTGGTTTGATGGAAAGTGCAATGATTGAAGATTTCTTCTTTTACACTAATGCCCATCCGATCTTGAAAATGCGTGAAATAACAAAATAAGGAGTTAGCATAAAGGCTAGCTCCTTATTTTGTCTTCTTAGTTTTTTCTTCTGGCTTTTGATAATTACGAATTACTTCAATCTTTTCTTCAATTGCTTTAACTAGTAATGCACTATATTTTTCTGGATCGGCTACAATCTCATCACTTGAACCCAAGATATCGATTCGGAAGTGAGAAACATTTACATATTCTGAAATAGTTTCAAAATAAATATTTACTTCATATTCATCCTCATTGTTACAAAAGTTGCTAATTTTTTTGTAGTTAGCAAATGGAAGATTAATGATATTACTTTCAAGGGCAAAAGTCATTGGTCTTCTTCCACTAATGGCCAGCTGCGTTTGAATGAGAGAGTCATGTTTAAAAGCCTGCACAGCTTCATTGATCATTTTAGCTACAATATTTTTTAATTTTGTCTTAGTGATTTCGCTATATTTAATTGTCTCAAGATCTTGAAGATAATCTTGTTCTTCAATTTTTTTAGTTATTTCTTCTTGTTTAATTTTCACGATAAAAATTCCTTTGTGTATCCTTTTTCATTACTAAGATACTCAATAAATCTTTTTCATGCAACTACAAAAATTAACTACTCGTCTAATCAAGTTGCAAAGCAAAACTAAGTAATTCCATTACTTTAAGCATATCTTCTGGTCTAAGATGATCTGCTGGTTTTTCATCTAGCAATCTCATTCTAGAAAAAGTTTGAATTTGAGCTGCATTTACACGACCATGAATATGATATCCGAATAAGTCCAAGTAGGTAGGGAAATGGTTACCGTGGGATGTAATTGGACAAACCATTAGGTAATTAGTCTTTTCATTATATGAATTAGACGATACGACTACCGCAGGATGTTTTCCCTTCATTTCTTGTCCAACGGACGGTGAAAAATCCGCCCACACAATATCTCCCTGTTTAAATTTATTCTTCGGCATGACGTAATTCCTCCATAGCCATATTTTCCCAAGCTTCCCTTTCTGGTCCTGGTACATCTTCAAATTTAGCATCGGAGGTATAAGGATTAGAAATTTTCGGTATTAAGATCAAACTTCCATCAGCTTTCTGATGAATTGCATACTCAGTTCCTACCTCTACTTTAAAAGAAGCAGGTAGTGAAAAGCCAACTGAATTACCGACCTTTTGAGTTACAATATGATGAATAGATATTTTCATAAGTTTTTACCTCATTAAGTTACTTTCAAAGATATTGTAGTACTAAAAAAGACTAACTTTCAAAAGAAAGCTAGTCTTTTTTGCGAGAAACATACAAAAGTATGTCAGGGTCTTTGTTTCACAGCCAAAGTAGCCCATCATCAGCACTTCCCGTGCTTTGACTTCGAAAGTCTAGATGATCTCTGTCAAAGAACGCATCTCGCGTTTTCCTCGACTCGTCGCATTTACTATTATACCAAATTTTTCTTATTTTTTCTATTTTGACGCTTCTTGAAAAAGATTTCTCCGATTAACTGTGCCAGCATAAAGCCCATCGCTATTGCTATTGTGACAATTGCTACCCTTAGGATCAAATCTTCTGCATCAGATAACTGACCTTCTACCATCGCACGCACTGCCTGATAGGCGGGTACACCTGGAACTAAAGGAACTACACCCGGAATATTAAAAACAGTTACTGGACACTTTTTAATGCGAGCAAATACCAGACCTAAAATTCCAACACAGAGCGCCCCTAAAAGATTAGACCCTAATCGTCCAACACCAATTCTATTTGCCAGCCAGTATAGAATCCAACCTGCACTTCCGCTAATGCCACATAAAACTAAGGCACGGTGCGGGACGTTAATAATTAATCCAAATCCAACAGCTGCAAGCCACGCAAATACCAAATTAATAATGATCTCTAACCAAAAAGGCATTACATCACACCCCACAACAACTTAATTGCAATACCAATTCCGCCACCTAAAGCAATTGCTGTTAAAACGGCCTCGGTGGTCCGAGCCATTCCTGATAGTAAATCGCCACCAAATAAGTCACGCAATGCATTAGTGATTGCTACACCTGGCACCAAAGTCATCAAGGAACCAATCAAAATATTATCAACGACAAGCTTAGGGAAGATTTTACATGTCAAAATAGTAATAACACCCATAAATATTGCAGTTACCATCTCAGCTAAAAAACGAATATTAGTATAGCGCTTAATAGCTAAATAAAGTGCATAAGATACACCACCAATTACAGCAGCTGCCGGGAAATCAATCCAATCATAATCATCCATAAACAAGACCATCAAAGTAGGACTTAAAATAGCAGCTCCAATAATTTGAAGCCAAATTGGAAAGTCTGGAATCGAAATGGAAACCTGTTTTAAACGATCTTGTAATTCCTTTAATGTTATTTCTTTAGCCGCGAATTCACGTGATAATTCATTAACCCGGTCTACTAATTCCAAGTTAATATTTCTTTTTTTAACTTGTGTAACCTGAGTATAAGAGTGTTCACCTAAACTCATAAAAATTCCAGTTGGAGTCGTAAAACATCTTGCACCAGTAATTCCGGCATTACGCGCTATTCTCATCATCGTATCTTCAACTCGATAAGTTTCACTGCCGCCTTCAATCATTAATCTTCCCGCTTTCAAGCAGGTATCTAAAACTTCAGCAGCATAATCTTGACTTACACGCTCTTTTTCCATTTCAATCCTCTAAATATTATCCATTATTCATCTTCTCAATATCAATTGTTTTATCCACCCAATTTCCTCTAAAGAAATCTCTCTCGTGGCTAACAATAATTACTCCACCATTAAATTCAACAATTGCCTTTCTTAAAGAATCTTTTGTAGCAATATCTAAGTGATTTGTTGGTTCATCTAAGAATAGTAAATTAGATGGTTCAAACTGCATCTTAGCTAACTTAACCTTCTCTTGTTCTCCACCAGAAAGTTCTTTTAAAGGACTCATAGCCTGCTGTGCAGTTAACCCCATTCTTGCTAAGGCTTGTCGTAATTCTCTAGGACGCAGACGTGGAAATTCTTCTTGTAAATATTGCAAAGGTGTCATATTTTTATTAGGCCAAGCCAGATCTTGTTGAAAATAGGCAAGCTTAGCTGTTGAAGATAATTCAAAACTACCATAAATTGGTTTTAATTTTCCTAGTAAAGTCTTTAGCAACGTGGTTTTTCCGATTCCATTAAAACCTGTTACAGCTACTTTTTCTCCATTTCCAACAGAAAAGTTAAAGGCTGATTTTACTAAAGCTTGTTCATATCCAATTACTAAATCTTGAGTTTGCAAAAGTAGATTTGATGCAGTGTCAACATAAGGGAAAAGGACATGGGCCTTTTTATTATTTTGTGGTGGCGTTAAAATTTCCATCTTCGCTAGCTGTTTTTCCCGCGATTTAGCACTTTTAGATCTAGAACCAGCTTTATTTTTTCTAATATATGCCTCAGTCTTTTGAATTTTTCTTTGCTGGTTGGCATAAGCCTTTAAATAGCTTTCTCGGTCAGCTTCCTTTTGACGAAGTGCATGCTTTAAATCACCTGTATAGCGCGTAATAGTTCCAAAATCAATGTCAATAATACAGTTAGTGATTCTACCTAAAAAATCATAATCGTGTGAAACAACGATAAAAGCGCCCTCAAAGTTATTCAAATAGTCTGCAAGCCAGTCAATATGATTAACATCTAAGTAGTTTGTCGGCTCATCTAAAACCAGTACGTCTGGATTTTGTAAAAGAAGCTTAGCCAAAATCAACTTAGATCTTTGTCCACCAGAAAGTTTTGATACATCCCGGCTATAACCCAAATCCGCTAATCCTAACCCTGTCGCTACACGGTCAATTTTGGTATCAATATCGTAAAATTCTTTTTCCTCAAGTAAAGTCTGAATCTTACCTGCCTTTTCTAAGAGAGCTTCATCCCCATTTTCACCATATTTCACATAGAGCTCATTTAATTCTTTTTCTTTATCAAAAAGATCACTAAAGGCAGTCTGCAAAAATTCCTTAAGCTCTAAACCTTCTTCAAGCTTGGCATATTGATCTAGGTACCCAACGTGAATTTTATTTTGCCATTTAACTTCGCCATCATCCTGCGTGATTTCACCAGTTAAAATCTTAATTAAAGTTGATTTACCAACTCCGTTTTGCCCTGTTACCCCCATATGGTCTTCTTTATTTAAGACAAAATTTGCGTCTTCATATAAAGTTTTATCAATAAATGTCTGACTTAAATTTTTAACTGTTAGTAAACTCATTATTTTCTCTCTTTTTCATTTGATAATTGACGCTGCCGATCATATTCTTGAAGCGCATTTAAGACTTTTGGCCATTGTCTTTTAGGGATAATTAATTGAAGCTTATTGTGATAAATTGGGAAGTCACTAGCCTTCATCCCAGTTATTTTAGCAAGTTCTTCATCTGTTAAATGATATTTAGCTACAATTGCCTTAATTTCATAAGAAGCATGTCCTCTAAAATATGACAGAACATAAAAGAAAGCCGCAAAAATTCCAGCACTTAAAATAGCCATTGATACAGAAAAATGGAAGGTTCTCTGTGCAATAAAAAACACTGCAATAAATGCAATAAGGGCTGATATTACCCCATAAATAACTGGAAAATACTTAGTTTGCTTCATTTTTTCATCATCCTTTTTATTACACTGATCTTTCAAATATTACATTAAATTTACGTAATTGAAGTTTTTGTAAAAAAATGTAAATTTCGCTTTAATTTACTGCAATAATCCTCTTCTATAATACAGTTTGTTAAGTAAATTAAAAACGACTTTTTAAATATCACTAGTGTAACATGATTACCATTTAATTATTATTAAATTTAAACTTAAAAGGAGTAAACACTTTGACACACAAGAAGGGAATTTCAACAGCGCTTATTGTATTATTAGGCTTTGGCTTTTTAACTAATTCAGTTACTACTTCTCAGGCAGCTGATCAAGATACCAATTTTAATGTGTCTAAAAGCCTAGTTGAAAATACCATTAAACCAACTCTCCTAAGTAAAAAGTTCAAAGAAGATCAAATAAAAGAAGAAAAGGAAAATAAATTAGCCGATATCAAGTTTGAAGAAAAAAGACTTAGTCAAGAAAACCCAAATTCTGAATTAGATAACTAAAACTTTACAAACAACAGTTGCAGTTACAGGCTAAAATCACTAAGATAGAATCATCAACAGATATACTAAAAAAAGCAGTTAGCATTTTGCTAGCTGCTTTTTACTTAATTACCATCCCATGGAATAGTATCAGAATCTTTGTCATAAATTACATAATTTCTGAAGTCTTCTGGATCATTCCAATTTAAACCTTGCTGTAGACTATTTTGTCTTGTTTCTTGGTTATGAAGTTTTTCCTGTTTTAATCCTAAACTAGAGCGAACTAAATCCGATACGCGTTGTAGTTCCTTTGTAGAGGCCACTTGCATCGCTGCAGCTCCAATCCAAACATTATGTCCTTGAATATAGCCACTCTTAATATTCTGAGTACATCCGCGGTAATTCATTGCAATTGAAAGCATATCATCAAAAGTCAGATTAGTTTTAACATACTTGGCAAAGACCTTAAGAATCTTGCGATAGTTAGTGATTGAATTAACTGACATCCCTTTACGTACAATGTCATTAATTACCTGTCTTTGTCTCATTTGTCGACCGTAATCACCTTTTGGATCTTCTTTACGCATCCGCACATAGTCTAATGCCTCTTTGCCATTTAAGTGCTGTTTTCCCTTCTTAAAATGCGTGTGATAAGTAAAGGTAAATGGCACATTAACATCTACTCCGCCCAAAGCTTCTACCATACTTTCTAGAGCTTTCATATTAACTTCCATATAGTAGTTAACTGGTGTATTTAAAAGTGCTTTTACTGTCCGAGTTGCTCCTTTGCTTCCGCCAACTTGATAAGCAGAGTTAACCCGGAACATGTAGTACTTTCCTTCTCCGCGTCCGTCACCTTTGATATCAGCTAACAAGTCTCTAGGAATTGAGGTCATTGTTGCTTCTTTTTTCTCTGGATTCATAGTGGCTAAGATCATCGTATCGGAATTTCCCCGGTCATGCCTGCCTTCAATTCCTTGATCGACGCCAAGAATTAGAATTGAAATTGGCTTTTTCTGAGAAATCAATTGCGAAGTTTTTCCTGTGCCTCGATAAGCTTGTTGTACTGAACTCATAGCCGAGAAGTAGGCATGAGCAAAGTAAGCTACACTTCCACAAACAAGTAAAATTGATAAGAGGCCTACCAAACGAGCAAAACTATTTCCATTTTTATAATCCTTTTTACTCGCCGCAAATACATTATTTCTTTTTAGTTTTTTGCTTGGTCTCTTGGGTTCCTCAGGTCTCATTAATTTTTAACTCCTCTGAAAATCAGCTTACCTTTTCATAATACAAAATCACTTAGTTAAGCACATTAAATTCATTATTAAAAAATTTTTATTTTTTAGCAAGCGAAATAATGTTCTATAATGGTGATTAATAAAAATTATCTGGCAGAAAGAAGGAAAAAATATGGCTCTTCCAACAAGAAATGAAGTATCTGATGATCTCAAGTGGGATCTTAGTCGTGTTTTTAAAGACGATCAAGAATGGGAACAAGAATATAATCAGGTTGAAACCGAAATTAAAAACTTAGGTAGATTTAAAGGAAATCTTGCTCAATCTGGCAAGGACTTATATGAAGGTATTACAGAAATTTTATCTGTAAATCGTCGTTTAGAAAAAGTGTATGTTTATGCTACTATGTCAAGCGACGTTGATACTAGCAATACTCATTACTTGGGCTTTGTTGCTAAAGCTCAAAGCTTAGCTAACCAAATGAGTGCTGCTATCTCCTTTGTCGATCCTGAAATTTTATCTATCCCAGAAGAGACACTTGCTAAATTTATGCAAGATGAACCACGTTTAAAAGAATATCAACACCGACTTGAACAAATTACTCAGAAACGTCCTCATACTTTACCAGCAAGTGAAGAAAAAATTATTGCCGCTGCTGGAGATGCAATGGGAACTTCAGCTAATACTTTCAATGTTTTAACTAATTCTGATATGGACTATGGCTATGTTCAAGATGAAGACGGAGAGATGGTCCAATTATCTGATGGCCTATATTCACTTCTAATTCAGTCACAAGATAGAAATGTTCGCAAAAATGCATTTGATGTTATGTATGCAAGCTACGGCCAGTTTGAAAATAGTCTCGCTTCAACTTTATCAGGTGAAGTAAAAGCCCACAATTTTAATGCTCAAGTACATAAATACAATTCAGCTCGAGAAGCTGCTTTAAGTGAAAATGGCGTACCAACAGCTGTTTACGATACATTGATTAAAGAGGTAAATAGTCATCTCAATTTACTTCATCGCTATGTTGGTTTAAGAAAAAAGATTTTAGGTCTTTCTGACCTACAAATGTATGATATGTATGTTCCATTAACAGGTGAGCCAAGTCTTTCTTATAACTTTGAAGAATCAAAAAATGAGGCTAGACGAGCCTTAGCGCCATTAGGAAAAGATTACCTTGAACATGTTGACCACATCTTTAATAATCGTGTAATTGATGTAGTTGAAAGCAAAAATAAGGTGACCGGTGCCTATTCGGGTGGTTCTTATGATACTGATCCATATGAATTATTAAATTGGGAGGATAATCTTGATTCTCTCTATACTCTAGTTCACGAAACTGGACACTCAGTGCATTCTTGGTATACAAGAAATACTCAGCCATATGTATATGGAGACTACCCAATTTTTGTTGCTGAAATTGCATCAACAACCAATGAAAATATTTTAACTGAATACTTCTTAGATAAGATTACTGATCCTAAAACACGCGCATTTGTTTTGAATCACTATCTTGATTCATTTAAGGGTACACTCTTCCGTCAAACACAATTTGCAGAATTTGAGCAGTTTATTCATGAAGCCGACGCAAATGGTCAACCATTAACTGCCGATGTCCTTGATGAATTTTATGGTAATTTAAACCAAAGATATTATGGTGATAGTGTAGAACCAGGCGGAGATATTGCTAAAGAATGGGCACGGATTCCTCACTTCTATTACAACTTCTATGTTTACCAATATGCAACAGGTTTTGCTGCTGCTACAGCCCTTGCAAATAATGTTGTTCATGGTACTGACGAAGAACGTACAGCTTATATTAATTTCTTAAAAGCTGGCTCTTCAGATTATCCAACAGAAATAATGAAACATGCTGGTGTCGATATGACAAAGGCGGATTACTTAAGAGACGCATTTAATACTTTTGAAAAACGACTTAATGAGTTTGAAAAAATCGTTAATGAATTAAAAACAGTTTAGTAAAAACACAAATATATTTGTAAACAAAAAGTTCTTGATCTAATTTCTGAGATCAAGAACTTTTTAATTTATACTAATTTAGTAATCAAACCAACTAAGTATAGAAATACACAGGTAATTAACAAGTATATACTGCCCCACTTAGTCGTTTCTTTTAGAATTTTTCCTTCTAAACCTTCTTTATTAATTGCACCAGTAGCTACTGCAATATTCTGTGGTGATAACATCCCAGCAGTTGCACCAGTCATATTTGAAGCAACAATCCAATATTTGCTTACTCCTAATGATTGAGCAGCAGAATACTGTAAGTTACCAAATAGAACGTTGGCTGACGTTGCAGAGCCGGTTAAGAATGTTCCTAGAGCTCCAATTAATGGTGCAAATAAAGGATAAGCTGGTCCAAGTAAACTTACTAAGGCTACCGCTAATGCTTTAGTCATTCCTGCATATACCATAACTTTAGCTAAACCCACAATTGCACAAACTGTAATTGTTGTCATCCCAATTGTTTTCAACACATTAAGCAAGATTTTGAACATTTGGCTTAAGCTTAAGCCTTGAATCTTTCCTCCAATTATCCCTGCTAGTAAAATTAATGTTCCTGGAGAAGAAAGCCAATTAATTGGTAAATCATTAGGATTCTTTCCTAAATAAACATGTAAATGGGTAGTTACACGAGTTAAAAAGTTATTCACAGGTGGACAAAGAGAGGAAGCCAGGAGAACGAAAATAAAGACCAAAATAAATGGTGAACAAGCCTTGATAATCTCGCTGACACTTTCATTTTCTACTTCCTCTACTGAACCAGTTTTTCTCTTAGTCAGCCAGACAGTAACTAAAATTGAAAACAATGATCCGACTAAGGCTGGAAGTTCTGCTCCAGTAAACTTAGCAATAATAACTTGCGGAATTGCCATTCCAACCCCTGACATTAAAGTAATAAAAACAATACCTTTAAGGGCCTTAATACTTTTGCCAGTAAGAATAACTAAAATAAAAGGTACTAAAATAACTAAAATGACCAATTGCAAGGTTACAATAAATCCTAATTGCACATCATTAAGATTAGTTACTTCGGCTAATGTCAAAACTGGCAAGCCAATTGCACCGAATGCAGTTGCCGTACTGTTAGCAACTAAACAAATTACTGAAGCTTGGATCGGCTCTAAACCTAAGGAAATTAAAATTCCTGCACAAATTGCTACAGCAGTCCCAAAACCAGCAATAGATTCCAGAAAGCCACCAAAACCCCAAGCAATTATTAATACTAAAATTCTTTTATCGGTTGTAATTGATGATAATAATTTTTCAATTGTCCCCATACTACCTGAATCAGTTGTAATCTGATATACAAAAAGCGCAGCCAGAATTACATACATGATCGGCCAAATTCCCATTATAATACCTTCTAAGGCTCCAGAAAGAGTATTAATTATGGGTTGTTTAAACATTAAAACAGCATCAGCAATTGTAATAATTAAACCAATCGTACATGCCCTTGAAGCCGGCATACCAATAATTCCAAGAGAAATTATCAACCAGATGATTGGCACTAATGCCCATAAAAAATTTATCCACATAGTTTTCCTCATCTAAAAAAGTAATACTATTTAATTTTATCCTTTTTCCACATATTAAGGAAATTTAAAAACAAAAAACCTACAAGAGCAAGAAGGCCCTTGTAGGTTCTAAATAACAGTTTTATTTCTTAAAAGCATGAACGCCATAAACAAATAAATAAATTCCAACTTCAATGATCGAAATAAAGAAAGTAACTGGTAGATTAGTTACGTATCCTAAAACTAAACCTACCCAAACTCCAAACAAGGCGATCCCAACTGACCAACATAACATAGCAGGAATTGTCTTACCTAAGTAGCGAGCACTTGAAGATGGCAAAGTTAATAAAATAAAGACTAATAATGATCCGACAACTTGTGCACCAATTGAAACAGCTAAAGCCAAAGCAATTAAAAATACTACTGAAACTAATCCTGTATTAATATGATGGCTAACTGCCCCTACATGATCAAATGAATCATAGTTTAACTGTCTTAAAACTAAGAAAATTATTGCTAAAACAAAAAGAGAAAGAATAACTAGTTGAATAACGCCCTCTTTATCAACTCCAATAATTGAACCAAACAAGATGTTAGTCGCATATCGACTATTACCACCAGCAATAGCTAAAAATAGCACACCTAAACCAATAAACAAGGCTGAAATCGCACTAATTGCGGATTCCTTCTGATCACTTCTCATGGATAATTCACCAACACTGATTGAGCCAAGCAAAGTAAAAAGAACCATGCCCCAGAGTGGAACCCAACCAATCCAAACCGCAAAAGCAGCTCCGGCAAAACCAATTTCTGATAGAGTGTGAGCTAAGAATGAAAAACTTCTTGCTACAACATATACACCCACTATTCCACAGGTAATAGCAATAAAAGTACTGGCTAGAAATGCATAGCGCATAAAATCATATGCAAACATTATTCTTCACCCACCTCCTCAGTTAAGTCCTTAATTTTACCAGCAACTAGGCCTTTATCTTTAAATAAAATATAATCTTTCATGTATTTCTTAGCTAGAGGAATGTCATGAGTTGTAAACAAAACAGTCATTGCATGTTTTTCATTTAAGTGCTTAATCAATGACATTAACTCTTCCTTAGCAACTGGATCTAAACTAGCTGTTGCCTCGTCCAAAATAATAAAGTCTGGCTTATCTAATAAAGCTTGAGCCAGATATGCACGCTGCTTTTGTCCTCCGGAAGCTTCGCCCATCCTAGTATTTTGAATATCTAGTAAATGGGTCTCTTTTAAAATTTGATTTACTCTTGCCTTTACCCGAGCGTTCTTAAATAAAGGAGTATTAAGTTCTACAAAAGCCCGAATTGAGAGGGGATAATCAGCATCGAGATTTCTAAACTGCGGTACATAGCCAACCTTTGTATCTGGCGCAAATTTAAATGATCCTGTTGTTGGTTGTAACATTCCCATCAAAATTCTAATCAAGGTTGTTTTTCCTGTACCATTTGCACCAAGTAGAGCTGTCATTGACCCCTTAGATAGAGTAAAATTTAAGTCTTTAAAAATTACCTTATCTTCAAATTTCATCCCCAGGTCTTTAACTGTTAATATATCAGTCATCTCACTGCTCCTCTTCTAATAAACTAATCCTATTTAATTATTTTGAATATCAGCTAGTTTTTGATAATTTTCTTTCATCCAAGCTAAGTAAGTAGTGTTATTAGGAATAGTTTCCCGAACATTTAAAACTGGAACATTGTTCTTTTTTGCAAGTTTAACAAAAGACTTAACTGTTGAGCTACTTGCCTGAGTATTATTAACAAAAAAGGCAATCTTCTTTTCTTTAATAGCATTGTTCATTTCATTAATCGTCTTAGGACTAGGATCTGTACCATTTTCAATGGCTTCTTCAAATTTCTTGTCGCCTATTTTATAACCAGCTTCTTGTAAAGCATAGTCAAAGACTGGTTCACTAACAAAAACTGTTTTTTGATCACCCTTATTAGCTTTAGCTAGCTGTTTAATTTTGTCGATCTTGGCTAAGTATTTTTCACCGTTCTCCTTAAAATAAGTAGCATGCTTCTTATCTAACTTAGATAAGCGCTTAACCAAATAATCAACGTACTTAGTTGGCATATCTAAATTGTACCAAATATGAGGATTATCGCCGCTCTTTAATCCCATTAAGTCTTCACCAACTAAGACAGGCTTTTTATCAACAGATTTCGCTAGCTTATTCATCCATGAATCATAACCTAACCCGTTTGCAACGATAATATTTGCCTGAGCTACCTTTTTAGCATCTGCTGTTGTTGGATCAAAATCGTGTGGATCAACGCTGCTTTTATCGATAATTGCAGTCGCTGTACCATATTTTCCAACAATATTTTTAGCACTATCTGAATAGACATTAGTTGTTGTAACTATCGAGATTTTACCTGATTGACTAGTAGAGTTCTGCTTATTCGAACATCCTACCACTATAAATGATAAGAGGGTTACTAACCCCATAATAGAAATAAATTTTGTAATTTTAGATTTGAAATTTTGCATATATATCCTCCTGTGCAAAACAAAAAAGCATTAAGTTAGAAAATTCAGCATAAGTTCTAACTTAAAGTTAGACTAAGCTACTTTTTTTATTATGTCAACATTTTTCTAGATAGACAAATAGCACCAAGACGTCTCAGACTTGATGCTATCAATAAGTGTAAATAATAAAAATTTTGCTGAATTTTTAATTTAATGCTTTTCTAAAATTACATCTTTATATAAACATATTTTTATATGTTTGTCAAAGATGCTCAGAAAAAAATACAGTCAAAATTGCTGTAATTATTCCAGTCCTTGAACTAAAAATCTTCGTTAACATGCCGTCTCAAGACATCTAGAATCTTAATAACGTGCTTGTCCTCTAAGCTATAGTAGCGCTCTTGCTTAACTTGCTCACTCTTAACTAGCTTAGCCTCTTCTAAGATCCTTAAGTGTCTAGAAATAGCTGGCTGACTAACATCAAACTGTTTTACCAAGTTATTTACACTACTTTTTTGATTGTCATTTAAGTAATAAAGAATTTGAATTCGAATGGGATGATTTAAAGCTCTAGTAACTCGAATAATTTGATCATTCAACTTGTTCACCTATCTCAACTTACATTTAATTATGAGAGTAACTCAAGAATTTTCTTTTGCACACTTGATTCTTCACTAGATCCAATAATTTGATTAGCAGCTTTCTTTGCATCTGGAAGAGCAGTCGCCGTAGCAAAGCTGGTACCTGCAAACTTAAGCATACCAACATCATTACCACTATCACCAAATGTTACCATTTCACTAGATTTAATCTTAAGTTTTTTACCTAAATATTTTAAACCTACAGCTTTATTCATTCCTTTAGTCTGCATATCAATAGCAGTACTTGCACCTGAAACAAAACCAATCTGTGGATAGTCTTCTCTAAGTTTATCTAAGACCTTAGGCATCTCATCTTCTGGAACACGAAGACTCACTTTAAAAATACGATCATCGATATCGTTAAAGCTATCAACAACTTGAATTTTCTTAACGTACTTTTTTAAATCTTCCGCAAATTCTTTTCCACTGCTTTTTTCAACATATGCACTAGTTACACCAGCAACAATAGCCTTATATGGTAATTTTTCCACAATTTCAAGCATGGTTTGATAATCTTCGTCAGATAAATCAGATATTTGAAGAATTTCATTTCCATGAGCTACTAAGGCACCATTTTCAGCCACAAAGTACATATGCTTATTAGCTTTTGGAAAACGATCGAGGATATTTTCATACTGATTACCACTGGCAATAACAAATTTAATATCACGATCCTGCATAATTTGAAATTCTTTTTCAAAGAGTTCCTTATCATAAGTCTTATCTTCTCTTAACCAAGTACCATCCATATCAGTTGCAATAAGCTTAATCATTTTCAGTCTCACTTTCCACTTTTACTATCCACCCTACACTATACTAAAAAACGCCACCCGGAGGTAGCGTTTTTCATAAAACTATTTTATTCAACTAGTTTAATCCTTCTTGCGTTTTCTCGTGCCTGCTAAGCCTAAAATTGACGCAATGGTTGCTAAACCTAGTCCAATAATTCCTGCATTAGAATGTTTATGACCCGTTTGAGGCAATGAGACATTCTCAGTTGTAGCTGCTTCTACTTTACCAGGTTCTTTGTTTTCTACAGTTTCTACTTGATTAATAGTAGTATCAGTAGAAAGTTGTTCTGGAAGAATAGGAGCATCATTCGTTGATTCTGTTGGAGTTTCAACTTGAGCTGGAACCTCTGGTTCTTCTGGTTCTTCTGGTTCTTCTGGATCTTCTGGGTCCTTTGGCTCTTCTGGATCCACTGGATCCTTTGGCTCTTCTGGATCCACTGGGTCCTTTGGCTCTTCTGGATCCACTGGGTCCTTTGGCTCTTCTGGATCTACTGGGTCTTTTGGTTCTTCTGGATCCACTGGATCCTTCGGTTCTTCTCGATCCACTGGATCAACAATATCCTTATTGTAAACTACAGTTTCAATAATATCGTCAGTATTACTATCTATCTTTTCAAGACTGCCAATTTCTTTCCTATCTGGAGTGTAGCCGGCAATATCTGGAGAAATGACTTGTATAAACGTAGTTCCATCAAGTGCTGTCCATTTAATTCCATCGGAAATCTTTCGGCCATCTTCATCTAAGATAATAACTTCGCCAGTTACTTTATCAATAATGGCTGTACCACGGAATCTTAACTTTTGAACTACGTCATCTTTTGCTTTAGTCCCATCTGCATAAACATATTTAATTGTACGGGTAATCGTTTTATCTAAAGCTATTGAATCAAATGGATATTTTGGTCCATCTGGATTGTCTGGATTAATTGGATCTTCTTCAGTGAATTTATCATCAGGAGTAACTGTAACTGTTCCATGCTTGAACGTTACATAGAAAGTCTTTGTATCTTCACCAAATTCTCCACCAATATAACCATCTTTGATTAATTCATAGCCTAAGCTTTCATAGTATTTGATCTTATCTGCTGTGCTGTAGTTAATTGTTTCGTTGTATTTACCATCAACTACTGCAGTTTCTAATTGTTTACCTGTACTCTCATCAACGTAGATAATTTCAGCCTTAGCTGCATTAGCTGTGTAGACAACCGTTGTTTCTAGGTTCTTACTATCTTGGTTGATTCCCTCAATTGCATTAACTACTCCCTTATCCGGAGTGTAGCCTACAATTGTTGGAGAAACTACTTCGATAAATGTTGTACCATCGTTAGCTGTCCAAGTTAATTTACTTGGAATTGGGTTACCATCTGCGTCAAACTTAACATTACCATTTTCATCGACTTCTACATATTGACCAGTTACCTTATCAATCACACCTGAACCAACAAAAGTTAAAGTTTGTGTGTGACTTGGTTTAGCTGTTGTTCCATCTGCGTAAACATAGTGGATAGTATTAGTTACATCCTTGTTCAAGTTAGCAGAATCTGCTGGGTATTTTGGTCCATCTGGATTGTCAGGATTAATTGGTTCATCTGACTTACCAGGGGTTTCTGGATTTACAACTACTGTTCCATGCTTGAATGTTACATAGAAAGTCTTAGTATCTTCGCCAAATTCTCCACCAACATAGCCATCCTTGACTAAGTCGTAACCTAAGCTTTCGTAGTACTTGATCTTATCTGCTGTACTGTAGTTAATTGTTTCGTTGTATTTACCATCAACTACTGCAGTTTCTAGTTGTTTACCCGTAGTTTCATCAACGTAGATAATTTCGGCCTTAGCTGCATTAGCAGTATAAGTAACCACAATTATCTTGTTTGGAGTATTTTCAGTTACAGTACTACCAGAGACCCAAGTTTTATCTGCTGTATAACCAGCTAGAGTTGGTGATACTACTTCAACAAATTTCGGATCTGTTACATCTGCTGTCCAAGTAAGTGTCCCTTCAATTGGTTGTTTATTTTCATCAACAATAATCTTACCATTTTCATCAAGAACTACATATTTTCCAGTTGTTTTATCTATAACACCGTATGCTGTAAATTTGATATTTTGCCTATTACTTTCAGCTGCGGTACTGCCATTTTCAAAAACATATTGAATCTCTTGAATTACTTCTTTAATGTAATCTTCTGATCCGTAAGCTGGGCTATCGGGATTTGTTGGATCAATAATGATCAAATCTCTAGTTAAATGAATTGTAAAGATATTCTTAGCTTCATCTGCAGAATAGTAGTAGTCTTTACCAAATTCATAGTCACTACTTACAAGTTTGTATCCACTTTCTATAAACCGATTAAGGACATTTTCATGGTTTTGTCCCCAGATAATTTGATGATCAACTTTACCATATACGTTATCCCTACCGATAACTAGTCCAGTTACATCATCAATGTATTGGATGCTAGCCCCTGTTTGATTTGCATAATAAAGAACTTCTTCAGTGATATTATCAGAACTTCCATTTACTATCTTAGCTTCTACAATTCCTCTATCTGCGCCATATCCTGTAACCTTTGGTGATTCTACTTGAGCAAAAGTATAGTTCCCATCACCGGCTTCAGTTGTCCAAACGATATCGCCAATCCAAGCTTTATCAACAAAGTCATATTGGCCCGTTCCAATAAATGTAACTTTTTGAGTAACAGAATTTGCAGCTGCTTGACCTTTATTAGGTCCATCTGCATAAACATAAGTAATCACTCGGATTACTTCTTTATTTTGTGTATTTTCAGCGATTTTATGTTTTAAAACAACCCTAAAGTCATTACAGCCAGGATTGTACTCTGCATCCCCAAATGTTGTGGCATAAGTTAAAGGATTACTTACTAGGATATAGTTATTATTTTCATAGTCTTTGATGCTATTTAAAACATCCTCAATTATTTGATAGTTAATTACTTCCCGGTAATTACCAGCAATATTGATAGTTGATCCAAGTTGCTTGCTAGAAGTTTCATCCCAAAAAGTAATTGTACCAACTTGAGCTTTTTTATCATAAACAATATTTTCTACTCTATGCTTTACATCCTGATCTACTTTATCTGCAGTACTCCATTTTTGTGTAGTAGTGTAACCAACAATATCTGGAGATTCGATCGATTCAAAGAGATCCGTCTTAGAAGTCCACTCTAAACTAGCGTCCTTATTGGTAATTTCAATAGCAATTAAGTAATCATCACCGTGTTCAACTTCTGTTACTTCTACAATCTTTCCAGTCACTTTATCACGATAACCATTCGCCCTGAAAGTAGCTGTTTGTGTAACTGGATCATGTAACTTATTACCAACCCCATCTACATAGTTGATAACTTTATCTACGGATTGTGATTCATTAATTTCTTCAAGACCATGCTTTAATTGAATCGTAAAACTCTGATCTTTTATATCAAAGGTAGATCCTGGCTTAAAGTCATTACTAAAAATTACATATCCCGTATCAAGTAAATTCTTTAGTGTAGTATCTAAGTTAACAAAATTAATTACAGAATATACTTTTCCAGTTGCCTCTAAACCTGCAACTTTACTCCCATCATTGTCTAAATCAACGATCGTAATTATAGCTTTAGCATCGTCACGTAAACGATATACAACCTTGATATCTTTACCTGGATCTTCTGGAGTTACGTATTCAATATCAGCAATATATCCCTCAATAACTGGCGTATAAGTTAGACCCGCCTTTGTTGGATCATTTGAATCATTGTTAAATTTTACAGATGGATGAATTTCTTTCCCGTTTTCATCAACTAAAATTAAAGAACCTAATTCTTTATAAACAAACTGTACTTCATGAGCCGAGTCAGTTACAAATGGGTTTCTTGCTGTGTAATTATTATGAGAGAACTTAACTGATTGACCAGCTTCTACTTCCTGTCTTTCAATAAGCTTAGTCATATCGCTACCATCATACATTAGAACTTCCATCTTACCAGTAGCGTCAATTTGACGGTAAACTACTGTAAAATTAACTCCCAATTGGCTGATAGTACCTTCTGTTAGATTAGTTGATTGATAATAAACCTTCTTATAGTAACTACCATTTCCGAACTGAGAAAGAGTTCCAGTAAATGAACCACTAGGAATATTTGAATTATCTAAGTAAAAGCGATCAATTAAGTGTTTGTATTGATCAACGTTATTAACAACAAATTCTTAGCCTGTCCAGCCTGATACATTAACATTAGGATATTTATCAGTGCCTGGAATTTCAACTAATTTTCCATCTTTGTCCCGATAGTAGTACTTAATCACAGACTGTTCAGTATAAACGGGGATAATTTCACCAATTGAACTGGCATCTATATCAGTACTATTCCCTAAACAATATTCAATTCGTGTACTTCCCACAACTGTACTTGCATTTCCAACAGGAGTTTTGTTTTCGTTAATAGTAACATCAGATTTACCACTATTAACTACTAGAAATTTCACATTGTACCTTCCATTGTTTATTTCAATGTTCTTAAAATGGCCTGCTTGAATAGTGTGGGTAGACAAAATTTGGGTAAAACCATTGTCAGTTACATATGCATAAATATTGTCATCATTTAAATTATTTCGATTTACAGATAAGATAAGTTTTTTGTTATCACTGCTCCACATACTTGTATTATTCAAGTTTAAAATTTGATAAATGTATTTATCTTTATCAATTAATTTTTCAGCTTCTTTCGGATACTTTTCTGCATCTGTTCCTTGAATGGTCACAGAAGCCTTACTTTGAACTTCTTTTGCATTCGACTGAATAGTTGTATTTTCTTTAACTGCTGATTCTTCAATCGGAGAAGATTCATTTTCAATCTTAGTTTCAGCTTCAATAGGGGCTACTTCTTCCACAGAAGTAGTGCTATCTTCTACATTTTCAATAGGTTGATCTGCCTCTACAGGTACAGTATTAGTTTCTACATTATCAACTGGTTGTGTTTCTTCTACAGAAACAGTATTACTTTCTGTACTTTCAACTGGTTGTACATCTACAGGAGCAGTATTTTCTTCTACATTTTCAACTGCTTGAACTTCTTCTACTGGAGTAGTATTTTCAACTAAATTAGTTTCAGTTGTATTATTATTTTGATTATTTACTGCTGTATCTTCGTTAGTTGACGCAGCGTTATAAGCTACTACTTCGTTAGTTGTTTGTTCTTCTACATTATTTGTTTCTACAGAAGAAATAGACTGATCATTTTTCACTTCTTCATTACCAGTCTCACTAGAAGTAGTTACATCATTTTCTACTTCATTATTTTCTTCTACTGACATAACTTCTGCTTGATTTGCAGTAGATACACTTTGGTCTTCAGTATTTACTACATTATCTATCGTCTCTGTTATATCGCTAATTGTACTACTTTTACGCTTTCCTCTGGAGCAAATGTAGTGTCAGCTTGAACTTCCTGATTATTAACCCCCATAAAGGTTAAACCAATTAATACAGAAGCAGCCCCTACAGTAAACTTACGAATAGAGAAGCGTTGCTTTTGCGGTCTAATTTTTCGCATTTTTTCACTATAATTGTTCTTGGAAACCATAATTTTATCCTCATACTTCTAGTATTAGGTGAGTATTAAGCTATAGCTTTCTTGCTAGTAAAGAGCATATATAAAGCGCTTACTTTCACCTTTATAATAATTGTTTTTTACATTAAGTAAGTATACGAACAATCTATGATTTAATTATGTACAATTTATGATATTTGTGTGAATTTGTGATTTATTTATGCCTTAAATTTGCTTATATATCAACAAGAATGCAATTTCATTAAACGGTTAAATTAAATACTATACAATTTAATATCATATATATGTTATTTATTAAACAAAAAAAGTAAGATTCTAAAATTTTTCAGAATCTTACTTTTTAATTAGTTATTTTTATTCATCTGGGTCTTCAGAGACAGGTTTCTTCCAGAAACTCATAATTAGACCAGCTACAATAGAACCAACAATTGTAGCTACGAAGTAAAGTAAAATATGGTTAGATAATGGAGATACCCATAGTCCTCCGTGAGGAGCTGGTACTTGGATATGCCATAATCCAACAAGTAAACCACCAACTGCTGAACCAATTACACAGGAAGGAATTACACGACCTGGGTCAGCTGCAGCGAATGGAATAGCACCTTCAGTAATGAATGAGAAACCTAAAATCCAGTTTGATACACCAGCACGACGTTCTTCCTTAGTGTAACGGTTCTTAAAGAAAGTAGTACCAATTGCAGTAGCAAATGGAGGAACCATACCACCAACCATAACAGCTGCCATCATAACTGCAGCAGTTGCAGAATGTGGGTCGTTAGCAAATGCACCTGAGGCAAAGACATAAGCAGCCTTGTTGAAAGGACCACCCATATCGATAGCCATCATACCAGCTAAGATCATTGTCAAAATTACAAGGTTACCGGTACCCATACTGTTCAAGAAGTGGGTAATAGCAAAGTTAACTGAACTAAAGATTGGGTTGATGATGTAGAACATAATCAAAGCAATGAACAGCAAGCCCAAAATTGGGTAAAGCAACATTGGTTTCATACCTTCTACTGATTTTGGAAGTTTAGCAAATAACTTTTTCAAACCAATCATCATATATCCAGCAATGAAACCTGCAGCAATACCACCTAAGAATCCAGCTGGAGATACAGCATGTGCTTGTACGTTAACTTGTAAACCGTTAGTGCCGTTAACAATGGCTGCCATATATCCACCGACAAAACCTGGCATCAAGGCAGGTAAATCACCGATTGATTCAGCAATATAAGCAGCTAATACAGGAACCATAAATGCAAAGGCTAAATTACCGGCACTGTTTAAGAAAATAAATGCAGGGTTCTTAGCACCACCAGCCATATAGTTTTCCACTATGAAGGAGATGGCCATTAAGATACCACCACCGATAACGAATGGAAGCATGTGGCTAATACCACTCATTAAGTTCTTGTAGATAGATGCCCACAAACCTTGTTTTTCTTTTGCATCATTATCGCTAGAACTTGCACTGCTATCAGCATGATAAATTGGCGCCTTGTTTTCTAAGATATCCTCGATTAACTCTTTTGGATGATTAATACCATCTACAACAGGCTTCATAACAAGTTCTTTTTCGTTGAAACGTGGCATATCAACTTTTTTATCAGAGGTAATGATGACACCTTTTGCTCGCTTAATTTCTTCTGGAGTAAGCTTATCCTTTACACCTTCAGAACCATTCGTTTCAATACGAACATCAACGCCTAATTTTTTACCAGCCTTGATTAAAGCCTCTTGAGCCATGTAAGTGTGTGCAATACCATTGATACATGCAGTAACACCAACAATTAAAGGCTTTTGCTCGCTAGCAGGCTTAGATGCTTCTTTTGCAGCTTCGGCCTTTCTCTTTTCGGCATCGGCCTTGTCCTGAGCATCCTTTTCAGCTTCTGCTTTTTTAAAGATATCAATAACTTCTTCTGGTGTAGTTGCTGCCTTTAAAGCATTAACAACATCTGGATTAATTAGTAAACTTGATAACTTAGCTAAAGCTTGTAAGTGTGTGTTATCAGCACCGGCTGGTGCAGTAATCATAAAGAATAAATGAACTGGTTGTCCATCAAGAGCTTTATAATCAATTCCTTTAGGACTTTTTGCAAATAAAACAGCGGCACGATTAATGTACTTGTTTCTTGCGTGTGGCATGGCGATTTCTTCACCAATACCAGTTGTTGATTCTTTTTCACGAGCCCAGATTGATTTAATGAATTCCTCTTCGTTATTTACAACACCTTGCTTTACTTCAAGATCAGCCATTTCTTTAATAGCTTCTTCTTGAGTAGTAGCCTTCAGATCCATAATCATTAAATCAGGACTTAAAAGATCTTCAATTTTCATGAAAATAACTCCCTATCCTAACTGTATTATTTAGTTTTAACTACTTTACTTCTTCAACTGTAATTTGTGGTAAAACAGCATCAATTTGACTCTTAACTGCAATATCTTCAGTAAATGCAGTAGCACCACCACAAGCAGATCCGACTTTCAATGCTTCAACAACATTATGAGTCTTGTAGTAAGTACCTACAAAGCCGGCAATCATTGAATCTCCAGCGCCAACTGAGTTAACAGCAGTACCAACAGCAGCACTTGCATGGTAAATATGATCCTTAGTTACTAAGTATGCACCGTCGCCAGCCATAGAAATCATGACGTTTTGTGCACCCATGTCTAAAAGTTTCTTAGCTGCTTCAAGCATTTCTTGATCATTAGCAAAGCTTGTATCAAATAAAGCTGCTAATTCATGATGGTTAGGCTTAATAACTAATGGGTGGTACTTCAAAGTTGCAAGTAAAGCTTCCCCAGTAGTATCAATTGCAAATTCAGCACCAGCTTCTCTGATAGTTGGTAATAATTGTTCATAGAAGTCAGTTGGTAAACTTGGTGCTAAACTACCACTTAATACAACAATATCGCCTTCATTAAGATCATCCAAACGCGCCTTAAAAGCAGTAATTTCTTGTGCATCAATCTTTGGACCAGCCGCATTAATTTCAGTTTCTTTTTGAGCATGAATTTTCACATTAACACGGGTATCGTCAGAAATAGTTACAAAATCACTTTCAATTTTTTTAACGTTTAATTGGCGAACTAATTCTTTGCCAGTAAAACCACCAACAAATCCCCAAGCAGTGTTATCAACATCAAGTTGGTTCAAAATTTGAGAAACATTAATTCCTTTACCACCAGCTAAAAATTGACAATCATTTGAACGGTTAACACTACCAGCTTCCACCTTTTCTAATTGCATAACATAGTCTAATGCTGGATTAACTGTAACAGTATAAATCATGACCGAGCCTCCTCAACTCTGATTTGTTCAGGTAAGATATTTTCTTTACCTGTACTTAAATTGTTAGTGATGAGTATTGCCTCATTGATATGTGCAAAACTTGCAAAATTTGCTACACCAATCTTACTACTATCCATTAAAATAAACGATTCTTTAGCCTGCTCAATTGCAGCTTTTTTTATCCCAGCTTCTGCTGGATCTGGCGTAGTAAATTGGCCATCTGCTGTTAAACCATTAGCTCCAATAAATGAAACTGTAAAGTTCATTTCTTGTAGCTGCTTCATAGCTGTATTGCCTATGACTGCATGCGTTTCAAGCTTAGCCTCGCCCCCTAACAAGCGAGTATGAATTCCATTGTCTAAACATGCTAGTGCAACATCAACGCCATTAGTAACTACATGTAAATCATTAACTTCTCGCAAGAATGGCACCATTTCATAAGTTGTCGTTCCAGCATCAAGAAAAATATGATCTCCATTAGTAACATGATTTATCACAGCAAAACGTGCAATCTCACGTTTATTGTCAACATTAAGATTAAATCTCACTTGTTGTTCAACATCACGTGAATAATCTTGCAGTGAGCGTGCTCCTCCGTGTACACGAACAATCACGCCACGCTTTTCTAATTCAATGAGGTCACGGCGAATTGTTGACTCTGATGACTTAGTCAACTTACACAATTCATTAACACGACAGATACTGTGTTTATTAATATAGGTTGCTATAGCTTGTTGACGTTCCTCGGTCAGCATCGTTCATCATCACCTCATTTAATATGATAAACGCTTTCAGATATAAATTCAATCATTTTTCGTCAAAATCATTCATATTCATTCAATATTAGTCAAAACTAAAGCTATTAAAAGTGAAAAGTTTTCTATATAAAAAATGAGCTAGCACAACATCGCACTAGCTCATTTTCATTAAATTAATTAACCTGAATATATTTTTTATCTTTATAAATAAAATTCATTTTTTCATTAGTAGTCCTAATTTCAATTCTTTGATAATTTGGCTCATATCCATGCTTTTTCAAATTGATAGTAACTTTATGACCATCTACATTTATCTCATAAAGATTGTACTCACCCTTTTGATAACCAAAATCGGTTCCATTATCCTGATAATGAGTATATTTACCACGTTCACCAAACACTCTAAATACCATTTTTTCATCTGATCTAGTGGAAATATGTTCCTTACCTTCTCCCCACGGCAAAATAGTATTTTTCTTAATAAATAAGGGTAACTTATCAATCGGGGCACTAACTAAGATCGTATTATTACCGCTATAAGTAACATTATTCCAAAAATCAATCCATTCCCCTTGTGGCAAGTAGACGGCTCTCCAGTTTTTTCCTTCTTCAACAATTGGCGCTACCACAATATTTGTACCAACCATATATTCGTCATTCATATTTTTAACTGCTGGATCAGTTGGATAGTTTAAAACCAAAGGTCGCATAATCGGAAGCCCAGTCTTATTTTCTTGAGCAAATAAATCATAAAGATATGGAATAAAATGATAGCGCAAATGTAAGTACTTGCGATATATCGATAGCGTTGGTTCTCCAAAGATCCATGGCTCTTGCGAGCGTGTACCCATAGCCGCATGATTTCGAAGAAGAGGACTAAAAAGTGCTGCTTCAATCCATCTTGTTAATAGTTCTGGTGTAGTATCTGCACCAAATCCTCCGATATCTGTCCCAGCAAAAGCAAAACCGCTCATTCCTAAATTACATAGTTGCGGAATCATCATTTGTAAATGGACCCATAAACTTTGATTATCACCAGTCCAAACTGTGGAGTATTTTTGTGTTCCCGCATAAGCAGCACGGGTAATCACAAATGGGCGTTTACCAGTTAAATTCTTTAAGCCATAATAGGTTGCTTTAGCCATATTGTGACCATAAACATTATGCATTTTAGCATGTGTTGATTCCTTTTCTTCATCATTAAAAATAATATCTTTTGGAATTTCTCCATTAAATGAGGCCGGCTCATTCATATCGTCCCAGATTCCATCAACACCTAAATCAACTAAAAACTTACAATTTTCTGACCACCATTTTCTGACTGCTTCACGCCCAAAATCCGGATAGACAGCATCCCCAGGCCAAACCTTATTAACATAAACTTGCCCATTTGGTGCTTTTACAAAATATCCTTTTTTAATTCCTTCTTGGTAGATCTGATAACTATCGTCTTTTTTGACACCAGGGTCAATAATTGTAATCACATGGAAACCTAATTTGTGAAGTTTATCAATAAATTTTCTAGGATCATCATAGGTATCTGTCCTCCAGGTAAAAACTCGATACCCATCCATATAATCAATATCTAAATGGATAGCATCGCATGGCAGGTGATATTTTCGCATTTTAGTAACAATTTCTTCTACCTTTTCAGCGCTTATACTATATCCCCAACGAGATTGTTGATAACCTAATGTCCACTTTTGTGGCAACGGTGTTTTTCCAGTTAAGTAAGTGTACTTTTTAACAATTTCTTTTAAGTCTCTGCCGCCAATAATGTAATAATCAATATTTCCATTATCATCTGCAATGTAGTAGTATTTATTACTTTCTTTACCTAAATCAAAATAACTATGATAAGTATTATCAAAAAAAATTCCGTATGGATGATTTTTCTTCAATCCAATTAGAAATGGAACCGACTTATATAAACGAGTAAAACTTTCCACATGCGGCTCAGGGTTATCTGTATTCCAGTTTTCATACGCATAGTGTCGTTTATTTAAAAAACCGGTCTTATCATCTAAGCCATAAAATTGCTCATCGTCTGCTAATTCTTTGACTAGTTCATAGTAGTGGACATCTTTTCTTCTACTAGTAACCACTTCATGCCCTTCCGACTCGGCCAACTTTTGTTGGCTAGAATTTGTTTGTCGATCAATTGGAATTCTAGAGCCCCGATAATCAATAATTAAAGGATTTTCTTCTGCATCATAAACATCTATTTTTTCGTCGTGATAAATTTTAATGATTAATTTTGAAGTTTTTATTTCAAGATAATCATTCTTTTTCTCAACTTTAAATTTAGTGTCTATTGCCTTATTTCCTTCAATTGCATATGAATTAGTATGCTCACCGCGATTTTGAAATACACGGATTATTTCAGGTGTTAAGATTGTTAATTCAATACTAGAATTAACAAAATTTATCTTTATTTTGTTTTTATTAATTGCATATGTTTCCAAACTATTTGTATTCATAATTAAGCCTCTACATCTTTCTGTATTCGCTTTCAATTTTATCACAAAAAAAACTACCCAACTTTTGAAAGCTGAGTAGTTAAATTTTTATTCCTTAATACCTTGTAAGGCACGCTTCATATTCTTCCACATACCGTTATCATCAGTTTGCAAAATAAGGCTTGGATAAATTTTTCTAATCCACCAAATCGATCCTAGCAAAAATACGAATAGAATTACTAGAGAGATTGCTGCCTCTAAGCCAGTCGCGTTTCCTTTAATTAGTCGAAGGGGCATTAAGAAAGATGATAAAAATGGTATGTAAGACATAATCATGGCAAAAATACCATCAGGATTATTAGATAAGCTCATACTACTAAATAATCCGAGTAGAGTTAAATAAACTAAGGGTTGTACTGCCTTGTTAGCATCTTCAGCTTTAGTGACAATTGCACCACAAACAGCCGCATAAACGATATATAGGATCAAGCCAAGAACGACGAATAATAATCCCCAAGAAATTATTTGTCCTAAAGCTTGATCGATAGCAGGCTTTATTTGAGCAAATGTATTTTTTACTCCGTCAATATGAGGAGCCATATAATAAAAGCCAGAAAACATCACAGCATAAATTAATAACTGAGTTAGAATTTCAAGGAAAATACCCAACACTTTACCATCGAAGTACTTTCCACCAGGCATGCTTGAAAAGATCATTTCCATAATTTTAGTTCCCTTTTCACTGGCAATATCCTGTGCCATGATGGTGCTATAAGTCTGAACCAAAAAGTATAAAACAAAAATTAGAATCCAAAAAGTAGCTGTCTTTAAATTCTTTTCATCACTTGCATTCAATTTTTTATCATTAGTTTTCTCAGTAAATTTAACTTTTTGAGAAAGTGACTGCATCTGTTGCTCACTGAGCTTAGCGTTTTTTAGATTAAGTGCTTGCTGCTGAGTGTTTAAAACTCTGATCAACTCAGTCTTAACATCATTATCAAGGCTTTCGGTACCATAGTAGTTCGCAACTAATTGAGTAGAAGTCTCTTTCACCACAATATAACCACTAATATCACCATCTTTATAGGCCTTTTCAGCTTTTGCCTTATTTTTATATCCATCAAAATCTTCTGTTTTCTTTAATGGCTGAACAATACCCTGATTTTGACTTACTATTCCTACCTTTGTATCACTGTCGAAAGCTGAAGATGAACTCATCCCAAAGAAAAAAGAAATCAATAATACAAGAAATGGTGCGAAAATCATCAATAAAAATGACCAATTTTTTACTTCTCTACGATATGTTTCTTTAGCAACTAACCAAGTTTTATTCATTCTCTTCACCGGCTTTCATTTTGAAAATTTCATCTAAAGTTGGTGGCTCTTGATCAAAAGTTTGCAAGTATTTTCCATGGGAGAGCGTATTAAAAATTTCTTCTCCGTAACTAGCGTTTGTTAACCAAAGTTTGTAGATACCGTTATTTTGTAAAATAGCATTTTCAACTCCAGGTAAATTTTTAACATTATCAAGATTCAGGTCAGTTCTAATAAACAATCGAGTTAAACCAAAATTATTGCGAACATCATTTACAGCACCGTTTAACACAATATGTCCATTATTAATCATTACTACATCGTCACACAATTCTTCAACATTAGACATATCATGATCAGAAAATAGAATAGTAGCTCCGCGTTTCTTTTCTTGTAAGATTACCTCTTTAATTATTTCGACGTTTACCGGATCGAGCCCACTAAAAGGCTCATCCAAAATAATTAAGTTTGGCTGATGAATAAGAGTCGCAATTAGTTGGATTTTTTGTTGATTACCTTTAGATAAACTTTTTATTTTATCGGTAATCTGACCCTTAACTTCTAACTTTTGCATCCAATCTTGTAAATCACGTTTGACCTCATCCTTTTTCATTCCTTTTAAGCTAGCTAAAAAACTTACTTGCTCTAAAACAGTTAATTTAGGCATTAAGCTACGCTCTTCAGGCAAATAGCCGACAGAGTTATAATCCCGACTTGAAAAAGAATGTCCATCAATAGTAATTGTTCCCTGATATTTGACAAACTTTAAGATGCTATGAAAAAGAGTTGTTTTTCCTGAGCCGTTTTTACCAATTAAGCCTAATATCTTCCCATTGTCTGCTTTGAAGTTAATATCAAATAAAACTTGTTTGCTTCCAAAGCTTTTATTTAAGTTCTCTACTTGTAACATAGTTTTTTCTTTCTAAGTAAATTTATTAAAGTTAGCCTTAATTATATCAATATTTTTTCTTAAATATACTCTATTGGATCAAAAAAGCCTTTCAGTTGTCCAAATCTGGGGGGCTTTTATCTTTATTTATACATATATTTTGCAGTAGCTTCTTTAGGATCCATTCCATTTCGAATCTTTAAAGCAAGTTCAATTGAAACATCTGCGATAATTGACTGCGGATCAATAACGTTATATGGGTGATCTGGCGCTTTTTCCTGGGCGAGAGATAACTCAGTACATCCAAGTAAAATCACATTACAACCATATTCATCGTGCATTGTTTTTAAAATTTTATGGTATAAATCATGATCAACAATACCTTTTTCTTTAATATCACGATAAATTAGCTCGTTCACCATTGGTTGAATTTCAGGACCACCTAGTTCAGCTTTTTTACCAACTCGTTCTAATTCATCCACATATAAATGATCGTAAATAGAACCTTCAGTTGCAATTAAACCAATTTTCTCTTCTTTTGGAAAATCATCCACAAACTTATGAACAGCAATACGCATCATATGTAAAAATGGTACGTCTGTTAATGCTGCCAAGTCATCATAAAAGTAATGAGCAGTATTGCATGGCATTACGAAAAAGTCAGGATTAAGTTTTGATTGACTTAAAACATCATCCTTTAAATCATAGAAAAAATTAGGTTGACTATGATCCATAATGTATGCAGTTCGATCAGGAATTTGAGCATCATTTACTAAAATATAATTTAAATAGTCCTGATCCTTAGTAATCTTAACTCGGTGATTAATCAAACGGACATAACTTTCAGTCGCAATTGTCCCCATTCCACCGATAATTGAGAAAAAGTGCTTCATTCCTATTCCTCATCATCTTTTTCTAGTTCATTAATTACACTTTCAGCAACTTTGATATCAGTTGGATATGGTGTATCTACTCCACGAATCTTTTGGTATGGGTCGGCTCCCTTACCACAAATCAAAACAATGTCATCCTTATCAGACATTGCAATTGCATCATGAATTGCCTTTTCACGATCTAACTCAATTGTGACATCAACTTTTTCATGATCAATGCCTGCATCAATTTCCTGTGCGATATCCATTGGATCTTCAAAACCAGGATCATCAGTTGTCAAAAAGGCTTTATCTGCATAAGCAGTTAAACTTTCACTAAATCCTGGACGACGTGATACTCCTTTATCACCAGGAGCTCCAACAACTACGATGATTTTTGGATTGTTAAATTCACGCTGCATAAAGCTCATTAAAGCCATCATTGAAGCCTTATTATGTGCATAATCAACAATTACAGTACCATGATTCTTTGATGGCAAAGCTTCCATTCTTCCTGGAATAGTAACGTGACGAATACCTTTAGCACATTCTTCATAATTTTCGCCGGCAAGTCCAGCACCAATAATAGCAGCAGTACCATTCATTTCGTTGAAATCACCAATCATTTGAAGAGTGTAGTCACCAGCAATTGGTAATTTCTTAGCTTTATCAGATGCACAGAATAATTTGAATTCAGTTTCTTTCATATCAGTTTCAACTGATTGGAAACGGAAATCAATTGGTTGCTTTAAGTTAGGATTTTCAAAATCATTTCTGGCAAATAAATAGATACTATCTGGATTCGTAGTAGTAGTTGCAGCCGCATAAATCTCATCAAAGTGATCAGACATTGCATTGATAATGCACTTACGTGAGTTAACCATTAATTGCAACTTACAGTGCAAGTAATCTGCAAAGTTAGGGTGCTCATTTGGTCCAATATGGTCTGGAGTAATATTTAAGAAAAAGCCGAGATCGTAAGTTAAACCAAAGACACGATTTTTCTTATAAGCCTGACTAGAAACTTCCATTACTAAGTGAGTCATACCGTTATCAACAGCTGTTCTCATATCTCTGAACAAGTCTAAACTTTCAGGTGTAGTTAAACTAGCCTTAAATTTATCTTCAGGCTTTGGTCCTACAATATCATCTACTGATGAAAATAGTGCTGTTCGACCACCATTAATTTGGTCAAGCATCCCCTTCAAGAAGTATGCAGATGTTGTCTTACCCTTGGTACCGGTAAAGGCTACCACATACAAATCGTCTTGCGGAAATCTGTAAAAGGCAGCAGATAAAAGAGCCATGGCTTTAGTTACATCTCTAACAACTAAAGCATGCATTCCTTTACCTTCTGGATATGGTTGTTCTGCTACATAACAAGTAGCTCCACTATCTTTAGCCATTGATAAATAAGTAGGTCTAAAGCCTTTACCTTTACAGAAGAACAAGGTATTTGTTTTTATATCACGTGAATCATAGGAAATATAGTCCATTTTAGTTGGAACCGCATCTTGAACAGCGCTTGATTTAAGCAAGTGGTGTTCCTTCAATATTAAGATGCAAGTGTTTAAAGAAATGCTAGAATCGCTCATTTTTTCTCCCCAATTTTTAAATCAATTCAGCCTAAATTATAGCACACCATCTTTTTTCTTTGGGCTATTGAGTGGTAGTTGAATAATAAAACTGGTTAATTCTGCCGTTGATTGACATTTAATATTACCACCATGCAAATCAACAATACTTTTAGTTATCGCTAACCCCAGTCCTGTTCCGCCAGTTTTTAAATTTCTTGAACTTTCGACACGATAAAAACGATCAAAGATCTTTTGCAAAGATTTCTTAGGGATTTGTTCCCCATTGTTTTCAACTCTAAGTTCTACAAATTCGTTATTTACCTTATTTGCAATTAAGTTGATTTCAGTTGCTCCATGTCCATACTTTAAGGCATTTGAAATCAAATTATTTAGCATTCGAACAATCATCTTTGCATCTGCATCAATTACGAGGTCTCTTGGCCTGGTTATCACATTAAAAGTAATGTTTTTCTTTTCAGCTTCTAATTCAAAACCAGCAGCTACTTGTTCAAGCATCGAATTAACATGCAGCGGTGCTAAAACCAATTTATTATTTGTCGAAAAGCGCAGAGTAGTATATTCAAATAGATCTTCAGCTAGAGCCTTCATTTGAAGAGCCTTATCATAAGCTATTTGGATGTACTTAGTTTGATCTTCATTCAGCTCACTGCTCTTTAATAAGCCAAGATAGCCAATAATTGAAGTTAGTGGTGTTCTAATATCATGAGAAACATTAGTAATTAAGTCATCCTTGGATTGCTCTATCTGCCGCTCCTCTTCCATTGAAGCAACAGTACTATCAACTAACGCATTAATTGAATCAATCACTTTTTGCAAATCTGTCTTTACAACAAAGGGAATTCGATGATCAAAATGGCCATCTGCAATATAGTGTAATTCATCAATAACGTGACGCAATTGCATTTGTCGATATCTTCTGATTAAGCGCCAATACACTACAATGGCATCGCCGACTAACATGAAGCTAATAAAAAGCCGTTGCCAAGACCATAAATGCATCCCATTAGCAAAAGTAATGGTTTTCTTCAAAAAGAAAATTCCATTTTCTAATCTAGGATCATTTAAGACAGCTAGGTTAATCAAGATAATGATCGAAAGGTTTAATAATAAAAGCAAAATAACGGTTATTACGCCTTCACCGAAAAGTTCGCTTTTTTCTTTTGTTGTTAGGATTACTTTCTGCTTTTTCATCCCTACTAAGCCTCTACTTTATAGCCTACTCCCCAGACTGTTTGAATAACTTCTTCACCATCAGTTGCCTTTTGAATCTTATCACGTAAGTGAGAAACGTGTACCATAACAGTTTTAGCAGACACAACTGATTCTTGTTGCCATACTCTTTCAAAAATTTCATCAGCACTAAAAACTCGGTTAGGATGGCTAGCAAGCATATATAAAATTCCAAACTCTAAGGCAGTTAATTGGATAACCTTACCAGTTAAAGTTTTAACTTCATGTGAATCTTTATTGATCACTAAAGGTCCTACCTCTAATACATCTGGCTTATCATCTTTTACTTCCTTCTGACTACGACGAAGCAGTGATCTTACACGTGCCATTACTTCTAATGGATTAAATGGCTTAACTACATAGTCATCTGCTCCAGTAATCAATCCTTGAATCTTATCCATATCACTAGTCTTGGCAGAAACCACTAAAATTGGAATTTCTGAATCTTTTCTAACTTCCTTGATAACTTCAATTCCTGACATCTGTGGCATCATAATATCAAGAATCATTAATGTAATTTCTGGATTAGTAGAAAGTTTCGTTAAAGCTTCTTTACCGCTATAGGCAGCAATTGGTTCGTAACCTTCATTTTTTAAATATATACTTAATAATTCAACGATTTCTTTATCATCATCAACAACTAAGATCTTCATGAGGATTTCTCCTTATCTATAATTATTTATCACATTAAAAAATCTATTATTAACATTTTACCTGTTTTCCTTTTAATTACTTAAATTAAACCACGTTTTTAAAGAATTATAAAAAATGGACCCTAGAAAAGCATCTAGACTCCATTTTTAATTAATCTAATTCTTTTTTACCAGTGTACAACTCGTAGTAGTAACCTTTTTGCTTCAAAAGTTCTTCATGAGTACCACGTTCAATAATATGACCGTGGTCTAGAACTAAAATAAGATCTGAATTAACGATTGTTGATAAACGGTGGGCAATAACAAAACTAGTTCTACCAGCAAGTAAGTTATCCATACCAGCTTGAACCATACGTTCAGTTCTAGTATCAATACTTGAAGTTGCTTCATCAAGAATCATCACAGGTTCATCTGCAATCATTGCTCTAGCAATACTGAGCAGCTGCATTTGACCTTGAGACAAATCACCGCCATCACCATCGATTACAGTTTCATATCCGTCATCAAGTTCATGGATAAACTCATCTGCATGTGCTAAACGAGCAGCTTGATATACTTCATCATCACTGGCATCAGGTTTACCAAAACGAATATTATCCATAATCGTTCCAGTAAAGAGATGGGTTTCTTGTAAAACAATCGACAAAGAATGTCTTAAATCATTTTTTCTAATTTGAGAAATTGGAACACCATCATAGGTTATCTTTCCGGATTGAATCTCATAGAAGCGATTAAGCATATTTGAAATAGTCGTCTTACCGGCACCAGTTTCACCAACTAGAGCCACCTTCATCCCTGGTTTTGCATCAATATTGATATCATACAAGATTTGATGCTCTGGAACGTATGAGAAGTTAACATGATCAAAAACAATATGTCCCTTAATTGGTACCTTTTTAATGTTACCATTCTTTTCTGGGACATCCCAATACCAACTATTCTTGACCTCCTTATTAGGAGACATAATAACATCTCCATTATCAACTTCAGAAGGTTCATCTTCTAGCTCAAAAATTCTTTGGGCACCGGCTAAAGCCAAAACAATTGAATTCAATTGTTGAGAAATTTGTGCAATTGGCATACTAAACTGACGTGATAATTGTAAGAAGGATGCAATTGCACCTAAAGTTAAGGGAGCCCATCCATTAATTGCAGCAGCCCCTCCAATAAAGGCAATTAAAACATACAGCAAGTTACCCATATTACCCATAATTGGGAATAGAATTGTTGCATATGTATTGGCTTTTCCCGAAGCTCCACGCAATTCTTCATTAAACTTATCAAAGCCCTCTTCAGCTTCAGGTTCATGAGAGAAAACCTTAATGACCTTTAAACCATTAAGCATTTCTTCGTCATAACCGTTAATTTGCCCTAATTTATTTTGTTGGACTTTGAAGTAATGGCTAGATTTCACTGTTAAAAATCTAACAATTCCAAAGGATAATGCAAAAATAATAAATGAGAACAAAGTCAATTGCCAGCTTAAACTAAACATAGCCACAATAACAAAAATCAAGCTCAGTGCTGAGTTTAAGAATTGAGGTAATGATTGGGAAATCATCTGCATCAAGGTATCGATATCATTAGTATAACGACTCATGATATCCCCATAGTTATTTTGGTCAAAATAAGCAATTGGTAAAGATTCCATATGGGTAAATGTTTCATTACGAACACGGAACTGTACTTTTTGGGCTAATACCCCCATCAACATACTAAATAAGTAGTTAGAAAGGAATCCAATTGCATAGATTCCAAACATTACTAAAATGGCATTTAGAAGTGGCCCGTAATTCGGAACTTTTTCATGTAAGAGTGGCGTTACGTAAGTATCAATCAGTCGCTCAATAAATAGCGATCCAATTACAGCAGAAGCAGCTGCTAAAACAATAGTAATTATTGAAACAACTAACATCCAAGGGCTAGTTGTCAAAACTAATTTTAATAAACGACCAAGGACTTTTATTCGATTTCCTTTAGGTTGTGTTCTTTCTTTTACTTGATCCATAACTTACTCTCACCTACTTTCCCGCATTATTTTCTTCTTGGAACTTAGCAATTGAACGATAAAGTTCATTGGTTTTCATTAATTCTTCGTGTGTTCCAATTGATTGAATCTTACCGTGATCCATAACAATAATTCGGTCTGCATCTTTAATGGAAACTACTCTTTGAGAAATAATAATCTTAGTAGTATGAGGCATGTCTTTTGCCAAAGATTCACGAATTTCACGCTCAGTTGTCGTATCCACAGCAGAAGTTGAATCATCTAGAATTAAAATTTCTGGATTCTTCAAAAGTGCACGAGCAATAGTCAAACGTTGTTTTTGTCCACCGGAAACATTATTTCCGCCTTGTTCAATCATTGTATTGTAGCCATCTGGCATTTCACGAATAAAGCCGTCTGCATGAGCAACCTTAGCTGCAGCTACAACTTCTTCATGTGTTGCATTTTCGTTTCCCCATTTTAGGTTTTCTTCAACAGTTCCACTAAACAAAACATTCTTTTGTAAAACCATTGCAACTTTATCACGAAGGGCCTTCAATTCGTATGATTTAACATTATGTCCAGCCACTCTAACTGCACCAGACGTTACATCATAAAGACGAGGAATCATTGAAACTAAAGTTGATTTAGATGATCCAGTCTCACCGATAATACCGATTGTTTCCCCAGGGGTAATATGTAAGTTAATATCCTCTAAAGCATAGTGCTTTTCATCTGGTGAGTATTTGAAGTTAACATGATCAAAAACAATATCTCCATTAGTTACGTCTTTAAGAGGTTTACGTGGATTTTCGATTGCTGGCTTTTCAGTTAAGACAGCTGCAATACGTTTACCACTAGCTTCAGAAATAACTAATTGAGTAGTGATCATAGCTAGAATATTCAAACTAAACAAAACAGAGTTTGAATATGAAAACATCGAAACTAATTGTCCAGTTTGCAAACTTCCACCAACGATTTCCTTAGCACCAAACCAGCAAATAGCTAAAGTGGAAATATTAAGAACTGCCATTACAACCAACGCATTAAGCGACATGATTTTCTGCGCTGTTGAGAATAATTTATAAATAAAGCCAGAAGACTTCTCAAACTTTTCAATTTGAGATTCTTCTTGTACGTAAGTCTTTACTTCACGAATTCCACGAATATTTTCACGAACATCTTGGTTCATTACATCATATCCTCTAAAAATACGTGGGAAGTAAGGATATGCACTTTTAATAATTAATGCCAAAATTAAAACAAAGATAGGAGCGATTACCACAAAAATCAAAGATAGCCTTGGACTGATAATAATCGACATGATAATTGAAAAAATCAGCATTAATGGTGCCCGAACAGCAATTCTAATTAACATTTGATAGGCATTTTGAATATTGGTTACATCTGTAGTAAGTCGTGTTACCAAACTGGCACTAGAAAACTTATCAATATTGCTAAAAGAAAAATCTTGAATATGATAAAACATATCCTTTCTCAAATTAGCCGCAAACCCTGCTGCTGCGTGTGCAGAAACATAACTGGCACTTGCACCTAAAGCTAAAGAAATTAAGGTTAGTACGAAAAGAATTAGGCCCCACTTATTGATATAGCCCATATTTCCTTTCATAATTCCCCTATCAATTAGAATACCAACCAAGTACGGGATCAACATTTCAATTAAAGCTTCACCTGCAACTAGGACTGGGGAAGTCAACGACAATTTTTTGTATTGTCTAATTGACTTACGCAACACATTAACCATATAAAACCCCCGTTCTTTACTTAAAAAAGATAAAAATAAATAGACGCCTCGCGCCGTCTATTCACTCCCTTAACAAATAAATTATTTGTTATCTTTATTTATACTGTAGACTAATTTAAATAAATAGTCACGTTTTTAATTTCGACGATTTTGTCTTCTAGCGGCAATTTCATTTTGACGCTTAATTTGTAATGGATCAACAACATGGTACTTTTGACGGAACCATCTGCGAACAAAGAAAGCAATTACCGCTAATACAATGTAAACCCATGGGTTTAATACAGGGTTAATCACCCGCATAAATGGCATTGATGTAAATGTAATCCAAACCATTATGATTCCGACTAAAAATACACCTATTAAAATAATTTGCCACATTGGTGGACGTTTACTTTTATCCCTAGTAATTAAATCATTATAGTATGCCATTAAAATACCAAATAAAATTGTAACTGATGCAACAGTTAAAATACCCATTTGTTGCATACCATCTTGTTGCTTAGAACTGTTGTTAAATAGTTGAACTACACCAAAGAATCCGGCAAAGATAACAAAGTACAATAAACCATTATCTACGGCATGCATCCAAAACTTAGTCTTAGGTGCTTCTTTTTTAGGATTAGCAATTTCAATTGCTTTTTCTCTTGGAGCTTTTTGATATAAGTTAGATGCTGGAATTCCTTTACGTTGCGCAACAATAATTTCTGGCAAAATTTGATCAATTGCTGGCTCAACTTGATCCATAGTATAGTTTTGATCCTCTGTCAAAAACTTCTCCAAACGAAAAATGTAATCTTGGTTTTTATTACTTAACTTATTACGCAATTCTTTTGGAGACATCTTTTTAATCTCTTCATCACGAGAATTTTGTTCATGCGCCTTCTTTAATTTTTCTTGTTGCGCATTACCTACTGTTGAGTTCTTGGCAGCTTCAGTATTTTCACTTTTATTTTGATCTTTTGGATCCATTAAAAAAACTCCTAAACATTAAATCTAAATTCAATAATATCACCGTCTTGAACTACGTAGTCTTTTCCTTCAAGACGAAGCTTTCCAGCCTCTTTAACTTTTTGCATGGTTTCAAGCTCATTTAAATCATCAAATGAAACAACTTCTGCTCGAATAAATCCACGTTCAAAGTCTGAGTGAATAACACCGGCAACTTGTGGTGCTTTCATGCCTTCATGGAAAGTCCATGCACGGGTTTCAGGACCACCAGCAGTAAAGAAAGTACGTAGACCTAAAATGTGGTAAGCAGCCTTAATCAAACGATCAAGCCCAGATTCTTCAACGCCTTCCATTTCAAGAAATTCTTTTCTTTCATCTTCATCCATTGAAGCAATTTCTTCTTCAGTAGCAGCACTAATTCCTAAAGCCTCTGCATTTTCACTTTCAGCATGCTTTTTGACAATTTGGTAGTACTTATCGCTTTCTGGATCAGCCATTGAACTTTCAGCAATATTAGCAACATAAATAACTGGTTTAGAAGTAAGTAAGAATAGTCCCTTAACGATCTTTTGTTCATCTTCATTAAAGTCAATTGAGCGAGCAGCTTTACCTTCTTCAAGAACTGGCTTTAATTTATTTAAAACAGCTAATTCAGCTTTAGCTTCTTTATCGCCTTGTTGAGCAACCTTTTGCACTTTTCCAATTCTACGGTTAACTGCATCTAAGTCCGCAATTGCTAATTCAAGATTAATTGTGTTGATATCTTCTTCTGGATCAACCTTACCAGTAACTGAAGTAATGTTGTCATCATCAAAAGCTCTTACTACGTGAACAATTGCATCAGTTTGACGGATATTTTCAAGGAATTTATTTCCAAGTCCTTCACCTTTTGATGCGCCTTTTACCAAACCAGCAATATCAGTAAATTCAAATGTAGTATGAACAATCTTCTTAGCTGGAATTAATTCTTGAATACGAGCTAGACGACTATCTGGAACTTCAACCATCCCCACATTTGGCTCGATTGTGGCAAATGGATAGTTTGCCATTTCGGCACCAGCTTTAGTAATCGCGTTAAACAAAGTAGACTTACCAACATTTGGTAATCCAACAATACCTGCAGTTAATGACATATTATTCTCCTCTTAATTGGTTTTATTCAAAGTGTGGCACAGCAATATTTTCCTTAGGAACGTAATGTTCCTCTTTTAAGTTAACAGGATCATTTGCTGAGTGCAGCACTTTTTTTAATTTTTTATTGAATTCTGCTCGGGGCATCATAATTAAATGACCACACCCTAAGCACTTAATGCGAATGTCTGCACCCATTCGCAAGATTTCCCACTTATTTTCACCACATGCATGTGGTTTTTTCATCTGTACTACATCGCCCAAATGATACATGAAAAATCACTCCTATTAATTATTTATCTAAATTAATTCCTAGTAAATCTAAAATTCGATTTAATTCATCAGTTGATGCAAAATCAATGGCCAAATGACCATTTCCTTTTTTACCTTCGGTAATATTTACACTAGTACCAAATTTATCAGTTAATTGTGATTCACTAGCCCTAATGAAAGCTGATTTTTTAATAGCCTTTTTCTTGGGTTTCTTTTCTTTTTCGTTTAATTTAGCTACTAATGACTCTAATTGACGAACTGTAATTCCGTTCTTAACTACCTTTCTGGCCAAGTCATCAATACTATCCTTATCCTTCAAACCAAGTAATGTTCTTGCTTGCCCCATTGATAGCTCTCCTCTTTGAAGGAGACGTTTAGTTTTTTGAGGCAAAGTAAGGAGACGAAGATAATTAGCAATGTATGGGCGAGATTTTCCTAATCTTTTAGAAACTTCTGCTTGAGTTAACCCTAAATTCTTTTGCAGCATCTCATAAGCTTGCGCTTCTTCTAATGGTGTTAAGTCTTCACGTTGCAAGTTTTCTAAAACTGCAACTTCCATCATTTGTGCCTCATCAAAGTCTCGAATGATGGCTGGAATTGTTTTCTTCTTAGCTAACTTAGAAGCACGAAAACGACGTTCACCGGCAATAATTTCGTAACCATTAACTGATTTACGAATAATAATTGGTTGAAAAACACCATTTTCTTTAATGGATTCGGAAAGTTCCTTTAAGCTTTTGTTATCAAACGTTTTTCTTGGTTGATAAGGATTTTGTCTAATTTCATCTAAAGAGATTTCCGTAATCTCCTCAGTTTCTTGAACTTGTGGGGTCTCATCAAATAAAGCTTCTAAGCCTCGTCCAAGACCACGTTTTTTAGGTTCTTTAGAGTTTTTTACCATGAGCTTTCAACACCTCTTTTGCTAGAGAATCATATACTTGGGAACCGCGAGATTTTGGAGCGTATTCCGTAATTGGTTTACCATAACTTGGAGCTTCAGCTAACTTGGTAATTCGCGGAATAATTGTCTTATAAACCTTTTTATTAAAGTAGGATTGAACTTCTTTAACAACTTCTGCTCCTAAATTAGTTCTAGCATCTAGCATGGTTAGCAATACACCTTCCACACCCAAATTCTTATTAAAGTGCTTTTGGACTAAGCGAATTGTATTCAATAACTGGCTTAAGCCTTCCATTGCATAATATTCACTTTGAACTGGAATTAAAATCGAATCTGAAGCAGTAAAAGCATTGATTGAAAGCTGACCTAAAGATGGAGGACAATCGATCAAAATAAAGTCATATTCATGGCTAACCTCATCGATTCCCTGCTTCAATCTTGTTTCACGTGCCATCATTGATGTTAATTCCATTTCAGCACCAGCTAATTGAATAGTAGCAGGAACTGCATCTAAATTTTTAGTTTCTGTATGATGAATGGTTTCAGATAAAGGAATTTCATCAATTAAAACATTATAGATATCTTTATCTACAGTTGACTTTTCAATACCTAAACCAGAAGTTGCATTTCCTTGGGGGTCAATATCAACTATTAAAACTTTATAACCATGATTTGCAATGCTGGCACCTAAATTAATCGTCGTCGTTGTTTTACCAACGCCACCTTTTTGGTTAGCAACCGAAATAATTTGAACCATATTTACTCCCTTTGCCTACTTCTTAAGCAATTCAATAGTAATTTTATAGGAATCACCCTTTTTATCTTCTTTGTATTTCACGGTCATTCCTGAATCTTTTGCCATCTTAATTGCTTTTTTAATTGTATTTATTTGTACTTTGAAATCATTAGCTGTCCGAACCTGAACTTTCTTTTTAGGCTTTTTAGTTTGTTCAGGCTTATTCTCTTCGAGCGCTTCTTCTTTTTCCTTTTCTTGAGCGGCAAAATAACCATCAAGATCTTTTACCATCTCTTCAGTTTCTTTTACAGTTAAGCCACTTTTAATAACCTCGCTAACAGCAGTATCTTGATCTTCTTCATTCAAAGCTAAAAGTGCACGGCCATGACGTTGAGAAATCTTTTTATCAATTAAGAATCCTTGTACTTTAGGTGTTAGCTTAAGTAATCTAATCTTATTAGCAATATAAGATTGGGTCTTCCCCATTTGTTCTGCTAATTCAGTTTGAGTTAAATTATTAACCTTCATCAATTGAACGTAAGCTTGTGCTTCATCAATAGGGTTAAGATTTTCACGTTGTAAATTTTCAACTAAAGCTAAAGAGGCTGCTTTTTCATCATCCATATCTTCAACAATTGCTGGAATTTTTGCCCATTTAAGTGATTGGGCAGCGCGAAAGCGACGTTCCCCCGCAATAATTTCATATTCACCTTCTGGACCATCAGCTGGCTTACGTAAAATAATTGGTTGGAGTAAACCTTGTTCTTTTAGTGTAGTAGCTAATTCCTCAATTGATTCATCACTAAAAGTATGACGGGGCTGATAGCGATTAGGCATAATTTTATCGAGTTCAATTTCTTGAACTTGTTTACTTTCAGGGATCTTTTTTTGACGATTGCCAAATAATGAAAATGCCATAAATTATTCCTCCAATTAAATTTAAAGTGGTTTTTTATTCGGTGTACCAGCTTGACGTGGATATTTCTTAGGAGTTGCCTTTATTTTTTCAACAACAATTAAAGTACGGTCATCATCTGTATCAGGAAGAGTTAATTCTTTCACATCTTCTACTTTTCCTCCCAATACATCAATCGCATGCTTAGCTTCCGCTAATTCATCTTGTGCCTTGGGTCCTTTTAGAGCAACTAAGTAACCACCAACCTTTGCTAGTGGTAAACAATATTCACTTAAAACACTCATCCTTGCTACAGCACGTCCAGTTACCAAATCAAATTTTTCACGTAAGTCTTTATTTTGACCGGCATCTTCTGCCCGGCTATGAACTAAAGTAACTTTATCTAAACCTAAGTCGTTTACAAGTTCATCTAAAAACTTTAATCTTTTACCCAAAGAATCAACAATAGTGATACTTAAGTTAGGACACAAAATCTTAATCGGTAAAGAAGGAAAACCTGCTCCTGCTCCAACATCACATAAAGTTTTCTCACCTTTAAATAGGTCTGGAAATTCTAAGAGTGGAGTAATGCTATCAAAGAAGTGCTTTAAGTAAACCTCATTTTTATCAGTAATTCTGGTAAGATTAACCTTTTTATTAAATTCAACTAATTTATCATAGTATGTCGCAAATTGTTTTTTTTGCTTATCATTAAGTTCAAAGCCATATTTTGCGAGCTCTTTTGCAAAAATTTCTGGATTCATTTTTCACCTGTGAAACCTAGTTTCACACTCCTAATTTACCGCAATTAAAGGCGGTTAACAACACTATTATCATCATAAACTAACGTATTTAATTATGTAGTATTTTTTAAGAATCGTCAAAAAACAACTAAGTATTTAAAAATATGTATTTAAATTAAAATCGATAAGCTATAATGATTAGCAAAAGGGGTTAAATTCATGATTATTACGCTTATTGTGATTCTTTATCTCGGTTATCAAACTTATAAAGGATATCAACTGGGATTTGCTCAACGTGTTATTAATATGATTTTTGGTGCAATTGTATTTGCAGCAGCTATTTTAGGACAAAACAGCTTGGGAAATTGGTTCTATGAACAATTTTCCGGTAAGGTTGTTCCTACAACTGGCAATATCAGTCTTGAGATAATTGGTTACCGATTCTTGGCCTTCTTTGTAATTTGGTTTATCGGTAAAATGATTTTAAAGATTTGTAAGGGTTGGCTTCCTAAACGTGATCGTACTAAAAAGGGAATCGGTAATCTATTAGACAATGTTTTAGGAGCACTAGTATCTTTTATTGCTGCTTACTTCTTAGTTTATGTTGCCTTATCAATGTGCCAGGCTTTTCAAAATCCTTGGTTTATTCAACAAACAGTTGATTCACCAATTTTACGAGTAATTATTTATAACACACCAGGTTTATCAAATGGAGTATTTAAGACAATATTTGGTATTAGTCGAACAGTTGGTTAAAATACTCAGCAAAAATAGGATTCGGAGTTACCGAATCCTATTTTTTATACACCAATTCTCTCAATTGAATCATCGTCATATACAAAAATTGCACCATAGCGACCTGCTTTATCATTTTTCCAGCCCGGAATAGGACCACCAGCAAAAAATAGTCGCTTACACTCAATTTCAGCTTGAACAGAATCACGAGTAAATAAGGTTACACCAGCCACATGAGTCTTAACGGGATATCCAGTCTTAGGATCAATAATGTGGTGATATTTTTTTCCATTAATTTCTAAAAAGCGCTCGTACGTCCCACTCGTTACAGCAGAACATTCATGAACAGTGGCAGTTGTTAAATTATTACCACGTTTCTTTTTTGGATCTTGCACGCCCAGAATCCATTCCCCACTCGCTCTTTTAGGAGAACTGTTTACAAATAAGACATTCCCACCTAGATTAATAATTCCAGCACGAACATCATAAGCACGCCATAAATCTCTAATTCTATCTGCTATATATCCTTTAGCAATTCCGCCTAGATCCAGCTCCATCCCTTTTTTAGTTAAAAAAACAGTCTGATTATCATCATCTAATCTAACATCTGCTGGATTCGTTAGACTCATCTTCTCTTTAATCTGTTCATCAGTTGGAACATGGGCTCCTTTAAAACCAATATGCCATAATTTTACAACTGGTCCAATCAGAGCGTTAAAGCCAAAATTTTGTTTACTTTCATAAACAGCTAGCTTAATGAGATTATATGTACTTGCAGAAACTTGTACAGGACGAATACCAGCTGCATGATTAACGTCCATTACCTCAGAATGATCACGATTTACTGTTAACCGATCTTCATAGCTGGCAATCAAATCAAAACTCTGATCCAAAATCTTTTTATTTTGGTCACCATAAACTTGCAACGTAATAACAGTTCCTAATCCGCGCCCAACTTTTGAAATTGGAGTTGAAGCATAATTCTCTATCATTTTGATGCCTTCTTTGGTTCTAAGTATAATTCTCTTAAACTTTGAATCATTTCATCATCAACTTTAAGAACATTTTTAATGTAATTATCTATTCCATCATACTTTTCATCAATTAATAAGAGAGCTGTATCCAAATATTCATTTGCGACACTTGCTAAACTTCTAACATTAGCACGCAAAATTACACTACCACCCTCATCAATTATCTTTTGGTTCATCTTAGCCTGATAATTTCCTAGCATTAAGTTAGAAAATAGATAATCTTGTCTGATAGTTTCCATATCAACGCCCAAAATATATAGGATCAGAACTGTAGCTAATCCTGTACGATCTTTTCCTTCAGAGCAATGAAAAATAATAGCTCCATCTTTAGTATTAGCAAAGATGCTAAGTAAACTATTAAAGGCTTTTTGAGAATATTCCTTACTAATAGAAGAATGGTACTGGTGACACATCGTCTTAAAACCAGCATATTGATCTTTAGTATAGGTCTTTTTTAATTGCAATATCTTTTGATCTGTTTCTGCACTTTGATTTCCATGAATTGGATTATCAATATGCTCAACTCCTGCTGGCACAACATCAGGAGCTAATTTAATTTCTTGAGGTGATCGTAAATCGACAATTTTAGTTAAACCATAATTAAGTAAAAAAGTTTCATCTTCCTTAGTCATTTGGCATAGCTTTCCTGTTCTTAGAAGTCGATGCATCTTAATTTTTCGACCATCAAAACCTACATAACCGCCTAAATCACGTGCATTAGGCACATGTTGCAGTGGTAAAATGTTTGGCCTAATCATTTTGTAATCCCTACTTTTCTAAATTTTTAAAAATAACTTTTTGTCCTGGCTCGATATGAGGAAGCAAGCTGCACTCTTCATCGCAGACTCTTCCAAGAACCCTTCCGTCTTTATTGGCAGGTAAATTTCTCTTAGCAATATGAATTTCGTTACTATTTAAGCCATTGCTATTGATACTAATTGTTCCCACAGGTCGATCCAAAGGTAAATCTTGTGCTTCAAATTTTGGAAGTTCACCTTCACTACGGAGTCTAACGATATCTTGTGCAAGATACAAATAATTATGCCATTGATTTTCATTAAGAAAAGTATTTTTTTCATCTAGATGAAGCGTAATTGCATGATCCTTCGTATAGCGCGCAAAAGACTTAATTGTTTCATTAGTTAAACGATCGCCAACAATGACGTTATTGCAAGCAAGATCTTTTAAGTTGAGAGCTGCTGCTAATGGATATACACCTCTTTGTGACTCAAGGGTAGTTTCTCCAGCAAAAAATGGTCCTCTTTTAACCCCATCTCCAGATATAAAAGCTGCTGTTTCCAAATTACAATTGTGAAGCCATTGGTTTTTCTCTTCAAACCACTTTTCATCCATTCCTGTTTCTGGCTGGGAATAAAAATCAAATAGGGCTCTAATATGATCGAAGTTAGCTGCTTCTTCTTTTAAATGAGTAATGTCTTCTGGCTGTAAGTAAATTGCATTTAAAGATACCCACATAGTTTTAGACAATTTCGATACAAAACGCATTAATACTTGATCATTAATTCTTAAACCAGTCACGTTAAGTGTCTTTAGTTTTTCTGCATCTGCTAAATCATAGCCTAAATAATGTAAATCATCCTGTGAAACATCTGCCATGACCTTTAATTCTAAATCCTTACACCAACTAGTTAGCTGATCTAACCTTTTTAGTACTACTGTTGCTTCATCTTTTAAACCCGTTAATGAAGTAAAAACTTCCTTAAAACCGGCATTTCTCATTCCAAGCAAATAATTATGATCATCTGCAGTTAAATCTTTATCTAAGTAAACTGAAAAACCGAGCATCTAAATCTCTCTTTTCTAAGCTTTGTGAAAATGCTTTCTTTCATTAAAAATAATAAACTTTAATAACAAAAAAAGCTAGATAGAAAATTCTATCTAGTTTCTTTTATGCTATAGGAAAACAAAGTTTTAGCTTATTTTTGAGCTTGTTCAACAAATTTAACAAAATTATTAAACGCTAAATCAATAGCATGAATAGTTTCTTGATCTAATAAGTCTCCAGTATTTTTATCGAACTTATCTGCAGCATGACCAATTAAAACTTCATTTCCTGGCAAAACATTTGCACTTTGATCAGGAGAAAGCAAAATTTCACGCATTTCTTCTTGTGCTCTTGAAGCACCTTGAATTCCGTAAGAGGTACCTAATACCATTGCTGGTTTCATTTTCATTACATCCGCATTTCCTTGGGCATGGCTTCCAGTCCATTCCATTGCACTCTTCAATGCAGAAGGAATACCATGGTCATATTCTGGAGTAGCAAAAATCACACCATCTGCTTCACGGATCTTATTTTTGAATTCTTCAACTTTACTATCTGGTTGTGCTTCTTTTTTAAAACGAGGTAAATCAGCAATTTCATATACTTCAATTTCAGCTTGGTCTTTATACCGCTTAGCCATAAATTGATCTAAAAAACGATTATATGAAAAATCTGCATTCGTACCAACAATTGCTAGTAATTTCATGTGTCACTCCTCCTACTTACTTACTTCAGCATAAAAACTATCAAATTCATCAAAGAAATGATCTAAAAACTTAACAGTTCCATCTGGTAAGTTTCCATTCTCGTCAAATTGTTCTGGAGCTGTCCCCATCATAAATTCATCACCATTAAATACTTTGGCACCAAAACCAGGAGAAGAAAGTACCAGCTTTAAATGACTTTGTCCACGAGCAGATCCTTGTGGTAAAACTGAAGTACCCACAATAACTACCGGCTTATCTTTAAAAGGATGTTCAGCTGATGAAAGCCACTCTAGTGCACTCTTTAAGGATGAAGGAACTGAGTGTTGTTGTTCTGGCGTAGAGATTAATACTGCATCAGCGTCAGCTACCTTTTTAGCAAAGCTAGCTACTGAATCAGGTTCTTCAACTCCTTCTTTAAACATTGGAAGATCCTTAACCTCTCCCAATTCAATATCATATCTATCAGTAAAATGCTTTTTAATAAAATTTAGCAGATCGCGATTATAAGAATGATCGGCGTTGCTACCTACAATGGCAAAGAGTTTCATTTCTACGTCACCTTTCTTTTAATTATCTTTCTATTAAATTATACTTTCTAATCTCACTATTTTAAAAGGTATATTTTAATTTTAATAGAGTAGAGGAAACTTTTCTAGTTTGCCCCTCTCATTGCACCGTACGTACG
>NZ_CAJURR010000008.1 GCF_910589175.1 uncultured Lactobacillus sp.
TGATCCGTATTTCAACGGACTAGATGTAATATCATGCCCGACACACATAAGAAAAAGGCTCTACGTTCAATTTGAACGGGAGCTTTTTTGATTTTGAACCTTTGTATCGTGATACCGATAATCATTAAAAGAAATATACAATTCCATCAGTTTCTGCTCCCTTAAGTGTATTCCGGAGTTTCATGGATTTACCAAAATCTTGTAGATCTTATCATTTGACATCTTTTATTTTATATAATAATGTATCAGCAAAAGATACATTATCTACTTAGGAGTATTTTAGATGAAAGATACCAAATTTTCCATTGCAATCCATATTCTATCCATGATCGCGCTTAGTCCACACCCTATCAATTCAGTTGACATTGCGAAAAGCGTTGGCACAAATCCAAGCTATATTCGGAAAATAATGAGCCTACTCAAAGATCATAAAATCATAGAGAGCCACCGTGGAAAAACCGGAATTCAATTGCTGGTCGATCCCGCTCAATTAGATCTCCTCACTATTTACAAAATTGTTGAAGAAGACGATCCTCATATTTTTCAAGTTCATCAAAATGCAAATGCAGAATGCCCTGTCGGTCGCAATATTGTTAATGCCGTCTTCCCATTTTTAGATGATGCCGAAAAACGGCTCCAGCATTCTTTGAACCATGATACTTTAGCAGACGTAATTGAAAGACTAAAACAATTAGAAAGAAGTAGAAATCATGAAAGCAGCTCAACTAATTAAATATGATAAAAAAGATCCTTTAATTGAAATTCGAGATATTAATTCTCAACCACTTGGTGCACATGACTTACTTATCAAGACCAAAATTGCAGCTGTCAATCCTTTGGACAACCTTATCTCTCATGGAGATCTTAAATTGGTCGTTCCGTACAAGTTACCTCAAACTATGGGAAATGAATTCGTGGGAATTATAGAAAAAGTTGGTCCTGAAGTTACTAATTTCAAGATTGGCGATCGTATTTTTGCACGTAACCCAGTAGATAACATTGGTGCTTTTGCTCAAAAAATTGTTATCAACGAAAAAGCTGTGGCTAAAGTTCCTGAATACTTAAGTGATCAAGAAGCTGCTGCTGTTCCTTTAACTGCATTAACAGCAATGCAGGCTTTTCAACTTTTGAATCTAAAAGCTGGGCAAACTCTTTTCATTTCTGGAGGATCTGGAAGTTTTGGCGCAATGGCAATTCCTTTAGCGATTGCGCAAGGCTACAAAGTCATTACTACAGGAAACGAAACTAGTCGTGCTCGTTTAGAAAAATTGGGCGTTGAAAAGTTTCTTAATTATAAAACCGAAGATTATACTAAAGCTGTGGCTAATGTAGATGCAGTAATTGATACCATTGGAGGAGAAGAAACTGTTAAGCAACTTTCTATTCTTAAAAATAGCGGCGAGATTGTTTCGCTGAAAGGACTGCCAAATAGGGAATTTGCTAAGAAAATGAATATGGGATTGGCTAAGGAACGGCTTTTTAATGTAGCTGCTCGCAAAATTGAAAAAGAAGCAAAAAAACGCAACCAAAATTACCACTTCATCTTTGTTCAGGCTAATGGTCAACAGCTCGAGGAAGCTGCTAAGATTTTAGAGAAGAACCAAATTCATCCCCTCATTGGAAATCAATATTCTCTTACTGAAGTCAATGCAGCTTTAGCCGATGTTGCTCACAGAAAAAGTCTTGGAAAAGTGATTATCAATTTTTAAAGCAAAAAGGTCATTACATCTAGAATTTCTAGTGTAATGACCTTTTTATTTTCCTAATTTCCTTACCATATTGTAGCTATTTACGTCTTCTGGATCAGGAATATCATCGCTAGTCTTGCCTTCATTAACAAAACCACGCGTTTCATAAAAATGGAAGAGCTTAGGTAAACAAGTCAGCGTAACTTCACGTCTATCCTGTTCTTGAGCAATCTTGCATAATTCTTCAATCAAAGCTGATGCAATCCCTTGCTTACGATATTTTTTTCTAGTCACCAAACTTAAAATCGTTTGATAAGGATACTGTGCATTATTCGGCTTATTTTTAAAATACAGCTCATCCTTAATGTAGCGATCTTTACTTACTGGACCAAAAACGTGTCCCACTACTTTTCCATCAACTTCCGCAACTAAAAAAGTATCTGGATAGTTTTCAATTCGGCCGATCATATCCTTACGCGTCATTTCTTCTGACATATGAAAAGCACTTGATTCAAGTTCAACAATTGCATCTAGGTCATCTATTTTTACAGTACGAATATTTAAGGTCATCTGTTCTCCTTACAGTTATGTTTTCTATTTTAGATTTCTTTTCTTAATCCTATCATTGATTCGGTCTACCGTCTTTTTTTGTTCTAAAAGACAAATGAGCCAAATTATTCCATACATTAAAATGAATATTACAATACTACTTATATTAATAGACCATTGATTAATAATAGCCATAAATATAAATAATATAAATGTACCTACAAAATGAATCGCAAAAGCCGCACTCATTGGCAAGTCAGTTTTAAAAATCATCGAAAGCAGGCCAATCACACCAGAAATTCCAAGAATAGAAATTGTTCCCTTAGCAGTTAGAGCTATTCCGGAATAAAGGAAAGTCATAATGCATACATAGCAGATTGCTCCAAATCCCATTCCTGTGAAAAAATAATCTACGCATTTTCCAAACCATTTCATTCTAAAGCCCCAGCTCTCTTTCTAAATCTGGCAAATACCGACGCGAAACATCAGTCTTTAATCCTTCTGCTAAAATCGCGACCATATTTCCAGCAAAACCACTTTCTAATGATTCCAAATAATTTAAATTAATAACAGAATGACGTGAAACTTGTACAAAATCATCATTCAAGTTTTCCAAAATCTGATACAACCGCCCTGTCGTTTTCACTACTTCACTAACTGTGTAATAAGTTATACTGGTACCCTGAACTTCGACTTTGATCAATTCATCCCTTTTAACTGTAACTATCCGATCACTCGTTTTTACAGGTAAAAGGTTTCGCTCTCTTTTACCAAATTTATTCACATAATTGATTAGTCGCTTAACTGTGCCACTTTCTGCACTTGCTCTAACTTCAACCTCTATCTCATCCTGCAAAGATGGGTCTATTTGAAACTTAACTTTCAATTTGAACTTTTCTCTTTCCTATTGCCAGTGAAGCAAGAACAATAACTATGCTTAAAAGCATACTCATTCCAATCATCACATAGCCTGTATCTGCACGCGTTAACTGATAGCCATTAATCTTAAAATGAATTCCTAAATAGTTAACCATTGTATTTCTTACACTCGCTGGCATTTGACTTTCGCTAATTTTATTTAAAAACAAACTTCTCAAAGCAGAAGCTTCATAACTACTTGGGACTAATTTTACCAAATTTTGCGCAGTAGAAGACAAAGTTCCATATGGCATATAAGTTGCCACAGCAAATCCAGCAATTGCCCCAATGACTGCCGATAAACGACTAAAGGTAGTTGAAGAATGAATAAAGAGCACAATTATTTCATTGAGCAGTGTGGCTCCAATTGCTCCTAATGCCATGAAAATTAGTGCTAATAAGCTATTTTCAAGTGAGATATTAATCTTATCGACAATTGTAAAGTAAACGTCCATCACTACAAATGTGATAATTTGCATTAAGAAACTAACGATTGAACTCGACAAAACATAGGCCAAATTTTGCTTTGAAAGAGAAAGATCAGTCAAACGCATATCATCAGCAGTGCGTGTTTCTCGATCCTTTACTAATTGACCTAGTGCTTGAAAAGAAGTCGTAATTCCTGCAATTGCTACAATTCCTGCCATCATCCATAAATCAAGTAATTGCGTCTCATTTGTTACATGTTGCCATGAACTTTCTAAATTTTTCTGCAAAAATCCAATATATATAAAGAATGCAATCAATGCTCCAAAGCATGACATAATTACACCGGGAATGTTAGAAAAATAAATCTTGATATTTCTTTTAACTAAAGCAAACATTATTGAAGTTCCTTTCCTGTAATCTTGATAAAGGCATCATTGATTGAGCCTTTGTGATATTCAAAATCCTCAATCTGATTTTTATTTTTAATCAAAAAATCAATTACTTGACTTGAATCTAATGCATCGAGCTCAAATTTATTCTCCTTAAGAGTTTTAGAATGAAGCGGCTGTTTTGCATCTTTCATCTTCCCTGTCAATTTACTTGGTGCATATTTTTCTTTAATTTGACTCGCAGATCCTTTAGCCAAAATATTACCATTTTCTAAGATGTACATTTGATCAGCATTTTCCGCTTCTTCAAGATAATGCGTAGTTAAGAAAATCGTTAACCCTTGTTCTTTCTGCAATTTTTGAAGTAGATTCCAAATCACCAATCTTGTCTGTAAATCAAGTCCTGTAGTCGGCTCATCCAAAAATAACAAATCTGGATGATCAATTAAAGCTCGCGCAATATCAACTCTTCTTCTTTGGCCACCAGATAAAGTTCCATATTTTTGATTTATAAATTTCTTTATTCCAATTAATTCAATTAATTGTTCTAGCCAATCTTTAGAGAAAGTTTTGTACATTTTAGCTCTCAGATACAGATTATCTTTAACCGTTAAGTTGTTATCTAGGACGCTATCTTGAAAAACTACTCCGATTTTCAAATTAGGGGCATAGGTAATTGTTCCAGAAGTTGGCTTCAACAGCCCCGTCAAGATGTTAATTGTCGTCGACTTCCCTGCGCCGTTAGTTCCAAGATAGGCAACCAATTGACCCCGATCAATTTTAAGATCGACATTGTTTAAGGCTAATTTTTCGCCATATTTTTTAGTTAAACCATAAGTTTCAATAAGCATGTAATTACTTCCTTTTATTTGATTTAAGTAAAGAATAATCAAATAAGCCGAAACTGTACCGTCATTTCTAATAAGTGGCAAAAGTAAAAACATAAACGGCTAAATTTAGAACATAAAAAAACTCACAAACTTAATTGTGAGTTTTAATTTTCAAGATATGTTTATATTTATTCCTCTTGATAACTATTCCTTAGTATTTTCGCGATCCTTGAATTTAACTTTCAACTTAATTACCCGATCCATATGCAGTAAATTAGGATTCTGACGGTATAATGCTGTAGCGGATTCAAACAACATATAAATTTCACCATCTTTACCAATAATTTGTTCCATATATGGCGGTAAAATAATGGTTTTATCTGCTTCAGAAAGATCAAGATTGTAATTTGGCTTATTCAATTTATTTTTAAAGATTAATAGCTGGGAATTTAAATCACCATATGAAGTAGATAGTAAAATATCATTTCTATCAAAACTAATTCCTTGAATTTGAGAGTAAGTTGACCAGTTTTCACTAGGAAGAGCTAAACCATCTTGCATTTTATCTTTTTTAAATAGTCCTTTTTTATTAAGTTTATAGGCAAAAAGTTGCCCACCTTGGACCTTATCAAAGTAGCCGATATAGAGTTTATTCTTATGATAAGTCATATAAGATGTTCGAAGTGGTTCTGATAAGTTAGTACCATGCTCAAATTTTATTGGCTTTTTCTGTTTCTTAAAATTATATTTTTCAATTTCTTTCAGTGTTACAGATTGAACTTGTGCTCGCTGCTCTTGATTAATAGTGGCTACCCATAGACGCTTATGATCTTCGTCATAAGTAATTCCCCCAACATGATCAATATTATTTAAGGCAATTGTTTTTACAAAGCGGCCAGTCTTAAAATCTAACACCCAAAGAACTGAATCAAACGTCTTGCTTTTACTATAAGCTGAAATAATCAAATATTTATGGTCAATAATCGCTAAGCCCTGCGGATCCATATCATATGCAATCCCTGGTTGTCCCTGACCAGGAGGAGTATATTTAATTGCTGCTGACTGAATCAAACCAGGAATTACATAGAAAGTTGGTTTTTGCTTAAAATTCAAGTTTTTATAAATATCTGGGTAATTTTGGGATAATAAATTTTTGAATTCTTTAGTTGTATAGGAAGCGGGCCGAGTACTAGTGTTGTCAATTAAAGCAGGTTGAGGTTTTAATTTATGATGTGGAGTTTTCTTTTTAGAATTATTAACACTCCAAACTGTAGCAACTATTCCGCATAAAATTAAAATTATTCCTACGATCAACCATCGAGAAACTTTTTTTGAAGTTAACTTTTTTGGCAAAAAGCTTTTCTCCTTTCTTTTCAATGAGAAAATATTATTTTATGAGTATCTTCTTCTGTAACTAATATTAATATTTTTACAATAGAATGTTTTATTTTCTCTATTCAGCTCATAGTAATTAACAATTCTTAGTCTCAGTCTATCAAAAATAGTAATAAATTTGTATCGTCAATTATTTATTACTTTATGTAAAATATACTTTACATTAGAAAAACAATACTTTACAATTACATCATAAAATGAATCATGAAAGAAGATAAAAAATATGAATTCAATGGATACAAACACAATAGCCGTTATAGGAGGAATTCTTATTGGTTTGATAGCTGTTATAGGATTAAGAAAATCTAATCCTACAAAGTTTGATGAAAGGCAAAAAATGATTCGCGGTCGTGGATATAAATATGGTTTTATTTCAATGATGTTAGCAGATATTACCGTCTACCTACTCTCTAACCTAATGCCAATTCCTAGATTTTTCTTTGTCTTAATTCCAATTTTCATAAGTGATCTCATTTTTATGACTTATACAATTTTAAACCATGCCTATTATGGTTATAACAAAAAGAACAATACTCCAATACTTTTAACAGTATTAGGTATTATCTGGTTAATAGCTGTTTTTATCAATCCTTCTTTAGAAGATAAAATTACAAATGGTTTTCTAAGTCTTATCTGCTTAATTCCAGCAGTTTCTATTTGGATTGATCGCTATAAAACTGAGAGAGATGATGAATAGATGAAAAACCTAAGAATGAAAGCTGCTCGCGCAGGTAAAGATTTATCACAGCAGGAATTAGCCGACAAAGTAGAGGTATCACGTCAAACCATTTCATCAATTGAAAAAGGTGACTACAATCCAACGATTAATCTATGTATCAAAATTTGCCAGGTTTTAGATAAAAAATTAGATGATCTTTTTTGGCCAGAGGATCAAAATTAAAAAAGAGTTCTGACGAACTCTTTTTTATTAGCGTTATAACTTTCATCACTTGTACAAAAAATTTTATTAGAATGTTGTTTTTTATTTCCAGAGATGAAATCTAAGGATAATTAGTCAGATGAGCATATACGAGGCTATCTCGTTAATGCTGTTGTTTGGTACTTTTGTGTTAGCTTTGCTAACATATATCGATCATCACAACAAAAAATAAAAAACGCCGCTCTACCTATAACTTTGGCGAGTTATAGAGCGACATTTTCATTGTCTTTATAATCAAAGCCACCGCTCTTAAAGCGGGCTGCAAAGGAGATCATAAAATCTCCTTTTTCTTTACCTAAATCATAGCATATTTTTCGAAAAAGCCCGTAAATTAATTGCGAGCTTTTGTTTATTAATGACCTCGATGTTTTTTTCGACGTTTAATTTGTTTTTGTAAAAAGCGCTCTTTTTGCATTTCACGTTTTTTATCTTTATTCATCTTTTTTCTAGTTATTTTCGATTTCTCAAATTGCTTTTTTAAAGCTTGTTGAGCTTTAGTACCAATTCCACGTTCCCGAACTTCTTTATGGGCTAATCTTTGAGCTCTTTTGGGGTTAATATGATGCATTACTTCCTGATCTAGAGTTGATTTGCTAAATTGTAAGTCAGAATAATGCTCATTCACCAAGTTAATTATTTTTGGCATCGTTGGCAATGAAGTTCCCATATTAACTTGAGCCACTTTATACTGAGTACCATCGAATTGTTCAAAAATCGCTTTATAGAATGGTTCATCAAAAATAATAGTTAATACACCTTTAATCACTATGTACCCTCCTAAAAATAAGAGGAAAGAGGGACATCCTAGGAGGAAAGGTTACTGATATGAATAAATCATACATTCGGACTACCAACCGAATTGTGTTTTTACTTTCCTTAGCGTGTATTATAACAAATTATTTATCTTTTATTGTCATGATAACAGTGTTATCATAGACCCAAAAAGATAACACCGTTATCAAGAAAGAAGATAAAAATGACAACCGAAGAAAAAATTATAAATCAAACCGTTCATCTAATCGACACTAATGGGTATCAAAACTTAAGTTTACGCAAACTTACAAAGGAACTGGGACTTACAACAGGGGCTTTTTATAGACAGTTCAAAGATAAAAATGAACTATTTCAAAAAGCAGTAATCCAATTATCTAAACGATTTATTGAGCAGATCCCATTAAATGAAGATTATTCATCTAAGCAACAGTTACTCATTATCGCTAAATATATTTGTCAGTCTATAACTATTCATCCCAACCAAATGGACTTCTTATTCTACCAATTATCAGCACTAGATTTATATTCAAATGCTAATCAATATCCCTTTTTGCAGAAAGTAAAAGCTTTAATTACTAATCTTAATTCATCAACTACTCTTTCTGATCGAGATTTATTTATTCAAATCTGGTCCTTTATTCAAGGATATGCATTACTAATTAAAAATAAAATTACCCACTATAATGCACAATTAGTAGAATACACTTTAGATCAACTTTTGAAAGGAAAAGATTAAAATGGACTTCTTAATCATCTATTGTCATCCTTATGAAAAAAGTTTTAACCATGCAATTTTAGAATCAGTAAAATCAAACTTAGCACATAGGCATAAAAGCTTTAAAGTAATTGACTTGTATCAAGAACAATTTAATCCTATTTATGACAAAGAAGAATTACGTTTATTTCATACTGGTAAAACTCATGATCCTCTAGTAACAAAATACTTAAATTACTTAAGAGAAGCTTCCGCAATAATTTTTATTACTCCACTTTGGTGGAATAGTGTCCCAGCAATGCTTAAAGGTTTTATTGATAAAGTGATGAAAGAAGGAAAAGGATTATCTCATACTGTAAGCAAAACTGGTATTCATGGCGAATTAACCAACATTAAACATACTTATGTCCTTACCACTTCAACTTCACCAACATTTTATGTCAAACTCTTTTTGGGAAATGGTATTAAACGAATTTTTGCTAATAAAACCCTAAAGCAATTAGGGATGCAAGATCGACATTGGATTCATTTTGGCAGTATCACAAATTCTACACAAAAGCAGAGAATAGCTTACTTAACTAAGATTAATCACTATAATTTTTCCTCTCGCAACCATTAGTTGCCTCCAATGCAATCAAAAAGTGGTTGTCTGCAACCGCGATTTTTAATAAATTGAAATCAATCAACAACGAAAGGACAATCCATATGAGATTAGGTCAAAAAATCACGGAATTACGAAAAAAGAACAATCTTTCTCAAGAAGGTTTAGCTGAAAAAATGAATGTTAGTCGCCAAGCCGTTTCAAAATGGGAAAGTGATCAATCAATTCCCGATATCGAAAAAATCGTTAACTTGTCGGAATTATTTGGTGTTACCACAGATTATTTACTAAAAAGTGGTGCTCCATCTTTTGAAATTAAAACAGCAGATCTTCCCGCAGAAGATAAACTACCTATTTTACCTGATGAATTGGTCCAAAAATATCTATCTACTGCAAAAAAGAGTTCACAATTCCGTGCTTTGGCAATAGCTCTTGCTATCTTCAGTCCAGCATGTATTAATTTTTGCAGTGCTCTTTCCGGGTTCCTAATAGGTGCCAGTGATAAAATGCAATTAATCATTTCACTTATAGGATTTGCTGCAACCATTGTAGTTCTTGCAATTTCATTTGGTCTTCTAATTTATAGTTTTCTTATTATGCGTGAATTTAAGCATCTAAATAAACAAAACTTTGACATTATGAAAGAGAAAGAGAGGTTAAAGTCTACTATCCAATCCTTTCATCATACCAATGATAAATATTTAGTTTTATCCTGCATCCTAGCAGTCTTAGGTATTATTGGACCAGTAATGAGCGGTCTTAGCAATTCTAACGGGACAGTATCTCTTATTGCCTGGGGAATAACTTTCTCAATTTTCAGTGGTGCCACATATTTCTTTATATCTTATGTATCGCAACTCCGCTATCTTTCTCTTTTAGTTAAATATAGAAAGCATCTACCATCTAACTTACACAAATTATTTGTTTACGGAAGCTGGATTTATATTTTTGGTATTTTAGGCATAGATTACATTGTTAGTAGATTTATTGAACCCACTTTTAGTTCTACAAGTGTTTTATATTTAGGTATTGTAATCTATTGTCTATTTACATATTTTTTCATTAAGGAAAAAGCAGAATAAATTTAATAGTAAAAGCCCGCGAAATTAATCGCGAGCTTTTTGACTAATCCATATTCTGTTGCAAACAAATTTTCGTTATAATTATATCCTCAGAAAGTTTTATGAGCGGTGGCTGTTTTTCCTCCCGGAGGTGAGGCTTATGGTCCAACATCAATCGGAAAGGGTTCAGCCTAATGAGTGGTTTACGAGGCCATCTCGTTAATGCTGTTGTTTGGTACTTTTGTGTTAGCTTTGCTAACATATATCGACAACCACAACAAAAAATAAAAAACGCCGCTCAATTCATAACTTTGGCAGGTTTATTGAGTAGGCGCATGTCAACTTTATAACTTTAGCCGCCGCTCTTAAAGCGGGCTGCATGGGAGATCTTCGGATCTCCCTTTTTCTTTATCTAAATTATAGCATATTTATTAGTAACTTCGACTTTTATTTTGCTCTACTTGGAACTGAAATAGTCGCACTATCAATTATATGACCTTCCATTTTATGCAAAAAGTCGTTTAACCAATAGCCTTTTTTTAGATCAAGTTTTGTATCTAATGCATACACGGTTAAAGTGTAATAGTGCGTCTTATCAGGAGGCATCGGACCTGTATAGCCTTCAACTGGGCCAGAATTTTCACCCAAAAACCTGCTAATATTGCTATTATTTCCTTGGACGAAATCAAGGCTGGTATTCTTAGAATGACTAATATTAGCTGGAACATCTTGAACCGGAAGATTGGCAGCTAACCAGTGAATCCAAGTAAATCCACAGACTGGAACTGAATCAAAATCTCTAAAATATACAGCTAAAGTTTTTGCCTTATTAGGTGCATCAGTAATAAAAATTGGGAAAGATCTACTAGGTTTTCCCTCAATTTTTTGATCTTCATTAGCAAATTTACTGTAGCAATCTGGAATGAACCCATTCATAGTTGGAATTTCTATCTTCATTTACGTATCCCCTAAAACTGCGTTTTTTAATTATTAGTCTTCTCATGCTACTTCTTATTTAAATACAATTATTTCTCAATTGCCAACAAGAACGCCACTTAATTCACTACTTTAGCCAGTTATCATATCGTCTCCAGCATAATGTACTATAAATTTTTATATTACCTACTTTTTATTTATATTCATAGAAGCTACTGGTGACTCACGTAAAAATATAAGTATACTTTGACGAACGTCATATGGAGCTAGTCTATCGCTGTATTCAAGCAAGACTCTTACCATGCCAATGATGCTATGTACAAATACCTGTACACTAATCATCATTCTCATTTGTTCTTTTTCGTCCATTTTTAACTCATCAATATGTTTCATCTGGCTCATACGTTTCATGATTTCCTCGCAACCAGTCTGGAAAATCATATTATAGAAACGGGTATCCCCATTATCAGATAACAAGACTTGAATTTCTTTTTTATGTGCATAACAGAACTCAATGGTATTTTTTGTTGCATTTAAAATAGTTTCTAACTGATCTTCAAAAGGTGTGTCTAAATCAAGCTCTCCCAGTGAATCACGATCTTTTTCAACATTTTTTAGATACTCTGCAACAAAGCTATCTTCTGTATCTCTTAGTAGATCATTGACATCTGAATAATATTGATAAAACGTTCTAGTACTTACGCCAGCTTTATCAATAATATCTTTTACTTTTAGCTCATGCACACTCTTATTTTCTAAACAGCCTAAAAGAGCAGCAATTAAATTATTCTTTGTATTCTGTACCCTAATATCACTCAAACTTGTTCCTCACTTCTCTTTCCTAGATATTTATCATCTGTAACTTTCTTTTACTTAATTATTAAAAATATTATATCAAAAGTAAAATAACTTTTTACTTTCGATATAAAAAGTTTTTCTTTTTCAACTTAGTTAACATTCATTGTTTTTACTTTTTTCACTTTATATACTTTAGATGCTACAGTTAGAACAGGAATTGATATATGATGATTAATTTAAACAACAATGATTATCAAATTAGTAAAAAAGATCAAAAATTACTTAGACAATTTGAAAAACAAGTATTAAATTCTCAAATTTTATATCCTTTTCATCCGATTAGACATATCAATGGCGAATTTTTTCACTTTATTAAAGGTTCTGGAAAAGATCTATTACTGGATTTCGTTATGCAACCTCAAAAACGTAATTTGATTTTTTCTGAGCTACTATTTATTAGTTATAAATACTTAACTAAAGTTAGATACGACATTGACGACTATTTTCTTAGAAAAAATTGGGTTAATCTGATTAATGTCTCATATACCAATGACATTATTACCGACGTTTCATCTTTCTTAACTAAGATCGATGAAGCAAATAAGCTTGAGTTTAATTAAATACTATAAAAAGCCTATTAAATCATGGTTCATCAATACCAAGATTTAATAGGCTTCTTTAATTGCTATTCTTTCTAGATACTTTCCCCCAATCTATATAGTAAAAATTTTACTTAATACATTTTATAAATATTAGCGAACATACGATCTGCTATAATCAACATATCACATTAAAAGATCGGGGTTAAAATATGTCACACAAAAAAATGTGTACTACAACAGAACTTATACAGCACCTTAAAACTAAAGGGATAACCTTCAAATATATGAGCACATCAGAAGCTCAACATATGTTAGATACAACAAACTATTATTTTAAATTGGGCTCTTATAGAAAAAATTTTGCCAAAGATAGGGAAGGTAAGTACATTAATTTAGACTTTGCTTATCTAACAGACTTAGCTGCAATTGATGGGCAATTAAGAGAGTACCTATTAGAGATCACATTAGACATAGAACATGGTATCAAAACATTTATTATTACCAATATTTCGAACAATCCAACTGAAGATGGTTACTCAATAATCCAAGAATTTAAAGATAAATACCCTACGCAATATGAACATACATTAACCCAATTGAAGAAAAATAAGTATTTACAGGACTTGTATAATAAATATCATTCTAATATGCCAGTTTGGGTTTTTATGGAAATTTCATCATTTGGAGTTTTATCTCTATTTGTTGATTTTTACTATAAAAAGTATAAAACTAAGAATCTTAGACAAATCCACGCTCATCTAAAGTTTTGTAAAAATATTAGGAATGCATGTGCACACAGTGATCCTTTTCTGATTAATCTTTTTTCTGACAAAGAATTCTTGCGTCATCCATCTGCAGCTGTTATGTCCATTGGAGAACAGATGGGCATTTCAAAAAACTATATTACTGATTTAAAGATAAATGACTTAATTTCTACGTTTTATCTTCATCGGAAAATTCAAAGCAAAAAGTTAGCAGAACACAGAATTAGAGAAGGAAATCGTCTTATTCAGAGATTCAATCGGCACAGTGAATGGTATTCTGATAATCAAAGAATTAATACTTTTATATCAATACTAACCAAACTAATTGACTCTCTTTCATAAAAAGTTTAAGATGAGTCATGAGGAAATAACGGTTAGACCGTTAGCTAATTAAGACAATAGTTAAGATTGGTTATAGAAAAAAGCTCCAACACAAGTTGGGGCTTTTTTGTTTGGTATATTTTACACTAGGTTTGCAAACATATAGTGATTAATACAACTAAAAATAATTAAAATACTATTTATTGTTTTTATTAATTCCTACCAGTTTAGCATTAGTCCTAAAAAAGCAAAAAAGACCCCTAGCTTGTAAACTAAGGGTCACTGACAAACAATTAATGCTTGTAAGTATATTTTATGTAGTTTAAATTCTATAAATGCCTTAATATAGTTCAGAAAATATTTCTATCTTATTCCCATTCAATAGTGGAAGGTGGCTTACTGGTAATATCGTAAACTACGCGGTTAATGTGGTCACATTCATCTACGATTCTAGTAGAAATCTTGCTCAAAACATCCCATGGAATTTGGGCAAAGTCGGCAGTCATTCCATCAATTGAAGTTACGGCACGAATACCAATAGTGTAATCGTAAGTACGACCATCCCCCATAACACCAACTGAACGAATACCTGGCAAAACTGTAAAGTATTGCCAAATATCTTCTTGAAGACCAGCATTCTTAATTTCTTCACGTAAAATTGCATCTGATTCACGCACGATCTTAAGCTTGTCTTCAGTAACTTCGCCAATAACACGGATACCAAGACCTGGACCTGGGAATGGTTGACGCCATACTAAGTCATGAGGAATACCGAGCTTTTCACCAAGTTCACGAACTTCATCCTTGAATAGCTTACGAAGTGGTTCAATCAATTCAAAGTGCATGTCTTCAGGAAGTCCACCAACATTGTGGTGTGACTTGATAGTTTGAGCAGTGTTAGTTCCAGACTCAATAACGTCAGTATATAAAGTACCTTGGGCTAAGAAGTCAACATCCTTTAACTTTTTAGCTTCTTCGTTGAAGACTTCAATGAATTCCTTACCGATGATCTTACGCTTTTGTTCAGGATCAGTTACTCCTTTGAGTTTGTCCAAGAAACGTTCTTGTGCATTAACGCGAATGATGTTAACTCCAAGATCCTTATTCAAAGCTTGCATTACTTGAGCGCCTTCGTCTTTACGAAGCATCCCGTGATCAACAAAAATCGCAGTTAATTGATCGCCAATTGCCTTGTGAAGAAGAGTAGCAGTAACACTAGAATCAACCCCACCAGAAAGACCCAAGATGACCTTCTTATCGCCAACTTTTTTACGGATTTCATCAACTTGCATTTCAATAAAGTCATCCATGGTCCAGTTGGCTTCAGCACCACAAACCTTAAAGGCAAAGTTCTTCAAAATATCTAAACCGTACTCGGAATTACGAACTTCGGCATGGAATTGAATTCCATAGAACTTCTTCTCATCGTTAGCAATTGCAGAAATTGGACAATTCTTACTCTTAGCAGTTACAGCAAAGCCTTCTGGAGCCTTGGTTACTAAGTCCCCGTGACTCATCCAAACATATTGTTCTCTTGGCAAGCCCTCAAATAAAACTGCATTAGGATCAGTTACCTCAATATCAGCACGACCATATTCGGAATTATCAGCCTTTTCAACCTTACCGCCTAAATCGTAACTCATGAGTTGCATCCCATAACAAATTCCCAAAATTGGAATACCAAGCTTGAAAATTTCAGGATCAACTTTTAAAGCACCTTTGTCGTAAACACTATTTGGACCACCAGAAAAGATAATTCCCTTAGGAGCCATTTCTTTGATCTTTTCAATGCTTAAGTCATGTGGTAAAAGTTCTGAATAAATACCAAAATCACGAATTCGACGAGTAATCAATTGATTGTATTGACTACCAAAATCAAGCACAATAATCTTGTCAAAATCATTTAGATTAGTCTTAGCCACAATTTTCTCCTTCTAAAAAATAATTTATCCCTATTTACTAGAAACTTTACTAAGAAAAATTCAATTGGTCAATCATTAATTTATTTTTTAACTTCACAAGCATCAAAATAGCGCTCTTATAATTTGTTATATAAAATTGAAGTAAAACTATATTATTTAACTTTTATATACAAAAGAGGTGACACCTATGTCTCAAAAAAATTATGTATCTCAATCTTCTATTCAAGACTTTTTATCTGCTAGAAAGCGCAGTTCTACTTTGATTGCTACTGGCGTCATGCTATGTATTTTCTCACCGATTACTTTATTAACCTTAATCAGTCTGACAAGATTAGATATCTTAACTTCATCGATTAATTTTGCAACAGGAATTGGCGTAATTGTTTTAATACTTCTAGTTGCAGCCGCTGTAGCTCTCTTTATTGCGGGAAATCACTGGCTAAAGGTTAATGAAAATTTCGAATATGAGGAATGTAATCTTTCTGAAGAAACAAAAGAGCAAATTTTCAAATTGAGTAAAGAATATGAAAATCAGCACCTAGTGCTAAAAATTATTGGCATTACTTTCTGTATTTTATCTGCCATTCCACTTATGATGGGATCTTTATTTATTGGGTCTCTTTCAAATAGCCGAATTGATGATCTAATGACTGGTCTTTCAACTGCTACGCTTTTTCTTGTAGGAATTGGTGTCTTTTTCTTAGTCAAAACCAATATTGTTCGTGATAGTTTTAATATTATTTTGCAAATAGAAGACTATACTACTGAGAAAAAAGCCAACAAAAAAATAATTGAAAAATATGCCACTATTTACTGGATGACTATTTCTTTTATCTATCTTGCTTATAGTTTCATTAGCAAAAATTGGAGTCAAAGCTGGATTATTTGGCCACTTGCTGGAATTACATATGGGATTCTTGAAACAATCCTTTCTTTAAAAAAGAAAAAATCAATTTCAGAATAATACATCAAAAAAGAGGCCTTGTGTTCGGAAAATGATTCTGCTACACTCTAAATATCAAAATATCTATATATCGTCGTAATAAGGTCGACAGTTTCTACCCGGAACCAATTAATTCTGGACTATAGGTAATCGATGTCATAAGTAGCACTACAAGGACTTCTTTTACCCTAATTTACGGGTAGAAGAAGTCTTTTTTTGCAGGAGGATAAAATTGAAATTACTTGAGGAACGGATTCGTAAAGATGGAGAAGTATTAGACGGCAATGTTTTAAAAATTAACTCTTTTCTAAATCATCAAGTCGATCCGCAACTTATGATGGAAGTCGGTAAGGAATTTAAGCGTTTATTCGAAAATGAAAAAATTACTAAGGTTCTTACTTGTGAAGCTTCAGGAATTGCTCCTGGTATTATGGCTGCATATCAATTAGGAGTGCCAATGGTTTTTGCGAGAAAGAAAAAGCCTTCAACTCTAAATGATGCTGTTTATTGGGCAGACGTATTTTCTTGCACTAAAAAAGTTAATAATAAAATTTGCGTTGAAAAGAAATTTTTAAGTAGCGATGATCACTTATTAATTATTGATGACTTCCTGGCACACGGCAAAGCTGTTAAAGGAATGCTTAATATTGCAAATCAAGCAAATGCAACTGTAGCTGGTGTTGGCGTAGTTGTAGCTAAAGAATTCCAAGGCGGCAGCGAATGGGTTAAAGATCACGGCTACCGCCTTGAGGCCTTAGCTAGGATTTCTAATTTTGAAAATAATCAAGTGCATTTTGTAGGAGAATAATAAATGAAGCACATGCAAGTTAACCACAAAAAGGCAGCTTTACTAGGTCTACAACATTTACTCGCAATGTATTCAGGAGCCATTGCAGTCCCGCTTTTGATTGGAACTGCCTTGAAATTTAACTCCACTCAAATGACTTATCTAGTTTCAATTGATATCTTCATGTGTGGTTTAGCAACTGCTCTCCAGCTTCTACGGAATCGTTATTTTGGAATTGGTTTACCTGTTGTTTTAGGGTGTGCCATTCAAGCGGTAGCTCCTCTTCAAATGATTGGGAAAAAATTCACCATTGGTACTATGTACGGTGCAATCATTGTAGCAGGTGTTTTCGTATTTTTAGTAGCTGGCTATTTTTCCAAAATCAAAAAGCTCTTTCCACCAGTTGTAACAGGAAGCTTAATTACAGTAATTGGACTTTCCTTAATTCCAGTCTCTATTCAAAATCTTGGTGGAGGTAATTCTACAGCTAAAAACTTCGGTGACCCTAAAAATCTTTTAACTGGCTTTATAACTGTAGCAATTATTCTTGCACTTCAAGTTTGGGGCAAAGGATTTATTAAATCAATCGCTGTTTTAGTGGGATTAATTGCAGGAACATTAATTGCCAGTACTCTTGGTATGGTTTCACTTACTCCGGTTGCTCAAGCTTCTTGGTTCCACTTACCTCAACCTTTTTACTTTGGAATGCCACAGTTTGAGTGGTCATCTAGTTTAACGATGATCATCATTGCTCTCGTTTCAATGGTTGAATCTACTGGAGTATTCTTTGCTATTGGCGATTTACTCCACAAAGATATCACAAGCGATGACCTCAAAAAAGGTTATCGTGCTGAAGGGCTCGCACAGATCCTTGGCGGAATCTTTAATACATTCCCCTACACTACTTTTTCACAAAATGTAGGTTTACTTGAATTATCAGGTATAACTACAAAAAGACCAATTTACTGGGCATCTGGCTTTTTAATGTTAATGGGATTATTACCTAAATTTGGTGCTTTAGTAACTATTATCCCTGACTCTGTCTTAGGTGGCGCAATGCTTGTAATGTTTACAATGATTGCCGTTCAAGGAATGAGAATGCTAAAGAGAGTAGACTTTGAGGATACTCGTAATATCTTAATCGTAGCTATCTCAATTGGTCTCGGATTAGGTGTTACTGTTTATCCACAAGTTTTCCAAGCTTTACCAGAAACTATTCAATTATTCCTTGGAAATGGTATTGTTGTAGCGAGTTTAAGTGCTACTATTCTCAATTTATTATTTAAAGGAAAATCTGGCTTAGAAGAGCAACATATTCCAGCTGCTCCAGAAAAAATTGAAGTACAAAACTAAATAAAATATTTTCTTAAAACCACGCAAAAAGGACTTGGAATTTCCAAGTCCTTTTTATGTTCTATTTTAATTAAACATCAATCACAGATACTTCTGCACCTAGTTGACGCAACTTTTGTTCAATTCTATCATAGCCACGCAAAATATTGCCCGCATTTGAAATGATAGTTTCACCATCTGCCATTAAACCAGCAAGCATCAAACAAGCTCCTGCTCTAATTTCACCAGCACTAACATGTGCTCCATGCAAATGATGAGTTGGATGAACTAAGATAATATTATCTTCTACTTGAATATTTGCACCCATCTTTTGAAGCTCAGGAATATGACCAACACGTTTAGGATATATTTGATCAATTATTACACCTTCACCACTCTTAGCAGTTAGAAGAAGCGGAGTAATTGGTTGCTGTAAATCAGTTGCAAATCCAGGATATACATCAGTTCTAACTTGCGTCATCTTCAAGTCACCAGCCGGATAAACATAAAGGGAATCTTCATCAGCATCAATTACTACACCCATTTCTTCTACTTTAGCTAAGTAAGAATCTAGGTGTTCTTCGATAATATTATGAATTCTAATACCGTTTCCGATACAAGCAGCTAGAGCCACATAAGTTCCAGCTTCAATTCGATCAGGAATAATAGTATGAGGAGTTTGTGCTTTTAATTCCTCCACTCCTTCAATTCGAATTACTTCAGTACCTGCACCACGAATAACAGCGCCCATATTATTCAAAAATGTAGCTAAATCAATAATTTCTGGTTCCTTAGCTGCATTTTCAATAATAGTTTGGCCCTTTGCCATTACGCTAGCCATAATTATGTTCATTGTTGCGCCTACAGAAGGCATCTTTAAATGAATTTTTGCACCACGAAGCCCGGTTTTAGGAGCTGTAATGATAATTTGATCGTTTTCATTCTCAACAGTTGCACCTAATGCTTCAAAGCCTTTAATATGCTGATCAATAGGACGAGGGCCAATATCATCTCCGCCTGGAAAACCCACCACAGCTTTACCAAAACGACCTAATAATGCACCCATAAAGTAGTAAGAAGCTCTCAAGCTCTTAATCTTACCTGCCGGAAGGGGACTGCGCTTAATGTTATCCGGATTTATTCGTAAAGTGGTTTCATGAAAATCACACTTCACATCCATTTCACTAAGTAGATCCATCAAATTATCTACATCAGCAATTCGCGGAACCCCTTCTAGGATAACAGGAGTTCGCGAAAGTATTGACGCTGGAATCAATGCTACAGTGGAATTCTTAGCACCGCCGATCCACACGTCGCCCTTTAGGGGCTTTCCACCATGAATAATCATCTGTTTCATTGGGGAAACAATCCTTTTCTCTATTTGTAATACCCAAATGTATCACAAAATATATTAAATGAAAAACGTAAAAAAAACAAGAGAAGCCGCGGATTATGGCTCTCTTGTTACCGAAATTTAATTTTTGAAGTCTAGTTAAAATGTTGTGCCGGAAGACCACTTGCTGCACCAATAAATGCTTTAAACAATCCTTCTGGTCTTTGTGGACGACTTAAAAATTCTGGATGATATTGAGCTGCGATAAAGAATTTTTTATTTGGAATTTCAATAATTTCTACTAAATGATTATCTGGAGAAACACCAGAGAAGACCATGCCTGCCTTTTCAAATGCTTCACGATATTCATTATTAAATTCATAACGGTGGCGGTGTCTTTCTTGAATTACATCTTGATCATCGTATGCTTCACGCGTCTTGGTTCGCTTCTTTAAAGTTGCTGGGTATAAACCTAAACGAAGAGTACCACCAATATTCTCTTCATCACGCTTGTCAGCCATAATATCAATAATATTATTCTTAGTGTCTGGATTAGCTTCTGCACTATTAGCATCTTTTAAGCCGAGTACATTTCTAGCAAATTCAACACTAGCCATTTGCATACCTAAGCAGATTCCTAAAAATGGGATATCGTGTTCACGGGCATATTTAATTGAAGTAATCATCCCCTCAAGACCGCGTGTACCAAAACCACCAGGTACAATTAATCCATCTGAATCCTTCATAATTTCTGCAATGTTATCTTCAGTGATGTCTTCTGCTTGGACCTTATTTACCTTAATTTTAGTGTCATATAAGTAACCAGCGTGTTGCAGAGCATCAGTGACAGAAATATATGCATCTTCAAGTTCTACATACTTACCTACTAAAGTAATAGTAGTTTCATGCTTTAAGTTCTTTGCACGTTCATCTAATTTCTTCCAAGCTTCCATATCTGCTTCTGGCTTTGGACTTTCTAAGTGTAAAAAGTCGCAAACTTTTTGGTCCATACCTTGTTCTTGGAAAGCAAGTGGTAAATCAAAAAGTGAAGGAGCATCAATGGATTCAATAATACGGTCTACTGGAACATCAGTAAAGGTTGAAATCTTATTTTTTAACTCTTGAGCAATTGGTTTTTCAGCTCTCAAAACAAGCATATTTGGTTGAATACCAATACTTCTAAGTTCAGCAACTGAATGTTGTGTTGGCTTAGTTTTCATTTCGTGAGCAGCATGAAGATAAGGTACTAGTGTACAGTGAATGTACATTACATTTTCTTCACCAACCTCACGACGCATTTGGCGAATTGCCTCCATAAATGGTGTAGATTCGATATCCCCTACTGTACCACCAATTTCAGAAATAATGACATCTGAATCAGTTGTTAAGGCAGCACGCATGATTTTTTTCTTAATCATGTCCGTAATATGCGGAATTACTTGCACAGTTGCACCATGATAGTCACCGCGACGTTCTTTATCAAGCACTTCTTGATAGATTTTACCAGTAGTAACATTAGAATATTTACTTGTTCTAACATCAACAATTCTTTCATAGTGACCCAAATCAAGATCAGCTTCTGTACCATCATCAGTAACATAAACTTCCCCATGTTGATATGGATTCATTGTACCTGGATCGATATTAATGTAAGGATCAAACTTTTGCATGGTAACTTTTAAGCCACGATTTTTAAGTAAACGTCCTAAACTTGAAGCTGAAATTCCCTTACCTAGTGATGAAACAACTCCACCAGTTACAAAAATATACTTTGTCATGCCGTGCTTCCTCTCTTTTCTTTTATTCTCTGTTAAAATCAAAAAAAGCTCCCAAATACATGGGAGCTTAATTGCACATAGAGTGCCCATACAAAATACTAAAGGGAAATTTGCTTTCCGTCAAGTACTTTACTCATCATCGTTATCAAGATCATCTTGGTGAAGTTCAGATAATTGGCCTTCAATACCATCATCTAATTCATTGTCATCGGCATCATCAAGATCATCATCTGAGTAGTCGTCTTCATTAGTATCTTCTTCGTCAACATCCAAATCTTCATCTTCTGGGTCATCTGAATCGTAGTCGATAATATCATCATCGTCAGAATCACCAATGAAAGCATTAACTTTCTTGTGGTGTTTCTTACGTGGTACATCTTCTTCATCTTCTGGATGGTTTACTTCTTCATCAACAGATTCATATGGGAACCAAGAACGCAATGCCCAAACATTATCACCCATTGAAATGAATTCACCATCAGTGTTCATATCAGTGTAAAATTGTGGCAAACGCTCACGAATTTCTTCGTCACTCTTACCCAGAAAGTTCTGGACGGCGTTAACGATATCAGCAAAGGCCATTCGCTTGCCGCTATCTTGTAAAATTGCACGAGCAACTTCGATCATTGACAATTCGTCTTTATTTTGGCCTTTAAAATCATCTAACCCCACAGTGGCACGTCCTTTCACGTAATCAATTTATCTACATTTGCTAAAGATCTATTCTATTATATCAATCTTTATTGCATAGTTACCTACTAAGTATAGACCAGAAAAGAGATCATATTCAACTTTTAGTTGCATCTTTCCTGGAGAAATTTCAGAAAAACTCAATTTATTAGTTAAAGACTCTAAATTCATTTGCTTACCAGCAGCTACAACTTTACATTTTCTTTTTTCTCCTGGCTCAAACTTCATTAGCGTATGATCACCTTTAGCGTCTCCGCGCTGCATCACAAGCTCATTTGGTTTAACTAATAGCTTTACCTCAACATCGCCCTCTTTATTTTTTTCACTATACTTTATGCGCCAATCATTACCGACTTTTTCAATTGATCCTATGCCATCTCTTTCAAAGACGGCTGATTCATCTTCTTGGTGAATCTCACTAGTAATTTTAATCTCAACTTTCTTGCTCATATTTTCACCTTCCTTCACGCTAGGATAGCCTTAAAGTAGCATTATTGTTATAATCAAGTTGATTATACGTTAGCAGATTTATTTTATTATCCGAGAAAATAGTATAAGAAAAATGGAAAAATTTCAAAGTAAAAAGCTGGATCATGAGAAAGTAATGAGAGATCCAGTTCACAACTATATTCATGTTAAAGATCAAGTTATTTTAGATGTCATTAATTCAAAAGAGTTTCAACGATTACGCCGAATCAAGCAATTAGGACCGGCATCTTACGTTTTTCAAGGTGCAACTCATACTCGCTTTGAACATAATCTAGGTGTTTATGAATTAACCCGGAGAATTTGTGATATTTTTGAAGAAAAGTATGTAAGTAAAGAGCCAGGCGATGGCTTATGGAATCCAGACGAAAGACTCTTAGCAGAATGTGCCGCTTTACTTCATGATATTGGCCATGGTCCTTATTCTCATACCTTTGAGCATTTATTTGGTACTAACCATGAAAAAATGGGCCAACAAATTATTACCGATAAAAATACTGAAGTGAACCAAGCCCTGAGAAAAGTAAGTCCTAATTTTCCAGAATTAGTTGCTAGTGTTATTGCTAAAACATATCCTAATCCTCAGGTAGTCAAACTAATTTCAAGTCAAGCTGACGCAGACAGAATGGATTACTTACTGCGGGATGCTTACTTTACTGGCGTAACTTATGGAAGTTTTGACTTAACGAGAATTTTAGAAGTAATCCGTCCCTATAGAGATGGTATCTGCTTTACAGATAAAGGTATCCACTCAGTCGAGGATTACATCATTAGTCGATATCAAATGTATCAACAAGTTTATTTCCATCGCGTTAATCGTTCAATGGAAGTTATCTTGCATCATTTACTTGAACGAGCTCAAATTATTTATGAAGAAGGTAAACTTCAAGTTACTCCTCAACTCGAAGCCTTTTTGAACGGAAAATGGACCCTTGAAGATTATCTCAAGTTAGATGATGGCGTGATGGAAACTAATTTCTTACTCTGGACCAACTCAGGAGATCAAATTTTATCTGATCTTTCAAATCGGTACTTATACCGTCATCCCCTTGAAAGTGTCAAAATTAATGAAGATACTAAGAGTTTACTGCCAAAACTAAAGAATCTCATTAAGCAAGCTGGTTTTGATCCTAATTACTATACTGCTACCAATTCAGCTTTCGATGAGCCTTATGATGCATACAAGCCAACTGGGAAAAATGCTCATAGCCCAATTGAAATTATGCAAACTGATGGCAGTTTAGTCGAACTTTCTGAATTGAGTCCACTAGTTAAATCCTTAAATGGAACACTTCAGGGAGATGAGCGTTTCTTCTTTCCAAAAGTAATGGTTAAAGAAACAGATGAGCCTCAAATTTTTGATCCTATTTATCAAGAATTTCAAAAATATATTCGAAATAATACTTTACGCTACTTACGACGTCCAAATAAAAAGAAATAAGCTAAAGACGCACTGATAAAATTCAATGCGTCTTTTTTGCTATGCCTTAACCGCAAAAGCTTCATAAGGTTTTAAAACCATATTCTTTAAACTGTCCCGTTTTTCATAGTTACTAATCACAACTTCTTTAAAGGGAATATCTAAATTTAGATTTTGTTCCTCACCAGACAAGTTAGCGACTACTAGCCACTTTTCATCTTCTAGTTTTCGCCAAAAAGCCAAAATATTGTCACTAGTATTTTCAACAAGTTCAAAGTCTCCATCTACAACAAGAGGATTTTCATGTCGCAGTCTAATTAACTTCTGATAGGTATAAAAAATAGAATTTGGATCTTCTAGAGATTCTTCAACGTTAATTGTTTTGTAGTTTGGATTTAATTTTAACCATGGTTTTCCAGTAGTAAAGCCCGCACTTTCTTCGTTTGACCACTGCATTGGACGTCGTGCATTATCTCGACCTTTAGTATTAATTGCTTTAATTAATTCTTCCTTACTGTAGCCTTTTTCAATTCTTTCGCGATACATATTGATACTTTCAATATCTTCTACTTCATCAATTGACTTAACAGGACAATTGGTCATCCCAATTTCTTCGCCATTATAGATGTAAGGTGTACCATGCATTAAATGCAGTATAATCGCAAACATTTTTGCACTTTGAACTCGAAATTCTTTATCATTTCCCCACCGTGAAATAACTCGCGGAATATCATGATTTTCCCAAAAAAGACTGTTCCATGCATGGTCAAAATCAATTTCAGTTTGCCATTTAACTAGAACTTTTTTCAATTCACCTAAATCAAGCGGCCGTAAATCCCATTTTTCTTTTCCTTCTTGCTGATCTAAGCCTTGATTTTCAAATTGAAATACCATCGATAATTCATGACGAGCTGGATCTGAATATTCGGCAGCAATCTTTGGAGTAGAATTCCATGTTTCACCAACTGTCATTAACTCTTTACCGGCAAAAGTATTCTCATTCATCTCTTTTAAATAAGGGTGAAGCATTGGACCATTCTCCCGAATCTTTTTATCGGGATCTTTTCCAATAAGTTCAATGACATCCATTCTAAAGCCGCCAATCCCCTTATCAATCCAATAATTCATCATTTCATAGATTTTATTTCTTAATTTTGGGTTCTTCCAATTAAGATCTGGCTGTTGATCGGCAAAGAAGTGTAAGTAATATTGACCAGTTTTTTCATCAAACTTCCAAGCCGATCCAGAAAATGCCGACTTCAAATCATTAGGTTCATGTCTATCTGCTGGATCACGCCAAATATAAAAATCGCGATATGGATTGTCTTTGCTCTTTTTCGCTTCAATGAACCAAGGATGTTGATCAGATGTATGATTAACGACAAGGTCCATAATAATGCGTATGTGATGTTTTTTAGCTTCTTTAATCAGATTATCCATATCTTCCATTGTTCCGTATTGTGGGTCTATTTTTTGATAATCAGAGATATCATAGCCATTATCTACGCCAGGAGATAAGTAAACTGGCGACAGCCAAATAGCATCAATTCCTAATTTTTCTAGGTACCCCAATCGTGAAATAATTCCCGGAATATCCCCAATTCCATCTCCATTACTATCTTGAAAGGATTTAGGATAAACCTGATAAACAACCGCTTTTTTCCACCAAGGTGTCATATTTTTTCTCCTTCAAATAAAAAGTGCCCTGTTAAGACAGGACACTTTTTTCACATAAACTTTAATTTGATTAACCTTTATCAGCACCTGCTGTAATTCCGTTAACATAGAATTTTTGCATTACAATGAACAAAATCGTAATTGGAATTGCGATGATTACACATCCAGCAATAAACTGAGTAAAGAATTGTGCCATTGTACCCTTTGCTGAGTGAACCATGTTGTACAGTCCATAGGCAACAGTGTAGGTCTTCGGATTTCCTGAGGTAGAGAGGATAATACCTGAGAAAATAAAGTCTACCCATGGAGCCATGAACGAAGTAAGTGCAGTATAAACAATCATTGGCTTTGAAAGTGGTAATCCAATGTGGGTGAACACTTGGTACTTAGTTGCACCATCAATTTCAGCAGCTTCATCAATTGCTCGTGGCATGGTGTCAAAGAACCCTTTAGCAATGTAGAAACCAAGGCCGGCACCACCAACATAAACTAAGATTAATCCACCAAGATTTAGCATGTTTAAAGCCTTTAGAATGTAGTACAAGGCAATCATAGACATGAAACCTGGGAACATTCCTAATACCAAAGCAATTTGTAAGAATGGCTTACGGAAGCGGAAACGTAATCTTGATAATACGTAAGCAACTCCGATAGTTACAAACGTTGATAATGTTGCTGAAACTACAGCGACAAATAGTGTATTTAACACCCAATTTACAAATGGATATTGTGAACTAGTAAGAATACCAACATAATTTTGCCAAGTAAATTTTTCTGGCCAAATTGTAGATACAAATCCTGTGTTGTTGTATGAAAAACTTGCTAAAATGATCCAAATAATTGGGAAAATCCATAATACGGCTAGGATAGCTAATAGAACATATCTAAAAATTAAAGCAATTCTTCTTTGATTATGATAAGACTTCATTTTTAGCCCTCCTTGTACGCATTAGTATGACGATATGCAATTAGTGAGAATGTAGCACTAATGATAAAGATCAAGATACCCAAAACAGCGGATGCATTGTAGCGTTGCTCTTGACCAAATGTTAAGTTATAAAGCCAAGTTACAAGCAAGTCTGTTGAACCAGCACCATTATAGTTATTGTTCATTGGTGCACCACCAGTCAGCAAGTAGATAACATTGAAGTTGTTGATGTTACCAATAAATTGTTGAATCAAAGCTGGAGACATTACGAATAAAATTTGTGGGAATGTAATGTGGTTAAAAATTTGTACTGGACTTGCGCCATCAATACGAGCAGCTTCAATTTGATCTTGCGGTAAGTTTTGAATAATAGCTGTTGAAGTTAACATTGAAACTGGAATACCTATCCACATGTTAACCACAATAACTGTAATTCTAGCAACAAGGGGACTAGCCTGGTTATCAATGAAGTGAATTGGGTGACTAATCCATCCCCAATTCATAAGTAAGGTGTTCAATGGTCCTTGATAATCAAGGAATTGTGCCATCATTAATAGAGAAACAAATTGTGGTACAGCATAAACAATTACGAAAATTGTTCTCCATAGGTTCTTATGCTTAATTCCCTTTGATTCAATCAAAAGGGCTAATAAGACACCAAAGAAGAAAGTAGTAGCTGTAGCAGCAACTGCCCAAATTAAGGTCCAGCCTAAAACTGGGAAGAAAGTACCTGCTAAATCACCACTCAACACGTTTCCAAATGCTTGAAAACCAGTCCAGGAAAATCCAACTGAGTGTTGACGATCATAGTTAGTAAATGCCATTGAAATCATGAAGACTGTTGGCAAAACCGTAAATAAAATGATTAAAACAATTGGAATTGTCATCAAAGTTGCATGCAATCTTTGATCAAACAAAGATGCAATTTCTTCACGGTTAGTTGGAATATGTTCATGTCTTTTTTCTAATAAGAAAGTATGCTTATTAGATTTTAAATTAATGATATATAGATATATGAAACCAGCAACAATGAATAAAGCCAAAATACCAAATAATAGAATTAAAACAGAATTATCTGGCTGCTGAGTAACATATACTCCTTGAGCTTTATCAAATACAACGCGTTTACTCTTTATTGCACCTAAGTTACTTAAACCAGCAATTGAATGAATTCCACTTAAAAAGAACCAAACTAAAAATACAATTTCAGCAAATAAAAGTGAAAATCCTTTTACCCATTGCCGATGTTTAATAGCATTTAAGCCCATGATGAAGAATGATAATTTTGTTACTGCATCTCCATCTTTCCATGTTTCCTTTAAGGTAACTGCAGGCGTAGCATGTTTTTTCTTAAACATAATTAATCAAACCTTTGCTTATGTGTTTTTTCAAGATTATTCTTCCTTAGAAATCTTCTTTTGTAATTTAGCAAGCTTACTCTTGTATTGAGATGGCTTAATCTTGCCGTCGTATGCACCACTAATTAATGGAGCTGAGTCGTTCCAGAAGATTGACATTTGTGGCAATTTAGGTTGAAGAACTGAGTAGCCTGGTTGAGCCATTTGAATTACAGCCTTAGCAACTGGGTCGTTCTTAACCTCTGCAGTATTTTGAGCGGCCTTGTTTACAGGAATTTCACCAGCATTCTTGTGAACAATTAATTGGTTTTCTTTGTTAGATAAGTATTTAGCCAAAATTGCTGCATTCTTAGCATTAGAAGTATGTGAGTTAACAGCGAAACATTCAATACCTAAGAAAGCTTCCATTTGTGCAGTCTTACCGCCCACTTCAATGGTTGGATATGGAGCAACTCCTAAGTTCTTACCTAAAATCTTCTTAATATTAGCTGCGTTCCATGGACCATCTAAGATAGCTTGGGCATTACCCTTCTTTAATTGGTTAAGTGCGTTTGAAGTTTGCATAACGCCTTTATTGTTCTTTTGTTCAGCGTACCACTTCATTGCATTTACACCATTTTGTGAATCCATAGTGGAGCCTTTTACATCTTCTCCGCTGTTACCAAATAACTTTGTACCTGCTGAGAACATTACTGGCCACATTACGTAAGCATTAGTGAAGTCAGTTGCAACTACACCTTTAGAAGTCATAGTCTTCCAAGATTTAACATCTTCTGGTGAAAGCTTAGACTTGTCATAGTAAACAGTTTGAGCTTGTTCAGAATATGGATATGCGTAAAGCTTGCCTTTCCATTCAACACCTTTGTATGCTTCTGGAACAGAATTCTTTTTAATTTCCTTAGTATCAGTTGGTGACAATGGGTTAATGTAACCTGAATCTGCCATTTGTCCTAATTGGTCATTTGGAACACCAAATACATCTGCGGCTTTTGAAGGGTCTTTAGCAACATCAGTTTTTGCATTAGCTGAACCATTAGGGTTTTGAGTAACCTTAACTTTAATATTAGGATGTTCTTTTTCAAAGTCTTTTACTACACCCTTATACCAACTAACACGAGCAGTATCTACCCAAAGAGTTAATTGCTTATTTGAGCTCTTTGATTCATTTGAATTAGAGTTGTTACTACAAGCAGTTAATGAAATAGCAGATATTGCTACAACACTACCTAAAGCCAATTTTTTCCATAACTTCATGATTTTTCCTCCTAGCCATGACTGGCTAAATACATTATTACAACCGTGAACCAAGTTTCACACTCGTTGTAAACCTAATTAATATTTTGCAGAAGCGTCCTCTCCTGCAAGTTAACGAATGGCATTCGTTGTATCTTTATCAAAGAAGTGGGCTTTATTAACATCAAATCCCATTTTCACTTTATCGCCTGGAGTATGGTAATCACGGGCATTTACAATGGCTACAAATTCTGTTCCATCAACTTTTTGATAAAGCTGAATAGTTGAGCCCAGTAGCTCTGAAACAACAACAGTTGATTCAACAACTGAATTGGGCCAAGTTTCAAGGAAAGCTTCCTCTGAATGAATATCTTCAGGACGAATACCAAAGACTAAATCTTTATCTTCATATCCCTTTTCTTTAAGCATCTTTGCTTTACCTTCAGGGATTTCGATATCTAGACCTTTTCCGTCGCTAATTCGATTTCCTTTAAAGTGAACATTAAAGAAGTTCATTTGAGGAGATCCAATAAAGCCAGCAACGAACATATTTACTGGTGTATTGTAAACTTCTAGAGGTGTACCAATTTGTTGAACTTTCCCCACTGACATAACTACTACCCGATCTGCTAAAGTCATGGCTTCAGTTTGATCGTGAGTAACGTAAATCGTAGTAGTTCCCAAATTTTGGTGCAACTTAGCAATTTCGGCACGCATTGTGACACGTAATTTTGCATCCAAGTTTGATAAAGGTTCATCCATTAAGAAAATTGGAGCATCCCGGACAATTGCCCGTCCTAAGGCAACACGCTGTCTTTGACCACCAGATAATTCAGCTGGTTTTTTATCAAGATATTCTGATAAACCTAAAATATCTGCTGCATGCTTAACTCGCTTATCAATTTCATCTTTCTTATAATGACGAAGCTTTAATCCAAAAGCCATGTTATCGTAAATGGACATATGAGGGTACAAAGCATAGTTTTGGAAAACCATGGCAATGTCTCTATCTTTTGGTGCAACGTCATTCATTACCTTATGGTCAATCTCTAAAGTACCTTTAGAAATATCTTCTAGACCGGCAACCATTCTCAAAGTAGTTGATTTACCACAACCAGATGGTCCAACAAAAACGATAAATTCCTTATCTTTGATATGTAAATCAAAGTCATTAACTGAATATTTATCATTTCCTTCGTACTTTTTATAGATATGGTTTAAATCTACTTCAACCATTCTCTTTCCCTACTTCCCTCTTATTTTTTATTAAAAACTGATTCAATTTCTGAAAGTTTCAATTCTTTAGTAGTTGGAACAATATAATCAGCCTCTTTCAAGACCTCTTTATTCCCAATTCCAACTGCAAATTGACCAGCACTTTTAATTGATTGAACACCGGCTTGAGCATCTTCAAAACTAATTACTTCGTCTGCATTCAAACCAGCCAATTCTTGTGCCTTTTCATAAATTTCTGGATCTGGTTTTCCGCGATGAAGTGTTGCTGGATCAACAATGCCATCAAATTCATCCATAATTCCTAACTTTGTTAAAATCTTAGGTGCATTTTTTGAGGCAGAAGCAATAACCATTTTTAAGTTTTGCTTCTTTGCATCACTAAGTAGTTCTGGAATACCTGGCAAAATATCTGCTGGCGTCATTTTTTCAACTTGTTCAACAAATTTAGTATTCTTTTCTGCTGCGAACTTTTCTTTTTCTGCTTCAGAATATTTATCTTCCTGATTGCCATATTTCAAAATCAGATTTAAAGAATCCATTCTTGAAATACCCCTTAAGCTATCAAGTTGATCATCCGTTAAGTTAATCCCTAATTCCTTAGCTAAATTATTCCAAGCAGTTAAATGATAGACAGCCGAATTTGTTAAAACTCCATCTAAGTCAAAAATTAGTCCTTTAAGCATTCACTTTCACCTTCTTTAAGCGTTACCTTCTTATCATTAACAAGAATTTCTAGATCTTTACCTTCAAGTAAAGAGATCTTGGTTTCTTGATGATCAACATAAACTTTAATTAAACGACCACGGTAGTTAATCTTAAAGCTATAGTGATCCCAGTTATCTGGAATAAATGGCTTAAATTTCAATTGGTCATGATCGTATCTCATTCCAGCAAATCCCTGAACAATAGCTAACCATGATCCACTCATCGAAGTAATATGCAAACCATCAACTGTATCATTGTTGTAATTATCTAAATCAAGTCTTGCAGTTCTTTCATACAGTTCAACTGCCTTATCTTTCTTTCCTAATTCAGCAGCTAAAACTGAGTGAATTGAAGGTGAAAGTGAACTTTCATGAACAGTTAAAGGTTCATAGAAATCAAAGTTCTTTTCTTTTTGATCCTTAGTATAGTTTTCTGGGAAGAAATAGATACCTTGCAAAACATCAGCTTGTTTAATAAATGGTGATCTTAAGATCTTATCCCAAGACCAATGTTGGTTAATAGGACGTTGATCTTCAATTTCACTAACGGGACGAATCTCTTTATCAAGAAAATCATCTTGTTGTAAGAAAATACCTAATTTCTTGTCTTCCGGTAGATAAATCTTATCAACAATGTCTTGCCACTTTTCTTTTTCTTCTTCAGTAACATGTACTCGTTCTTGTGCTTCCTTAGTTGCAAGCGGTAAACGCTCTAGTGTATATTTCAGAAGCCATCTTGCCATAGTATTAGTAAACCAGTTATTATTTACATTATTTTCATATTCATTTGGTCCGGTAACACCATGCATTACATACTTGTTACGCCACTTAGACCAATGAACGCGAGCTGCCCAGAATCTTGCAGTTCCAACTAAGACATCCATACCTTCATTCTTAACATAGCTATCATCGCCCGTATATTCGGTATACATTGCAATTGCATGTGGAATATCAGCATTTCTGTGGATTTCTTCAAAAGTGATTTCCCATTCGTTATGACATTCAATACCATTGAAAGTTACCATTGGGAACAAAGCACCTGGAAGGCCTTGTTCCTTAGCATTGTGATATGCACCAGGCAATTGATTATGACGATATTGAAGAAGTGCTTTAGTAACGCTTGGGTTAGTAATTCCTAAGTACATTGGAACGATGTAAGCCTCAGTATCCCAATAAGTAGCACCACCGTATTTTTCACCAGTAAATCCCTTAGGACCAACGTTCAAGCGTTCATCTTCACCGTAGTATGTCATGAACAATTGAGCAATATTAAATCTAATCCCCTGTTGTGCTGCTGCATCACCAGAAATTTCAACATCACTCATATCCCAACGTTTTTGCCATTCAGCAGTATGGTCAGCTAAGTTTTCTTCAAAGCTCTTTGATTGAAGCTTATTCATTAAATCTTCAGCAACACTTGCTTGATCTTTTTCTTCAACATCTCTACTTGTTATAACAATAACGTCTTTTTCAAGTTCGTAGCTTTGTCCTTCACTTAATTCAACTGAAAATTTTTCGCTTAACTTGGCTTCTTTAGTAGAAACTTCAGTTTGAATTAGTTCACCATTGTGGCGTAAAGATTCTTGAAGTAAAACAGTGAATTGAGGCACTTCATAGGGATTAGGCTTAGTTTTTACCTGGATAGTTTTTGTATCCTTATTCTCACCAAGTGGAATCCAGAAGCGTTCATCATAGTTACTGTCTTCGTTAACAACTGTTCCATCTAAAGTAGAATCAAAATCAATCTTAGCCTTCCCCTCAAGTACCGTAGCTTTTACTTTAATTAAAGCAGCTTCTTTTTGTACAATGTGGAGAAAACGTTCAAATTCAAATTTAACTTTGACATCTTTACCTTCATAGATAAAACTTCTTGAAAGAAGTCCTTGATGCATATCAAGTGATAATTCAAAATCACTAAATTTCACTTTGGCTAAATCAATTTTTTCACCGTTGACGGTGATCCCAATTCCAATAAAACTTGGAGCATTTGGTGTCTTACCAAAGTACTTTGGGTATCCATTCTTCCACCAACCAACAACTGTCTTATCTGGGAACCACACACCTGCTAAGTATGTTCCTTGAAGCGTGTCACCAGAGTAACCCTCCTCAAAGTTTCCTCTCATTCCCATATAGTCGTTACCAATTGCTGTAATACTTTCTTGTAACCTTTTATCTTCCTTGGAAAATTCATGTGTTGTTACTTTCCAAGGATCAACCTCAAAAATTCTCTTCATTATCATTCTCCATCACTTTCGTGAAGTCTTTTTATTTACAAATCTATTATCTAATTATTGAAAGCGCTTAACAATGTTTGTTTTCATGTTACCGGTATCAAAAAATTATAAGAAAAAAAGCAGCATCTTATTGCTGCTTTTTTTGTTCATATATTAAGCTTTAACCTCGATCAAAAAGCCATCTGGCGCTAATACTCCCGATTTATAGTTCTGACTAAGTGCTGCTGTTTTATCAATTTTAATACCTTTTTTACCTGTGTTATAGTAGGCCTTTACTGTTTCTTTGCCTGTTCGTTCAACTTTTAAGAGACCTTTTTCTGTTACCGTTAACTTAACAGTACCTTTATTCAAAGTATCGCTATGATCAAGTCTGAATTTCACTAATTCATGGACTCTTTGCCATACTGGTCCTTCGAGCTTTCTCCAGTCCATTGGTTTGCGACAATCCGGATCATTATCGCCGCTCATTCCCATCTCTGTTCCATAGTAAATACATGGCACTCCAGGTTGAACAAATTCATACGCAACTGCTTGTAAAGCTAAATCTTGATTGTCTTTTGCTAAAGTTAAAATTCTAGCCGTATCATGGGAATCAAGCATATTCATCATAGCCTGGTCAACCATATCAGGATACATCATTAGCTGATCAGTTAAGTGTTCACTTAGGTCTTTAGCATCCATTTTATGCTTGAAGAAATGATCTTCAATTTGTAAAGTATATGGATAATTCATGACGCCTGTAAATTGATCTCCCTGAAGCCATGGACGAGCCGAATGCCATATTTCCCCAACAATATAGAAATCAGGCTTTATTTTAATTAATTCATCATGGAATCTCTTCCAGAAATGATGGTCAACTTCATTTGCAACATCTAGACGCCATGCATCAATATCAAAATATTTTACCCAGTAGGTCGCAATTTCTAATAAGAAGTCCTGTACTTCTGGGTTAGCCGTATTTAATTTAGGCATATGCTTTTCAAATGCAAAGGTTTCATATGGTGGATTTTTTTCACCTTTACTTGGGTCACGATAGGGTTCAACAGGATAGGAATTAATGTGGAACCAATCTTTAAAACGTGATTTTTCGCCATTTTTAACTACATCTTGCCACTGCATTGATTGGTCACCTAAGTGATTAAACACAGCATCAAGCATTACTTTCATACCACGCTTATGTGCTTCATTAACTACTTTTGCAAATAAATCCTTGTCTCCGAAAGCTGGATCTACTTGTAAATAGTCAATTGTGTCATATTTATGATTAGAACTCGCTTTAAAAATTGGGCAGAAATATAGTCCTGTAACTCCTAACTTCTGTAGATCATCTAGATGATCTAAAACTCCCTGTAAGTCTCCCCCATAAAAATCTTCTCTACCTGGATGATCTTCCGGATTCCACTCTTTAACATTTGCTGGGTCATTACTTTTATCGCCATTAGCAAAACGCTCCGGAAAAATTTGATACCAAACAATGTCTTTAAGCCATTTTGGAGTCTTGATGCGATCAATATCATGGAAGTACGGAACTTTAAAATACATGCCATCTTCTCTTAACTTTTTATCGCTAAATTTTTCAATACTACGATCACCGAAGATCACATGACTTCCGTCTTTGCTAATCACTTCAAAAGTATATTTAATTCGGTGATATGGAGCAGTTAAGGTTGCTCCCCAGTAATCATTAACTTGACCACTACCTATTTTCTCCATTTCAAGTTCTTTAGCTTGTTTTGGTGGGAGATAGTTATCCGTATAATGAACAATTACTTTTTCCACATCATCTTTTGCTGTATGAAGTCTAATTTTAACGTGTGAATGATCAATAACAAAACAATCTTCACTTTCAGTTCTATGTTTTAAAGCTGCAAGTTGCATATTTTATTCCTCAATCTTTTTAATTTTCTAATACTACTCCGGCATATGGTTCTAATCGTAACTTTCCTGCCGTTAAATCATATTCGCCAGCCGATAACCTTTCACTACTAAATTCTTTTTCTACTTCAATTTCAATCGGTTCTTGACTCAAAGAAACAGCAATAAGAGCTTTTTTGTCTTTTAAATTACGCTCATAGACGTAGCTTCCATCTGACGTTGACCATAAATAATAATTGCCATCTTGAAATAGTTGTTCCTTTTTCAAGCTAATAAGCTTTTTGTAAAAGTTAAACATACTACTATCATCTGCTATTTCATCAGCTGCATTTGTCTCATCAAGCTTTTTACCTTTAATCCAAGGTTCTTTATCTGTAAAGCCATTATTTCTTTCGTTATCCCATGGCATTGGACCTCGAGCAGGAAGTTTATGGGTTTTACTTACCATTAACAATGCTTCTTTTGAAGTTACGCCTGCTTTTTCTGCACTCTTTACAAATTCTTTTACAGTATCATCTTGAAAATCATTTATATCTTCAAACTGTAAATTTCTCATTCCTAACTCTTCACCATAATAAATGATTGGAATACCGCATTGTAAGTACATCAACATAGCCAAACTTCTTGCTTGAGTATCATTTTTAGCAATCCTGGTTGCAAGCCTTGCCATATCATGATTATTCCAATAAAGAGTAGGCTTAGAAATTCCACTTAAGGTTTGTTGCCAAATAGTTTGATTTTGTTTAAATTTAACCCAATCTAATGGTTTAGGCTGATAATTATTCAAAAAACTAGGATCAATTTTACTCTGATCTTCAGTAAAATATCTAAAAGTAATTACGCTATCCATTAAGTGATTATCCTTATTTGTATAATCCACAGCTAAATTTACATTTGCACTTGCTGCTTCTCCTAAAAGTAATGCATCAGGATAATCTTGTTTTATTTCTTCACAAAATGGTCGCATCCATTTTTGAACTTGTGGTAAATTAGCAAAAAATGGTTCTGCAATTACTGGTTCCTTATCTTTGCTATCAACTGGAAAATTCTGTCTTAAATCTGCTTTTGCAATATGAATAAATGCATCTAGTCTTAATCCATCAATTCCCTTTTCTAACCAATATTTTGCAATCTCAGTCATTGCATGTCTAACTTCTAGATTATTCCAATTCAAATCAGGCATTCTTTTATCAAAAAGATGGAAATAAAATTGTCCGGTACCTGCAGGATCCTTTTCCCAAACACTCCCACCAAAAAAGCTTCCCCAATTATTTGGACGCTGATTGTTTTCTTCAGCAAAAATATAATAGTCACGATAGATACTTTCTGGATTTTTTATAGCATCTTGAAACCAGGGATGCTGGTCAGACGTATGGTTTAATACAAAATCCATAATCACATGAATACCAGCCTCATGCATCTCTTTAATTAAGTTATCCATATTCTCCATTGTTCCCATCTTTGGATCAATAGCAAAATAATTTGATACATCATAACCATTATCCACTTGTGGAGAAACAAAAATTGGATTTAGCCAAACAGCATTGATTCCTAATTCCTTTAAATACGGTATTCTCTTTCTTATTCCATTTAAGTCACCAATACCGTCACTATTAGAATCTTGGAAAGACTTCGGATAAATTTGATAAATAATTGCTTGATCATACCAATGTCTCATAATAAACTTCCTCCATAGCTTTTATTTTAAGCAATTATTATAAGCGCTTACAATATATTTTATATGTTACCGGTATCAAAAAAAGGGAGCTGACTAAACAGCTTCCTAATTTCTTGTAGATTCACTTTGTATTAATTCTGGTTCAATCAAGACTTCTCCCTGCTGAGCTCCATCCTGTTTAATTTTTTGTAAAATCATCCCAGCTAAGAGCTCACCAAGCTTAAATAGATTTTGCTTAACTGTAGTCAATTTAGGATTAGAAACTTGATCTAACAAGACTCCATCAAACCCAATTACACCGAAATCTCTAGGAATATTCCCATTCTTTCTTTGGATAGCGCGTACTACGCCAACTGCAATTCGATCACTAGCACAAATAAAGCATGTATTCGGCGCAAATTTTTTCCAATTACTAATAATTAATTTTTCAGCCAGACTACTATGGTTTTGGATTCGAAAAATTTTTGGAATCATATTATGTTTCTGAAGGGTATTAATATAGCCGGCTTCTCTTGAATATTCAAACGGCTCTTTCTCATCAATTCCAATAAAAATAATTGATTGATAATTTTTATTAAGTGCATACTGTGTAGCCAACTGTTCACCTAACTTGTTATCTGTATCAATAAAATCATAACCGTAGCGATTTTCTCCAAATAAAACAAAAGGTTTATCTAATTGATCTAACCATTCTGCATCCGTTGCTCGCCCACCAGTTATAATGTAGCCGTCTCCTCCGCCAACATCCCTATCTGTGGCTAATTGAATCGCGTAGTGTTTTTTGCTTAGTCCTTTAGCAATTCCAAAAAGTAGATTCATATAGTACGGCTCGGTTGTATCAATATCTTCTAAAATTACCAATTTAACCACATTCGTCCGATTATGAGCTAAAGCACTCGCAATTGAATTGGGATGATAATTCAATTGCTCCATTGCTTTTTCCACAATTTTTCTTAATTCGGGCGTCACCTGTTGCGGATGATTAATAACCCGCGATACTGTCATCTTAGATACACTAGCTTTTTTTGCTACATCAGATAAAGTAGTCATATTCCCATAGTTCCCTCTTTAAAACTGTATAGTTTATATACTACCTTAATTATCGGAAATATGTAAACGCTTTTTTTATTTTTAAAATAAAAGTATAGCTTTTATGGACAAAAAAACCAATACCTAAGTACATAGGTATTGGTTTTTATTACTTAATTATGTGATTGAAAACGAGTATTAAATAGTGGACTAACTGGTTTATGCTCTTGAATCAATTTAATTGCTTCACCCATCAATGGTCCAACAGAAACAATTTCAGCCTTAGATAAATCTTTTTCTTCAGGTTGGTTAATGGAATCAGTTAAGATCAATTTCTTAATTGGTGAGTTATTCAAACGTTCAATTGCAGGGCCTGATAAAACTGCATGGGTAGCTGAAGCATAAACTTCAGTTGCACCTGCATCCATTAAAGCTTGAGATGCTAAAGTAATAGTACCAGCCGTATCAATCATGTCATCAATAATAATGGCACGCTTGCCTTTTACATCACCAATAATGTTCATAACTTCTGCAACATTTGCCTTTGGACGACGCTTATCCACAATTGCAATTGGAGTCTTAAGGAATTCTGCTAGCTTTCTTGCTCTAGTTACACCACCATGATCAGGGGAAACTACAACGGCATCTTTTTCTAAATCATGACTCAAGAAGTAGTCAGCAAGAAGAGGTGCTCCCATCAAATTATCAACAGGAATATCAAAGAAGCCTTGAATTTGTGGGGCATGTAAATCAAGTGAAAGTACTCGATCAGCACCAGCTTTTTGTAACATATCAGCTACTAACTTAGCTGTAATTGGTTCACGAGCACGTGTTTTTCTATCTTGACGTGCGTATCCGTAGTAAGGCATGACTAAGTTAACGCTTCTAGCTGAGGCCCGCTTAACAGCATCAATCATGATCAACAATTCCATTAAATTATCATTTACTGGAGCTGAGGTTGATTGTACTAAATAAACATCTTTACCACGAACTGATTCATCGATGTTAATTTGAATTTCACCATCGCTGAAACGTTTAACATCAGACTTACCAAGCTTAACTCCCACCTTATCAACAATTTTTTCTGCTAAAGGCTTATTAGAGTTGAGCGCAAAAATTTTAATTTCTTTGTCTAATTGAGACATAATTTCCTCCACCGAAAAATTACAATTCCACATTTAATAATAGCAAAAAAATGCTTGTTACGCTTGTAAATAGCAAAAAAAGAAGTTGTATTTAACAACTTCTTTTAAATTTATTCCCATTCTTTGTCTTTTGCTAAAGGTAATTTGTGCCAGTAATCTGGTTTGTTAGTCTGTCTACCTCTGGCAATTGCCATATCATACTTCTCAACATCTTTAGTAATTGTTGAATCGGCCGCAACAAATGCATGATCGGCGATATTAACTGGAGCAATAATTGTAGCACCTGCACCAATGAATGAATGATCACCAACATTAGTATGGAACTTCTTAACACCATCGTAGTTAGAGAAAATAGTTCCGCAGCCAATATTAATGTCTTTGCCTAAAGTTGCATCCCCAACATAAGTTAAGTGTCCTACCTTAGTGTTTTCTCCAATTTCGGCCTTCTTAATCTCAACAAAGTTACCAATATGTGCACCTTTACGAATTACTGCCTTTGGACGAAGGTGAGAGTTAGGGCCAATGTCAGTATTATCATCCATTTGCGCTTCTTGAAGAGTTGAAGAAGTAATGGTTACATTGTTGCCGATCTTAGAGTCAATAATTCTTGAACTATTAGTAATATAGCAGTTACTACCAATTTCAGTTTTACCCTTAATAACAACATTTCCTTCGATAACAGTATCGTTGCCAATTTTAACATCGCTATCAATATATGCAGTATCAGGATCAATAAATGAGACACCATTTCTCATGTGTTCTTCATTGATTCTTCTTTGCATAATTTTAGTTGCTTGAGCAAGAGCGATTCGGTCGTTAACACCTAGACTTTCGCTAAAGTCCGGCATTTCATATGCGCCAACCTTGTGACCAGCCTTACGTATAATTTCTAAAACATCAGTTAGATAGTATTCACCTTGAGCGTTATCGTTACCTACTTGCTTTAGAGCTTTAAATAACTCTTTATTGTCAAAACAAAAGACACCAGTATTAATTTCATCAACAGCTAACTCTTCGGGAGTACCATCTTTTTGTTCAACAATTCTCAAAACATTTCCATCTTCGTCACGAATAATACGTCCATAGCCAAATGGATTTGGAGCTTTTGCGGTTAAAACAGTTGCACTATTTCCGCTCTCTTCGTGTTTTTTAAATAAATTATTAAAGGTTTCAGCTGTAAATAATGGAGTATCTCCAGTAGCAACTAAAGTTGATCCCTCTAAATTCTCTAATAGATCATTTGCTGCTAAAACTGCATCTCCAGTTCCCAATTGCTTTTCTTGGAAAGCAAATTCTGACTGATCTGCTAATACATCTTTAACACTCTCTGCGCCATTCCCAACAACGGTGATAATCTTATCTGGATTAGTTTCCTTTGCGGCATCAACAACATGTTCTACCATAGTTTTTCCGCAAACCTTATGTAATACCTTGTAAAGTTTTGACTTCATACGGGTACCTTTTCCAGCAGCTAAGATAACAACATATTTATTCATGAATTTAATATCCCCTCAATATTGTATTTAAGCTATCTATCAGTATATCATTTTAGAAAACGATTGAAGTCTGTCTGCTCTAAGAAATTACCTGGTCGTACTTTGATTAGTTTCTTATCCCGGTCAACTTCAGTGATTTTAATTAAAGATTGGTAGTCATCAACTACTTTTTGAGAGGCATATTTTGTTTCGCAAAGTACACACATCCCTGCTACAGTACCTTTAAATTCTTTAACTAGTTCTTCCATACCAGTTAAAGTGCCTCCACCTTTCATAAAGTCATCGACAATTAGTACATTACTTCCTTCTGGGAGTAGCCTTTTGGCTAACTCCATTTTTTCAACTCGTTCACTTGAAGAAGCAACATAATTAACTGAAATTGTTGACCCCTCAGTAATTTTAGGCCGTCTTCTAACCATTACAAATGGCACATTTAAGAAACGACTTACAGCTTGTGCAAGAGCAATTCCTTTAGTCTCAATCGTCATTACATAGTCAACATTACTATAAGCATATTTGGTAGCAATAAGTTGCCCAATTTGACGTAAATCTTGTGGCGAACCTAAAATATCGGATAAGTAAACAAAATTACCGGGTAAAATACGATCAGGATCTTCAATACGGTCAGCTAAATCATGAAGATAGTCTGTAGCTTCTTTTTTTCCTACAAAAGGAATGTATCTTACTCCACCAGCTGCTCCTGCTACAGTTTCTAAAATTCCATTTTGATCGTTGGCTAAAGTTTGACGTAAAATTGCTAAATCTTCTGAAATTGAAGATTTTGCTGCACCATAGCGATCTGCAAAAAATGGTAATGCAATCAAAGTATGAGGGCGAGCCAAAAGATACTTAACCATATCAACTAATCTTTCTGAACGTTTCATGCTTTTACCTTCCTAAACATTAAATAGATTTCTACGTTTAAATATACTCTATATAAAGAAAAATCACTAGCATTTTAAGTGAAATACTAGTGATTGTTCGTAATATTCTATTGTCGACTACATTTCATCAAACTCAAGTTCAATGTTTTTGGTTAATAAATCGGTATAACTATAAGATACTCGTTCAAAATTATTTTGATCTTGGTCAAGATCTACAACAAATACAGCCCGATAAGTCTTAGTTAATCTACCTTTACGACGGGTTACTTTTTTTCTTCCTGCTTGAGCTACTACTACTAAGTTTTCACCCAAATGAGAATCCAAACTTTGTTTAATTGCCATTAGTGTTGTTGGCACTGGACGTCACTCCTTTGCTTGGATTCATTTTATCAAAAATTTAATATTTTTTCAAGTCTGTAATTTGTAACCGTTTTATGCTTGCCGATCTTTTAGAAGATGTGCCAACTGAACAAATTGATTTAGAGTTAATTCTTCCGGACGAACTCTAACATCTAACCCTAGATCATTAATTAATTTCTCGCGTTCATCTTTATCTTTAATTAAAGTCTTCAAATTATTAGCTAAAGTTTTACGACGTTGAGCAAAACACATTTTCACTACATGATCGAAGAATGCATAATCATTAATGTCAGGCTTTTCAAGAAGTGGCGTTAAGACAACAACCGCGGAATCAACTTTAGGTCTTGGCATGAAAGATGTGCTCTTTACTTCTTCGGCTAAGCGAACATTCATCCGGCTTTGCACTGCAATAGACAAGGGACCATATTCCTTTGTTTTAGGCTTAGCAACTAACCGTTCAGCAACTTCTTTTTGCATCATTAAGGTTAAACTTGAAAAATCTAAATCACTCTTAATCAGATTAAAAATAATTGGAGTTGTAATGTAGTAAGGTAAATTAGCAACAATCTTAACTGATTTACTTAAATCAAGAAAGCCATCATTATCCTCTACAAAGTTAGCTTTCAATACATCTTTCATTACTAACTTAAACCGATCTTTCAATTCTTTACCATCAATTTTTTGTGGCAATTCATTGTTTAAGATTTCTGGTAAATCTTGATCAACCTCATAAGCCAAAACTTTGGCTCCAGCTAAAAGAAGTTGTTCAGTTAATGAACCAATTCCAGGTCCAATTTCAATAACTTGGTCTCCTGACTGAATATCTGCTGCTTCAACAATTCCTTTAATTGCTGGTAAATCTACTAAAAAGTTTTGACCTAAATTCTTTTTCGCATGCATAAAATAGCGATTAACAATTGCTTGAGTTCTAACTGGACTTGCAATCGGCATACTATTTGACATCTTCAACTGCCCTCTTTAATTCATCATAAGTAATTCCAAACATCTTTAAGCGTTTATAAAATTGTTTACTATTTCCATATCCAATTCCTAGCTTAATCCCAACCTTCTCACGTAAAAGACGAGCACCCGAGCTCATTCCTAAGCCTAACTCATCGTACTTTTCCTTAGTGATATCACTTTCTATCGGTTTAACTTCATGCAAATCACTTAAAGCACGAATCAAAGCTTCTTTTGAAGCGTGTTCAACTCCTAAACTATTTCCACGCTTAGTTGGTTCTCCTTCTTTGCGTGTAATAAAAGCTTGCTTAGCCTGAGGAGCTGCTTGGGTAACTAAACGTCGAATCCTTTCGCCATTATAATCTGGGTCAGTAAAAATAATTATTTCTCTAGTTTGCGAAAGTTTCTTTATTTCAGCTAAAGTTTGTTCAGATACCTCTGAACCATTGGTTTCAATAGTTTCAATTCCAGGAAAAAATTGTTTTAGACGTTTGGTATCATCTCGACCTTCAACAACTATTACAGCATTAAATTGTTTTTTATTTTCTGATTCCATATGCCCTCATCGTATTCTCAAATGTATGCTTGGCTACTTCTTCAACAGAGCTTCCACGCAAATCGGCAATTGCTTCAGCTACATAACGCACATATCCTGTTTCATTTTGTTTTCCACGGTATGGCTTCGGTGTTAAATATGGCGCATCAGTTTCAATTAAAAATTTGTCCCACGGCACAACCTTAGCTGAAGCATGAACATCAACTGCTTTAGTAAAAGAAACCACACCAGAAAATGAAACCATCATCCCTAAGTCAAGAAACTTATTGAGCCATTCCGGATCACCATTGAAATTATGAATTATCCCACCATATTCACCGACATGACTATCTTTCAAAACTTGATAAGTATCTTCAAAAGCATCTCGAGTATGAATATTAACAGGCATTTTCAAACTATGAGCCAAATCAAGTTGTCGCGCAAAAACTTTGCGTTGTACCTCTCTCGGGGATTCATCCCAATAATAATCTAGTCCAATTTCTCCTAACGCGACAGTTTTAGGTTCTTTTAGTTGCTCAACTAGCTTATCCTCAGCTTTTTGATCATAGTCTTTAGCAACATCCGGACAATAGCCAACAATAGCATATAAGTTATCGAATCTTTGACTCAAGTCAATCGCACGTTCGTTAAATTCAGGATCTTGTCCAGCAACCGCACTTTTCACAACACCTAATTCTTTAGCTCGTTCAAGATAAATGTCTTCTTTTCCGCGAAAAGATGCATCATTTAAGTGTGTATGCGAATCAAAAATCTCCATTAGCCTAATTCAGCTCCAACCTCATGTTCATCGCCAACAATAGCTAACTTAACCTTGCCATCCTTTTCACTAGATAAAAGCATACCTTGACTTTCATGTCCTAGCATCTTACGTGGCTTTAAGTTAGTAACTGCAAGGACCTTTTTATCTAAAAGTTCACTTGCATCTGGATAAAACTTACGAATACCACTTAAAATTTGACGTTCGTTTCCATCACCAAAATCAAGTTTAAACATTAATAATTTACTTGATCCCTTTACTGGCTCAACGGATAAAATTTGACCTACTTGAATTTTGACTTTGTCAAAATCATCAATTGTAATGTGTTTTTCTTCTTTTTGTTGACTTCTAGTCTTCTTCTTTGGCTTAGCCTTCTTCATTTCTTCCTTAATGTACTTAACTTCAACATCATTTTTAAGTCGTGGGAAGATTGGCGTCGGCTTTTCTGTTACCTTAATGTTCCAGTCAAAGCCGCCAAAATCAAGTTTCTTTTGATCATCATTCTTCCAGTCAAGTCCGAGTTGTTCAAACATCTTAACCGGGCTCTGCGTCATAACTGGTGCAATTAAAATTGCAATTAAACGTAAACTTTCAGCCAAGTTAGTCATTACTTTAGATAGTTCTTCACTCTTGCCCTCTTTGTTTAACGTCCAAGGTGTAGTTTCATCAATATATTTATTTGCACGAGAAATGAGCTTCCAAACACTATCTAAAGCTTGAGAGAAGTGGAGGGCATCCATTTGTTTTTGATATTCAGCAATTGTTTCATTAGCTGTTTTAATTAAATCTTTTGCAAATTCATCCTGTTCTGAAGCAACTGGAGCAACTTGGCCATCTTGATATTGATTAATCATTGAAACAGTTCTATTTAACAAGTTACCTAAGTCATTAGCCAAATCAAAGTTAACTCTTTCAACAAAATCTTCCGGAGTAAAAATACCATCTGAACCAAATGGAATTGCACGCATCAAGTAATAACGAAGAGCATCTAAGCCATAACGTTTAACAATCATTTCTGGGTAAACGGCATTACCCTTTGATTTAGACATTTTACCGTCTCTCATTAATACCCAGCCATGCCCAAAGATTTGCTTTGGAAGAGGAAGATCAAGTGCCATTAACATAATTGGCCAATAAATAGTGTGGAAGCGAACAATTTCCTTACCAACTAAATGTACGTCAGCTGGCCAATATTTCTTAAATAATGCATCATTATCTGAACCATATCCAAGAGCAGTAATATAGTTAGAAAGAGCATCAATCCAAACATAAACAACATGCTTAGGATCACTAGGCACAGGAATTCCCCAATCAACAGTCGTACGAGTGACAGATAAGTCTTCTAAGCCTGGCTTAATAAAGTTATTTACCATTTCTTTCTCACGAGAGTGAGGCAAAATAAAGTCTGGGTGATCCTTGTAGTATTGAAGTAAGCGATCAGCATATTTACTCATTCTGAAGAAGTATGATGGTTCCTTAACTAAACGTACTTCATGTCCTGATGGAGCCTTTCCGCCAATCACATTGCCATCATCATCTTTATATACTTCAGCAAGTTGTGATTCAGTGAAGTATTCTTCATCTTCTACAGAATACCAACCAGTGTACTCACCTAAGTAAATATCTCCTTGTTTTAATAATCTTTCAAAAATCTTTTGTACAGCTTTAACGTGATCTTCATCAGTTGTTCTAATGAAGCGATCATAGGAAACGTCTAACATTTTCCATAGGTCCTTATAGGAATCAGCCATTTTATCTACAAATTCTTGTGGTTTAATTCCTTGTGCTTCAGCTTTTTGCTCAATCTTAAGTCCATGTTCATCAGTTCCAGTTAAGAAGAATGTATCAAAACCGCGAGATTTTTTATAACGAGTCATGGTATCAGCAGCAATAGTAGTGTATGCATTACCGATAGTTAATTTTCCAGATGGATAGTAAATAGGTGTAGTAATATAGAAAGTTTTCTTTTCAGCCATCTTTATTCTTCCTCTCATAAGTCTTTTAACTGCTAGTATAACATAGCATGCCTACATAAATTTGTGTACCAAAAAAGGAATTTCTTTTTAGAAATTCCTAGTTAGATTGATTTTGTTTTTTCATTACCATGCTATTACTCGGATGGTGAATTGAATTTTTTAGTAATTGGCTAGTGATAGAAATAGGAACTGCATCAGAGGTTAATCCGACAACTACTGCAAGAGCAAATACTAAAGTATTTTCCCAGTTGCCATGCATCATACTACTAATTACTAAAAACAAAGGAACAATAACTGCAGCTAGAATTAAAAATACTCTTGTTAAATTTCTGGTATCTAAATTAAACACGTGCTTCTTTAATTCCATCTTGGAAATATTTTGAGATAATTTTCCAAAAATAGTCTCTTTTCCAGTCGCAAATACTACTCCAACTCCAGAACCAGAGATAATTCTGGTACCTGCGTATAAAATATTGGCATAGTCTACATAACCATGATTGTTTCTCTGACCTAAAGAAGTAATTTCACTCTTATATACTGGATTATCTTCATCCATAAAGAAATCGGCTGAACAAATTATATTATTATTCTTTAAAATTCTTACATCTGCCGGAACCACTTCTCCAGCTTGTAACAAGATAATATCCCCAGCCACTAACTCTTTAGTTGCCAACTCTTGTGGCATGCAGTCGCGCATAACTTTAGTAGTGGGTGATATTTTATGTAGTAAATTTTGAATAGCCGCTCTAATTTTGATATTTTGAATGAAACTTAATATTCCAGAAATAGCTAAAACTAAAATAATTAAAACAGGTGTATCTAAATTATGAACTTTTAATTTATAGTTAAGCATAATAGATACAATTGCTAAGCCTAAAAGAATACTTGTAAAAGGCGTCATAAATGCTTCACATAAAAATTGAAGTCTAGTATTTTTAGGTTTATTTACAATTTCGTTAGGACCATTTTTTGCTAAGCGTTGCCTCGCATCTTTAGTTTGAAGGCCACTAATTGAGGTTTTTAATCGTTGCAGTGTTGCAAATTTATCTTCGCATGCAATCCGGCGCACCAGCTTGGTGTCTGTAGTATGTCTTTTGCCGGAAGTGTTGATTTTTAACATCTTCAACATCCTTTCTTAAGAACCTAGCAAACAAACAAAAAGCCGATGCAAAAACTGCATCGGCTTAAATCCAAGCGATTTTTATACTCGTCGTTCAGTTTTAACACTACGTGACGTAAGGTTATAAAAATATAACTAGCTGGCTGGGGAGGGCCTTATATCGACGATCCCTGTTTGACCCGTTGGCATCTCTGGATGTTGCTGGGCGACAGCATGTGTTCACGTAGGAGTCTCACCTAACAGTTTATTTGCTCTAATATTTAATTTCTATTGATACTTTAACGGCTAACTAGCTTTTAGTCAAGCCCTAATGTGGCTTTCGCGTGCTTTTGAATAAAACTAATCCAAAACTAATTAAAGCTGCAATCACTAATCCCCAAACTAAACTTACACTTTGTGGATGATCAATTTTTTGTAACTCTTCTTGCGTCAAAGAATTTTTATCATAAGATAACTTATCTTTTTGGGCAATTAAAGTTGCACAGGCATTAAAAACTAATCGAATTCCTGAGTTGAAGCTTGATTTTTTCTCACTTCTTAATTTATCGCCTGCATATCGAATAATGTTGCTACACTTATTTTGTGTCAAAACATCTTGGTAATTTTTACCAACAAGAATTTGAACATTTTTTCTTTTATTTTGTAATGCAGCTACAATAATTACCTGATTTTTCATCGGCCTAATTTTATTTATATCATTACTATTTTTTAGACTTAAAAGCCGAATCTCAGGTTTATTTTTTGTTTTTTGATACTCTTTATTTTTTTGAGTTACTAATTCTTTAGTTTGGTTATTAAATAAATTTTGCAGATCACTAACAAAAGAAGTTGTACTAGCAGTAAATAGTAAAAAAGAAATTAGGAGTATTCCAAAACTGATAAACTTATTTTTCATTATCCGTCTTCTCTAACCTCTCAGCTAAGCTTTGAACATATTTATGATCTAGCGTTACTTGTTCAATCGCCACACCCTTTTCACGCAGTAACTTGAGTGCTAACGGATTATCATGATAATCATAATAATAGTTAATTTTCTTAATACCAGCCTGAACTAAGCATTTGCTGCAATTAAAGCAAGGAAAATAAGTCACGTAGATTTCAGTACCTTCAGTTGAAATACCATTTTTAGCACACTGAATTAAGGCATTCATTTCTGAGTGAATAGTTCTAACACAGTGTCCATCAACCATTAAGTGACCAACGTCATCACAATGAGGTTGTCCAGAAACACTTCCATTATAACCAGTGGCAATCATCCGGTCGTCCTTGACCAACACACTTCCCACTAGGGCTCGGTCACAAGTTGAGCGCTGTGCAATAACTAACGCCTGCATCATAAAATATTGCTTCCACGGAATCCTGTCTCTTGTCATCAGTCTTACCCTCTTTAAATTATTTATTTAACCTATCAAAATAATTTAAACCAATTGCTTCTCTAACTTCTTGTAAAGTTTGGTTAGCAACTTCATTTGCCTTCTTTGATCCCTCTAGTAACATTTCGTATACAGCATCTGGATCTTGAGCAAACTTCTCTCTACGCTCTCTAATTGGCCCAAGTTCTTCTTCAAGAACCTTATTCAAGTAGCGTTTAATTTTAACGTCCCCTAAGCCACCTTTTTGATATTGTTCCTTAAGTTCAGCCACCTTATCTTTATCTGGTGCAAAAACATCAAGATAAGTAAAGACAGTATTACCCTCTACTTGACCAGGATCTTCAACATGAATATGGTTTGGATCCGTGTACATTGACATAACTTTCTTTTGTACAGTCTTTGCATCATCGGACAAGTAAATTGCATTTCCAAGTGATTTAGACATTTTTGCATTTCCATCTAAACCTGGAAGTCTACCTTGTCCCTTTGGTGGGAAGTAACCCTTTGGTTCAACTAAAATATCAGTGTTATAAACTCTATTAAAAGTACGAACAATTTCTCTAGTTTGTTCAAGCATTGGTTCTTGATCATCCCCAACTGGAATTATTGTTGCTTTAAAAGCAGTAATGTCTGCTGCCTGAGAAACTGGGTAGTTTAAGAAACCAACTGGAATTGAATCTTTAAAATTCTTTTGCTTAATTTCAGTTTTAACAGTTGGATTTCTTTCTAGACGTGCAACTGTTACCAAATCCATGTAATAAGCAGTTAATTCAAAAAGAGCAGGGATTTGTGATTGCACATAGATAGTAGACTTTTCAGGATCTAGTCCAACAGCTAAGTAGTCCAAAGCTACTTGAATTAAGCTATTCTTAATTTTTTCAGGATCTCTAGCATTATCAGTTAGTGCTTGAGTGTCCGCAATCATAATATAAGGGTCATATTTACCTTCATTTTGTAATTTTACACGGTTTTTTAAGGAGCCAATATAGTGACCAATATGAAGTTTTCCGGTTGGTCTATCTCCAGTTAATAAAATTTCCTTTGTCATATTTTTTCTCCAATATATCTGTAATCTTTAGCTTTACCTCCAATTCTAGCAAAAATCCTTATTTGTTTAAACTTACCTAAAAGTTGCTAAAATTAAATTGAGAGAAAAATTACATAAAGAAAGGATGAATAGAGATGTGTAGTCATTATGAAATGCCATCGCTTAAAGAAATTAAGACATATCTAAAAACTGATTTAGAATTACCACTAGTTGTATCAAAAAACATTGAAGACAAATTTGAATCTGTTACTCAAATTTATCCTAAATCTCCATCTTTAGTTATGCTATATAGCGATGACGAACTAAAGTTAGTTGAAAAGAAATGGGGCTATCCAAGTCCATTTAAAAAGAATCGAGTAATTTATAATGCTCGGGTAGAGCGTTTTTATGAAGAAAAACCATCAATGTGGGATGATTCATTTGCTCGCCAGCGGTGCATTATTTTAGCTAATGAATTCTGGGAAAGTAGTAAGCAAACTTACCTTGCATCAAATAACAAAACCTATCATGAACACTCATCTTTTACTGCAAAAGATGAACCGATGGCATTAATTGCTGGTATTTATAAAGGGGATGACTTTTCAATGGTCACTACTGCTTCTAATGATACTGTGCTTCCAGTTCATGAAAGAATGCCCTTAGTGTTAAAGCCATCTGAATTACGTCGTTGGCTCTTTCAAAACTTTACTTCTCTACTTGACCGGTCAGAATATAACCTAGACAGACATCAGTTGCCACATCGTTAGCAAAATGATATAATCATTTTGCTTATGCGGGTATAGTTTAATGGTAAAATGTCAGCTTCCCAAGCTGAAGATGCGGGTTCGATTCACGCTATCCGCTTATATTAAAAAACGAGGAACTTTATGAAGTTCCTCGTTTTTTGTTAGGCTAAAATCACCATAAAAATTCCATTTAGGATTGCTAAATAAATTGGCATCATGATTCTTTGTGAATATAAGTAAGACCAAGCAAAAAGCATCCCGTAAAGACTATTGAGAATAAATAAACTAAATGAAGTTTGAAAATTAAGTATTCCATAGAAAAAGCCTGAGCACATAATGCCAACTATACCACTAACCATATTCTGTGCTCTAAACCCATAATTAAAGAAAAAACCTGTTGTTAAATATACTTGCATTGCTGGTAGCAAAAGACCAGTCGAAAATATAAGAAACCAAAATAAAAGATTACATTCAGCCTTTTGATAAATTATTTGAAAAGACATTAAGGGCACGCTTCCTTTAGCTTGAAGATAGGAAACAAAAACACGTCCTAAAATCACCAGAATAGATACACCAACTATAAATCCATAATCTGCTAATAAAGGCATCGTGGGCTTTTTTTCAAAAAATCGTTGTTCTCGATTAAATTGTCGAATATAAAAATATAAAGTAAACAAGGCACAAAGTAAGAAAAAAAAGTACCCTATTTTATTTACATGATCATTTAACAGAGCTAATTTTTTAACTCCAATTACAATTAAATATAAGACCAAATAAACAATATATCTAGTCAAATTTCCTTGTCTGGACGATGGTGTATTCATGTCTTTTCCCCTTTATATCAATTATTTTCAATTATAGCAAAGCATTTACTATTAGTTATACTTCAGGAAAAATATATACTTATTGACAGCGCTTACGTTGATGATTAACATGAAAGATAAGATAAAAAGAGAGGTAATACTAATGAACTTAATCGCAATTGATATTGGCGGCACAACTATTAAAATCGCTACCTGGATAAATCAAAAATTAAAAATGATATTTACGATTGATACACCAGATAATTTAGATACTTTTTATGAGGAATTGACTGATGCAGTTAATGAAATAAAAGCCGATCATAAAATTGATGGTGTAGCAATTTCTTCTCCTGGTGCTGTTAATAAAGCTACCGGAGTAATTGAGGGAGCAAGTGCCCTACCTTATATTCACAACTTTAAAATCGTACCTGAATTAGAAAAAAGATTTGGTTTGCCAGTAAGTATCGAAAATGATGCAAACTGCGCAGCTCTTGCCGAAATCGCTGACGGAGCAGCTAAAGGATGCAGTAGTATGGCATTTTTAGTTATTGGTACCGGCGTTGGGGGAAGTATCATTATTAACAATCAAATCTGGCATGGTGCACATCTCTATGGCGGTGAATTTGGTTTTATGATTATTGATGGTAAGCAGTTAAGTGAGCTAGCTTCACCTGTTACCATGGCCAAGCGCTACAATAAAAAAACTGGAAAAGATTTTGATGGTAAGACTGTTTTTGAACTTGCTGACACTGATGACCCAGTTGCTCAAGAAGAACGGGGAAAGCTCCTCCATGCTCTTGCTGTAGCAATTTTTAATATTCAACACAGTTTTGATCCTGAAAAAATTATTATTGGTGGTGGAATTTCACAAAATCCGGAATTAGTTCCACTACTTGATGATGAGATTGCTAAATTAAGAAATAAGATCGAAGTTACGACAATTAAACCAATTTTGGATATTTGTACGTTAAAAAATGAAGCAAATTTGCGTGGAGCGGTTGCAGATTTTGAAAAAGAGCATTAAATTTTATATAGACACTTTTTTATTATTAAATAAATGTGTTTGAAAGCATCATGAAAAAGGACTGAGGAAACTACCTCAGTCCTTTTTTGTTATCTAATTAAGTAAAAGTATATATTTTTAAATGAAAGTGCTTTACTTTTATTCCAAATAAGATTATATTTATACATGTAAAACATGTAAGCGATTGCAAAGAGGGAATATTATGAATAAGCAAAAAATGCCTAAAGACTTCTTCTGGGGTAATTCAGTTTCAAGTATGCAAACTGAAGGTGCCTGGGATGAAGACGGTAAAGGCTTATCAGTTTACGATGTACGACCTGCTACAGAAAATACTACAGACTGGCACACCGCGATTGATGAATACCATCGTTATGATGAGGATTTAGACCTAATGAAAAAAATGAATATGAATATGTACCGTATTCAAATTTCATGGTCAAGAGTTTGTCCTGAAGGAGACGGTGATTTTAATCCTAAGGGAATTGAATTTTACGACAAATTAGTAAATGCTATGCTTGATCGCGGAATCGAGCCAATGATTTGTTTTTATCACTTTGACATGCCCCTACACCTAGCAAAAGAATACAACGGTTTTATGTCACGCCATGTTGTTGACGCTTTTGTTAGATTCGGTAAAAAGATGATTGATCATTTTTCAGATCGGGTTAAATACTGGATTGTTTTTAATGAACATAATCTTTACTTCCAAGATGAAGTATTTAACATCTCTGGTTACGAAAAAGGTGACAAAACTTTAGATGATATGTATACCATCTTCCACCACACCATGATCAGTCATACTCGATTAGCTAATTACATCCATGAAAAATATGATGATGTAAAAATCGGCGGAATGCTTGCCTTCCAACAAATTTATCCTGAAACTTCGAAATCTACAGATGTTTGGGCAGCAAAACAAATTCAAGAATTTTTGAATTTCAATATTTACGATGCAGATACTGGCCGCGGTTATTCACCAGAAGTACTGCAATATGCTAAAGACCACAACATTAATTGGGATATAACTGAAGATGATAAAGAAGAAATGAAAAAAGCAAAGGCTGACTTTTTAGCTTTTAGTTACTATTCTTCTTGGACAGTTTCAGCTGATAAAATTCCTGCTGACGTTGCCCCTAACCGTTACATGAATTATGGCGGTGTAGAAAACAAGTATCTTAAGACAAATGCTTGGGGCTGGACAATTGATCCACTGGGCTTTAGAAATGCTATTACCACTATGTATAACCGTTACAAGATTCCAGTCTTCCCAATTGAAAACGGAATCGGCTTAAAAGAAACTTGGGATGGTGAGCACATGATCGAAGACGATGAACGTATTGCTTACCATGAAGAACATATTAAGGCTATGAAAGATGCGATGTTCTTAGATGGAGCTAAAGTTTTAGGTTATCTAGGCTGGGGATTAATCGATATTCCAAGTTCACATGCCGATATGGAAAAACGCTACGGTGCTGTTTACGTCAATCGTTCAAATCATGACTTAAAAGATTTAAAACGTGTTCCTAAGAAATCATTTTATTGGTTCCAAAAAGTATTAAAAGATAATGGAGACGAAATATAATGAGCGAACAAAAACAATCAGGCTTTAGTGTGTTTGTTAATAAACGCATACTGCCTCCAGTAATGAAATTTGTTAATACTAAGGCTATCCAAGCCTTACAAAATGGTATGATTTATACTTTACCATTTATTCTTATTGGATCTATTTTCCTAATTTTAGGAAATATTCCTATTCCAGCTGTAGCTAATGCAATTAATGCTTCCGGTTGGGGAGCATTCTTTAACCAAGCCTACACTACTACTTTTAGTATCATGGCTATGTGGGCATCAGTTGGTATTGCCTATATTTATGTTAAAAATGAAGGCTATGAGCCATTAGCTCCCGGTCTTACTTCATTAGCTGCATTCTTAATGCTTCAAACTTTAACTATTGACAGCCCATTAAAGAATGCCATGGCTAAAGGTATTGACGGTGGAATGAGTGCAAAAGCCGTAACTGAAAATATTGATAAGTTACCACACGCTTTACAAACATTCTTAGAATCACCAGTTACAGGTGTCTTCAACATTACCTGGCTTGGTGGCGACGGAATGATCGCTGCAATTATTGTTGGTTTATTAGTCGGCTGGATTTACTCAGCTATTATGAAAAAAGGTTGGACTATTAAGTTACCTGAACAAGTTCCAGCTGCTGTTTCTAACCAATTTACTGCTATGATTCCATCAGGAATTATCTTAATTGGTACTATGCTTATTTACGCAGGCTTTAAGTTAACTACTGGTTCAGACTTCTTACAATGGACCTACCAGACTCTTCAAATTCCACTTCAAGGTATTTCAGATTCACTTGGTGGTGCCATCGCTATTGGATTCTTAGTACCATTCTTCTGGTTCTTTGGTGTTCACGGTGGTTTAATTGTTGGTTCTCTTGCTGGCCCTATGCTTCAAGCTAACTCTTTTGATAATGCTCAATTATATAAGGCTGGTAAATTAACTATTGCCAATGGTGCCCATGTTGTTACCAACGAATTCTACAACAACTTTATTAACTTAACTGGTTCAGGTATCACTATTGGTTTAATTATCTTTATTTTAATTGCTGCCAAATCAGCACAATTACGTTCAATTGGTAAAGTTGAATTAGTTCCTGGTATCTTTAACATTAATGAACCATTCCTATTCGGTTTACCTATTGTTATGAACCCATTCTTAGCAATTCCATTCTTCTTAACACCAGTTGTAGTTGCCATCTCAACTTACTTCGTAATTAGAACTGGTATTATCCCTCCTCTTAATGGTTTTGCTTGTCCATGGACAATGCCAGCTGTTATCTCTGGTTTCCTAATTGGTGGCTGGAAGATGGCAATTTGGCAAGCATGTACCTTAGTTATTTCAACCTTGATCTACTGGCCATTTGCTAGAAAGTACGACAAGATCCTAGTCCAAAGAGAAGCTACAGCGCTTAAGAAGGACGAAGCTAAAGGTAAATAATTTTTTAGCTATTAATTAACACTTATGATTAAAATCGTGCTATAATGTAAATGCTTTCAATGATGAAAGTGCATACATTTAATTTATAGATCAACACTCAAACACTGAAAAACACTTAATTAGATTTACAAAGGAGATAATTATTATGGCAGATAAAACTATTATGTTAGCTTGTTCAGCAGGTATGTCAACTTCACTTTTAGTATCAAAGATGCAAAATGCAGCTAAAGAAAAAGGTAAAGACTACAAGATCTTTGCTACTGCAGCATCAGGTATCCAAGATGAAATTGATAAGGAACACCCAGATGTATTAATGCTTGGACCTCAAGTTCAATACATGGAAGACAGTGTTAAAAAGATTACTGATGAAGCAGGCATCCCATTAGCAGTTATTAATATGCAAGACTACGGTATGATGAATGGTGAGCATGTTCTTGAAACTGCTCAAGAATTAATGGGCGATAAATAGTCAAATGACCGACGAAGTAAAAATTGTTAATGAATTTGATCGTAATGGTCATCACTTTAAAATTGGCGTCAGCGCAGATGGACAAGTTTCTATTTATTTAGATAATGAAACTAAAGCTCATCATGGCTATCATTTTCCAGGTATTATCCAGGTCCCTAAAGGTCTTGAGATAGACGGACAAATGCTATTGCAACTACCAATTGATTGTGATGCAGCAATTGATCAAGGAATTCAAGAATTAAAACAAAAATAATTTATGGGAGATGCTTGCTGACATAGTAAAATAAATAATTGTCAGGAGCATCTTTTATTTTAAAAATACTATCTAGGAGAATTAAAATTATGGCACAAGAAAATAGCGATAACATGCAAGTTGTAATGGGAATTATTATGCAAGCCGGTAATGCAAAGGCTGCTGCTATGCAAGCAATCCAAGCTGCTAAAAAGGGCGACTTTGAAAAGGCTGATGAATTTATTAAGCAAGCAAACGAAGGCTTAGTTAACGCTCACAATGTTCAAACCGATATGTTAACCCAAGAAGCACAAGGTAACCATGTAAAAGTTGACCTTTACATGGTTCATGCTCAAGACCACTTAATGACAGCTATTACTTTTATTGATTTAGCTAAGGAAGTAGTAGCTGTCTACAAAAAAATGGCTGAAAAGTAATGACTACTGAAGCAAAGTACTTAAAAGTTGCTCGAATTCTACAAAAAAGAATTGAAGATGGGATCTATAAACCGCAAACTCCACTTCCTGACCAAAAAACACTTGCAGAAGAATTACACGTAAGCCGTTTAACCGTTAAGAAGGCCTTAGATGGTCTACAAAGAAAAGGACTAGTCTATAAAGAATCCGGTCTTGGTACCTTTGTCTTAGGACCAGTTCCAATTCAGGATAAATTTGATTCACCAGCGAATGCTTTTAGTGGCTTAGCTAATCTTCTAGGATCTGATGAGGTCACTAGCGATATCATTGAATTTAATGTTGAATTTCCAAATGAAGATGTTCAACATTACTTAAAATTAAAATCTAGCGATCCAGTTTACAATATTCGTCGTCTAAGACGGCTTGAAGGTAAACCTCTGATTCTGGAACATACATTTATGCCAGTTAACTTAGTTCCAGATTTAAATGAAGATATATTACATAATTCTATCTATAATTATCTTCATCATAATTTGAAACTTAAATTTGGCGTTGCCTATCGTAAAATTAAGGCTACTAAGGCTGATGATTGGGATCAACAGTATCTTCAAGCCAAAAAAGACGATCCAATCTTAGAGCTGGAACAAATTGTCTGGTTAAACAATGGTCAACCAGTTGAATATTCAACAAGCCGAAATCGCTACAATGAACGAAATTATGTCGTTTTAGAGACAAATAGCTTTTAAGTAAAAGTTCTAGAGCAATTCTAGAACTTTTTTTATAAATTTAACCAAATTAAGAAAGGAAAAAATATGACAAAAAACTACTCTATGCCTAAAGACTTTTACTGGGGCGGTGCTAGTGCTGCAAACCAGTATGAAGGTGGTTATAAAGACGGTGGAAAAGGATTAAACGCCGTTGATGTACTAACTAATGGTTCTGCTAGTGAACCAAGAAAAGTCACCTGGAAAACTGCTGATGGCAAAACTGGATCTACTCCAATGGTTTGGGGAAAAGAGTTTAAACTACCCGAAGGAGCAAAACCAGCTCCTTTAGCTGACTATTACTATCCAAGTCATGAGGGAACAGACTTCTATCACCACTATAAAGAAGATATTAAATATATGGCTGACATGGGCTTTAATATGTTCCGTCTATCATTAAATTGGTCACGTATCTTACCAAACGGCGATGATAAAGAACCAAATAAAGAAGGCTTAGCCTTCTATGATAAGGTCTTTGATGAATGTGCTAAATATGGCATTGAGACTTTAGTAACTCTCTCCCACTATGAAACTCCCCTATCTTTAGTTAATCGTTTTGGGGGCTGGAAAGACCGAAAAATGATTGACGTCTTTGTTCATTATGCTGATATTGTAATGAATCACTATAAAGGAAAAGTGAAATACTGGCTAACCTTTAACGAAATTAATGCTATGGACATGGCTCCTTATATGGGCGGCGGATTAATTGATGGTAGTGAACAAAATCGTGCTCAAGGAGCTCATAATCAGTTTGTAGCAAGCAGTAAAGTAGTTAAGCTAGCTCATGAAATCGATCAAAACAATCAAGTAGGTCAAATGCTTGCCTACTCTGCTTACTATCCTTATACTGCTGACCCAGCTGATCAAATTTTAGTTATGAAAGCTAAACAAGAGATGCTCTTTTACTCAGATGTTCAAACTGGAGGTCGTTACCCTGAATATCGTTTAAAACAATATGAACGTGATGGCATCAAACTTTATGACAAGCCAGAAGACTATGAGTTAATAAAAAATTATCCAGCAGACTTTCTAAGCTTTTCTTGCTACACTTCTAATGTTCTTACTACACATGAAGCAGACGCAAAAGCTAATGGTAATGTTTCCGCAGGTGGCGTTAAGAACCCTTATCTTGACTACAACGCCTGGGGATGGGCAACGGACCCAGATGTATTACGAATTGCCTTAAATGACCTTTGGGATCGATACCATAAGCCCCTCTTTATCGTTGAAAATGGTCTTGGTTGGGGCGATGAATTAACTGAAGATCATAAAGTTCATGATGACTATCGAATTGACTATCTTCGTGCCCAAATCAAATCAATGGAAGAAGCAGTTAATGAAGATGGTATTCCTTTGATGGGTTATACCATGTGGTCAGCAATAGACTTAGTCTCAAATGGTACTGGTGAAATGAAAAAACGCTATGGCTTTGTTTATGTTGATCGTGATGACAAAGGAAATGGATCTTTAAAGAGATATCCTAAGGATTCCTTTAACTGGTATAAAAAAGTTATTGCCTCCCATGGAAAAGATTTAGACTAAAAAACAAGATAGAACCTAGCTTTTTCTAGGCTCTATTTTTTTGACAAAATAGATAGAGAAAGACAGACAAAATGATTACAATCAAAGAACAAGCAAACTTCGAAGCAAAAGATTTCTTTAATTACCTAGATAGGCAACTTACTCAAGCAATTAAAAAATCCCGTGGTAATGACTTACCTGTTAAAATTGCTGCAGGAACAACATATCAACAAAGAAATGTGAAAGCCGAAATCACTGAATATGAATTCGGTAAAAAATATGTTTCAGTTTTTAAGTCACCTAAAATAGATATTAAAATTGGCTACTATTTAACCGATACACCGCAGGGTTGTCAGATTGTTTTTAAAGAGGATGTTCTTAGCTATGACGAAAAGAAACATTCTAATATCGGTACCTGGTTTTATAACTGGCAGTTAAAGCAAGGCGCAAAAAAACAACTAAAGCAAATGAAAAATAATGTCTTAGCCTATACAAAATAAAAATAGTCCTAGTCTCAAAGAATTTGTATTTTGAGACTAGGACTATTTTTTTAAATAATATCATCAGAACTTTGATCATAGAATTTAGAGTTTTGATAATTGTATACCAATTTAGAACTATCAAATGGTGTCCCATTGGCTAAATAGAAAGTATCATAAACTTCTAAACAGGGATCTCCTTCTTCTAATTCTAGATATTTTGCTTCATCGGCTCTTAACTTTCTAACGCGCATATATTTATCAGAGAAACGAATTTCTTTCTTTAAACCATCCTTGATATAGTCAAAAATCGATCCCTCAGCAATTTCCTTACTCATAAACGGAATAATGCTCTTAGGATAATACGATTCTTCTAAAACAAATGGCTTACCTTCTTGTCTGCGCAATCTTTTTATAAAGTAACATACTTCATCAGAATGCAGATAGTCACATAAAGGTTTAGGGGGCCTTTTCTCAGCAAACTCAATTACTTCAGTAGTAGGATCTTTTAAAACATGAGCAAACCCGGCGTTATCAGTAAGTGACATATAACCATCTCGCCCTGTAGGTCTGACAAAAACGCCAGAACCTTGAACTTTATAAACTATTCCTCGTTGAGTTAACAAAGTAATCGCCTGTAAGATAGTAGATTTACCAACTTGATATTCTTTCATTAATTCGGTAATTGTTGGTAATTTATCTCCATGATGAAGTTTGTTTTTGGTGATATAAACTTTTATTTTATCCGCAACTAATTCATATTTTTTCATTACTATGTCCTTAAAATAAAAATCTTCATAGTTATATTTTAAACTACGAAGATTTTAAAAGTCTATACTTTTTAATTATGCTTTAGTAGCATCTGCTTGTTCCTTCTTAAGCAATTCGTTGTCATAGTGCTTAATAAATGGATACCAAATCAAGAAGGCAATTATAGCATTGACCAAGGCTAAAACGAAACCTTGCCAACTAGCAGTAGCCATCATACCACCAAGACCTACAGGAATTGGCCATGGTTGTTGAACAATGATCTTAGGAACTAAGTGAGTTGCAATTGCAGCATAAGCAGTCATTGAACATACCATTGGAGCAGCTAAGAATGGAATAAACAATTTAATGTTATAAACAATTGGCAAACCAAATAGTAAAGGTTCGTTAATGTTAAATACAGCAGGAACAGCTTCAAGTTTACCAAGTTCTCGTAATTGCTTTGATCTAGCAGCAAATGCCATCCAAAGAGCCATACCAAGGGTAGCACCAGAACCACCCATAATTACAAAGGCGTTTGAGAATTCACCAGCAAACACATAGTGAGCACCAGCAGCATTAGCAGCCATATTTGATAAAACAATGGCTTGATAGAAACTTGAAATAATGGTTGCACCATGAATACCAAACCACCATAAGAAGTGGATCAGGAAGAAGATAATTAATACTCCCCACCAGGTATTAGCAATATTTGAAACAAATGAGAATGGGATAAATAGGAGTTGGAAAATATCTGTACCAAGTACAATTAAAATTACATCAATTACCGCAATAACTACTGCAATGACGAAACCAGGAATTAAGGCAGTAAATGAGTTAGCAACACCAGATGGAACAGATGCTGGCATCTTAATACGCCAATTATGTTTAATACAGAAGCGATAAATTTGAACAGTTAACCAAGCAACGATCAAACCAGTAAAAATACCAGTCGCACCAATTCTTGTTAAACCTGATCCAGAGATACCATATCCTCCGGCAACAACATTATCTTTCTTTAAGATATTAACAAAAATAGTATTGCCGCCCTTCCAAACTAATTGTGGAACGGTAATGAATAGGCCCATTAAAGTTAAGAAAACAGCGTTTAATGGATCAAGCAATAAGTTTTCTTCTTTGCGATAAATATCGGCATAGTTATAAGCGAATGATCCAGCAAAGTATATCGCAATAATACCCATTGTGGCGTTGTAAATAACAGTATAAATATTGTTAAAACGTCCAAATGTATTGTTATAAAAATCTACAAATCCTTTAGCAGTAATAACTTGTGTTAAAACTGTTAAGACCAAAAACATAGATCCAATGATAGAAAAGGCAATAATAGAATAACCAGCACCCATAATTGCACGTACAAAACGTGAACCTGAGAACTTACCTAAAGCCTTCATCATTTTATCTTTAAATGATGGTTGCGCAGTGTCAGACATAGTACATCCCCCTCAATTTGTCCTACTGTCTATTACTTTCAAATGTCTTAATTGCTCGTGCATATTTGTCGCGACCATTTTGAATGTTACTAATCCTTCTTAAGATTAAGATAGAGCCTAGTATTCCAATAATTAAAATTGTAAAAATTACATTTGCGACATCATTTGTAGCCATAAAAGGAAATAGAATCTTTCCAAATGGTAAATAGCAACTCATAGCAAAGATTACATTTGCAACTAGCTGGAGTTGATAATACAGTTTTGTAAATTTTAAGTCAGTATTTCTGACATTCCACTTACTTACCTGCTCTACTGAAGCTATTAATAATAAAACAAATAATAATCCTGAAATTATCGAAGCAACAATATCGTGGTAACAAATTGCAAAAACTAACCAAAAGAGATTAGTGAATAAGAACGCCGCAGAAAAATAACGAATCATTAAATAGCGGCTAAAATTTATAGATCTCACACTCATGTCATGTTTCTTTTGTTCTAAACTCTGATCTCTTTTAATCATTATTGTATCTGCCCTTTCAATATTGTTCCTGAACAATTCAGACAACACCTGTATAATACCTCAAAATGAAACCGTTTGCAATAATTATTACTGTTTTCTTATAAAAAATAAAATTCTATACTTTTACGCTTTACAATTAAGTTTTTAATTTGTAGAATGAATTTCGAAAACGCTTACTTTAGAAAGGACGTATTGAATATGACTGGATACACTATGCCTAAGGGCTTTTTATGGGGCGGCGCTGTTGCTGCTCACCAACTTGAAGGTGCATGGGATGAAGATGGAAAGGGAATGTCTGTAGCTGATGTTATGACAGTAGGATCAGCAACTAAGCCACGTGAAATTACTGATGGTGTTATTCCTGGTAAAAACTATCCTAATCATGATGCCATTGATTTTTACCACCACTATAAGGGTGATATTAAGTTAATGGCTGAAATGGGCTTTAAGGCTTTCCGTACTTCAATAGCTTGGACTAGAATTTTTCCTAAGGGTGATGAAGAAGAACCTAATGAAGCGGGTCTTAAGTTCTACGATGACTTATTTGATGAATGTCATAAGTATGGAATTGAACCTGTAATTACCCTTTCTCACTTTGAAATTCCTTATCACTTAGTCAAAGAATATGGTGGTTTTACTAACCGTAAATTAATTGATTACTTTGTTCGCTTTGCCCGTGTTTGCTTTAAGCGTTACAAGAATAAAGTTAAATACTGGATGACTTTCAACGAAATTGATAATCAATCTAGTTTTAACAATGACTTCTTAATGGCCACTAACTCTGGTATCTTGTTTAAGAATGGAATGGGCGATAAAGAAAAAGAAGCTGCTATGTATCAAGCTGCCCATTATGAATTAGTTGCTTCTGCTTTAGCAGTTAAAGAAGGCCATAAGATTAATCCAGACTTCCAAATTGGTTGTATGATTAACTACTCACCTGTTCGTCCATTAACGCCATCATCAGATGATGTTTTACTTGCTGATAAGTTTGAACAAAGACGTGACTTCTTCTCCGATGTGCACGTTAATGGTGAATATCCAAATGCTGTTGAAGATTACATTGAAAGAAATGGCTACCGTCCAGATATCACTGAAGAAGATAAAATTGCCTTAAAAGAAGGTACAGTAGACTACGTTGGTTTCTCATACTATCAATCCACTACTGTTTCAAGTAAGAAAGTTAAACCAGATGAATTAACTGACTTACAAGAAGCGATCGTAGAAAACCCTACTTTAGAGCGTAGTGACTGGGGTTGGGAAATTGACCCAGAAGGTTTGAGAATTTCTCTTAACCACTTAACTGACCGCTACCACAAGCCACTATTTATCGTTGAAAATGGTCTCGGTGCTTACGATAAGCGCGAAGCTGACGGTTCAGTTCACGATCCATATCGAATCGATTACTTGAGAAAGCACATTGAACAAATGGAAAAGGCCGTTGTGTTAGATGGTGTTGATTTGATGGGTTACCTTCCTTGGGGATGCATTGACTTAGTTTCAGCTGGAACTGGTCAAATGGATAAGCGTTACGGCTTTATCTACGTTGACAAGAATGACAAGGGTGAAGGAACGCTAGAACGCTCAAAGAAGGATTCATTTAACTGGTATAAAAAAGTTATTAAATCCAATGGTAAAGATTTAGATTAATTATTCAAAAATAGGATTTAGAAAGTACTCTAAATCCTATTTTTTCATTCTTATTAGCACCGTTCTAATTAGTGTGCTAAATATTTTACTTTCCCTACGGACCTACTACAATAGAGATTGTAGAGAGCGTAATGGAAGGAAGTTTTATTATGGCAAACGAAATGATGAAAAATCGTAACAACGATAATATGATGGATCAATTAAGCGATTGGTTTAGTTTTCCAAAAGACTTTTTTGACGACAGTTCCATCAAGAACATTATGCAATCTGATGTAGCAGAAACTGACAAGGACTATATTGTTAAAGTTGACATGCCAGGAATGGATAAGAAGGACATCAAAGTTTCATATAAAGATGGCGTCCTAAACGTTTCAGGTAGCCGGGATTCATTCGATAACTTAGACGATAATAACGGTAACGTTCTTCACCGGGAAAGAAGCGTTGGTCACATTCAAAGAAGTTACCGCATCCCTGATGTTGACTCTAAAGAAATTTCCGCAAAAGACGTTAATGGTGTTTTAACTATTACCTTGCCAAAATTAACTGAAGAAGATAAGGAAAATACAATTAATATTGAATAAATACTTGGATAAGAAAAAGGCATCCCGCATAAGCGAGATGTCTTTTAATCTACATCAATAATTTTAACATCATAACTTCCAGCTGGTGCTTCAACAGTTACTGTTGCACCAGCTTTTTGCTTCATTAAGACTTGCCCTAAAGGCGAATCAAAGGAAATCTTTCCCTTAGCTAAATCTGCTTCCATTCTACCAACAATCCGATATTTTTCAGCTTCATCATCGCCATCAAAAAGTAAAGTAACATTTGATCCTAAATCAATAGTTCCACTTTCATCCTTTTGAATAATTTCTGAATATCTTAATTGCTTATCTAAATAGCGCAAGCGACTTTGTAAATGCCCTAATTCCATCTTAGCTGTAGTATATTCAGAATTTTCTGATAAGTCTCCCATACTACGAGCTTCTTGTAAGATTTTAATTCTTCGTGGCCTATCTTTTTTTAAACGGGCTATCTCATCTTGAATTTCTTGATAACCTTCAGGCGTCATTTTTTGATAATAAACCATTATTTAACCTTAACATCATTTCCAGTAATCACATCTTGCTTGTAAAGATCACCATTCTTTACAGAATAATGACCAACAATTGTTCCAGTTGACTTCTCAGCTAAAGAATATTGTCCATTACCACCATCAATTAACGTAAAATTATCTGGTCCATAACTACTTGAATAGCCGTTTTCTTTAATAGTATTAGAAACCATCTTGTTAAACATGGTATCTGAAGAGTTATTAGCTGATGCGGCACTTTGTCCGCTATTATTTTGAGTATTAGATGCTGAAGAATTGGATGAGCCATTTGAATTATTTGAGTTTTCTGATTCATTTGAATTAGACGAATTAGAGCTTGCTGATCCATTTTGACTGGTCTTCTCACTAGTACTGCTCTTATCAGTTTTTTTATCTGAGTTAGTAGTTTCTGAATTATCAGTATCTATCTCAGTTTTATCTTTCTTAGTTGTATGTTTTTTAGCTTTGTGGCTCTTTTTATGGCTCGTCTTAGTACTTTTAGCTTCATTATTAATGTTAGACTGGCTTGCATTATTACTGCAACCTACAGCTAAAAGCATTGTCATTAGGGTAATTCCTGATACAAAAATATTCTTTTTCATAGTTCTTCCCTCCGATATTGTTATCAATATTATACTTCAGAATCATATCTTAAATACTCATGAAAACTACTTTCATTCAATAAAATTAGTGTATTAACTTGTGATTTGCTGTATAGTAAATATAATGAAAAACATGATAAAAAAATTAAAGGAGTGTAATTTATGTCTCACGAATTAACCCTACAAGAAATTGATCAATTCCGTAGTGACTTTGATAATTCACGTAATCAAGTAGTTTCTCGCGCAGCAATGCGATCTGGTGTGTTAGAAGCTTCATTCAATCCAGCAGTTACTAACCGTCTAAACGATGTATTCTCTGTCGAAGTAGAAACTGATAATGTTACTAACCAAATGCAGTCAGGTCGTTGCTGGTTATTTGCGACCTTAAATACTTTACGTCATGATTTTGGTAAAAAATATAAGGCTAAAAACTTCACCTTATCTCAAGCATATAACTTCTTTTGGGATAAGATTGAACGTGCTAATATTTTCTATGATGCAATTATTGATTCTGCTGATAAGCCATTAGATGATCGCACAGTTAAGGCATATATGAATTTTGCTGGTGCAGATGGTGGTCAATGGGCAATGGCAGCTTCCTTAGTGAAAAAATACGGTGTTGTCCCAACCAATGCAATGCCTGAAAGCTTCAATACTAACCACACTGCTGGTTTAGCAGATGCACTCGCTCGTAAAGAAAGAAAAGATGCTTTAGTTTTACGCAAATTAGTTCAAGAAGGTAAAACTGAAGAAGTCGAAAAGAAACGCAAAGAATTCCTAAGCGAAATCTACCGTATGACTGCAATTGCTGTTGGCGAACCTCCTAAGACTTTTGACTTAGAGTACCGCGACGATGAGAAAAAACTTCACTTGGATAAAAACTTAACTCCAGTTGAATTTTTCAATAAGTATTGGGATATTAATTTCAATGATTATGTTTGCTTAACTAATGCGCCAGATCATGAATATGGCAAACTTTATTCTCTTCCATTTGAAGACAATGTTAATGGTGGTATCCCTATTACTTTCTTAAATGTTCCAATCGAATACTTAAAAGACGCTGCTATTAAGCAATTAAAAGATGGTGAAAGTGTTTGGTTTGGTAATGATGTCTTGAAAGAAATGGATCGTAAGACTGGTTACCTAGATACTGAATTATACAAGACCGATGAATTATTTGATGTTGATACTTATATGACTAAGGCAGAAAGATTGGCTACTGGTGAAGGCGAAGTTAGCCACGCTATGACTTTAGTTGGTGTTGACTTAGATAAGGGTGAAATCCGCAAGTGGAAAGTTGAAAACTCATGGAGTGAAAAATCCGGTCGTAAGGGTTACTTCACAATGAGCGATAAGTGGTTTGATGACTTTGTTTATGAAGTAGTTGTTAGAAAAGAATTCTTAACTGAAGATCAAAAGAAACTTGCCGAAAGCAAGCCAACTCCACTTCCTGCTTGGGATTCACTAGCTTAAATACTTATATTTATAAAAATAGACTTCTGCAAAACTCTGGCAGAAGTCTATTTTTTATCCTAAATTTAATAATACAAGTCCTATAAATTTTTATAATTCTTCTTTTTTACTATCATCGATAAATTTCTGCATAACTTTAGGACTACTAATCAAAATTTTTAATAAACGATTATCACTAACTGATGGTAATGCGCCAGCTTCATATATAGCAACTGTCGCTACATTCCAGCCTAAAACTTCAGCAAGTTTTGCTTGGCTAAAATCCCAATGGTGACGCAAATTTTTAATATCCTCTGGTGAAACAATATCAAATTGTTTCCGATATTTCTCTAATGCTAATTTTGCTGCATAATCATCAAGTTCCAAATCAGCCATTACTTTACCAGTTTTTTCATCAAAACGCGCGGGTGCAGTAATTACAATCTCATGACCACGAATATCATAGCTATTAGTATAATCTGCAATATAAGACATTTTTTATCTCCTCACTTAGTACAATGCTTCATGAAAGGAAATAAAAACAACTATATTTCCTTCATTTTTAAATTTAAACTTTATATAATACTTCGATCCATAAGTAGTTTCATAAATCCACACATATGTATTAGGATACTCTCTATCCTCTTCTTCTTTAATAAAATCTTTTATAGAAAGATATGAAACAATAATTTTAGCTAGTTCTTTTGAAACTGGTGTAGCATGTTTTGCTCTTCTCTTAACCAATAAAAATTGATTATTCTTTACTAAGTTTTTCATTCTTTTTAGTGCAAAGACTGGCTCCACTTTTATACCTCTATTTTACGTAATTTATTTTTAAACTCATATTTAATTACGCAAAAATAGAGGTATTTTTTTTAAAAGCTAACTGAAAAATCAGTTAGCTTCTCTCTACACATTCCATTCATCCATAAATTCTTGAACAAACGCACGCATATATTCAGTTCTTCGATGTGCCTCTTTTTTAGCAGCAGGCGTATTCATTAGGTCTTCTAAATCAAATAATTTTTCATAGAAATGATTAATTGTGGTTTCTACATGATTGCGATATTGATCATGACTTATTAGCTTCTCAGGCTTAATTTTGGGATCATAAATCTTATTTCCATGCTTACCACCATAAGTAAACGCTCTTGCAATTCCTATCGCGCCTAAGCTTTCAATCCGATCAGCATCTTGCACATATTGTCCACTTAAAGGAAGTTGATAATGATGCTCAATATTAGCTGAAAAAGACATATGCTGAATAGTAAATAAAATATCTTCTATTTCTAAAGAAGTAAAGCCAACCTTAGGCAATAATTCTTTGATTTCGTCTATAACTTCATCAGGATTGTCACAAATTTTTTCATCTATCGTATCATGTAAATAACTCCCTGCCTGAATAATAGCTACTATTCGGCTATCTTGATGTGCATCCGGATAATCACTTAGATACATCTTTGTAGCTAAATTTGCTACACGTTGTCCATGGTAGTAATCATGACCTGTTTTTTCACCTTTTAGGTGCTCTTTAGTAAATTGCTTAACTAATTCGATGTTCATTGTCGATCCCCTTGCCTAAGCCATTGAATCCCAGCAAGGAACAGGAGTTGCTTCGCCTTCAGCAATTTTCACTAGTTTCTCTGGTAGGTATTGCTTCTTAACTACAACTTTAAACAAATATTCGTCAAACCATTTATCATCCATGACAAAATAGCCCTTATCACCCACTTTTGTTCCCCATGAGTTTTCCACTTTCCACTGACGGGGTTTACCTTCAACTACATCTACACCTACAAAGGTCATTGCATGAGTTGAACCACTAGCACCAGTCTGAAGACGTTCTTTTTTATTTAACTTAGTCTCAATACCAAAAATCGTATCAGTTTCATACAAATCGGCAGCTAAAATTCCTTTTTGACGATCACTTTGCTTGCCTACATCACAACCAAACCAGATTGTTTCCCCATCTTTTAGCTGTTTAATTGCGGCTTCCTTAAGGTTTTCAATCTTTGTATTCAAAAATCTAACTGGGCTACCGCCTTCAACATTATCTTCAAATGGAAAAGCGTAAAGCTTATCATACTCATGATCTGGAGCGTTAAATAGTACTACATAATCATCTAAGTCATCTTCAAAATAATTGTGGAAAAAGTCTAATGGAGTAATATTTTGGTCTAACTTGTAATTACCATCATCATATTTAAATTCTAGATCAAACTTTTGCACAGGTTGTCCAAAAGCAATTACAGCCATACGGTAAATTTCACTTAAATATTCTTGACGTTTTTGTTCAATTTCATCAGTTTTACCAGCTTGAGCAAGTTTACGCAAAACTAGTCCATCTTCACGCAATTTCATATTCAATGCTTGATTAAAGGCACCTGTATTATTAGCTGTAAAACTTTCGTCTTGTGCATAAGTTGGAACTAAGCCATATTTTCTAATTAATGAAATAGCCATGTGCCATTGTCCACCATCTGTATCAGGTGCTTGTAAGTAAAAATGCACAGTACGATCATCCACAGGTTTATCCGCAGTTTCTAGAATATGATTAAAGAAAATATTTGCTCTTTCAATTCGATCCCAGAAGAAAAGGTAGCTTTGTGAAAAAGTAAAGTTCTTTGCATGATATTGCTTGGCAAACTTATGACGTAAAACGTTCAAAGCCGCAAACAACCAACAACGACCTGATTGTTTTTGGTCGGTCACATTATCAGTTGGAATTTCAATTGAGAAAGTTCGATTTAAATCACGGATACCTTCACCGTTGAAACTTGCTTTTTGCACACCGTTATTCACAACAGCCAACTCAGCAATTTTATTTTGCTTATTTTGTTGATAATCTTGTTGAAATTTTGCAATTTCATCTAGCGTAAGTTCATGAGCCATATTAATTCTTCTTTCATAAATTATTTATACTATTTATAACAATTATAAAAAGGGATGACCTTTTTGACCATCCCTAGAATTTTTTTGTTACCAAATTATTCACTAAGCCGTTTCCCAGATTTGAACTGGGGACCTCCTCCTTACCACGGCGGTGCTCTACCTCCTGAGCTAAAACGGCAGATATCAATTTAATTATAGCAAAAAGGACCAGGAACGTTTTTACATTCCTAGTCCTTAATTTTTATTTATTACTTAATTTTAACTAAAGTATACTTTCTCTTACCCTTACGGATAATTACATATTTTCCATCAAAATCACTATCTGGTTCAATGATAAAGTCAATATCATCTTGACGTTCGCCGTTTACGTAAATTGCACCATTCTTAACGTCTTCACGTGCTTGACGCTTAGATGGTTCAATCTTAGTTTCAACCAAAAATTCTACGATATTTTTAGCCTCATGAGTTGCTTCAGCACTTGGAGCATTCTTCAATGCTTGTTCAATTTGAGGAACTGATAGGCTCTTAACATTACCTGAGAATAATGCCTCAGTAATCATTTGAGCTTCTTTCAATCCTTCTTCGCCATGAACAAACTTGGTAACTTCTTCTGCTAATCTCTTTTGAGCAGCACGTTTCCAAGGTTCTTTTTCAGTCTTTTCAGCCAAATCTTCAATTTCTTCACGACTAAGGAAAGTAAAGTATTTAAGGTATTTAACTACATCGCGGTCATCTTGGTTAATCCAGAATTGGTAGAATTCGTAAGGACTAGTCTTTTCAGGATCAAGCCAAACAGCTCCACCAGCAGACTTACCAAACTTAGTACCATCAGCCTTAAGCATTAATGGAATAGTTAAACCAAATGCTGGACGATCTGAACCTTCAAGCTTGTGAATAAGGTCAATTCCGGCAGTAATGTTACCCCATTGGTCACTACCACCAATTTGCATTTGAACACCGTTATCCTTGTTCAAGTGATAGAAATCAATAGCTTGCAAAATTTGGTAAGAAAATTCAGTAAATGAAATTCCGTTTTCGAGACGACTAGCAACAACATCCTTATTAATCATGTTGTTAACTTGGAAGAACTTACCGTAGTCACGCAAGAAATCAAGCAAATTCATCTTACCAAGCCATTCCGCATTGTTACGAATTTCAAAGTTTTCAGTTCCAAATAACTTCTTCATTTGAGCAGTTAACTTTTCTTCGTTGTGCTTAACTTGCTCAGCTGTTTGAAGAGTACGTTCAGTCTTTCGACCAGATGGGTCTCCAATTGCACCTGTTCCCCCACCAATTAAAATTACTGGGTGATAACCTGCCATTTGGAATCTCTTCAAAATCATGAATGGGATAAGATGACCAATGTGAAGTGAATCTCCAGTTGGGTCAGTTCCACAGTAAAGAGCCAAATCATCATGTTCAGCTAAGTACTTGCGCAAGCCTTCTTCATCAGTTTCTTGATTAATAGCTCCACGCCATTTTAAATCTTCTAAAATGTCAAATTTTGCCATAATTTCCTCCAATAAAAAACGCCCCCTAATCCAAAGGATTAAGGGACGACTAAATATCATTATTAGCCGTGGTACCACCCACGTTTACGCCTAATGCGCCTTAAAATAGTTGATACGGAAACTACCCCACTGTGTACTTCGCTCACTTAACCTGCCTAGCTCACACCAACCGCTAGTTCTCTGAACGCTGAATTAAGTTGCTACTTTTATTACCTATGATCATAAGGGAGAATGGCTATTTAGTCAACTGCTTATTTATAAAAGCCCTTAATCTTTAAGCTGTATCCTTTCCCTGCAGACATATCATATTGAATTAATTGATAGTCCTTAAGTAATGCTTTTTGTTTCTTACTCAATTTCTTCTCAGAAACTTGCTTACCATTTTGATCAATCAATTCAAAACCATCATCTCCAGAATAATTAATGGTGATAGCAGGTAATTCTTGATAAATCTTAGTAAGCAAGGCTTGATAAGCTGTTACTTTTGAATTAGTTTGTTCTAAAGCCATTGGAATAAAGGAAGCTGTTGAAACATACTTATTTGGTTTAATTTTACTCTTAGCCCCATGCTCACGAGCGTACTTATTTGAATAAATAAAGTAGTTCGTTGCATGTAATTTTACGGGATACTTACTTAATTGTGTCTGATCAATAATTGCTGGGTAGTGGTCACCATAAAATACAAGAGTAATTGGCTTGTTGATTTTATCAATCTGTTTAATAAACTTTTTCACAGCCTTATCTGTGTATTCAATACCCTTAGTATATGCAGCAAAACTATTTTTAGTATTTTCGTCAGAAATTAGAGACCCACTAACATTTTCTTTATATTCATTTGGAGAGTAATAATCACCATATGGAATGTGGTTTTGCATTGAAATTAAATTGATAAACTGACCATCTTTTTGACTATTAATTTGTCGCAAACCATTTTGATAAGCTGTCTCATCAGATAAATATGGATTAGTTCCAATAGTCTTTTTGTCATAAATCTTATACTTAGAGCCTAAGTAGGCAAATTTATTAAACTTAAAGCGACGATAATTATCAATTCGTCCATAGAATGTACCATTAAATGGGTGCAAGGTACTGCTATACTTAAAGTCCATTCCAATTGTTGGATAAAACTTGTAACGGGATGTAACTTGCGTGTATGGCGTGATTGCAGTAGAAAATACTCCCATGTTAAATCCAGTTAAGGATTCATATTCCATGTTTCCAGTTCCGCCACCATAACCAGCACTAAGCATGTGGCCAGAAGTAGTTGTTGTCATCAATTTCCGAATATATTTAATTGGATCACGAACATCATTAGAAATCTTAACACTTGGGAATTCTTTTGGATCTACAAAACTCTCACTAAGATTAAAGACAAGCGTTTGATCACTTAACTTATTCTTTCTCGTCTTATTAATGCTTACTGCTTCATTCTGATATTTTTCAACTACTTTTTTTATGGAACTTTCTGAGTAATTAGCTGGCTTATCCATGATCGGCACTTTAATAAAGTCTAGAAAAGTCAGAATTGAGCCGTTAGCCCCCGTGCTATCTGGTGGATTTCTAAAGTTAGGACTATTATCAAAACCTTTTGAAATATAATAGATCGGTGAATTTTCATCGTTAAACCACAAAGGTGTAATTAAAACTAAGAGGCTAATAACCAATTTTACCCAACTTGATTTTTTACGCTTGAGGGTAATTGGAAACTTCTTTTCTAAAAAGACAATTATAGCGATTAAGACAGCCAATCCAATTAAAATATAAATCAAATTGTTTGTCCCCATCATTGGAATTAAGGTCTTCCAATTAACAATTTCACCAATTTCGGTTGGATAAACGGGCTCTTCTCTCAAGCTCATTTTAATGCCGTTAGCAATCGCAATTCCTAGCCCTAAAATAGTCGGAATACTTGCTGCTACCCAGAAGCGCTTGGTAAGTACATAAAAGACTTCAAAACACGCTAGAAGAAAAATACTGGACAAGATGACAGTGCCAAGTCTATTAGTAAAAATATAAGTCAACGTAACGTTAACATTACTCTTAAATGTAAAGAAACCAATAATACTTACAACCATAAAATATGCAAAGAGACATATTATTGGCCTATGCTTCTTAAGGAAATTCAAGCCGCTGTTTAATAGATTAAGAAGATCATTTAAATCTGTACCAGTAAATTTATTCAGGAAGTTTTGTACATGCTTGTTTGAAAGAACAAATCTATTAAAAATAAAGTTAATAATAAAACTTGCAATCAATAAGGACAAAATTAAGAGAAAAGTGACTTTTTTACTAACAGGAGCCAGTAATAATTGAAGCTTTTCCTTCCATAAAGTCATTCCGTAAGCAGTGGTCCCAAAGATAATTGCAGGAATTAAAAGAGATAATGCACTATGTGATACATCTACCAACCATTTTCTAAAAAGCAATCCACCAGTTACTACAAATAAGATCATTAATGGTGATGACGGACTCATTAACAAGCTCGTATTCCATGACATATTCATCTGGGTGAAGACAACAGCTTGTGGAGTCTGAATCGGTATTAATTGAATAGTGAAATAATAAACTGCTGGAAGCAAAATTACTGTCGCAACTGTTAAACCAGCTATTAACTTTTTAGATACAGTAATTTTTGAAATAAGCATTCCCCAAGCAAAAGGCAATACCAAATAGAGACCAAAAATACTATAGCTAGTTAAAAGCGAATTACCTGCACTTAAGGTAAAGATCAAAATTGTAATTGTAGTTAATAACAAAACATTTTGCTTAGTACTTAACTTATTTTGCAGCCTAAAAATAAAAGGTTGAAAGAATAAAGAAATAATAATCCCACTAAATAAGGCTGATGTACTTGTTAAAACGGGAAAGAAGATTCCCCATAAGTTCCAAGCTGAGAAAAATTGCGGTAAAGAAATAACGAAAACAAGATAAAAGATGACTAAAGTAATTACTCCTTCAAGCCAACTTTTAACTGTTTCCTTAAAGCTGTACTCCTTGTCACCATAGCTCATCCCATACCAAACCATCACGGCTAGCTCTACTAAACCAATCATTAAACCAATTTTAGTTCGACCGGCAACGGTTGGCGGATTATAATTCCAAAAGCCTAAGGTTTGAATTAATATTCCCAGCAGTAAAACTATCAGTAAAATCCACTGGATTGTCTTTTTCAATACTGATTTCATTTGTATATCCCTAACTTTTTCTTAATTGTGACTAATACATCCACACGCTTACCATGACCAGTAAAGAAATCGACAATATCTTTTCTAAATTGAAAAATCATGATTAAGGTAGCAATTAAAAAGATTAACCCTTGTTCCCAGCCAAAATTAATCCAAGTAAAAATGCTGAATCCTAACATATAGACCAACGGTGGTATAGTAAGGTTCTTCATAATAATGACTAAAAATAGGCCAATTAATAAAGCAATTAAGCCCGCTCTCCAATCAAAAAAGACAATCCACAAAGCAGTGACTGCTACTCCTTTACCACCCTTAAAATGATTCCAAAATGGGAAAGAATGTCCTAAAACCACTCCAAGACCTGCAAAAGACAAATCTAGACGATTACCATGATAAATAAAGTAAACAATTAACAAAGCAGCTAAAGTTTTGGCTAAATCACCAATGCAAGTCAGAATACCCCATTTTTTACCAAAAACTGCTCCGACATTAGCCGTTCCTGGATTACCAGAACCGTATTTAGTCGGATCTTTATGCAAAAATATTTTTGTAACAATCATAGCAAAAAGGATATTTCCGAGGAAATATCCTATTACTAGCGAGACAAATTCATCCATTAGTACGCCCTATCTCCATTCCATAATTCATCCGTATACGGATCATATATGTAGTATACCTGATTAGAGTCACCACTGTTCCAATCAAATTGAGAATTCATTGAATTTTGATAGGTTTCATTATTATCAATATCCATCGAATCTAACCCAAGATCATTTCTCACAATATTTGAAGTTCTTTGTAATTCTCTATCAGACATTACTTGGTACGAAGCGTCTCCAATCATTGCGCCTACTCCATGTAAGTAGTCACTAGACATATTATTAGTACATTTACGATAGTTTTTACTAATCTTAACCATTGAATCAAAAGTTAAGTTTGTCCTCAGGCTAGTAGACACTGAACCTAAAATTGAATCTAAATTTTTGAGAGTATTAAAGGATAGTGCGTGCTCTAAAACGGACATAATGACCTCACGCTGTCTCAATTGACGACCGTAATCTCCCTTAGGATCATCATAGCGCATTCTAGAGTAAGCTAAAGCTTGACTACCATTTAAGTGAACTGTTTTTCCTTTAGTAAAGGTATAGCCATCATAAGTAAAGGTCAATGGTGGCGTCACCGTAACGCCACCAACACCATCAACAATCTTCCGCATGCCGCCCATATTCATCGAAATATAGTACTTTATTGGCACATTGAGAACTTTACTTGTGGTCCGCATTGCCATCTTTGCTCCGCCAATATTATAAGCCGCATTAATTTTATGCACACTAAAATTGTCCGTACCAATCATCCGGGCCATCGTATCACGCGGAATAGACATTAAAGAAAGTTTCTTTTTGGCCGGATTCACGGTCACTAAAATCATGGTATCCGAGTTTCCACGAACTTCTTTTCTGCCGAAAGCTCCTGTATCTGTCCCTAACAACAGAATATTAAAAGGTTCTTTACCAGAAAAGCTATCCTGCTTGACGGCCGTTTTAGGATCATAAGTTTTATCAAAAGCATTTTTTGCTTTTAAATAAACGGAACTTGCATAAATTCCAAGTCCTAAAAACAAAAATAAAACTATCCCAATAATAATGTGGACCTTTTTTTTCTTATTATGTTTTTCTCTATTCAACTCAACTCTTGAGTGAATAGGTTCTTGGGGCTTATTATCCATAATATTCTTTCTCAAACTTTCTTAAAACAAGGATATTATAGCAAAATTACATTCTTAAAACTTAATTATGACAAATCTTAACTAATTAGTAAAAAAAGAGGAAAACTTATTGCTTCCCTCTTTCTATATTATTTTAAAGTAATTGTCGTTGAAAAATGTGTGCTTTCATCTGGCTCTAAGAAGTTATTTCCCTCTTTTTTCATCCAATCAGTTAATTCGTCACTTTTAACATCATGTAGTCCAGCAAAAGGCTCCATACATAAGAATTTGGCTTCTGGATCTGTCATTGTCCAAAGTGCCACATATGGAAAATCTTCTAAAGTTAAAGAAATCTGATGGTCAGATTTTGCACTCGATAATACAATTCCAGTTAATCCAGGATTGTTAATAATAATCAACCCATTATCAAATTCTGAATATGATAAAGGTAATGTACTCTTTTCTGCCTTAGGTACTGGAATAACTTTACCATTTCTAAATGGAATAGGATCAATTTGGAATTGAGTTAATTCTGTAACTTCTGGACTTAATGAAACTTCATAATCAGAAAATTCCAATTCATCTCCAGCGATTGGAACATTAAATCCTGGATGGAATCCAAGACCAAAAGGCATCGTTTCTTCTGAATTATTTTTAACTAAAAACTCTACCTTTAATTGGTTAGCCTCTAACGTGTAAGTAACCATTAGACTAAAGTGAAAGGGATAAACAGTTAAAGTTTCTTCATTTTCAGTTAAAGTTAAACTTACTCTATCATCCCCCTTGTCCACAACTGTCCAAGGATAATCACGTGCAAAGCCATGTTGCTTCATTTCATATATTTTTCCATTTAAAATATATTTATTGTCATTCGATTTTCCGATTGCCGGAAAAAGAATCGGAGCATGTCTTTCCCATTCACTCCCATTCCAGATATAGTCGGCATTCGTAGTCTTATCAACTACATGAGTAAGTTGAGCGCCGACCTCATTAATTTCAACCTTTAACTGGTTGTTTTCAATTGCTAGCATCCATTGTCCTCCTAAACAATTTCGACCAATCCCATTTTGAAAATATCACGCTATACTCAATATGTCAACTGTAAGCGATAACATATAATTTATTATTGAATTCTTTATTTTTTAGCACACGATTGTATTTAACTTGACTTTTAATTTAGTTCTAATACAATTAAATGTGTTCTAATACTAAAAATGATTTAAGAATTAGGACAAGTTGATACAAAGAAGGCATCCCAGACGTGGGATGCCTTCTTTCATTCCTTAGAATAATGTAGTTAACATTGCACCGCCAATAATTAAAATTAGGCCTGCAATGGTAAAGATCAAGCCTTTGCGAGTTTTCTTTTCGTGTAAGAAAATCAAGCCACCTAAAGTAGAAATCACTACACAAAGTTGAGAAATAACGAAAGCCATGTTAACTCCGTTATCTTGAACAGAAAGAATGTAAGCTAATGCGGCAATTGCATAAAGAATACCTGCCCCACCACTTTGAACTGTAGATTTTTCTTTCCAAACATGTAAATTCTTAGTAACCAATGTATAAATAAATACAGCTACTAACATACCAAAAGTTTGACCAAAGAAAATAGAAACGCTGTTTCCATGTAAAGCCTTTGGAATAGAACTTGAAGTAATATATCCAAGTGAAGTTAAAACAAGCAAGATAATAGTACTTACTTGATTAGATTTGTTTCCTTCGCTTGTTCCACGATCAGTAAATGAAGTTAAAACAACTCCAATGATCAAAACTAAGATTCCAATGAAGCCGTAAAGTTTAGCTTGAGGGCTGCTCCACTCACCAAAAGCAAGCACACCAACAAGAGGAACCCCGATTAATTGTAAACCGGTAGAAATTGGCATAGTTTCAGAAACACCAATTTTTTCATAGGAAATATATTGACCAACTTGACCAATCACCCAGCAAGCTCCTCCTAATGCAGAAAGCAAGAAGAGTGACCAACTCATTGCTGGATGCATGATTGCCATTACAATTGCGCCAAAAATAAATGAAGCAGCAACAGTACCAACGATTTGATTATAAACTGTACTATTCTTTACACTTGCAATAACTAGGGGCATAAGTCCCCAGCCGATTGCTGGTAAAAACAAATAAACATATTTCATAATTTTGTATCTCTCCTAAATTTTTAAACAATTAATTCTATCAAGGATCGATACAGTCTGACAAGAGCTAATTATGAAATCCTTTTCTTTTTCATTAAAATTCTGTTACTGCGCCAAACTAGAATAAGTAAAATAGCCTCTCCAATTAAAGGCAGAAAGATAATATTTAAAGAGGTGGCACTTGCAAATAACATATGCAAAACAACTGCTACTAAAATCATGATCCAAGAAGTCCATCTTCTAAACCATGGTTGCCAAATACTTCCCGCTAAGACGAGATAATATACACACAGAACAAAACCCAAAATAAGTAGCCACGTTTGTCCCTGTACTGTAAAGATCTCAGCTCCCATAAGAGCTGCAAAGCCGCTGATATAGGCTAAATATGCTAAAACCAGCATCATGACAAGTCTAATGATTAAAAGCTCACTATTTTTTTGCTTCATGACTAAATTATTTTTGAAAATTACCATTCCAATCCAAGTTAGTAAAAGCAAAACAATCACTAGACCAATAGTAAAATTCATTGCCATTTGATTAGTCATGAAAAAGACAATCATCAAAATCAAACCTAATTCATAGTAAAAATTAAGTGCAAAAATACTGCTCTTTAGCTCCATCGGTAGCCAAAGTAAAACTATCGCAATAATAAAAAAGATAGCACATCTACCTTTGAGCCCTTGATCAACTAGAGCATAGTTAGGTACATAGACCAAAATAGCAGCCAAAACTCCTAGAAGAGATAGAGCAATCTTTATCCAGATATCTTTTGTTAATTTTTTCATTCGTAAATTCTCCCTTGTTCAAATTATCGCACTTTTCAAATTTAGAATCTTCAAAAAATTACTTACGAGAAAAAATTTTTTCTGTTAGTATGATCAGCGACGCTTTTTTAGAAATTAAATACAGGAGGAATTTTTTTGGAAGAAGTACAATCACAAACAAGTCTAACTTAAAGAATACTAACTTTTGTTATCAAAAAAGACCGAAGCTCCACGTGAACTTCGGTCTTTTATTACGTTTATTTTTTCTCTTTAATAATATAAATTGGTCGATTCTTAACTTGAATATATACCCTACCAATATATTTACCTAAAATACCAATGCAGAGAAGTTGTAGACCACCCAGTAACAATATAATGCATACCATTGAAGCCCAACCAAAAATGCTTGAACCTGGGTAAAGCACACGGCGGATAATCACTGCTATCAATCCAATAATTGATAAAATAAATGATCCTGTACCAATCCAGACAGCCAAGTTAAGTGGAGCCTGAGAAAAGTCGGCAATCCCATCCATGGCGTACTTGAATAACTTCCAAGTGTTCCAGTCACTTTCACCAGCAACACGTTCAACGTTGTGATAGTCTAAGTATTTGGTCTTAAATCCAACCCAAGAGAAAATCCCTTTTGAAAAACGGTTGTATTCAGGCAGATTCAAAACTGCGTCTACCATTTGACGAGTCATCATTCGATAGTCACGAGCTCCTGGTACGATTTCAGTATCAGAGATCTTATTAACCACCTTATAAAACATATCGCTTAAGAAGGACTTAAATTTAGCTTCTCCGGTACGATCCACTCTACGGGTTCCAATACAGTCGTATTCTCCGGTTTTAATTAGATCATACATTTGTGGTAAGAACTTAGGAGGATCTTGTAAGTCAACATCCATTACAACCACATAATCTCCAGTTGCCGCTTGAAGTCCAGCGTAAAGAGCAGATTCCTTACCAAAGTTTCTTGAAAATGAAACAAAGTGTACATGCTCTGGATCCTTCTTGCGTAGTTCTTTAATTTCTTTTAGGGTATTATCCTTCGATCCATCGTTAATAAACCAATATTCTGGTTCTAGATCAGGAATAGTATCCATTACTTTATTCACTGCGGGATAAAAAAGTGGTACAGATTCCTCTTCATTATAACAAGGAACTATAATTGATAATTTTTTCATACTTTAACAGTCTTTCTTATTACTTTCTAACGTCTACTTTTGGTTTAGTAGTTTTAATTTTTCTAAAGGTAAGTAACTTATTAATTACAAATTGGATCAAGGTAGCGATAAATGTAGAAACAGCCTTTACAATCAATTGATTATAGCCAAGTTGAGTTACAAAAATAAATAGGCAGACAGTTGTAAACAAAGTTGTAATTTGTCCTACTAAATAATAGGAAATAAATCTTACTAATAATTTATCGTGAACCTTAAAGTTAAGAAAACTATTCCAGAAAAAGTTGTTGATCAACCCACAAGATGATGAAATAAAATTAGCTACTTCGACTTGCATCTTAAAGTGAGTTAGAATGGCAAAAATTCCAAAGTCAACACCTAATCCCAACACACCAATTAATACATAAATTATTAACTGTCGCAAGTCTTCATTATGAAGTATTCTTTTAAAAATACCCACGGCTTATTTTCCCTTCTTTAATCAATCATTACTTATTTTAAACTAATTCTTTTTAAAATACTTTCTTTTTGACAAATTATTAATAATTTAATACAATATACTTACTTTAAGTTAGCTCAAATTAGTCATTCTTTATTCTTAATTAAACTATTTTTTATACTCTATATTCGAAAGGAAAGATATATGGCAAAAAAATCCAAAATCGTTAAGGCTGCTAAGCAGCGTGAATTAATCAAGAAATACTATGAATTAAAAGAAGCTGGTGACTTAGAAGCATTAGCAAAATTACCGCTTGATGCTCACCCAACTCACTACCATAACCGTGATTTACATGATGGTAGACCACATGGCTATATGCGTAAGTTTGGCATGTCACGTTTACGCTTTAAAGAATTAGCACACAAGGGACAACTTCCTGGTGTGCGCAAAGCTAGTTGGTAAAATTATAAGACTAGTTCTTAGTTAAATCAAAATTTAAACATACGCTGATTGTAAAATTAAATTGAACACTTGATAAAAAATAAAAAGTCCATTCGGA
>NZ_CAJURR010000009.1 GCF_910589175.1 uncultured Lactobacillus sp.
TTTCTCTGTTTTTTTATCTGGAATAAAAGCCTAGTTTTTTCCCAGACACTTTTTTTTGTCTAATTTTCTTCTTTTAATTGCTTCGCTATTTCACGAATTTTTTGAAAACGATGGTTAACCCCTGACTTTGAGATTGGACCATCTGGTACTTGTGCTGCAACTTCCTTAAGAGAAAGTTCTGGATGCGTTAACCTAAAACGGGCTAACACAGTCAATTTTTCAGGTAAATTTTCTAAGCCAAATTTTTCTTCAATCAATTGAATATCTTCAACTTGCTTAGCTGCTGCATTTGCAGTTTTTTTAAGATTTGCTGTATCGCAATTCACTAAACGATTTACTGAATTACGCATATCACGCATAATTCTCAAATCTTCAAAAGCTAGCATTGCATTTACTGCACCAACTACATGGAGAAAATCACCAATTTTTTCTGCTTCTTTTAAATAAACAATATAGCCACTTCGTCTTCTCGTTTCCTTTGCATTTAAATAAAAGAAATTATTCATTAGCTTTAATAAATCTTGATTATGATCTTCATAAAGAGAATAAATCTCTAAATGATACCGACTAGTTTCTGGATTATTTACACTTCCAGACGCTAAAAAAGCTCCTCTTAAATAGGACATTGCCCTTTGTTCCGAAGACATAATCTTTTCAGGGATTCCCGTAATAAGACCGTTGTTACTATCAAAAATTTCTAAATCAGCTAGGATTTCATGAACTTGTTTTTGAAGTCTAACTAAATACTGATAATTTTTCTTTAATTTCATCTTTTTAGAAACAATTAATAATGGTTCAATTCCATAAGCAGTCTTAATAAGAGAAAAAATTCTTCGTGCAATCGCTGGATTTTCAGTTGTAATATCCAAGCTAAATTGATGATCGTGCAGGCTAAGTACTCCGTTCATTCGCAAAAAAGCTGCTAATTCTGCCTTAGCGTGTTCCGGATGAACTGGCAGACTTGTAAGTTCTTTTTTTACATCACTTGCGTATGAAACCATTAACTAATCCTGTTCCTTCTGTCTTCGACTATATGCTTCAAAAGCTAAATTTAAAATTTCATCAGCTACTTTTTTTCCATCATGAAAAACCAATCCACTATGTTGATCAATAAAGTCAGCTGTAATTACTCGACAATCTTGAGCCCGCAATCCAGCAAAATCATTTCTTACCGGTTCAAGATAAGCATCATAATCGGCCGGGTTAAATTTAGTCATATCAATCTTAGCTCCGTTAACCAAAGCCGTATTAATATAGTGTCCTCCTAAATGATCATTAATAACTTGTACATGCTCAGCTGCTGTAAAATGATCTGTTTCACCTTGCTGAGTCATAATATTACAAATATAAATTACTTCAGCTTTAGTTTGTCTTACAGCATCCCCTAAATTAGAAATCATCAAATTAGGTAAAATCGATGTAAATAAACTTCCCGGTCCTAAAACTACTGCATCTGCCTGCATAATAGCTGCTAAAACTGGTAACACAGCTTTAGGCTCATCATCTGAATCAGTATCTGTGACCCATACACGTTTAATTCTCTTGTCTTTTGATGTTATTTCTGTTTCTCCAGATTCAGTTGTCCCATCGACAAATTCCGCATTTAAAGTCAAAGGCTCATTCGAAGCAGGAAAAATTCTTCCATCAATTCGCATCATCCTAGATAAAGACTGCACAGCATCAAAAATATTTCCCTGCATTTCATCCAAAGCAGCAATAATTAAGTTTCCAATTGCATGACCTGCAAAAAACGAGTCAGATGAATTAAATCGATATTGAAAAATATCTTTTTCTTCTTGTGGCAAATCAGATAAAGAAACCAATACATTTCTAATATCGCCTGGTGGCACCACATTAATATAATCTCTAATTGTACCGGATGATCCGCCATCGTCAGCTACAGTAACAATAGCTGTTATATCAGCATTTTGCTCCTTTAAAGCATTCAAAATAACAGGTAAACCTGTTCCTCCGCCAATAACAACTATTTTAGGCCGACGTCCACGAATGACACGTACAATTTTATTTTCTCCGTACGCCATCTTCGCTCCTTTATTGTCCAATATAACGACTAATTTCTCGGTGAGAAATATCAACAGGATATTTTTTAGCTAAATCAACTGCCAATTGACGTGCAATTGAAACGCTTCTATGTTGACCACCGGTACAACCAATTGCAATAGTTAATTTTTCTTTTCCTTCAGCAATATATCCTGGAATAGCCGTCTCCAACATATCTAAAAACTTAGCATAAAACTCTTTAGTTTCTTTCTTGCTCATTACATAATCAAAAACTCGACGGTCTAAGCCAGTAAATGGCTTAAGTTGAGGAATATAGAATGGATTCGGCAAAAATCTTACATCCATTACAATATCTGCATCAATTGGAATACCATATTTAAATCCAAAACTCATTACCTCAATTGAAAACGTCCGAGTTCGATTATCTCCAAACTTATCTACTAATTTTGTCTTTAATTCTTTAGTAGATAAATGGGAAGTATCAATAATTATGTTTGAAATATTTTTGGTTCTTGATAAAATATTTCTTTCTTCTTGAATTCCATCAAGCAAGCGACCTGTATGAGCTAAAGGAGGCAAGCGTCTCGTCTCTTTATATCTAGATACTAAAACATCGTCTGAAGCATCTAAAAACAAAACTGTTGACTGAACATTTTGACTATCTTCCAAAGATTTGATTTCATCAACCAAATCCTTATAAAAACTCTTTACTCTCAAATCAACAACTACTGCTGCCTTGCTAAAATCCGAAGAATTGTTAATTAATTCCCAGAAACTTCCCAATAATTCTGGTGGTAAATTGTCTACTACAAAATACCCCATATCTTCTAATGCTTTAATAGCAACAGTTTTACCTGCACCACTCATACCAGTAACAATTAATAATTGTTTTTTCTGTTCAGCCATAGCTATTCCTCCTTAACCGACATTATAACATACCGGGTGTTCCATTTTTTAAATAAAATAAAAAGTCGTTATCTTTGGTAGTTTTCCAACGATATACGACTTTTTAATTTTATCTATGCATCCATGAAACAAAAATTTCATTGATTCCAAATACCATTAGCCAAAATGCTACTAAGTAAACTAAAGTAATAGCAGCTAACATTGGGTTAAATAGTAAAGCAAAAGCAATAATTAAACTAATAATGTTTAAAATTAAGCAAAGAACAAAGTACCCAGTTGAATACTCACGTAAGTGCCATGAAAAAATAATTCCAATAATCGAATCGGTCAAGAACCAAATAGCAAATAAAATAGCTAAAGTTAATCCCCCAATTTCACGTGAACATAGGAACAAAACACCAATTACAATATCAATAATTGCTGAAACTATTGTTACCCAGCTCAAATCAAAAATATTGTGAAATTTAACATATGCTGAAATCCAAATTAGTCCTTGTAAAATTGATAAAATACCGAATACAAATACAAATGCTTGTAGGCCGCGACCAGGGTAGCGTAACAACAAGAATGATGCTATAACAAACAAAATACCTGCTATAAATGAGCCCCAATCAAAGCCTTGATGTCTAGAATTATAAATGTCGTTCATTTTTATATCCTCCCAGATAATATTCTACACTTAATTTTCTAAAACACCATTAACTTTCTTCTTGCTCTTCTTTTCTATTTATCATTTGCTTAGTTAACTCAGTATCTCTTTCAAGGACAGGTTTTAAATATTGACCAGTATAACTTTCTTTTACTTGGGCAACTTCTTCAGGAGTACCAGTAGCCACAACTTGTCCACCGCCATCTCCTCCTTCAGGTCCCAAATCTATTAACCAATCTGCATTTTTAATGACGTCTAAGTTATGTTCAATAATTAAAACTGTATTTCCTTCATCAACTAAGCGCTGCAATACTTCTAATAGACGCTTAATATCATCAGTGTGCAAACCTGTTGTGGGTTCATCCAAGATATAAAAGTTATTTCCAGTAGAAAGTTTTTGTAATTCAGAAGCTAACTTCATTCTTTGTGCTTCCCCACCAGACAGAGTAGTTGCTGATTGTCCTAACTTTACATATCCTAATCCTACATCAACAATTGTTTGTAACTTACGATGAATTTTAGGAATATTTTCAAAGAATTTGCATGCTTCATTAATTGTCATGTTTAAAACTTGAGAAATATTTTTTTCTCGATAAGTTACTTCTAAAGTTTCTGAATTATATCTTGTTCCATGACAAACCTCACAAGGAACATACACATCAGGCAGGAAATTCATTTCTATCTTAATGATTCCATCTCCATGACATGCTTCACAGCGACCTCCCTTAACATTAAAAGAAAATCTAGCCTTAGTATATCCACGCATTTTTGCTTCATTAGTCTGTGCAAATAAAGTCCGAATATCATCAAATACACTAGTATATGTTGCTGGATTACTACGAGGAGTTCGTCCAATCGGACTTTGATCAATATCTATAATTTTTTCAATATTTTTATATCCCTTAATTGATTTATACTTACCGGGCTTTGCAGAATTATTATTCAACTTCTGTGCCAGAGCACGTTTCAAAATCAAATTAACTAGTGTTGATTTCCCTGAACCCGAGACTCCGGTTACAACAACTAATTTACCTAAAGGAAAATCGACAGAAATATCTTTTAAATTATTTTCTTTTGCACCAGTAACAGTTATTTTTTTACCATTACCCTTTCTTCGCTCTAGAGGAACTGGAACAATCTTTTTACCAGACAAATACTCTCCAGTTAAAGAATGTGGATTCTCCATGACTTCTTCAGGTGTACCAGCAGCCATCACCTTTCCACCGTATACTCCTGCTCCAGGTCCCATATCAACTAAGTAATCAGCTTGCTTCATGGTCTCATCATCATGTTCTACTACAATTAGTGAATTTCCAAGATCTCTCATTTTCTTAAGAGAAGAAATAAGACGATCATTATCACGCTGATGAAGACCAATCGATGGTTCATCTAGAATATACATGACTCCTGACAAATTAGAACCAATTTGAGTTGCTAACCTAATTCTTTGAGCTTCTCCACCAGATAAAGTACCAGCAGAACGAGATAGAGTAAGATAGTCTAACCCAACATTAATTAAAAATGTTAAGCGATCACGTACTTCTTTCAAAATTGGTTTAGCAATTATTTCTTCTTGTTCACTTAATTTTACTGAGTTGAAAAATTCTAATGCTTTTGCAATCGAAAGATCCGATGCTTCAGCAATATCTTTACCGTTTACTTTTACGGCTAAAGCCTTCTCATTCAATCTTTTACCATGACAAGTTGAACAAGTAAGTTCAGTCATATACTTCCCCATTGCCTCGCGCATGAACTTAGACATAGGATGATGATATCGACGATTGATATTATTTAAAATTCCTTCAAATTCTTGAACTGTATCGTTTACTCCAAAGTCTCCTTCAAGATGGAATTTAATTTTCTTTCCCTTAGATCCATTTAAAATTAAATCTTTTTGTCTTTTAGTTAATTTTTTATATGGTTTATCTAAAGGTATTTTCAAGGCTGTACAAGCTTGTTCTAACATAGCCGTATAGTACTTAGAATTAGCCCATGGAACTAGAGCTTCTTCGCTTAATGACTTATCCTTATTAGGAATTACTAAATCTTCATCTACTGACAGCTTCATCCCCAATCCATCACAATCAGGACAAGCTCCAAAAGGTGCATTAAATGAAAATAACCGTGGTTCCATTTCACCAACAGTAAAACCACAAATAGGACAAGCATAGTATTCTGAAAAATTGATGCGTTCGCCCTTAATTACATCAACATCCATGTATCCATCTGCTAAACGAAGGGCTGCTTCTACTGAATCAAATAACCGACTACGAATATTTTCTTTAACAATTAAACGATCCACAACAATATCAATACTGTGTCGTTTGTTTTTATCTAGCTCAAACTCATCAGTAATTTCATGCATTTCTCCATCTACAATTACCCGTACATACCCTGCACGCTGAATTCGCTTAAATACCTCTTTATGTTCTCCTCTTTTAGAACGAATAACTGGAGCTAAAATTTGAATTCTACTTCTTTCAGGCAAATCCATTACTCGGTCTACCATTTGATCTACACTTTGTCTTTCAATTAAAGTTCCATCATTTGGACAAATTGGATGACCTACACGAGCCCATAATAAACGTAAATAATCGTTAATTTCTGTTACAGTTCCAACTGTTGAGCGCGGATTGTGTGAAGTTGTCTTTTGGTCAATTGAAATTGCTGGATTTAATCCATCAATTGAGTCAACATCAGCTTTATCCATTTGTCCTAAAAATTGTCTAGCATAACTTGATAACGATTCTACATATCGTCTTCTACCTTCAGCATATAAGGTATCAAATGCCAGTGAACTTTTTCCAGAACCTGATAAACCAGTAATAACCACTAATTTATCTTTTGGAATTGATAAACTTATATCTTTTAAATTATGTTCCCGTGCTCCGTGAATAACAATTTTATCATTTACCATTTAGCTGTCCTCCTCTACTTTTTCTTTTCATGCACCTGTTTTTTTAAATCCATAATTGCATCACGCAAGTTAGCTGCTTCTTCAAAGTCCAGTTTCTTAGCAGCTTCCTGCATTTGTGCAGTTAGAGTCTTAATCATATTTTGTTTTTGTTTCTTAGTCAATTCATCAAAGTTTAAGTCAGCAAAACTTTCTTTATTCTCTTTATCATCACTATCCTTAGTGATAGAAATTACATCTCTAATCGGCTTAACGATAGTTTTAGGAGTAATACCGTGTTCGTTGTTGAACTTCATTTGTAAACTACGTCTTCTTTCCGTAGCATCAATTGCTGCACGCATTGAATCGGTAATTGAATCAGCATACATAATTACCTTACCATTTGAGTTTCTAGCAGCCCGACCAATTGTTTGAACTAAAGGTCTGGTAGAACGGAGAAAACCTTCTTTATCAGCATCTAGAATTGCAACTAGAGAGACTTCAGGCACATCAATACCTTCTCTTAAAAGATTAATCCCTATTAGTACATCAAACTTTCCTAGTCTTAAGTCTCTAATAATTTCAAGACGTTCTAAAGTTTTAATATCAGAATGTAGATATCGTACTTTTATTCCCAAATCCTTCAAATAATCAGTTAAGTCTTCTGCCATTTTCTTAGTTAAAGTTGTAACAAAGACACGTTCATCACGTTCAATCCGCTTATTAACTTCACCAACTAAATCATCAATTTGTCCCTTAATTGGTCTAACTTCAATTTCAGGGTCAAGCAATCCAGTAGGACGGATAATTTGCTCAACCTTATGATCAGTTTGATTAAGTTCATAATCACCAGGAGTTGCTGATACGTACATGATTTGATTTACATGTTTTTCAAACTCTTCTAATTTTAAAGGTCGGTTATCTAAAGCAGATGGAAGTCTAAAACCATAATCAATTAAGGTTTGCTTACGTGCCCTATCTCCATTGTACATTGCCTTTAATTCTGGCATAGTGGCATGTGATTCATCAATTAAAATTAAGAAGTCATCAGGGAAGAAATCTAACAAAGTATGTGGTGGTTGGCCAGCTTTTCGTCCTTCCATGTGTCTAGAATAGTTTTCAATTCCATTAGTGTAGCCAACTTCACTCATCATTTCCATATCATAAGTGGTTCTTTGTTTAATTCGTTGAGCCTCTAAAAGTTTTCCTTCCCCTTCAAACTTTTTCACCTGAATATTCATTTCATCTTTAATTGAGGCCAAAGCTCTTTCCATAATTTGTTCATTAGTAACAAAGTGAGTGGCTGGGAAAATAGAAACTTGTTCCCGCTCTCCAATTACCTCACCAGTCAAAGAATCTACTTCAACTATTCGATCAATCTCATCACCAAAAAATTCAACTCTAAATGCATGATCAGAATATCCCGCTGGAAAAATTTCTACTACATCCCCGCGTACTCTAAAGCGCCCACGCTGAAAATCAATATCATTACGATCATATTGAATATTAACTAAATCTCGCAATAACACATCTCGACTAATTTCTTGTCCTTCAGACAAGGATACTACACTAGCCGCATATTCTCTTGGATCACCTAAACCATAAATGCACGATACTGAAGCTACAACAATCACATCATTTCTCGACATTAAATCACTAGTGGTCTTATGACGCAATTGATCAATTTCATCATTAATTGAGGAATCTTTCTCAATATAAGTATCAGATTGTGGTACATAAGCTTCCGGTTGATAGTAATCATAATAAGACACAAAATAATCAACGGCATTCTTAGGGAAAAATTCTTTAAATTCACCATACAGTTGACCAACTAAAGTTTTATTATGAGAAATTACTAAAGTTGGCTTATTTAACTTAGCTATTACATTCGCCATAGTAAAAGTCTTACCGGTTCCAGTAGCACCTTCAAGGATCTGTGCTTTTTCTCCTTGCTCAAATCCATCAGTCAACTTTTTAATTGCTTGCTCTTGATCTCCTGCTGGTTGAAATTTAGAGACAAGTTCAAATTTTTTATTTTTTTGTCGTCTAATCATTTTTCTTCCTCCGCAAAAAAAGTTGGACTAAAATAGCCCAACTTCTATATAACGTATTCATTTTACTACAGCGAACGTATTTTCGCACTATTTTTGCATTACTTTAATAAATTAGCTAATGCAACTTGATACTCTTCTGCGGCCTTTTCTGCAGTTTCAATATCTTTCTTATTTACTCCAACATAAGCCTTAATTACAGGTTCAGTTCCTGATGGACGAAGAGCAACCCAAGTTTCATCATCTAAGAAGTACTTCAAAACATTAGACTTAGGGAAACCAGTTAATGGGGTTTTCTTTCCATCTTCAATAGTTTCTTGAGTTTCAAAGTCTTGAATCTTAACAACTTTTGCACCATTAATTTCAGTTAAATGTTCTTTACGTAACTTACTCATTAATTCAGCCATCTTCTTTTGACCACCAATACCAGGCATTTCGATAGCCTTGGTAATTTCGTAAGCTACACCATATTTTTGCCAGATTTCTTGTAATCCATCAAAAACAGTCATTCCTTTAGATGCATAGTAACTTGCTACTTCTGCAAACATTAATGCACCTTGCATAGCATCCTTATCTCTAGCGAATGGCTTAAATAAGTAGCCGTAACTTTCTTCAAATCCCATCAAGAATTTACCGTCATTTTCTTTATTCATTCGGTCAACTTCTTCACCAATGTACTTGAACCCAGTTAGCACATGCTTAGTTTTAATACCAAAATCATCAGCAATCTTAAATGGAAGTGCACTTGAAACTACTGAAGTTACTAATTCATAGTCGGATGAAAGAGTTCCGTTTTCCTTCATATGAACTAATAAGTAATAGGCCATTAATGTAGCAATTTGATTACCAGTTAAAACTTGGAAATCACCATCTGATTTTCTAACAGCAGCACCCATTCTATCAGCATCTGGGTCCGTTGCAATAATAACATTTGCATCAACTTCATTAGCAAGCTTAAATCCTGGTTCAAATACATCACGGTATTCTGGGTTAGGTTTGATAGTTGTAGGGAATTCTGGATCAATGATAGATTGGCTTGGAACTGGAATCACATTGTCAAAACCACCTTGTCTGAATGCACGATCATATAACATCTTTCCAGTACCATGTAATGGAGTGTAAATGATCTTTAATTTATCAGCATTAGCCTTAACCATTTCAGGATCAACAGTAACATCCTTTAAATGAGCTAAATATGCTTCATCTACATCTTCGCCAATCAATTGTAGAGTGTCATTAGCACGTAATTCTTCCACTGGAGCAGCTTTAACACTAAAAATGTCATCAACTTTTTGAGCATAAGCAAATAAACGATCAGCATTTTCTGGAGCCATTTGAGCACCATCTTCGCCATAAACCTTGTAACCATTATATTGCTTAGCATTATGTGAAGCAGTAATGTTAATTCCAGCAAAGGTATTTAAATGACGAACAGCAAATGATAATTCAGGAGTTGGTCTTAAATCATCAAATAAGTATACATGAATTCCATGTGCACCTAAAATACGAGCTGCATGCTCCGCAAATTCTCTTGAGTGATAACGCGAATCAAAAGAAATTGCAACGCCACGTTTCTTAGCTTCTTCACCATTTTCATCAATTAATCTTGCAAGACCTTCGGTTACTCTTCCCACAGTAAACAAATTAATTCTGTTTGTACCTGGTTCAAGTCTACCTCTCATCCCGGCAGTACCAAAATTAATATCTTGTCCGAAAGCATCTTCAATCCACTTTTCATCTTTACCTAGATCATTTAATTGATCTTTTAAATAATCAGGTAAATTATTTGCATTAGTCCATTGACTATAAATTTCTTTTGCGTTCATAATTTCCTCTTTACGTAAATTTTATGGTTTCATCTGCTATTTTAACGCAACTCATTATGAAATTGCTATCATATAACCATAAAATTTTTCTATGCATCAAAGATACTTATGATCCTTACTTTATAATCACTTGAAATTCCACTTGATTTTACGTTCAAACTTCTCATAAGGAAGTAACGTAATCTCTCCTAAATCGGTTCCCTCCGTAGGTGGACATTGGGCTTCTAATGTAATTCCACCATACTGTCCAATATTATTTGCAACACCAGTATGATTAAAGTGATTAGCTGTATACATCACAATTGCAGGTGCATTCGTAGTCATAATCATTTGATGACTTTTTGATGTTAAGATTGCAGCCGGCTGCATCCCATTTAAGATAAAAGGATGATCTAACCCATTACGCAATTTAATTTGATCATCATTACTGTTTAAAGCTAGAGAAATTTTCTTTTTCTTTCTAAAATCAAAAGGAGTATTTTTGACATTCTTCATTCCTTGATTTGGTAAACCATCTTCACCAACAGGCAAGTAATAGTCTGCTGCAAGTTGTAGTTCTAAGTCATCTGCTTTTTCTCCTAGATTAAAATAAGTATGATTAGCTGGATTAAAAATTGTTAATTGGTCACTTACAGCCATAAGTATATAAGTTAGGTTGTTCTCATTATCTAACTTATAACGAGCATGTAATTTCATATTACCAGGATAACCATTCTCACCATCTGCATCAAAGAGAACTAGCTCGACCTGAGCCTCTTGATCAGAATTTTTTAACTTAAAATTCCAAATCTTCATGTCAGTTCCCCGGCCTCCATGAATATGATTTTTTCCATCATTTTGAGGTAATTGCTGGATCTGTCTTCCATGTTTCCATTGTCCTAGACGAACGCGACCACAAATCCGGCCAACTGTCCCACCTAAAAAGTTTCTTTCTTTTGAATAATCTTCTGGACTATTCAAAGTCAAAATCATATTCTCCTGATTTAGTAAAACTTTCTCTAAAGTAGCACCATAATTGAGAATCTTAACCTGCATTCCATGATCATTTTCAAGGCTGATCTCACACAAATCTTGGCTATCTTTACGTCCATACTTTTTAAAACTAGTTTTCATTTATTTATCTACCTCGCTTATCAAAGCATCAGTAAACTTTTGCCAACCTATTTCTCCATCTTTATTATTCTTAAAAACACCTGCACACTCGAGTACTTGATCAAATATTTCGACTAAAGCTTGCTGTAAAACTTGGTCGACATTTTCTTTGATAATTTGAGAATCTGCTTTCAGTTTTTTAGCCCAATCAAGGTGGCTATCAGCTATTTGATTATCTTGATTAAGTAAATACTTCTTAACTTCCCCTAGTTCTCCTTTAAGCCTTCCAGGTAAAATTGCTCTACCCATCACTTCGATTAAACCAATATTTTCTTTTTTAATATGCCAAAGTTCAGCATGTGGGTGGAAAATTCCTAATGGATATTTCTCACTAGTATTATTATCACGAAGAACTAAATCTAAAATAAAACTTTCTCCCTCACGGTGCATGATTGGCGTAACAGTATGGTGTTTACTATTACCCTCAAAAGCTTTAATTTGACGAGCTGGATCGCTATACTGATCCCAAAAATCAATAATTTTACTGCCTAAATCAATTAAATCTAATGAATTTTTACTAATCAAACGTAGATCGCTCATTGGCCAATCAACTATGCCAGCCTTAACTTCAGGATATTTTTCAAAATAAATCTCTTTTTTTATTTTAGCCTTCATCATTGGAAAAATATGGCGTCCACCTTGATAATGTTCATGAGCTAGCATTGAACCACCAACAATTGGTAAATCTGCATTTGAACCAACAAAATATTCAGGCAGCTGCTTTTCAATATCAACTAAATTAATTAAAGTTTGTTGATTAATAATCATTGGGATATGCTTTTGATCCAAGAAAATACAATGCTCATTAAAATAGGCATACGGTGAATATTGAAAGCCCCAAGGTCTTCCAGCGATCATCATCCGGATTATTCGTAAATTGCTACGAGCATTTTTTCCATATCCGCCTAGATAGCCTTCATTTTCTAAGCACAGCGCACATTTAGGATACTTGTTTTCCACATTACGAGCTGCAGCTGCTATTGCTTTAGGATCTTTTTCAGGTTTTGAAAGATTAATGGTGATTTCTAATTCATGATTTTTAGAACTTTTTCCAGAAAAAACAATGTTTTTAGCAATAGCTTCTTTTTTAACATAATTATTCTCAACACAAAGTCGATAAAACCAATCAGTTGCAGTCTTAGGTAACTTTTGCATCTTTTGCCAGAAAATTTCATTTACCTTTGAAGGTGTTGGTATTTTTAAATCATATAATTCATCATTCAAAATTTCACGTGAGGTAATATCATCAGGGATAATTTCATGATCCACGGCCATTTGAACCAGTTGCTTTACAGGAGAGAGATTTTCATCATATTCTTCATCTTCATCTCCTACCAAAGCCTTAATCTTATTAACTAAGTAAACATAATCCATTTCTTTATAGGTTCCACTATCAATCACTTCACGCGCAAATTTTTCAATAACTTTCATTTTTGTAGCCCCTTAAGTTTAAATTTTCTTAGTTCCATCTACAATTTCTGCGTCATAGAAACTTGCATCATAACCTACTTTATCGCGATATATTTCACCAACATTTTTCTTAAACGCTTCTGCTTTATCTTTTTTTACAATTGCGATTGCACTGCCGCCAAAGCCGCCACCAATCATTCTGGCACCTAAAACACCATCTTGTTTCCAAGCAGCTTCTGCTAGTGTATCCAGTTCTTTACCTGTTACTTCATAATCATAGTGGAGAGAAACATGAGATGCGTTTATCAAATGACCCAATTTTTCAAGACCATTATCCTTCATAGCCTTAGTTGCTCTGATTGTTCTTTCATTTTCATTAACTGCATGACGAGCACGTTTTATTTCTGTCTCATCATTAATTAAATATGCATATTCGTCAAAAGTCTGACTATCTAATTCACCTAAAGAAGTAATATCAAGCTTAGTTTTCAATTTTTCTAAGGCATTCTTACATTCTCTTACCCGATCGTTGTAAGCAGAATCAGCTAGTGTATGCTCTTTATTGGTAGACATAATAATAATTTCATAGTCTCCTAGCTTAAGAGGCATATATTCATATTCCATGGTGTTGCAATCAAGAAAAATAGCACTATCCTTCTTACCCATAATGCAAGCAAACTGATCCATAATTCCCGAGTTTAAGCCAACAAACTCATTTTCTGTTTTTTGACCAAGTCGGGCTAAGTCTGGTCGATTAATATCTAAATCAAATTCATCTTTTAAGATCATCCCCATTAACATTTCAATGGCTGCACTTGAAGATAAACCAGATCCGGAAGGTAAATCAGCCTTAATATATAAATTAAAACCATGATTAATCTTATTTCCATCTTCTCTTTGTCGTAAATAAGTTATCATTCCTTTAAAATAATTTGCCCAGAATCGATCATCTTTTTCTACTGTATCGTCATTTAAGTCAAATTTTACAATTTCACCGTCTACATTACCTGAATAAAGACAAACTTTATTATCATTTCTTGGACCGTAAACGCCATAAACCCCTAGACTAATAGCTGCCGGAAAAACATGGCTACCATTATAATCAGTATGCTCTCCAATTACATTAATTCGGCCTGGTGAAAAAAATACGTCTTTTTCATTTTTACCAAATACTTTTTGATAATTTTTAATCAATTCATCTTTATTCATAATTTTTACCTCGTAAATTAATCAGTTATATGTAATCGTTTTCATCAATGATTATAAAACTATTTATCATTTTAGTAAATAAATTTACTATTTTTATAAAAAAAGTGCATTAAATTTTTAATGCACTTAGTTAAAACTTTTTCTTATAACTAAATTAGTATTCATGGTTAAATGAACTTTTGGCAAATCTGAGTTAGTAATTCGCATAAGTAAAACAGAAATTGCTAATTTACTCAAAGCAATTTGATCAATATTGTATGATGTGAGCGGTGGTGAAACATATTTTACGACATCACTGTTGTTAATGCTAATAATAGCGGTATCTTTTGGTACTCTAATTCCTACCTCGTTAAAGTACTGCAAAACACCCACACTCAGTGTATCAGAAGCAATAATAAAGGCATCGGGTAACTTTTTCCCTAATTTATTAACTACTTCTTTTGCTAAATTATAACCATTTTTAACACTAACAATTCCTTTGGCAAATACTTCAATATTCTTTATCCCTCGGGTTTTACAATACTCCGTAAAAGTAATCTCTCGAATATCACGTTGCGATTTATGATCTAAGGTAAAACTTTCAGCACCGATGTAGCCCAAATTGTTATAACCATGCGCTATTAATTCCTTGATTGCATCCTGTATCGTTAATTCTAGATTAGGCTGAACCGAATCAAACAGCTCTGGAGCCGGGTTAATATCAATAAAGACACCGTTGGGTAAAACATCGTGTAGTTTCTTTAATTCTTTATAGGTAAGTTCAGCTGTTCCTACTCCGATAAAACCTTGAAAAATTGAGGCTTGTTGTATTAACTCATTCAATTCAGTGAATAAAGTTAATTTAATACCTTTTTCTTTTCCTACTTTATTAACAGCATCCCGTAAAAAAGAAAAATATTCATCCTGAAGTTGTTCATTTCCATTTACTCGATAAAGTAATGCAATTTCAGGCTTTAAGTCACTTACATTATTAATCTTTTTAAAATATCCTAATTCATTGGCTACTTTTAATATCTTACTTTTCGTTTCAGGAGTAACTGACAAACGCGGATCATTATTTAATAAGCGTGATACAGTTGCCGGTGAAAATCCAGATTTGGCAGCTATTTCTTTAATTGTTGTCATATTTTCCACCACTTTTTCTATTCACAAATACTGTATCATAATCCTAATTAATCCGCTATTACTGAATAATTTATTACCTAAGTAAATAATTTATTGATTCTTTCACAATATAAACAATTTTATATACAAAAAAGCTGTCTATGATAGACAGCTTTTCATTTATGACCTTAATCTTCATCAAGACCTTGGTAATAGTTATATACTTCTTGACCAGCAATACTTCCTTCACCGACAGCAGTTGCAATTTGACGAAGTTCTTTTGCTCGAACATCACCCAAAGCAAAGACCCCATCAACTTTAGTACGCATATGATCATCAGTTAAGATCCAACCTTGTTCATCAGTAATGCCTAAATCTCTAAAAGCAGCAGTTTGGGGTTGAATACCAACATAAATAAATACACCAGCTACTTTAACTTCTTTTTCTTCACCAGTTTCTTTATCCTTATATTTCACACCAGTTACTTTATTGCCATCTCCGACAATTTCTTCAGTTTGAGCATTCCAGATAAACTTCATCTTATCATTTTCGAAAGCTTTCTTTTGTAATTCAGCTTTTGCACGAAGTTGATCGCGCCGATGGATCACAGTGACTGACTTAGCAGACTGTGCCAAATATAGCCCCTCTTGAATAGCTGAATCTCCGCCACCTATTACAGCAACATCTTCATCTCTAAAGAAAGCGGCGTCACAAACAGCACAATATGATACACCTTTTCCAGCATATTCTTCTTCACCTGGAACTCCAAGATGCTTATGAACTGCACCAGTAGCAATAACGACGGCACCAGCTTCGTATTCACCTGAATCAGTTTTAACGATCTTTTTATTGCCATCTTGGGTAATACTTTGTACATCGCCATAAGCAAATTCAGCTCCGGCATTTGTAGCAGTTTGATACATTTTTTCGCCTAATTCAGGTCCTTGAATATCAACAAAGCCAGGATAATTATCTATACCTGCAGTATTATTCATTTGGCCGCCATAAATACCACGATCCAAAATAACTACTTTCAAATTAGCTCGAGCGGCATATAAAGCAGCAGTTAAACCGCCAGGGCCTGCTCCAATTACAATTACATCGTAGCTTTTTTTCTCAGCCATATTCTCGCCTCTATTCTTACTTTTTGTAAGTATATATTACTATGAACAAATAAAAATTGCAATCTTTTTGCTTATAGTTGAATTTCTGGCTTAGGATTTCTTCCCATCATTGTCTTAATTTCTTGATCTACATCGGCATTTTCATATAAAACACGGTAAATAGCTTCACTAATTGGCATATCAATATTCTTTTCTTCTGCTAATTCATGTACTGCCTTAACAGTCGTAGCTCCCTCTACAACTTGGCCCATATGATCTAGAACATAATCAAGGCTCTTTCCTTCTCCAATTTGCTTACCTGCACGCCAATTACGAGAATTTTGAGAAGTTGCTGTTACAATTAAATCACCAATTCCTGAAAGACCGGAAAAAGTCATTGGTTTTGCGCCGAAGTACTTAACTCCTAAACGAGTAATCTCAGCCAAGCCTCTAGTCATTAAAGCAGCCTTTGCATCGTCACCATACCCCTTACCCACTAGGATACCGGCAGCGATTGCAATAACATTTTTAACTGCACCACCTACTTCCACTCCTACTAAATCATCATTGGTGTAGAAACGGACATAGTTATTTGAAAATACTTTTTGTACTCTCTTAGCATTTTCTTCACTAGTGGATGCACAAGCAATTGCAGTTAAATCCTTTTGAGCAACATTTTCAGCATGACTAGGTCCTGAAATGGCCACTATTTTTTCACTATCGTTTGGATAAACTTCTTCAGTTAAAATATCTGAAATTAGTTTTTTACTCCCTGGTTCAATTCCTTTAGTTGCAGTTACCAATAAAGGAGTAGCGCCAGTTTTATCTAATATTTTATGTACATTTTTAGCAACGATACGGACTGCTTTAGTTGGTAAAACAAATAAAACAATTTCGGCACCATCCAATGCTTTTTCTAAATCTCCAGTAGCAGGTACATTAGGATTAAGTTTCCAATTTTTCATGTAGTGAGTATTAGTATGATGTTCATTAATTTCTTGGTTAACACTGTCAATGTTTCCATACAATACTACATCATTTCCGTTATCAGCTAACATTGAACCAAGAACAGAACCCCATGAACCATTACCTAAAACTGCAATCTTTGCCATTTTTTTACTCAAACTTTCTATAAAAAATTATTTCTTTCAATCTCTATTATACGGGTATTTTAAACCGCTGCCAGCCAAATACCACTTTGGCTTTACAACTTTACGACGATAAATCCAAAGAATAATTGCGCCAAAAAACAAAATCAAGCTTAATGCTTGTGAAACTCTAATCGTATTAGCAATGTATAAACTATCTGTTCTCATTCCTTCAACAAAGAAACGGACAGCAGAATACCAAATTACATAACTTAGAAATATTTCTCCACGCTTAAAAAGATGTTTTCTATGGCGTAAACTCAAAATCAAAATTAAGCCAATTAAATTTAAAGTCGACTCATATAAATAAGTTGGTTGATAATATGAACCATTAATGTACATCTGCTGAATAATAAAATGGGGTAAATGTAGACTTTCTAAGAAAGACAAGGTTGTTTTAGCACCATGTGCTTCTTGATTCATAAAATTACCCCATCGAGCAATTACTTGGGCAGCCATTACACCTGGAGCAATGATATCAAGCATTAGAAATGGCGGTAGCATTCGTTGATGACAAAAAATTAATAATACAATTAGTCCAGCAATCAAACCACCATAAATGGCAATACCACCATTCCAAATAGCAATTATTTGATCAGGATGTTGAGAAAAATAGCCCCACTCAAAAACTACATAATATATTCGAGCCCCAATAAAACCAATCGGAACTGCCCATAGGAGAAAATCAATGAAGTCATCCGGCATAATATGCCTTTTCTTTCCTTCATTAATTGCCATTAAGGTTGCTACTAAAACTCCAGTAGCCATTAAAATACCATACCACTTAACTTGAAGCGGGGCCAGATTAAAAGCTACAGGATTTAAAGCTAAACTCATTTCCTGCTTTCACCCTCGTCTTTTTTAGAATTGTCTGAAATTAATTCAGTTAGATTTTGTTCAAATTTTTGACTAGCATCATAACCCATTTTCTTAGCTCTGAAGTTCATAGCAGCTACTTCAATAATAATAGCTAAATTCCGTCCGACTTTAACTGGAACCGTTACTTGCGGTACATCTACTTCAAAAATCTCACGCGTCTTTTCATTAAATCCTAAGCGATCATAATTAGCTTTTGGATCCCAATTTTGCAAACAGATTATTAATTGAATTTCAGTACTATCCTTAACCGCTCCAGCACCAAAAAGATTCATCACATCAATAATTCCAATTCCGCGAATCTCCATTAAATGCTTTAGAATTTTAGGAGCTTCTCCAACTACAGTCTTGTCATCTTTTTGATATACATCAACTCGATCATCTGCAATCAACCGATGTCCACGCTTTACCAAGTCTAGGGCGGTTTCGGATTTACCAACACCAGAATTTCCAATAATCAATACACCCATTCCGTAAATTTCTACTAAAACACCATGAATACTCTTTCGAGGCGCAAGCTTTTCATCTAGAAATTGAGTAATGACACTTGATAAATGTGTTGTAGCCATATTACTAGAAAGAACAGGTATCTTTTCTTTCTCAGCTGCTTCAAGCATTTCTGAAGGAATTGGTAAACCTCGTGACACAATGAAGCAAGGCGTTTCTGGAGTTGCCATTTTGTTAAATACTCGCTCACGCAAATCATGATCTAAACGTGCACTATAAGAAATTTCCGTTCTTCCTAGCAATTGGATTCTATTTTTAGGATAGAAATCAAAATAACCTGTCAATTCCAAACCTGGACGAGAAATATCAGAAGTATTAATTAATTTTTGATCTAAATATTCCTTTCCTTCAACCACTCTAAGTGAAGGAAGATCTTTTACTAATTCACTAACTTTAACTGCTTCAACCATTTTTGTTATCCTCTTTATCTTCTACATCTTTGACTGAAACATCTCGTGCTTTCTTTCGCTTTTGATTATTAGTGGACTGCTGCACAGGATTATGGCTATTAGTTTCATCTGTATCTTTTTTATTGCCAGAAAACTTAGCTAGCAGCCAAATAATCAAAGCAACAATTATAGCAACAGGTAACAAGCCAATAAAGAATTTAAATATTGAAAATAAAATACTTAAAATCACCAAAGCAGCTAATACCAATATTAAAATAGTTACAAATCCCATAGATCTTTTCCTTAAACTTTAGTTCGGATTTTTTTGGCTTAAGAGCCACTGTAAGTAGGCATAAATAAAATTATCTAGTTTTCCATCCATTACACCATTTACATCACTAGTTTCAAAATTAGTTCGATGATCTTTTACCATATTGTAAGGATGAAAAACGTAAGAACGAATTTGAGAACCAAAGCCAATTTCTTTTTGATTACCTTTAAGTTTCTCTGTCTGTTTTCTTTTTTTCTCTTCTTCTAGCTGGAATAACTTTGCCCGTAACATATTCATCGCAGTTTCTCTATTTTGCAATTGCGACCTCTGAGCCTGCGATGAGGTAACAATTCCAGTAGGTAAGTGAGTAATTCGAACTGCACTAGAAGTCTTATTAATATGCTGCCCACCAGCACCACTTGAGCGATAAACGTCAATTCTTAAATCATCTGGATTAATATCAACCTCAATGCTTTGATCAATCTCTGGTATCACTTCTACAGAGGCAAAAGATGTATGCCGTCTTTTTGCCGAATCAAAAGGAGATATTCTTACTAATCTATGAACACCATTTTCAGATTTAAGTAATCCGAATGCATTCTTACCTTGAATTCGGATGCTTACACTTTTAACACCAGCTCCTTCGCCAGCCTCGTAATCTTCAATTTCAAATTTTAAATCATGGCTAACTGCATAGCGTTGATACATCCTCAAAAGCATATCAGCCCAATCCATAGCTTCAGTACCACCAGCACCTGGATGAATTTCCATTAGGGCATTATGTTGATCATATTTATCTGACAACAATAATGATAATTCATAATCATGAAAACTTTGTGATAACGAAACCATTTCTTCAGATAATTCTTCACTCAATTCAGGATCCGGATCTGCTTTAAGTAATTCTAATGCAGTTTGAGCATCATCAAATTTTGCTTCAAGTTGCTTAAAGTTTTCACTTTTTTCCTTCATTCGATTAGTATTATTAATTAAACTCTGCGCCTGCTCTTGATTATCCCAAAAACCAGGTTCTGCCATTTTTTGCTCATTAATAGCAATGCCTTCATTTAATGAATCGAAGTCAAAGAGACCTCCTGAAATGCTCTAACTTAGGACTAAGATCATTTAATTCTGCTTGAATTTCGCTAATCTCCATTTTTATTTTCCTCACATTACAAAATTAATTTTTACTTTAATAATAGCAAAAAAGAGAGACATTATCTGCCTCCCTTTGTTTTTATCGACTAATGTTTTGTCTTATTTGAGCCTTCATAAATAGACGGGTGGCATCAAATTCGATATTACTAATCATTTCCTCAAACATTCTATAGCCAGCTTCTTGATATTCAACTAATGGATTTAGTTGTCCATATCCTCTTAGACTAATAGATTGTCGTAATTGATCCATGGCATCAATATGATCAGTCCAACGTTCATCTACAACACGCAAGATAACAACTTTTTCAAATTCTAGCATTTGCTCAGGATCAGCAAGTTGCTTTTCTTTTTCAGCATAATTGTCTTCTGCAATCTGATAAAGTCTCTTCTTAAGTTCTTCCGCGCTTAAGTGCTTCATATTAAGCTTTTTAGTAGTTTCTTCATCAGTAATAGCAGAGGAAATGAAGTCTCTTATTTGATCATTACGCCAATCTTTTTTGTCCCCTTGGGTGTACATATCAATTTGATGATCAATAGTCCGTTTAATCATTGGCATTAAAACAGGTTTCAATGATTTTTCCTCAGAAATAACTTGCATTCTTTCCCCGTAAATAATTTCACGTTGCGTACGCATAACATCATCGTATTGTAAAGTTTGCTTACGGGTATCATAGTTATTTCCTTCAACACGCTTTTGAGCTGATTCAACTTGTCTAGTAATCATACGTGATTCAATGACTTTATCATCATCATTATCAGATATTCGATCAAGGAATAATTTTACTCGATCTCCACCAAAACGCTTCATCAAATCGTCTTCTAGAGAAAGATAAAATCTTGTTACACCTGGATCCCCTTGACGACCGGATCTACCACGAAGCTGATTATCAATACGACGAGACTCATGACGTTCAGTACCAATAACAGCTAAACCGCCTAATTCTTTAACACCGGGTCCTAATTTAATATCAGTACCACGACCAGCCATGTTAGTAGCAATTGTAACTGCTCCTCTTTGACCAGCATTCATGATAATTTCTGCTTCTTTAGCATGGTTTTTAGCATTCAAAACTGCGTGCGGAATACCTGCTTGATTAAGCATTTGGCTTAAACGTTCAGAGCTTTCAATAGCAACAGTACCAACCAATACCGGTTGTCCTTTCGCGTGACGTTCCTTAATTTCTTTTACTACAGCTTCAAATTTAGAATCTAAAGTTGGATATAAAATATCAGGCAAGTCTTTACGAGCAATTGGACGGTTAGTTGGAATAGTGATTACTTCCATGTTATAGATTTCACGAAATTCTTCCTCTTCCGTCTTTGCTGTACCTGTCATACCTGCCAGCTTTTTATACATTCTAAAGAAATTCTGGTAAGTGATAGTTGCTTGAGTTTTAGACTCTTCTTGAATCTTAACTCCTTCTTTTGCTTCAATAGCCTGGTGAAGTCCATCAGAATAACGACGACCTTCCATTACACGTCCAGTGAAAGAATCAACAATCATAACTTCGCCATTTTGAACCACATAGTCGATGTCTTTCAACATAATGTAGTTAGCTCTTAACGCTTGATCAATATGGTGAACTAAGACTTGGTTATCAATATCATACAAGTTCTTCAAACCAAAGTGCTCACAAGCCTTTTTAATTCCTTGATTAGTCAGATTAATTGTTTTAGTTGGCCAATCAATCTTGTAATCACCATGGTCTTCATCATCATCTACATCGTCATCACTTTTATCTTCAACTAAAGTTTTAACAAAACGATCGGCACGAATATATTCACTGTTTGCTTGCTCTGCTTGTCCAGAAATAATTAACGGTGTTCTAGCTTCATCAATTAAAATTGAATCAACCTCATCGATAATTGCATAGTTAAGTGGACGTTGAACCATTTGATCTTTGTAGACAACCATATTGTCTCTTAAATAATCAAATCCTAATTCAGAGTTAGTTGAATAAGTAACGTCGCAATTATAAGCGTCTCTCTTTTCGTCTGCAGACATCGAATTAAGGTTCAAACCTACAGATAAACCGAGCCACTTATATAATTGCCCCATTTCACTTTCATCACGACTAGATAGGTATTCATTAACTGTTACTACATGAACACCCTTCCCGGTTAGAGCATTTAAATAAACTGGCAAAGTAGCAGTTAAGGTTTTACCTTCCCCAGTCATCATTTCGGCGATATTACCGTAATGCAGTGCAATACCACCAATAATTTGAACACGGAAAGGATATAATCCTAAAACTCTTTTTGCACCTTCACGTGCTGTAGCAAATGCTTCTGGCAAAATATCATCTAGTGCTTCACCATTTTCCAAACGTTTACGAAACTCTGGTGTCTTTGCTTGTAGTTGCTCATCAGACAATTTTTCGTACTCGTCTGCTAAAGATTCTACCTTAGTTGCTAATTTTTCAAATTTCTTTAATTCTCTTCTATCGTTATCGTAAATTTTTTTAAGAATATTAGCCATTTAATCGGTCCTTAAATTTAAATTTTGTGCACAAATCTAAAATAATACTATGTAATTTTAACATTAATTTGTAAAAATGAGAAACCTACTATTGCAAGAAAAAGCCTCTTAAGCTTATCACTGCTCAAGAGACTCTTAATTTATAAGATTGTTTTAATTTATTCGTTAGTTTCAATCAAGCCATAACGACCATCATTTCTGCGATATACAATACTTGTTCCATTAGTATCTGCATCTTCAAAAACAAAGAAATCATGACCCAATAAGTCCATTTGTAAAACTGCTTCTTCTGCACTCATTGGCTTTAAATCTAAATGTTTGTTACGAACAATATCAAATTCTTTAGGTGCTTTCGTTTCTTCTTCTAAGTCTTCATAGAAGAAATCCTTTAATCCCTTCTCACGGCTCTTTCTGTTAATACGAGTCTTGTATTTTCTAATTTGACGTTCTAATTTTTCAGAAACGAAGTCGATGCTCTTGTACATGTCATCAGTTGTATCTTCAGCACGTAAAACTAAGTATGGAAGTGGAATAGTTACTTCAACCTTAGCAGTATGATCTGGATAAACTTTTAAATTGATATGAGCAATTACATCAGAATTAATTTCGAAGTACTTTTCGAGCTTATTCAATCTCTTTTGAACATAATCTCTTAAGGCATCAGTAACTTCGACATTTTCTCCACGAACATTGTATTTTAACATTGTAGATTCTCCTTCCAACGTCTTATGACGTTTTTCTTTACACTTATAGTATAGCAAAGTGTAAGCGGTTTTACTAATGATTTATCTACTAATTGTAAAACTATTTATTTTACAATTAGGGTAAGCTTCTAGAAGCGCATCCCGTGCATGATACAACGTTCGACCAGTTGTATAAATATCATCTAATAATAAAATTTTTCCACTGATATTTTTATTATCAATAGCTGAAAATGTTTGTTTAGTTAATAAGCGTTCTTCTCTATTCTTTTCTCCCTGAGCTTTCTCCGTATCTGCCTTAACTAATAATTTTGTTAAAGGAACTAAATGTTGATAAATAGAAGAAATTGTATCAAACCCTCTTTTTTCTAGATGACTGGGCGAGCTCGGAACGGGAACATAATAATCAGCACCTGGCAACTGATCAATTAATTCAGCTAGGACATGACACAAAATATAATCTCCATACCTTTTATAACGCACCATAACATCATGAAAAGTATCATTATATTGATATAAAGAACGATTGTCTAACAAATTGCCTGGATATTTCTGCTTCCACTGTAGACAATCATTACATAGTCTTCCTGTATCTACTTCTTTATTACACCCTGAACATATTTTTCCTTTCTTTTTGACAAACTTTTTTAGACATTCATAACAAATATATTTTTCCTTGTACTTAACAAATAAAAATAATTTTTCATAGTTTATCTCTCTGCGAAAAGAAGAGTGACACAATAAACAATTATTCACTTATTCATCATCCTAATCTGTTTCATCGCTTGTCGGATATTTTTTGTATATTTGTGATAACAAAATAAAACTAGCCCATCTCTATCATCTGCACTTCTTCCTACTCGACCGGCAATCTGAACTAGACTTGGAGTATTGTAAATCGGATCGTCTGCAGCAATCACAATTACTTGAACATGTTTAAAAGTTACTCCTCGTTCTAGAATCGTTGTTGTCAGCAAAATATCAATTTCTTGATTACGAAATCTAGCAACTTTAGTTTGCCTTTCTTTGTCACCCGCATATACACTTACAATCTTTTTCTCTTTAAAAACAGCAGTCAGATGTTTTTTATATATGGGTAAATCTTTAATTCTTGGTACAAATATCAGAAGAGGTTTGCTCATATTTATAATTTTACTAATCTGTTTAATCAAAGCAGGATGAACTTTTCCTTTACTAGAAATAAAAGGTTTAAAGAAATATTTTTCTTTTGGTACAGGCAGTAATCCTTTATGAAATCTTCTCTTAAGCAAAGAATAATTAATTACCTTACCTTTTGCCTGTTTTAACAATTTTTCATCTGGAGTTGCAGTTAGAAAAAATGTACAGCCCTTTTCTTTTACAGCATTTTTTGCTGCAAAATGAAGCATTTTATTTTCATAAAAGGGAAAAGAATCTACTTCATCAATCACAATCAAATCAAAAGCCTGGTAAAATTTTAAAAGTTGATGTGTTGTGCATATGACAAACTGCTCATCTTTTGCATCATGATATTCACGTCCATGGTATTTTCCAATTTCTACTTTTTCAAATGCCGCTTGAAAGCGGGGAAATAATTCATCAACTACATCAATTCGAGGCGTAGCAATTGCTATTCGGAAGCCATTTTTTAAAACTTCTTCTACCACTTTAAAGAGCATCTCTGTCTTACCAGCCCCAGTTACCGCATGAATTAAATGATTTCGTCGTTCTTTAAAAGAATTAACTAACTCATTAGAAATCAACTCCTGTTGATCAGTTAATTTTCCCTGCCAACTTAGTGGAGTAACTATTTTAGGATAAGTATTTTTTTCAATGTTTCTTTCTAAATTCTTCTCTTCACTTATTCTTCCAACTCCAATACATTCTCGGCAATATAAATATCCATTAGGTAATGTTGCATCTGCTTTAGTGTTACATCGTTGGCATAAACCATTTATCATTGCAGGAACTTTTGTCGTTTTACTATTTATGTTATGGTTATTTTGACTATCTATTCATTGTCGTCCTTTTAATTCACTCATCAATATCACCCTATATTAATTACGCAATTGGAGGCGATTTTTTGTCATCAAAGCAACTAAACTATTTAACAATCAGTAAATCGGGTCAACATGAGATAGTTATCAAAAAAAGTAGATTCATCTGCTCGTTAGCTCGTACTAAAACAGTGGAAGAAGCCCAAACATTTATTGAGCAAATTTCTAAAAAATATCACGATGCCACTCACAATACATATGCTTATACTTTAGGATTAAATGATAATCAAGTTAAGGCCAGTGATAATGGTGAACCTTCCGGAACAGCAGGCATCCCTGAACTAAAAGCTCTTCAATTAATGAAATTAAAAGATGTGACTGCTGTAGTCACCAGATATTTTGGTGGTATTAAATTGGGCGCTGGTGGATTAATCCGCGCTTATTCAAATTCCGTAACTGAAGCTGCTCAAAATATTGGTGTTGTAAAGTGCGTTATGCAGCAATTAATTGAATTTACAATTCCATATAATCGACTGGATGAAGTTAATCACTATTTAAATGAAAATAAAATTCTCATTGTTAATCAAATATATACTACTGATGTAACAATCCAAATTTTCCTAGATCTAGATCAAATCACTCAAGTTGAAGAGGAACTAATTAATTTATTATCTGGAAAAGTAGATTTCAAAAAAATAGACCAAAGATTTAATGAGATTCCTGTTACTGATTTAAACTTCCATGAACAATAAAAAAGATTTACGCTGTTTTAACGTAAATCTTTTTTATTTGTATTCTTTTTATTTAATCGTCTTACTTTTACTTCAGGATCTGCACGTTCCATTTTATTAATAGTATGTTGAAAAAAATGTAAAAGTGGCTTATATTTTTCGCCCAATAATCCGATCGTTTCAACAAAAAGTTCAACTGCGAATAATAGACCTAAAATTAATAGCCAGATTCCCCACCGAGGAGATACTAATGAAAGTAATGAGACAAAAGAAAAAATAAGTGAAATTCCATAAATAGCTAACACAGTTTGACGATGGGTTAATCCCATTCGCATTAATTGATGATGTAAATGATGTTTGTCAGCTTGAGAGATATTTTTTTTATTTAATTTCCGCCTGATCATGGCATAAACTGTATCAGTAATTGGAACACCTAAAATAAGGATTGGCACTAATAATGACACAAAAGTTACATTTTTTAAACCCTTTAAAGAGAGAACGGAAATCATAAATCCAATATATAAGGCACCCGTATCTCCCAAAAATATCTTCGCAGGATGAAAATTATAAGGTAAAAAACCCAATAAACAAGCTGCTAACATAATACACATAATTGGAACATAATGTTGCCAACTCTTTAAAAAGAAGAAACCAACAATTCCCATCGTTACCAGAGAAATCAAGGTAACACCAGTTGCTAAGCCATCTAAACCATCAATAAGATTAACAGCATTTGTTAAGGCAAGAATCCAAAAAATAGTAAGAGGGAAACTCCACCAACCTAGTTGAATATGGCCTAAAAATGGCAAGCTTAATTCCCTTACCTTAATTCCAGCTAAAAAATATACAACTAGGGATGCAACAAAAATCCCAAACATTTTTTGTCTAGGTTTTAATTCTAAAATATCATCAATCAAACCAGTTAAGATAATAACACTGGATGCTAATAATACTGAAAAAAGTTCATGAGTCGGAAAGTCCTTACGTAATAAGACAAATTCTCCAATATTAAAAGCTACAAATATTGCTAATCCACCAATAGTAGGCATAGGCTTTTTATTGATGCGACGAGCATTTGGATTATCAACCGCACCTAATACAAAAGCTAATTTTCTAATAAAAGGAGTTATAGCAGCAGTAATAATTACTAATAAGAATATTTTAACAATTGTTTGAAACATAACAATCTACTTTCTTAAACTTGTTTTTTTCATTATACCTACACCCCAATATAAACACAATAAAGCGGTAAACAAAAAAGACGAATCTTAAGATTCGTCTTTATTTAGCTATTGCAACAGCACGTTTTTCTCGAATAACAGTAACTTTGATGTTACCAGGATATTCCATATCTTGTTCAATTTGATTTCTAATGTCATGAGCAAGAATAGTAGTACGAGCATCTGAGATCTTATCTGGCTCAACCATTACCCTTATCTCACGGCCTGCTTGAATTGCATATGCTTGTTTTACACCAATGTGTCCCTTTGCAATCGTTTCTAGTTGTTCTAGTCGACGAATATAGTTTTCTAGAGATTCGCTTCTAGCACCTGGTCGAGCTGAAGAAATTGTATCAGCAGCTACAACTAATTCTGCAATAAATGATAACTTAGGAACATCATCATGGTGAGCAGCAATTGCATTCACAACCAAATCTGGTTCATGATACTTTCGTGCAAGTTCAACACCAATTTCTACATGGGAGCCCTCAATTTCATGATCAATTGACTTCCCAATATCGTGTAATAATCCTGCGCGTACCGCTATTTTTTCGTCTAAACCAAGTTCAGCAGCCATCACACCTGTTAATTTACCCACTTCAATAGAATGAGATAAAACATTTTGTCCATAAGACGTACGATACTTTAAGCGTCCTAAAATCTTTACCAATTCTGGATGCATCTTATGAATACCAAGTTCCATTAAGGCACTTTCACCAGCTTCGTAAATGTCATCATTTACTTCTTTACGAGCTCGATCAACCATTTCTTCTATCCGTGCTGGATGAATTCGACCATCTTTAATTAAACGCTCTAATGCTCTTTTTGCAATTTCACGTCTAATTGGGTCAAAGCCACTTAAGACCACTACATCTGGAGTATCATCAATAATTACATCTACACCAGTTAAGGCTTCAAATGAACGAATATTTCTACCTTCACGGCCGATGATACGACCTTTCATATCATCACTTGGTAAATTAACAACTGAAACAGTTTTTTCAGAAACCGTATCGGCTGCACTACTTTGAATTGCATCAACAATTACTTTACGAGCAAAATGATCGGCTTTTGCCTTAGCAAGTTGATTACTTTCTTCAATCATTTCTGCTCTTTCCTTAACCAATTGGTCTGAAAGCTTATCTAAAACGATCTTTTTAGCATCTTCTTGATTCAACTCTGCAACTTCATAGAGCTTTTTCTCTCGCTCGGTCACTAATTGATCGGCTCTGTTTTCTTTTTCTAAAACTTGAGCCTGCAATTTTTTAATTTGGTTTTCTTTCTGTGTGAGTTGTGAATCTTTTTGATCCAACAAACTATCTTTGTGATCAATAGCATCTTCACGTTGCAGTAAGCGATTTTCTTGTCTGGAAACCTCCTGACGTCGTTCATTAAGCTCATTATCCACTCTTTCGCGATAATGATGAATTTCTTCTTGTGCTTCCAGAATTTTTTCTTTTTTTGCATCCGCTGCTGCTTTCTTCATTGCTTCTTTTTGTGAAGCAAGGTCAGCTTTTACAGCTTTAGCTTTACTTTCTGCATCCGCCAAGATGTGTTTTGCATCATGGGCTGCATTCTGTGCTTGAGTTTCCCATTTATTTTTACGGATACTATAGCCAGCGCAACCTCCAACTAAGACAGAAACAATAGCGACAGCAACAGGAACTAAAATTGTATTTACCATATTTTTACTATCGCCTTTTTTATAGAATTATTTCACACATTATTAATAATAAAAGTATCCGGAAGTGATGTCAATCATACAAAAAACCTTGGCCTTTAAAAGCCAAGGTTTAACTGTATCTGTCGATTATTTTTTTTCGCTTTTCTCATCGGAAGTATCTTTGTTTAATGGTACTTCCTTGTCCTGTTTTACCTTTTCAGGATTTTCCCGCTCTTCAATTGCTTTAGCATCAATTCCATAAGCTTCACGAACTTTTTCTTTTACTTCTTCGTAAACATCAGGATGCTCTTCTAGATATTGCTTAGCATTTTCACGGCCTTGTCCAATACGATCATCACCATATGAATACCATGATCCAGCTTTCTTAATGATATCTTTATCAGCAGCCATATCAATTAACTCACCAGTTTGAGAAATTCCTTTACCATACATGATATCGACTTCTGCTACTTTAAATGGAGGCGCAACTTTATTTTTTACAACTTTTAATTTAACTCGGTTACCAATTACGTCCGATCCTTGCTTAATTTGCTCTGCTCTACGTACTTCTAGTCTAATCGTAGAGTAAAACTTCAAAGCGCGTCCACCAGGAGTAGTTTCTGGATTTCCAAACATAACCCCAACTTTTTCACGAATTTGGTTAATGAAAACAGCAATAGTTTTAGTTTTAGAGATATTTCCTGAGAGTTTACGTAATGCCTGACTCATTAATCTAGCTTGTAAACCAACATGTGAATCTCCCATATCACCATCAATTTCAGCTCGTGGCACTAAGGCTGCCACAGAATCCACAACTAAGATATCAATTGCACCACTGGCAATAAGAGTATCTGCAATTTGTAAACCTTCTTCACCAGTGTTTGGTTGAGATAAAATTAAGGAATCAATATCAACACCTAATGCTTCGGCATAAGCAGGATCCATCGCATTTTCGGCATCAATATAAGCTGCTGTTCCTCCACGCTTTTGAACTTCTGCCACAGCATGAAGAGCCACAGTTGTTTTACCGGAACTTTCTGGTCCATATACTTCAATAATTCGTCCGCGGGGATATCCACCAACTCCAAGAGCTGCATCTAAAGCTAGTGAACCGGAAGGAATAGTGGAAATTTGAGTGTCTACTTTTTCACCCATGCGCATAACTGCGCCTTTTCCAAAGTCTTTTTCAATCTTCTTTAAGGCAATGTCTAAAGCCTTCTTTTTATCATCTTTAGCCAAATCTCTTCCTCCTTATTCCATTTATAATAATTATACTTGGTTTGACTACCTAAAAGCAAGAAAAATACGAACTAGCGTTCAATATTATATTTCTCTATTTTTTATTACGCATTTTTTATTAATTTTTTTCAAAAAAAAGAAGCATCCCTGCTTCTTTTAATCTTAAATTTCACCTTTAAATACATCGCCGCTTTGCTTGAAGTAATCGTAACCAGAGTAAATAGTAAAGATTAAGCAAATGTACAATAAAATCGTACCGATGTAGTACACATCGCCAAGTAATAAGAAGATAATTGATAGCATTTGAGTAGTAGTTTTAATTTTACCAGGCATTTTCGCTGCTAAAACTTGTCCCTTATTTTCAGCTAAAATCAAACGTAAACCAGTGACAGCCAATTCACGACAAACAATAATAGCCACTACCCATGCAGGCGCTAAATTTAATGAAATTAAAAATACAAAAGCTGTCATCGTTAACATTTTATCTGCTAATGGATCAGCAAATTTTCCGAAGTTAGTAACTAAGTTTCTTGAACGAGCAATATGTCCATCCAAAAAATCAGTTATTGATGCCACCGCAAAAATTATAGCTGCTAACACATGAGACCAATAAATATGTGCTCCTAGGAAAGTTGCACCGCCTGCTGGCCAATTAAAAATTAAGACTAGCATAAAAACTGGAATCATGAAAATTCTAAACATAGTTAATTTATTTGGTAAATTCATTAACGGTTACTTTGACCTCCATTATTTTGGGTAGTATTAGTTTGACCTTGTGTGTTCTGCGTATTTTGCGTATTGTTTTGAGTAGCTTGGCCATTTTGTGTATTTTGATTTTGTTGGTTTTGTTGTGTTTGAGTATTTACATTATTAGTTGAACGTTGAGTAGTTGCGCTACTTTGACGAGTACTACTGCTTTGGCTACTTTGATTGCTTTGTCCAGCAAACGTAAATCTAATTGTCATTGGAGAAGCTGGATTAGTTGCATTATGTGCATTTACCTTCTTACCAGCTAAAGTCAAAGTGGTTGACACACTGTTCCCCATTTGTACAGAAACATTGTTTACATTTTCTGGTAATTGAACTGAATGTTTCTCATTAGCTTTCAAAGTTCCTTGCCAAACAGAAGAACCGTTCACTAAAATTTGTGCCCAAACATCATTCTTAGTAGTACCCAAGGTTAAAGTTCGATCATTCTTCAATCCACTAACACGGTAACTATTATTACCTAAACTAGAAATTTTAACTTCTGAGGTTGTAGTTTTTGAAGTTGATTTCTTCTTTGATGAAGTTTTAGATTTGGAAGATTGGATATGAGAAGAAACTGTCACATTCTCAGCTTGATTTGCTGACTGTTGATTAGTTCCAGTAAAGAAGCGAGTATAAACAATATAAACTACTAGAATTAATAGAACAATACCAACTACTGTTGCAATTTGAGGTAAATAGTTACGCCATAGTCCTTTACGGCTATTAGTTGTCTCTTTAATTCTTTCGCTCTTATTGTCGATTGAATTTTCAACATATTCTTCTGGTTTTGCTTCAGGTACTTCAGATTTATAATCTGCTAACAATTCCTTGCCGTTAAGACCAACAACATCAGCAAATTGTCTAATAAAGGCTCTAACGTAAAAATCTCCAGGTAATTGATCAAAATCATCATTTTCAATTGCTGTAAGATACCGACGTTGAATCTTAGTTATTTTTTCTACATCTTCAATTGACATGCCCTTTGCCTTACGAGCACTGCGTAATTTATCTCCAATATCTGCCATAATATCCTCTCAACTTTTTGCAATAATTCAAATATGAGTATACCAAACTAATCAACCATTAAACAAGCCAGCCACCATCGACATAAATAGTTTGTCCAGTTAAATAGTCTGAACGTTCATCAAGTAAATTTTCTACCCAAAAAGATATATCTTTTGGATCTGCTAATCTTCCTGCAGGAATTTCATTTTTAACTTCGTTTAAAGTTTCATCATCAAAAATTGCATTCATAGGAGTATCAACTGCTCCAGGAGCAATTACATTTACAGTTAAATTAGCCGATGCCACCTCACGTGCATACCCTTGTACAAAGCTTGATAATCCACCTTTACTGGCGCTATATACACTTTCTAGCGCACTTGCTTGTCCTCCATACACAGATCCAATAAATATTATTCGGCCATGTGCCTGCTTTAAAAGCTGGGATTCTAAAAGGGAAGTTATCTTTATCGGAGCTAATAAATTAATTTGAATAATCTTCTCAATTTCATCTAATTTTTGACTTCCAAGAAACTGATAATTAGTAATTCCTTGTGTAAAAATCACAGCATTTATTGGTAAGAGGTTTGATACTATTTTTTTTATCACATCATCTTCAGCCAAAAAATTTAATTTTAATGAAAAAAATTCTTGGTCTGGATAGTTTTCAATGAATTCCTGTACCATTTTACCGGCTTCTTGTTGGTTATGATTGTAATGAATATATAAAGACCAGCCATTTGCAGCCATATTTTCTGCAATAGCTCTGCCTATTCCACCAGTTGCTCCGAAAATTATTGCACGCTTCATTTAGTTAGCTTCCTCTTTACCTTTTAAAGTTGTAGTAAATATATCACTTTTATCCAATATATTTTCAACAGCTGTATAAAATTCATTAAAACTTAAAGATTGAATTGCTTGAGCTGCCGAATTAAAATTGGCATTTTCAAGTCCATATTCTGCTTCTTCAATAGCAATTGTACTAAGATCATCAAATTCTCTAATAGTCTGTGCCAATGCTTCCTTCTTTTGAAATACGAACGACTCTTCCGTGACTGGAACTTCCAAGAGTTGGCTCTTAATATTCTTTAAAAACAAATCCGGTTTACTTGAAGCGCCGATAATTGTAGCAAAATTACCCGCAGTCGTATATGAAACCTGTAGTTCCATCGGTGAATTTAAAATACCTTGTTTTTGCATCTTTTCAAACCAAGGACTAGTCACTCCTAGCTTTGCCTGGAGCATCATCTCAAAGATACTTTGTGCTGTATTATTTTCCAAACCTACTTTTTTAAAGTCAGGTAGTTTTATTCCTATACCAACCCTAGAAGTAATTAAATCAGACTCAATAATTTTATTATGCTCTTTTTGAGAATTTACAATGGATAATTTTTTAGGTGCAACTTTTTTAGAAATTAAATATTTACTCTCAAGTTTCCCTACCTCACGTAAAATTTCTTTAGTTTGGTTTTCACTGAATCCACCACAAGCAACAAATTCCATCCGACAACTAACATAGTTATTGTCATAAATTTCTTGTAAAATTTCTGGCGTCATTTTTTTCAAACTAGATTTTGTACCGGTTAAATCTTCTGCCAAATTTGTTTTTGGAAACATCATTTGCATTAGCTCATAATTTACTTGCCAGTTAGGATCATCTTGGCACATTGCTAATTCTTGAGCAATAATTTTTGATTCTTTAGCAACATTGCTTTTGTTAAAATGTGTTGTTCCGACTAATTCAAAAATTAATGGTAAAACCTGACGCCAATGTTCAGTAAAGCTCGCATAAAACATCGTTTCATTATATGTAGTAAACGCATTCGTAGAAGCTCCAAGTTCTTCAAAACGTTGTGAAATGTCACCATCTTTTTTAGTAAATAACTTATGTTCTAAAAAATGTGCTCCACCACATAAATTTTGAGGGTCACTGCCTCCAAAATCTACAATTATTCCCATAAATTTTTGCGCAAAAAGTGGTCTCCTAATTACTTTTGCACGAAATCCAGACTTGTATTCTCTAGTTGTTACATCTAATTTTTTCATTTTAAACAATAGCTTTCGTTAAAGTATAATTTTTGGCTGAATTCAACTAATTTATCTATCTTAAAGTGATCCACCTCAGTAATTCTCTGTGCAAAAGTATAATCATGCCCTCTTAGAGCATTGGCTAACATTTGAATCAAAATTAAATCTTGGCGATCAGTACTAATTTGGTAGTTACGCTTTAAGGCAGATTTGGCCTTAGAGAAAATCCCCTCATCTACTTTTCCATCCTGCACTGCCTTTACACCCATTTTAATCGCTCTAGAAGCAGCTGCTATCTTATCTTTAGAAATCCCTGTACTAATCAAAAATAGCGAATTATTGAGATAATTAGTAGCATCAATTGCATATGTCGCTCCTAGTTTTTTTCTAACTTCAGTAAATAGCTTCGAGGATTCATCCCCAGCAAGATACTCTCCTAAAAATAACCCACCAAATTGTTTTAAATATACTGGAAGAGATTGATCATAACCATACCCAATTAGAAGCTGGGCTTGTTCACTCTTAAATTGTATTTCTCTTTCAATTGGATTTTCTTCTGCAGGAAGCGACAAAGTAGAAACTACAAAATCATCAAAATAACCGGGCCAATCAAGTTGTGCTTGAACTAAATCAGTTAAGCTATCAGGATCTTGTGCTTGCCCTAAGCAAAAAGCGGGAGCATTTTTTAACGTATTAAAAAATGACTTAATTTCTTCTAAACTAGTGTTTTTGAGTGTCTTTTCATCCCCAAAAACACTATCTTGGTAACTAGGCATATTTCGGTACCAAGTATTAAAAAATCCACTTAAAGAAACATTTGCTGGCAGTTCATAATATTGTTTTCTTTCTTGCTCGAGTTGCCTTTTTGCTAATTCTAGTAATTGATCATCAAAAAGGGGTTCTTTTATCACCTTAAAGAAAGCATCCATTATTACTTCATAATTATAGTCAGGATCTAAGATTTCACGTGGTTCAACGAAATTTATAGTGTAAAAAACGACGATTTGATTTCCAAATACTTCAGGGAAAACTTGCAAACTCGCATTATAAAGGTTAGAAAAAGTTTTTGCCTGTAAGTTTATGCCCGGAAATTCTTTACTGGCATTGCTTTGCATACATGCTAAGATATTCGCCAATGCCAGTGTTTTTTTATCTAAAGGTAAACGTAAAAAACAGCCCAACGTGGCTGTTTTAAATTTTAAATTATGGTCAATTCTAATATTTGTCATAATTACTGGTCATCATCCTTTTCTGGTGGAATAAGCACTTGTCTAGGTTTTGATCCCTCTGATGGTCCCACAATTCCTTTGGCTTCCATTTCGTCTACAATTCTTGCAGCTCTATTATAGCCAATCCTAAATCGGCGTTGGAGCATCGACACACTTGCTGATTGTTGCTTTCTCACTAAGGCTACTGCCTGATCATAAAATTCATCTTCAGGCTCATCTTCGTTCTCAGCTTGGCCTTCAGAATCATTTTTCGAAGGAATCATATCTTCGTTATAGACTGCCTCTTGTTGGTCCTTTACCCAGGATACTATTTTTTCCACCTCAGTTACAGAGATATACGCTCCCTGAACCCGTTCAGGTTTAGCAGCACCAATTGGCAAGAAGAGCATATCTCCGCGTCCTAGAAGTTTTTCAGCACCAACTTGATCTAAAATAGTTCGCGAATCTACTCCACTAGAAACAGCAAAGGAGATTCTTGAAGGAACATTTGCCTTAATTAACCCAGTGATGACATCAACACTAGGTCTTTGAGTTGCTAAAATCATGTGAATACCTGCTGCTCGCGCCATCTGAGCTAAACGAACAATTGCATCTTCTACATCATGTCCGGCAACCATCATTAAATCACTTAACTCATCAACGATCACTACAATATACGGCAACTTTTCCATTACTGAATTATTTTTATCGGCATTATTTTCAGCTACTTTTTGATTGTATTCAGTAATATTCCGAACGCCTCCAGCAGCAAAAAGTTGGTAGCGTCTTTCCATTTCTTTAACAGTCTTACGTAAGGCATTCGTTGCTAATTTTGCATCTGTCACAACAGGAATTAACAAATGAGGAATCCCATTATATACAGAAAGTTCAACCATTTTTGGATCAATTAGTACTAATTTTACATCCTCAGGGTAAGCCTTCATCAAGACACTAGTAATAATTGTATTAATTGCAACGGACTTACCAGATCCAGTAGATCCTGCAATTAACAAGTGTGGCATCTTCCGTAAATCTGCTGAAATTACTTTTCCCTCAACATCTTTACCTAATGGTACATCAAGCGAAATCTCTTTTGATTTTGCATCTTGATGAGCCATAACATCTTTAAATGAAACGGCAGAAGTAGTTCGATTAGGTACTTCAATACCAATTAATGGTTTACCTGGAATTGGGGCTTCAATACGGATATCTTTTGCAGCTAAAGCCAAAGCAAGATCGTCAGCTAAGTTTACAATTTTACTTACTTTCACCCCAACTGCTGGCTGGACTTCATACCGAGTGACTGTTGGACCTAATACAGCTTTTTTTACGATAACATGCACGCCAAAACTCTTAAAAGTTGACTCTAAAACTTCTGTATTTTTCTGAATTAGAGCCTTGTCTTGACTCTGATCTACATTTTTTATAGGTGACAATAGATTAATTGGTGGTTTTTTATAGTTAGGGTTCTTTGACTGAGTAGTTTGTTTTGTCTCCAAATCCCCATGATCAATATCTTGAAGCTCTTGTTTCATCTTTTGGTCTTCTTCAGCGTAAGAATGTGAAGCTGGCAAATCGTCTATAACCTTATCCTCAACTTCTGTTGATACCGGGGTACTTTCTTGCGAGATTTCAATTGGTGGTTCAAACTCGGGTCTACTTTCTTCCTTAACTTTATTAGAAGACACCGGTTCATTATTAAAATCCGCCATACTTGGAAAAATATCGTCATGATTATCTAAAGGATCAGTTAGTTTTTCTCGATTATTTAATTTTTCTTGCTTATTTTGTTCATGTTTTTCAACTAAATCGCTGTATTTACTTTTTAAAGCCTCTCCAGCATCTTTATTCTTCTCAATTACTAATTGTGAGCCTTTTTGGAAACCGGACAGCAACGTAGCAAATTTTACGTTACAAATCATTAAAATGCCGATTAGCATCATTAACAAAGAGATTACTTCAGATCCTATGGTCCCTAAAATTGGAAAAACAAGTTGATAAAACATGCTTCCAATAAAGCCTCCACCAACTTTAGTCGTAATCTGGGCCCGGGAAAATTCTTCACCAATTGATGTCAAAAAAGCATTTACAAATCCCTGGTGAATCATCATTTGATTAAAAACGCGAGAACTTTCCCAAAGGAGTAAGCCCAAGTAAAATACACCTAACCCGCTCCCACGCTTCAAGCTAAAATGCGGGGGTTGATTATAAATAACCATCACTAGGCCAAACAAACCAAGAATAATGCTAGCTAAATAGTGGCTATCACCAACAAAAAATCGAATTAAATTAATTAGTTGTTGACTAAATAAACCGAAATGAACGCAACTTAAAACTGCTACTAAAACAAGTACTATTCCAGTAATAACCCAGTCCATACTTTGCTTTTTCTTTTTAGTAGTTGTTTTTTTCTTTTTTGTTGCCCTGCGTTTTCGCTTTTTAGCCATCAAGACACCTTCTCAATCTTTTTATTTATCATCTTTATCTTTTTGATTATTCTTATTTAACTCGTTAAAATTCGACTTAAAACTAAGGTTAACTGGGTGGTCTAAAGTTAATTGGGTAATTTCATAAGTCAAAGTTTCGATTTCTTCAACTAAAGGTCTAGAAAGTAGTTGATAATCTGACGGTTCTAAATCTGAACCATCCCCAAAATAATCAACAAATTGAACTACTCTAGTAATTACCCCACTAACTGTAAAGTCTCCTGGAGAAGGTGCTACTTCAAAAGGAACAGCAATTTCAAAATATTTACCGTTCTTGCCTTCATCTTGACTGCCGTCTTCTAAATCTTGGTAGACCTGTCTTAATGAAACATTAACTTCATTTTTTACCATTTGTTCATCATTTAAATCGTAGTGGAAAGAACGAACTACGATTGGAGTCATATTTTTAAAATCCATCTTAATTATCTCCTAAATTTCTTTCATAACGTTCTGGACGATTGTAATTATCCTTTAACTTATCATTTTCATAGTGATGGCTCTTTTCCATATTTGGAAAACCTTGTTGTCTTAAAGCTTCTAACAGAACCATAGCAACTGAATTTGATAAATTATAACAACGAATATTATCGGACATTGGAATTCTAAGATTCCGGTCATAATATTCTCTCATAAAAGTTTCTGGCAAGCCTGTTGTCTCCTTACCAAAAACAAAATAATAATCTTTATTAGGATCGGTATAGTCGACTTGAGCATAATTTTTCGAAGAAAACTTTGAAATTAAGTACATTTCATCATTTGGACCAAGTGTATTCAAAAAAGCTTCTAAATCATCATGCATTCGAATATCAACTTTATCCCAATAATCTAAACCGGCACGCTTCATTTTTTTATTATCAATCTGAAAGCCTAGCGGTTCGATTAAATCTAAAACTGTATTAGTACCTGCACAAGTACGAGCAATATTTCCCGTATTTGCTGGCATCAATGGTTCATAAAGTACAACGTGATTTGTCATAAGAAACTCCTCTTGTAAAAAAACGCAGCACCTGTAATATGGCAAGTACCACGCTTAATTCTATCTTCAATTTTACTCTTTACTGCCTTGAGTATCACTATCTTCGATTGCATCATCATAAAGATTTGAAATCTTACGATAATAATTGAATAGTCTAGTTACAATTATTTTGATTACGGCATAGACAGGGATGGCAAAAATAACTCCCCATAAACCAGCTACTGCGCTTGCACCAATTAATAGCAAAATAGTTGTAACAGGATTCATATTCATTCTATTTCCCATTACTAATGGCGAAATAACACGGCCCTCAAGTGTTTGTTCTATAGCAAAAACTATTAAGACTTTGATCAACATCATTGGAGAGTTAATTAATCCTAAAATAATTGCGGGAATAAAGGCAATAAATGTACCAAAATATGGAATCATATTTAAAATTCCAGCTAAAACTGCCAATGTAATTCCATAATTCAATCCAATTACTGAATAACCTATCGCAAACATTACTCCAACCCAGAAGGCAACAGTAATTTGGCCTCGAATGTAGGAAGCAACTGCTCCATTAATATCACTAAGTAAGCTCGAAAAACTAGGTTGTAATTTTTTAGGAGCAAATTTAGTCACATATGGATTCAAACGATGCCCATCTTTTAGCATAAAGAATAAAACAAACGGTGCTGTTAATAGGGTCATAAAAATCATTGTAATTACGTTAACAGCAGATGACAAATTACTCAAGGCTAAATTGAAGCTATCTTGACCTGTCTTAAACATTTTAGTTTGTGCATCAGAAACAGCTTGATTAATTCCTCCGCGAACTCCATTTAAGCGTGGATCGCGAATCATTTTTTCAAAACCTTTTTGTGCATCTTTCCAATAAGTTGGCCAATTCTTTACTAGGGAATCAGTTTGATGCTGAATAATAGGGATCAAAGTATTAATGATCCAAATCAATCCTCCTACAACAATAACAAATAGTAGAATAATCGTAATTATTCTGGGAACTTTTAATTTTTTCTCCATCCAGTCAACTACTGGATCCATTAAATAGTATTGAATTGATGCAACTAAAATTGGTGGAAAAATTGCATTAAAAAATGTCCAAAAAGGATTTAACACAAAAGAAATTTGGTTAAATACCAAAATAATCAAGAAGAACAATAAAATATTAAGTAAGGCTATGCTAAAACGGTTATTCAAAAACCACTTAACAAAAAAATTACTCTTCTGACGATGTTTTTTTACATCCATAGCTTCCCCTCTTATCTATGTTCATAGGTAATCCAGTCGCCTACCTTAAATTCAGGCATTTTTTCTTTAGAATCTTTTTCTAAATAGATAGCATTAGTCATTGGCTTTTTCGGAACTTCATTAGTAAATACTAAAGTAGCATGACCAATAGCTTGCATATTCATTTGAACCATTGGACCAACATATAGAGCTAGATACGTAGCGCCATCAATTGTGATAGAATCGTCTTTTTTAAAGACAAATTTTTCTACTGGCGTTGCTGGATCGAACTCTTGCAATACAGCAACATCCCGCAACTTATCAGTAGCTTTATTATCAAATAAAATTACGATGTTATCTGCTGGATCTAATGCTTCCGAACCAATAGCAGTAATTGTAGAATTCCATTTCATTTTTATCAACCTCTTTATTAAATTTTACCATATCAACTTATTTATCCAATAACACTTAATTACGATTGCCTATTCTTACTAAAAGGTAGAAAATAAATATGTTATGGAAAGTTTTTATCAGGAGGCTAACATAAAAATTATGAAAGTTTGGTTTGGTGGCTATACGAGCCATGACTCAAAAGGCATTTATACCGCTAATGTTGAAAATGATGGAACTGATATTAAACTAACTAATATTAAAAATACTGTTGAAGTTGAAAGACCAACATATTTCCAATTAGTTGGTGATTTATTGTTTACTATCATCCAAAAAGGCGACCAGAGCGGAATTGCTACCTATAGAATTAAAAATGGTGAAGCTGAAAAATTAGATACCTATTTTCACAAAGGAGCAGCTCCTTGCTACATCAGTGTTGATCCACAAAAGAATTTAGTTTTCACTGCAAATTATCACTTAGCAACTGTTAGTGTGTTTTCTTACGACAAAAATGGAAAATTAACCTTCATTACTAACGACAAGCATGAGGGTCATGGACCAAGAGTAGAACAAGATCAGGCTCACCCACATTTCTTCGATGAGACTCCTGCTGGTAATTTAGTTTCATGTGATTTAGGAATTGATGCTGTTGATTTTTATAAGTTAGATGACAACAAATTAAAACACCTAGCACGCTATCAAATGGAAAAGGGCTTTGGTACTCGACACATTACCTTTTCACCAGACGGTAAAACTATGTACATTGTTGGTGAATTATCTAGTCAGGTTAATGTTGCCCGTTTAAATGAAGATACTTGGGAAGTTGAGGATATAGCAACATATAAGACTATCCCTGATGATTTTACTGATCATAATGGGGCTGCTGCAATTAGAATTTCTAAAGATGGAAAATTTGTTTATATTTCTAATCGTGGTCATGATTCAATCGCTGTCTTTAAAGTTTTAGATGATGGAAAACTAGAATTAGCTCAAAGAATTTCTGTCTTTGGTTCCTTCCCACGTGATTTTAACTGGGATAAGACAGAAAAGTACCTAGTTGTAGCTAATCAAAATACTAATAATGCAACTCTTTACCGTCGAAACTCTGAAACTGGTAGTCTAACTCCAATTCAAAAAGATATTTCTGTTCCTGAAGCTACACGCGTATTATTTGAAGAATATTAAGCTCATTCTATAAATTAAGCCATGAATATTCATGGCTTTTCTTTATTTATTGGAAAAAGGATATACACGATGCAAAATAATGCAGCTGATAAACTTTCACCTTTCAAAAAATTAACAGTAGAACAACAAGATCTAATTACTCAGATTATTTCTTTTACTAAACAATACATTAATCAAAACTTTCCCGCTGTTTTCACCATCTATGGCGAGGCTGGTACAGGAAAAAGCGTTGTTCTCTCTTCCCTGTTTTACCAAATACAAAAATTATGCCATGATAAAACTAGTAGTATTTACCAAACCAGCAATTACTTTCTTGTTAATCATCCAGAGATTTTAAAAGTTTATCGTCAAATTGCCGGAACTTTACCTAAACTCTTAAAGAAAAATTTTCAAAGACCAACTACTTTTATTAATCAATTAGATAAGAAAAATGAACATGCTGATATTGTGGTAATCGACGAAGCTCACTTACTTCTTTCTAAGCCAGATCATTACAATAATTTTTATCATGAAAATCAGTTAACTGAAATTATTAAAAGAAGCAAGGTAGTGATTTTAGTATTTGACCCATATCAAGTACTAAAAATGAAAACTCTTTGGACTAAAGATCGCCTAGAAAAAATTATCGCTCCCTATCCCCATCAAAAATATCATTTAAAACATCAATTTAGGATGACCGCTCCTTCTGAGTTACTTACTTGGTTTAATTCATTTACTAAACATAAAATCATCGATCCTATCCCTCAAAATGTTAACAGCAACTATGATTTTCGTATTTTCGATGATGCTGAAAAAATGCGAGAGGAAATCGTTAAGCGGAACTGTGAAGTAGGATTAAGTAGAATTCTCTCTACATCTGGCTATCCTTCGACCTTAGATGGAGGCAAACATTACATCCAAGAAGGGAAATTCAAAATGCCATGGGACCAATATAATTACACTGCCACTCCTTGGGCTGAAATACCAAAAACAATTGATGAGGTAGGCTCAATATATACTTGTCAGGGATTTGATTTAAACTATGCTGGTATTATTATCGGACCTCCCATTAGTCAAATCCCGGGTAAAAACAAAATTCGTGTTAATTTAGACAAAATAACTGATGTAGAAATGTTTAAAAAGAGAAAAGATCTCTCTGATCCTCATGAAATCAAAACTCTTGAAGAAGAAATGGTTCTTAATTCTTTAAATGTTTTATTTAAGCGGGGAATCAAAGGAACCTATCTTTACGCTCATGATCCCTTGCTTAGAAAAACGTTAATCTCTATGTTCAAGCAAGCAACACAGAAGACAAAATAAAAGATTATGGTTTAAAACAAGCCATAATCTTTTTTTGTTAATTCTCATTCAAATAAATTGTTACATCTTTAAATTAGATTTGCTTCTTCAAGCAACTCTTCAATCCATGTTCCCTTAATCTTTTTCATACCAGCTTTTACAGCTAACTTTTCTGGTAATGGGATTTCTTGGTCTACTAACTTCTTTTTATCAGACATGTAATACATAGCACGAAGTAATTCCCGGATATCATAAACAGAACTCCAAACTTCTGGAACTCCTCGATCTACATTAAGTAGTGTATAAACAGATTCCATAGCTGTTCTAACTGAATATTCTGTCGTAAACACAGTATCTCTAGTGGGACTTTCAGCAAAGTTACCAATAAATGCCAAATTTTTTGATCCTTCTGGTACAACAGCTGGCCGGTCCCCATCATGACGAGGCATGAAGTAACTAGTAATATAAGGCATATATACCGGAACAGTGTTCATATTTTCTTCTGAAGACAATTCTTTAATTTCACTTTCTGGCACACCCAAATGATAAAGCATTTCTTCAGCAATTTCTTGTCCAGTACAGTCGACTACCTTTTTCTTAATATAATTCCCCTCAGTATCTGAATACAAAGCATAGATCCAGACTACAATTTCATTTGGCTTTTGAGTTGGAAAATGAGGTTGACGGTGAATAGTAAAACTTAGACCCCAATTTGAATCTGTAACCGTAATAATTCCACCAGTATTTACTTTTCCATCATACAAACTACGTTTAGTCAATCTTTCAAAGTAAGGAGCCACTTTTTTATTCTTTAATGTTGTAGTTGCAGAAACAAACCATGATTTTTCAGGTAAGTTTTCACTAAAGACATCAGGGTGACCAAATGCCGGATCTTGTTTAGCTAAGTTTTCCCATAGCTTCCAAGATCCACCCTTAGCATGAGTAATTGGCGCAGGCGTAGTTTGGTTCCCATAAGTAGAGCTTTCAGTAATTGATCCATTAGTTACAAAGACAATGTCATCTTCAGTTAAATCAACATCTTCTTGCTTACCGTCTTTCTTCATCACAATCTTTTTAGCAACTTTTTCATTTCCTTCATGGTCAACTAATACATTTTCTACTTGAACACCATATTCAAACTTAACACCATGATCTTTTAGGTATTTAAGTAGTGGCTTCACCATAGAATCATATTGATCATATTTGTTAAACTTCAAGGCAGTAAAGTCAGGTAATCCATCAATATGGTGAATGAAGCGCATGCAATAGCGTCTCATTTCTGCTAAAGAATGCCATTTTTCAAAGGCAAACATCGTTGACCAATAAGTCCAAAAATTAGTTTCAAAAAATTCAGGTGAAAACCATTCTTCAATTGTTTTTCCTTGAATTTCAGATTCTGGTGTTAAAACTAACTTAACAATTTCACTAGCATGCGAACCCAATTGATATAGTCCATCTGTTGGCAATTCATTACCACGCTTATGAATCAACCGACAATTCGAGGAGTTCGGATCTTCTTTATCGAGCCAATAATATTCATCTAAGTAAGAAGCACCTGGTATTCGCAATGAAGGAACTGATCGATACATGTCCCACATACATTCAAAGTGGTCTTCCATTTCTCTACCACCCCGAACGACAAAACCAGCATTAGGACGATTAGTCCCATCTAGAGATCCTCCTGCAACATCCAATTCTTCTAAAATATGAATTTTATCACCAGACATCTTAGCATCTCGAACCAAAAAGAATGCTGCTGAAAGGCCCGCTAAGCCACTACCAATTATGTAAGCCGACTTCTTGTCTACATCAGCAGGCTTTTTCGTATCCGCAAAAGCTTCATAATTTCCTTTTGAATAGTACATACAAGTGATCCTCTTTTCTATATTCGAATAGTATTAACACTTCTTATATACAATTCTATGTAAAGCGGTTACAATAGTCAATCAATTTAGCTGTTATATTATAATTTATTACTTATCATGTTATTCCATAATGTTTCCATATCAGTAGGATCTGATATTTCAATTTTTTGTCTTTTTTCTGAAAAAGGATCATCAAATTCAAGATAAAAACAATTTAATGCTTGGCGCTTAAAATTATCTTTAATTCCATACAATGGATCACCAAACAAAGGATGCCCTAAATATTGCATATGCACCCTAATTTGATGAGTTCGTCCAGTTAAAAGCTGTAATTCTACTAAACTAGCACCTCTAACTTGATCTAAAACGCGATATTTTGTGACTGACCGCTGGCCAGCCTTTACTACTCCGCGCTTGACTCCAGTATCTATTTTACCAATTGGTGCATCAATAATTCCCTGGCTTTGTGTTTCTTCAAAATTTCCATGCACAATTGCATGATATTTCTTAACAAAGTCATTCTTTTCCATCTTACTAAAACGTGCATGCGCAACTGCGTTTTTTCCTACCAAAACTAATCCAGAGGTATCTCGATCAAGTCTTGTAATAACGTGTGGCTTAAGATCAGTTTGTTTTTGTTGTTGAAAATAGTGCAGTAGCCGATTTACTACTGCATCACTATCTTCATAGCGCGATGGAATTGATAATATTCCGGCCTCTTTATTAATAATTAAATAATCTTTTTGTTCAAAAACGATATTTAGCTTCTTAGAAGAAGGCTTCAACCATTTATTTTCTTTTTCTTCTCCTAAAATAAAAATCACTTCATCTCCAGCATGCAGCAAGTAGCTAGTATACCGTCGGTGATGATTTACTAAAATCATCCCACCATGATGTTGGCTATTAGTCAAAGCACGTTTAGAAAAACCATTTCTTAACAAAAAACGCCCCAATCTCTGAGGTGTTTTATTTTCAAATTTTAATTTAAAATATTGCATTATTGTTTATCTTTAGGTTGGCCGATAAAGGCATCCTCTACACGATTCCAAAAATGAGTATGTTGATACTTATCAAAGCGAATAACATGTTGAGAAATACGGTACTCAATTTTTTTAATATGTTTGTGATTAAATTCATACCCATCAAATGTAACTACATAATGATCATCACTACCCGTTTCTGGCTTAATAGTGATCCATTCATCTGGTGCAATTACAATTGGAGATGAGAGCGTTCTAAACACCCGGTTATTAATTGAAGCTATTTCAGTCATTTGTAAAGCTTTTAAACGTGGATGAATAACAGCACCACCTAATGACTTACTATAGGCAGTAGAACCTGTAGGGGTAGAAACACATAAGCCATCCCCCTTAAAACTTTCAAAAAACTGGTCTCGGATGTAAACATCAGCCTTTAAAGTCTTAGAAACTCGTTTAATAGTTGCCTCATTTAATGCAAGCAACTTTTTCTTTTCACCTGCTCCAGTAGTAATGATCAATTCCAATAGTGGATAGGAAGCAGAAGATGGTTGCTTCTTAGTCAAATTATCTACCATTTTGTTAATTTCAAAATTACGCCAATCAGTATAAAAACCTAAGTGCCCAGTATGAACACCGATGAATCGAATTTTATCAACTAGATTTTGGTATTTATGAAATCCGGAAATTAATGTTCCATCTCCTCCAACAGTAATTACTACGTCAGGATTTTCAGGATCAATCTCAATTTTTCTAGCATCTAGTAATTTTTCTAATGCTTTAACTACTGCTAAGGTTTCAACTTTATTATTATAAACGAGTGCGACTTTCATTATTGCTCTTTTCCTTTAGATTTAGTAAAAATTCTCTGTGCTTCCTGCACTTCATCTTTAATTGATGACATTTCTTCATCTAACTTATAAGCAGCTTCAGCTGTTGTCTTAAGTCGCTTAGAAATATCTTCTGGGTACTTCCCCTGATATTTATAGTTCAGTGTGTGTTCTACTGTTGCCCAGAAATTCATTGCTAAGGTACGAATTTGAATTTCAGCAATTATTTTCTTTGGTCCATCAGGTAAAAAAACTGAATATTCAATTACCATGTGATAGGATCGATATCCTGATGGTTTAGCATTTTGAATATAGTCTCTTTCCTCAACTACCTGCATATCTTGCCGTTCATGAATTAGATCAACTACTCGATAAATATCATCGACAAATTGACACATAATTCTAATACCAGCAATATCTTGCATATCATTTTCAATGACCTCAGGGGCAATAACACGCCGTGTCATTTTCTCTTTAATTGAATCAACTGTTTTAACGCGTCCGACCACGAATTCAATCGGCGAATGCTCACCCTTGTTTAAAAAACTTTGTCTAAGTGATCGAAATTTAACTTTTAATTCAGAAACAGCCTGTTGATAAGGCCATAAAAATAAATCCCAATCTTTCATGTATAAATCCTTTCCGTTTCAAACAAAATTATTCTACCATATAGAGGGATAACATTAACTAGTGAAAGGATAAAATTATGAGTAAAAATTTAGAAATCGAATCAAAAACTCTACTAGATAAAGAAACCTATGAGAAAATGCGTGCAGCTTTTACCGCAAAATCTGATTTTATTCAAAAGAATTATTATTTTGATACACCAGACTTTGATTTAAAAAATAGTGGTGCTAGCTTAAGAATCAGAATTCTTGTTGATCATGCAGAACAAACTATTAAAGTTAAAGAAACTAATCCTAAGGAAAAGAAATATAGTGAACGAGTTGAAATTAATGATTTACTATCTGTAGCACAAGCTGAACAAATGACTCAAAGTTCATATGAAGGTACCTTCTTTTTATTTGGAGGGGATGTTGGTGATTACCTCCAAAAGCATTATTCCAATGAAGCAATTCACTCTTTGAAATTAATTTCCTGGAGTCAAACTCGAAGAATACTAGCTAACGGTCCAGAAAACTGTGAATTGACTTTAGATTTAACAGAATTTCCAGATGGATACTATGACTTTGAATTAGAAATTGAAAATGACGATCCTGATATTATTAAAAAGGTACTTTCTCAATTAGAAAAGCAATTTAATTTTACAGTTAATAAGGAAAATACTAATCAAAGTAAAGTACAACGTGCTTGGGAACATAAAAAATAAAACAAATTTTTTTCCATTTCATTCATTTTCTGATACAGTATTCATGAACTTGGATGGAGGAAATAACAAAATGTTTGAAATATTTTTCTTTGTTAATCCAATTGGGATTAACTGTTATCAAAATGAGCAGGAAATAATCGCTGCAGTCAGTGGTTACAATCAAAATATTTCTTACCACTTTATTCCCATGACTACGATGAACACAATTCGTAACGATATCAAAGCTAGACATCTTTCTTCAAATAATGTCGAAGTTTTCAACACTTTTAGTCAAAGTGCTTACAACGCCACTAAAGATTATCACACCTTAAAATTAATTGTCGGCAATAAAAAGGCTAGACAATATATCATTAATTTGCAGCATGCGATTAATGATATGAATAAAACTTATTCTCCAGAGCTCGTTGATGAGATTCTAAATTCTTTAGATGTTTCAATAAAAAACTTCAAAAAAAATCGAGAATCAAACTACATAAAGCTTTCAATGGATAAAGATTTAAAACTCGCTGACGACTTAAATGTTGTCACTACTCCTACAACCATCATTTTTAACTACGATGATGACCGAGGAGATTCTGGTATGATGATCGAAGGCTGTACAAATCGTGAAGAAATTGAGTCTGCAATCGCTGGGGATAAACAGACTAGTAGTGATAATAGTTTACGCTTGTTATAATTCAATTAGGCTAGATGATTTTTTGAATCATCTAGCTTTTTTTGTAGATAAGTTATTATTGGACTCTTTTCCTTAGGCCCTCTCAATTCTAAAAATAATTCGTTAGGTATATCTTCTATTGAAGAATGCAATTGGTATAACAAAGAAGCAACCTCTAACCCTAATTTACTTTTCTGGGTAAGTTGTTTCTGCAAATATATTTTTTGATCTTTAATAGAAGAGGATTTTATATTTTGCTTATTAGCTGGAACAAAAGTAAATAACTTTGCAATTCCTTTCTCATCTAAAGAAAACTGTTTTATCTCATAACTTATTTCCGAACTAAGTGCAGCCCTCAAAATATTATATTTTAATGTAATTACACAACTAAATGGATTAATTTCTAAATAATACCAGTGCCAGTGCGAACTATACCTTAAAAAGATTTCTTTTGAGCAATTAATTTTATTTTTTAAATAGTGCCTTTTACCAACAATCCAAATATCTTTTATGGATAATTTTTCATATAAACTATGACGATGATTAAACTCTTTTTCACTTAAAGGTGCGCATTGCACTTCAAAAGCTAATTTATTTTCTACTAATACATCAGCTCTCAATTGTTGATCGAATAAAGGAACCTCAACTTCTGCATTAATTCCATTTGCTTTTAGTGCAGTACATAAAAGTTGCTTAGATTGATAATGTTCTTCCTTTTCTCCTGTTCCTTTTACTTGATAAAAATGTTTAAAAAATGGTAGTTTTTCTTCTGATATAATCAAAATCATTCGTTTTCTACAAGACGGACAAGTATAGTAATCTTGATTCAATTTCTTAAAACCGTTATTAACTTGTTCTGCTTCGTTGATTGCTAAGACTAATTTTTTATTTAAAATAGCCGCATACATTTTATCGCCCAATATTATATACGCAAAAAAGAGAGATGATTTTTTTCATCTCCCTTTTTTAATCGAAATATTCTCTTATATTCCCTAGTGCATCTTGGCCAATTAAGCACTTAGCATTTTTCTTTATTCTTTGGAATTGTTTTTCAGTCATTCCAGTTCCATATTCATTAGCAATTACCCAAGTATCTTCGGGTTTCAATTCTACATAATTATCATCTAAATAGGCTAAATCTAAATAGTATTCATGATGATAGGTATATAAACTGGAGGCTAATCCTTCAACCTTTAAAGCATCGGCTAAGGCTGCAACTAAATCAATACTATCCAGCTTAAAGATGCGACGATTATCACTGACTAATTTTTCATGATCATCATTAATTTCAGTTTTGCGTTGATCGTCATCTTCGCCAGCTCCTAGTCCCTTTAAAAGATCTCGTAATTGATCATTCGGATTGTTACTACTATCATCATCACTATCAGGTACTTTTGAAATAAGTAATTCTAATCCAGAACTACTTGGCATAACCTGAAACGTAACGGGATCTCCTTTAGCAAAAGTATGATCTGTGTCGACTTCACTTAAAATTTGATAGAAGAAATGTTGAATTTGACTTTTGTTTCCTAACAAGTCGAGCATTGTTATTCCGCGTTCTTTAAGTTCATCTGCGTCCATTGTTACACGAATGGTATTTTCACTTATTCTGTGTACTTCCACTTATTATCACCTCGAAGTCTCTATCTTTAATACATTGTAACCTATTTTCCTACTCATATAAAAACGCTAGCTTAAAAAAGCTAACGTTTTTACAATTTTTAATTACAAATCAGCAGTCATTGCTTGGATCTCTTCAAGTTCTAAGCGACGAACTTTACGAGGAAGAAATCTTCTAATTTCATCTTCGTTGTAGCCTACCTGTAAACGTCTGTCATCCATAATGATTGGCCGTCTTAATAGGCTAGGATTCTTTTCAACAAGATCAATTAGTTGATCAATTGATAAATCATCTAAATTAATCTTTAAGTTTTGGAAAGTACGAGAACGAGTAGAAATAATTTCTTCTGTGCCGTTTTCAGTCATTCGTAAAACTTGCATGATTTCCTCTTTATTTAGTGGATTGGCGAAAATATTTCTTTCCTTAAATGAAATATCGTGTTCCTTCAACCATGCTTTAGCTTTACGACATGAAGTACAACTTGGTGATGTATATAAATTTAACACTTAACTCCACACTCCTTTGCGTGTAGAAAAATAACTACTGTTTCACTTACATAAGACATTGTATCACAAATACTTGTCTTTTATAAGTTGTAATCATATTTCTTTTATTAGCTTACATAATATACTTTAGCAACAAATATTGAAGTTTGTGTGAAGTTCTAACAAAAAAAGAGTACTTTTAGTACTCTTTTTTCTAATCAAGAATATTAAGTTTCTTCATAGTTTCTTCAACTAATTTCTTGTTTTCATCAGCAGTTTCTGAAACAAAACAAGCTTTATTTGCTAATTCTTTAATATCGTCAGTATTGATCTTCTTCATCAAACTTCTGATACGTAAGATTGAAGTTGCACTCATTGAATATTCATCAAGTCCCATTGACAAAAGGATTGGGAACATAATGTCATCACCAGCAGCTTCACCACACATACCACACCAAATACCGTTTTCATGAGCACCATCAATAGTATGCTTAATCAAACGTAAAACAGATGGGTTGTATGGTTGGTAAAGATAAGAAACGTTATCATTACCACGATCAGCAGCCATAGTGTATTGGATTAAGTCGTTAGTTCCAATTGAGAAGAAATCAACTTCTTTAGCAAATTGATCAGCTAATACAGCAGCAGCTGGAACTTCGATCATCATACCAACTTGTAAGTCGTCACCGATCTTAACGCCTTCTTTGGCAAGTTTATCTTTTTCTTCAGCTAAGATTTGCTTTGCTTCACGTAATTCTGCCAAAGTACCAATCATTGGGAACATAATTCCTAATGGACCATATGCAGATGCACGAAGTAAAGCTCTTAATTGAGTTCTAAAGATATCCTTGTATTGCATTGAAAGACGGATAGCACGAACACCTAAGAATGGGTTCATTTCTTCTGGAAGATCCCAGTAGTCTAAGTGCTTGTCTCCACCAATATCACAAGTTCTAATGATAGTTTGCTTACCATCCATGTCTTCGATAACTTTCTTGTAAGCATCAAATTGAGCTTCTTCAGATGGGAAGTCCTTTGAATCCATGTATAAGAATTCAGTTCTGTACAAACCAATTGTTTCAGCACCGTTTTCTTTTACACCCTTCATATCATTAGGAGTACCAATATTAGCAGCGATAATGAACTTCTTGCCATTTGCAGTTACAGATGGTTCATTCTTTAGCTTCTTCCATTCTTCCTTTTGCTTAGCGAAGGCTTCACCCTTCTTAGTGTATTCTTCGATTTGAGCATCAGTTGGATTAATGATCGCATCGCCGTCTAAACCATCGGCAATAAGCATATCGCCATCTTTAACATCTTTAGTAATAGTTTCAGTACCAACAACAGCTGGAATTTCCAATGAACGAGCCATGATTGCTGAGTGAGCAGTTCTACCACCAACATCAGTTACAAATCCCTTAACGTACTTCTTGTTAAGTTGAGCTGTATCACTTGGTGTTAAATCGTAGGCTACTACTACAACTTCATGGTCAATAGCTGCAGGATCTGGTAATTTCTTACCAAGAAGATGTGCCATAAGACGCTTTGAAACATCGCGTACGTCAGCTGCACGTTCTTGCATATATGCATTGTCAGTCATGCCTTCAAAAATAGTAATAAATTTTTGAGCAGTTTCATCTAATGCAGCTTCAGCATTAATTTTTTGATCTTTGATTTCTTTTTCAATGGCCCCAGTAAATTCTGGGTCGCTTAAGAATAGAAGGTGAGCATCAAAAACTTGTGCTTCTTCTGCTCCTAAACTTTCCTTAGCTTTATCACGAACTTTTTCAAGTTCTTTAGTTGATTCTTCAACAACTTTTTTAAAGCGAGCTACTTCAGCATCAACATCGCTAACTGAGGTTTTAGAAAACGAAAGGTCAGGTTCTACCAAAAGGTAGGCTGGTGCAACTGCAATACCATCACTGGCTGCAATTCCCTTTAAAGTTTTCGACATTATTCAGCTAAACCTTCCTTTTTCATAGTGTCAGCAATAGCTTCAATTGCTTCTTTAGCGTCGTCACCATCAGCAGTAATAGTTACATCTGCACCTTGGCCAACACCTAAAGACATAACACCCATGATTGACTTCAAGTTTACTGATTTACCATTGTATTCCAAGTTAATATCTGAGTTAAACTTAGAAGCAGCTTGTACCAACAAAGTAGCTGGACGAGCATGAATACCAGTTTCAGCAATAATATGAAATTCGCGTTTTTCCATTTTAAATTATCTCCTTTAAAATCAAAAATAATCGGGAGTTTTATACCCACTCGTTTATTAGGTTATCATGTTTTCTAAATGAAAACAACACAAATGTAAATGTTTACATTATAAAGTACTTAATTTTCATTATCAGATAAGGTATAAATTATATCCCCACCTCTTTGAGCAATCCCAGTTATACTCTGTCTCTTCCCATAGCTTCTAAGAGCCAATTGGAATTGAAAAGCATCTTTGGGACTAACCCTATATTCTTTCAATTCACCGCTTATGAGTTTATCTAATATTTCTTTATAATCCATTTCTTATATTTTTTCTCCTTAAAGTTTCTATATTTTTATAAAAATCTATTCTTTTTCATATTATATCAATTTTCTATAAAAATCTGGGTTTACCACTTGCAATTAGTAAGTATCCGTACTATGATATTAGCAAGTTAGCACTCACATATTAAGAGTGCTAAAATAAAAATATAGCCTGAATATTATAAGAAAGGCGGAAATATTAATGCTATGTGATAACTGTCATGAACGTCCTGCCTCTATTCATCTTTATACAAATGTAAATGGGCAAGATCGTGAAATTTCATTATGTCAACAATGTTATCAAGAATTGAAAAATCAACAAGGACAAAATAATAGTATGAATAATAACAATGCATTTTTTGGCGATTTTGATGATTTATTCAACGCCTTAAATAATAACAATGAACAAAATAATCCTCAAGGCCGTGATCCACGTATGCAAATGGGTGGTGGCCGTCGAGGTGGAAATAACGGTGGTCAAAAATCCCTACTCGACCAGTATGGTACGGATTTAACCGACTTAGCAAAAAAGGGTAAAATTGATCCAGTTATTGGTCGTGATAAAGAAATTGCTCGCGTTATTGAAATTTTAAACAGACGGACTAAAAATAACCCTGTTCTTATCGGAGAAGCCGGTGTTGGTAAAACTGCTGTTGTTGAAGGTTTAGCACAACAAATTGTCGATGGTTCAGTCCCTGCTAAACTTCAAGACAAGAGAATCATTTCTTTAAATATGGTCTCAATGGTTCAAGGTACTGGAATTCGCGGTCAATTTGAACAAAGAATGCAGCAATTAATCAAAGAATTAGAACAAAACGATAATATCATCCTATTTATTGACGAAATTCATGAATTAGTTGGCGCAGGTAATGCTGAAGGTGGTATGGATGCTGGTAACATTATTAAACCAGCCTTAGCTCGTGGAGATTTCCAATTAATTGGTGCCACTACCATTAAGGAATATCGAAACATCGAAAAGGATTCTGCCCTTGCTCGTAGATTCCAACCAGTGGAGGTTAAAGAACCTACAACTGAAGAAACAATTAAGATTTTACAAGGCATTCGTAAGCGTTACGAAGACTACCATCATGTTCACTATACAGATGAATCTATACAAGCTGCAGTAGATCTTTCCTCACGCTACATTCAAGATCGTTTCTTACCTGATAAAGCCATCGATCTTTTAGACGAGGCCGGTTCAAGAATGAATCTCACCATTCCTTATGTTGATAGTGAAAAGATCAAGGAAAGACTGGATGCTGCTGAAAGCTTAAAGCAAGATGCTTTAAAAAACGAAGATTATGAAAAAGCTGCCTACTATCGTGATCAAATTGAAAAGTATGAAAAATTAAAAGATCAGAAAGTAGATCCTGATCAAACACCTAAAATTACTGAAAAGATCATGAATAAGATCGTGGAGGAAAAAACTAATATTCCTGTCGGCGACTTACAGAAACAAGAAGAAACGCAATTAAAGAACTTAGCTACTGACCTTAAAGATAATGTAATTGGTCAAAACAAAGCTGTTGAAACTGTTGCTCGTGCAATAAGACGAAATCGGGTTGGATTTAACAAATCTGGTCGTCCAATCGGCTCATTCCTATTTGTGGGCCCCACTGGTGTAGGTAAAACAGAATTAGCTAAACAATTAGCCAAACAAATCTTTGGTACAGAAGATGCGATGATTCGGTTTGATATGAGTGAATATATGGAACAATATTCCGTATCGAAATTAATCGGATCGGCTCCAGGTTACGTGGGCTATGAGGAAGCTGGTCAATTAACAGAAAGAGTACGTCATAATCCATATAGCTTAATTTTATTTGATGAAATTGAAAAAGCTCATCCTGATGTACTTCACCTATTCTTGCAAATTCTCGACGATGGTCGCTTAACTGATTCGCAAGGTCGCACAGTTTCATTTAAAGATACCATTATCATTATGACCTCTAATGCTGGCCAAGGAATCAAAGAAGCTAGTGTAGGTTTTGCAGCTGAAAATAGTCATCAAGAACAATTTAAGAACAGCTTAGGTCAATACTTTAAACCTGAATTCTTAAATAGACTTGATGATATCGTTGAATTTAGTGCACTTGATAAGAAAGACTTAATCAAGATCGTTGATTTAATGCTTGCAAATACCAACGCTATGGTAAAAGATCAAGGCCTTCATATTGATGTTACATCTGACGCAAAAGAACTTCTTGTCGAAAAAGGTTATGATCCATCTATGGGTGCTCGTCCACTTCGTCGTACAATACAAGAAGAAATTGAAGATAAAGTAGCAGACTATAAACTAGATAATCCAACAGCTAAAGACCTAAAGGCTGATGTAGTTGATAGTGAAATAGTAATTAGTGAAAATTAATTATCTAAGAATAAATAAGAGGCACAAGTTCTACAATGTCTTAACTTAATGACGTCGGCAACTTTTGTGACTCTTATTTTTATTTTTATAAATTCTACAAAAAAGGTTATACTTAAATTGGGATTTTAAAGACACATTATATATCGAGGTTATAAATATGATGCATTTAATTGATGTTACAAATAGCTACCGTGATTTAGTCCAAAGACAATTAGCAGCTACTAATAGTCAATTCGTAAAAGTTTACTCTTTAGGTAATACCACAGTAGTATACAGCGAAACAGCTGATAAAATTGAAATCGTTATGGAAAATCATAAACGTCCTATTAGACAAGATGAAGTAGAATTTGTTATTAAGCGTCTAATTCATGAAGATCGAATTTATGATATAACAGTTGATAAAAGTAGAAAAATTATTTCTATCACTTGTGATCGTTAAAATCGCAAAAAAAGCCGTGGAGAAATCCCACGGCTTTTTCTATCTTATAATCTTGAAGTTAATTCAACGTCAGGATACTTGTCTTTAAACCATCTTTCAGCAAATGCATTTTCAAATAAGAATAACGGCTCGCCATCCCTATCCTTAACCAACAAGTTACGGGATGATGACATTTTAGGATCCAATTGATCTGGATTAATCCAACGCGCTACACGATTTCCTAAAGTATGGAGCTCAACTTCTGAGTTATATTCATTTTTCATTCGGAAAGAGAATACTTCAAATTGTAATTGACCAACTGCTCCTAAAATATAATCATCAGTTGAATAGCCACGGTAAAGTTGAATTGCACCTTCTTGAACTAATTGATTCATCCCTTTATGGAATGACTTTTGTTTCATAACATTCTTAGCAGTTACTCGCATAAAAATTTCAGGCGTAAATTGTGGTAACTCTGGATAGACAATTTTCTTCTTTCCAGCATAAATTGAGTCACCAATCTGAAAATTACCCGTATCGTACAAACCAACTATATCTCCAGCTACTGCATCAGAAACCTGTACACGTTCACTAGACATAAACTCAGTTGCATTATTTAATCTAACAGGCTTACCAGTTCGAGCTAAAGTTACATCAATTCCCTTTTTAAATTCACCGCTTCCAATTCTTACAAAAGCAATTCGATCACGGTGGTTAGGATTCATATTTGCCTGAATTTTAAAGACAAAGCCAGAGAATTCTGGATCATCTGCAGCTAGCTTTTCATCGTCATTAACCACATGTTCTTGAGGAGCAGGTGCTAAATTAACAAAACTATCCAAGAAAGTTTCTACACCAAAATTAGTTAAAGCAGACCCAAAGAAGACTGGTGTTTGATCTCCTCTTAAAATCTTATCTTTGTCAAAAGTATTTCCAGCTTCTTTCAACAAGTCGATATCATCTAAAGTCGATTGGTATAAACTATCCTGTGCTAAAGCCTCATCTTCAGATAATTTACCATTTTCATCTAATGGCAAATAACGATCATCATCGTCTTTTCGATAAAGTTCAACTCGATTGTTCGCAATATCGTATAATCCTTTTAACTGCTTTCCCATACCAATTGGCCAGTTCATTGCTACACCTTCAATGCCTAGCAAATCTTCTAATTCAGCAATTAGGTCTAGTGGTTCACGTCCATCCCGATCTAATTTGTTCATGAAAGTAAAGATCGGAATACCTCTCTTCTTTACAACTTTAAACAGCTTTTTAGTTTGAGGTTCGATACCTTTAGCAGAATCAATAACCATTACTGCAGCATCAACAGCCATTAAGGTCCGATAGGTATCTTCAGAGAAATCTTGGTGTCCAGGAGTATCTAGAATATTAATTCTCTTTCCTTGGTATTCAAATTGCATTACTGAACTAGTAACTGAAATACCACGCTTTTTTTCAATTGCCATCCAGTCACTAGTTGCATAGTGACCACTTTTACGTGCTTTAACTGTACCTGCGCTTCGAATTACTCCACCAAAAAGGAGCATTTGTTCAGTAATTGTAGTCTTACCCGCATCCGGGTGAGAAATAATCGCAAATGTGCGTCTTTTTTTCACTTCATCCGTTAACTTTGTCATTAATCTTTAGCTTCTTCCTTTTCTTGTTTTTCTGGAATTGTGAGCAGCAGTGTTAATAAACGAGAACCTTTCATTCGTCTCGTGGTTAAAACCATCCCATTATCAAGTTTAACGCTCAACTTCTCTCCCTTAGCGGGAATTAGACCTAATTTAGTAATTACATATCCAGCAACAGTATCCACATTTTCCATTGCCAAATCAGTTCCAAATTCTTCATTGAAGTCAGCTAAAGGCATTTTTCCATAAATAACATACTCTCTTGGACCAATTTTTGAAAATAATACCTCCGCCTTATCAACTTCATCGTCAATATCGCCGACAATTTCTTCAATTAAATCTTCAATTGTTGCGAGTCCAACAACGCCGCCGTACTCATCAGTCAAAATAGCAAGCTGTCTTTGAGTCTCCTGCATCTCGACTAACAATTCTCCTAATTCAATAGTTTCAGGTGCAAATAAAGGCTTAAACATAACCTGATCGTAGTCTAGCTTATCAAAACCAACTTTATGAGCTTTTCGTAAAACAGTTCTAATATGAATGACGCCTACAATCTTATCTTTATCCCCATCATAAACAGGCACTCTTGAATAAGGCTCTTTTAAGATCTTATCTAAGTTTTCTTGAAAACTATCATTAATATCGACCATGAAAGCATCAGTTCGAGGCACCATTACTTCTCGTGCCATCTTTTCCTCAAATTCAAGAATACCTTCCATCATTGAATATTCACGATCGCTGATTTCTTTTTGCTCATGTAATTTATTTAAAATTTTATTTAGCTTACGTTGGCCATCAATATCTTCATCGCCACGAAATTTAGCTCTTAATTTGCTAAATATATCCCCCGCACCGGGATCACTACTCATCTTTAAATTCTCTCTTTCTATTGATGTGTTAAGGCCCATTTTAATCACAATTATCGGTAATTATATCACATGCAAATATATGATAAAATAAGGAACAAGAAATGGGGTCCTATAGATGAAAAAACAAAACATCTACTTAGTATTTACTTTTTTACTATTAATTCCGTATCTTTGCAGTTTAACCCTAGTTGGTATCTGTTATAATGCCTTAGTTAGACATTCTAGTGACATTTTTAGAAGTTTTATCGGTGCCTTAGTTGGTACAATTATTATGTTTGCAATTAAGGCCACTATTCAACGTCCACTTGATTTAGTCTCTGATGAAGTACCAAATAACTTGTTTAAACAGATTTTACGTTTTTATAGTATTCGTAGACGTAAATTTCTACTTATTTGTAATTGTTTAGTTGACTTTGCCCTCTGCTGGCTTGCCATGGACTTAGTAAGAAAATTCTTCTCACTATCTTTTATTATTGGCAATTCCGTTGGGATAGTCTTATTGATCATGCTAATTTCAACATGTATTGGCGCTTATATTGAATATGATAATCTTTCTATTGACCCTAAACAGAAGTAATTATTTTGAACTTTCTTCAGAACTGGCATCTAGATATAAAATCTGGGCCAGTTCTTTTGTTTCTAAGTTTAATTTAGCTAAAACATATGGTTTTTCACTATCGCCTAAATTTTCGTACATAGTAACGCCAGCTTTTGACAACTTATCTAAAAAAGTAGGAATAACAAAATTTAAAGGTTGGCTAAAGAAAGCTAAATTACTATCTGGTGTATCAATTTCTGCAATTTCTGAAGCAGGTAATTCAAATTTATTTAATCCTGCAACAGGCATTTGTTTGTCATCAGCCAAGATTCCATACCAAAACATAAAGTTTTCTGGTCCAAATACCACCAAGCTTGCTCGTTCATTTTCATACCCATTGTCTTTGATAAACTTTTGGAATACAGGATCATTTTCCATCTCTTGAATAGCAGCTGTATATGTCTTATTTTCGTCAATTTGATTTGGCATAAAAACCTTACCGATAAAGTTATGTGCCGAGTATTTTTCTTTCTTCATTTTCTCTCCCCTTAAAAAAGCTTCGATCTAAGTCAGGACGTAATTGGTTATAGCGTTCGTACCAAATTTGTACAAACTTTTTAGCAAATGGTCCCTTCTTTTGATCAATCCAATCTAATAATTCAAAACTAGTACTACGCAAAATACTATCAATCTCTTCGCTATAATGCCAGCGTTTTTTGTTCATTGCATACTCATCGGCATCTAGAAGTCTTTTTTCTCCATCTGGAAAAACTTTAATATCTAGATCATAGTCGATATATTTTAATGCTTCTCGATCTAAAATAAATGGACTAGCTAAATTTGCGTAGTATGCAACACCATCTGGCCTAAGCATTGCTATCACATTAAACCAAAGTTTACGATGAAAATAAACAATTGCTGGTTCACGACTAATCCATTTTCTACCGTCTTCTTCGGTAATTAAAGTCCGATCATTAACGCCAATAATAATATTTTGTTCTGTTTTAACTACCATAGTGTCACGCCAATTTCGGTGTAGCGTACCATTATGTTTATAACTTTGTATTGCGATATAATCGCCTTCACGAGGCATCTCCATGATATTCGCCTCCTAACTAAATATTATACCAGCAAATTAATATTCATCTATTTCTTCTAAATTTACTACTTCACCACTTAAAAAACTATCAATCTCTCCACTGGAAAAACCATGTTGAAATAAGTATCTTTTAACCTTCTGTCGTCTCTTAAAGTCATCATCTCTTCGATAACGACGCCAAGCTTTAATTCCTTGTTTTTTCAAAGCCTCTAGTTGATCATCTTCTGTACTTTCTAAGTCTAACTGATCAACTACAAGTTCTCCTAGCTCTTGATTAAAACCATGTGTTTGTAGTTTTTTTAGCGCTTTTTGCTTAATTTCTTTATATGACATTTTTCCTACTTGATGACCAATTGAATGTATTAAGCGCATACCAGCTTCTATCCATTCTTCATCATCTATTTCATAAAGAGAATCCTGAATAATATCGTTAGCTACACCTTTTTGTTTTAATTTACTACTGATCGATCTTGGGCCATCTTTTCCTACTCTAAGGTTATTCTGGATAAATAAGCGTGCAAAATTATTATCATCAAGATAATTTAATTCTATTAAGTTTTCTATAGCACTTTGACTAGCTTCCGGACTAATCCCCTGCTTATTTAAATAAGTTAAAACTTCATATACACTACGCGGCTGATAGCTTAAATAAGACATAGCTAGCTGGAGCGCATGACTATCTGCTTCAGCTTTTTTTATTTTTTCAATATCTTCAAGGCTTAGTTCAGTTCCTTTTAACAGTCTTTTTTCAGCTAAGGTTCTTTCACTGACACTGAAGGCATATTCATTATCAATAAAAATATTATAGCGTCCCTTTCGCTTTTGCGTACTAATCTTAGTAATAATTGGCATTATCACACCTTCTTCATTTTTTTATTTCTTCTATATTATAATAAATTAAATACTTGTATCACTTGAAAATAACGCTTATGCTTATTGTGACACTTTTTTCATGAATCAATCGAAATGAGGGCCTTATTTTGACAAAATTTACTAAAAACAAACAAGAAAAAAATATTATCATCACTATTAAACGCTTGGGTATTAATGGTGAAGGTATTGGATACTATAAAAAGAAAATTATTTTTATTCCGGGTGCGCTTCCGAATGAGGTAGTTGTTGCTAAGATCGTTGATCGCCATCCACACTATTTGGAAGGTGAATTAGTAAGAATTAAAGAAAAATCTCCTGACAGAGTTACCTTTCCTAAAGGAGTTGATCCTGCAGTTGGTGGGCTAGAACTCGCACATCTTTCTTATCCAAAACAACTTGAATTTAAACAGCATCTAATTCTAGAATCGCTTAGAAAATATCATCCAAGAGACTATATTAAATATAAAGTTAAAAAGACAATTCCTGCACCAAACGCTTGGAATTATCGAAATAAAGCTCAATATCAAATTGAATTTAATAAGGGGAAGAGTAAACTTGGTCTCTATGCTCCTAATTCCCGTCGTCTTATTGACCTGCCTGATATGCCCACTCAAACAAAAGAGACTCAAAAAGTAGAACGTGAAATTAAGAAACTAATCGATAAACTTCACATCCGAATTGCCGACTTTAGACGTCATACCGATGGAATTAAAACCATTGCCGTTCGTCAAAGCAATGCTACTGGTGAAATTCAGGTAACTTTAATTACAATTGATAAAAAAATTAAAGATCTCAAGTTACTTGCTAGTCATATTATGAAACTTCCGAATGTAGTTTCCGTTTTCCAAAATGAAACTCAATGGCAAAATCCTCAAGTTTGGGGCAATAAAACTATTAAATTGTTCGGAAAGTCACATATTACAGAAGAAATACTAGGTAAAAAATTTAAGCTTTCACCACGCGCATTTTTCCAGCTTAACCCTGAACAAACTACTACTCTTTACTCAGAAGCCCTTAAATATCTTGACTTAACTCCCGATCAAACTTTAATCGATGCTTATGCGGGCGTTGGTACTTTGGGAATCTTAGCTAGCGATCAAGTAAGACAGGTTATTGGAATTGAATCCATTCCTGAAGCCGTAATCGATGCTCAAGAAAACTGCCGCTTAAATCATGTAAGAAATGCGGAATATATTCAAGGAAATGTGGAAAAATTACTTCCAGAACTAAAAAATCAAGGTGTTCCAATTAATGCATTAATCGTCGACCCACCACGTACGGGATTAAGCAAAAAGTTAATTAAAACTCTACTTGAAGTAAAACCTGAAACCTTTGTTTACGTTTCTTGCAATCCTGCTACTCTGGCAAAGGATTTAGTTCTTCTAAGTGAAGCTTATGATGTTAGAGTTATTCAACCAGTTGATATGATGCCGCAAACACCACGTTGGGAAGGCGTTACTAAACTAGTTTTAAGAAAAAATAAGTAATTATATTAATTTAAGCAGTCGATTTGACTGCTTTTTTTGTGCTTATAAAAAAGGTTGTAGACTGCCTGGTCTACAACCTTTTTTCAAGTGGATGAGGTAAATACTATCTAGCGCCATAACGTCAGTATCTGGGTTTGATATTATGACTTGATCAACATCACTTGTTTGCATCTGTATTGAATAACGACTATTTGATCTTACTAAGAGAATCTTGTCTTTAAAACACTACAATCTGGAGATAAAAACTATTTACAATATTATTCTACCTCTCCACACATCTTATTATAACAACTATGTAAGCGAATACAAGTTATTTAACTTGGTATTGTCGGATATCATTATGAATACCAGCAAAATAATATCTACCTTTTTCTTCATCACTTGTAAGTTCAACATTATTTTCTGGATCTTCCAAGCCTGCAGAAAAGATTTCTTCATATTCAGCAACACTAAGTTTGCTTCGATTATCTAATAAAGCTTTATCCCCAACCTTATCAAGTTGTTTTTCATAACCTTCAACTACATTTGCGGAATAAAATTCAGCCATTGCACCTGAACCATAAGAAAATAGACCGACTAAGTCTCCAGCTTTTAACTTTCCATTTTCAAGTAAACTAAGGAGACTCAAGTATAACGATCCGGTGTAAATATTACCTACATTTGCATTCAATTCTTTAGCTGCAGTAAAGCTGTCCATTAACCGGGCATTTGTTTCTTCATCCGTTCCCTCAACAGCTAATCTATTTGCCTTTAATCCCATCTTAGTAAAAGGTAAGTGGTAGACAATAGCAGCAAAATCTTTTGTTTCAAGATTCTTTTGTTCTTTGTAAGCAGAAAAAGTATGTTTGAAAAAGTCTAAGTAAACCTGGGTAGAATACTTTCCATCTACCTTGGCTGTTTTAGAATAGTTAGGACGCCAGAAATCATTGATATCCTCACTATAAGCACTATGGCCTTCATTTAATTCTAAAATTCTTGGATTACTGGAAATTAATAAACTAACACTTCCAGCTCCTTGAGTAACTTCACCAGCAGTATTAACCCCATAGCGAGCAATATCACTGCCGATAATAATAGCAGTTTGATCAGGATGAAGTCGTACAAAATCTTGGGCAATCATCAAGCCAGCAGTTAAGCCAAAACATGCTTCCTTAACTTCAAAAGCTCTCACAGTAGGATCTAACCCTAATGCCGATTTTACAAATAAAGAACCAGATTTAGATTGATCCACACTACTTTCAGTACCAAAAATCAAAAGTCCTACTTTTGATTTATCAATCTTATCGATATAGCGTAGAGTTGCATTAATTCCCATTGAAACTGCATCTTGAGTTGGATCGGCAACACTCATCTTTTTCTGACCAATTCCAATTAAAAACTTATTTGGATCTTGATTCCTAGCGTGTGCTAAATCCACCATATCAACATACTTATTTGGAGTAAAATATCCAATTTGATCAATTCCAACCTTCATCTTATTTTTGATCCTTTCTTATTTCGCTTAAAAATTCAAAAGCTGCTTCTTGAGTATATTTTTTACTTTCCTGCAATTTTTTTAAAACTATTGCTTTTTCACCTTCACTAGCTTTTAAGGTTGCTACTAAATTTCTTGCCTGTAATTTCATATGCCCAGCTTGAATTCCCTTAGTAGAAATTGCTAAAAGAGCTGAAAAGTTATTTGCTAAGCCAGTTGTCGCAATAACTTGTGCTAACTCTTTAGCGGATATACTGCCTAATAGACTAAAGCTTTGTTGAACATCTCGACGAGCCTTAATTGAGCCACCTACTACACCTATCGCTAAGGGAACTGTTAAACTCCCTACTAACTTACCGTCTTTAATTTTCCACTCACTCAAAGAAGTATAGGTGCCATTTTTATTGGCAAAAACAGCAGTTGCTGCTTCAACTCCTCGATAATCATTACCAGTTGCAACTAATACACTATCAATACCATTCATAATTCCTTTATTATTAGTCACTGCCCGATAAATATCTGCTTGTCCTATTTGACTCAATAAGACTATCTTTTTGGCAACTTTCAATCCTCCTACGCTATCAAGCGAAAGACTTACTTTAGCACTAGTCAATTGAGTAGGATAATTCGATAAAATTGCATATAGCGTCTGTTCAATACCTGGCTGCTTCTCTAATTCATTTCCTAAAAATTCTAAAATAGCATTTGTTTTATTGGCTCCCATAGCTTCTGCTGGATCAACTAAAACTCTAAGAAAAACCAAATTTTCTTTTTGAGAAGCTTCAATTTTACGAACTCCTCCGCCATGCTTAACTAAGCTGGCAAATTTTTTATTAGCTAATTTAATTAGTTGAGGAAATTCAATAGTAAACCTAGTTAAATCAAAGTTATCAGCTACCTCTAAAACAATTTGACCATATATTCCATTTCGTCTACTATCAGCTACTGCTCCACCATTTTGATTAAAAATTTTAGCTGCATGGTTTGCTGCTGCAACAACTGAGGGTTCTTCGACGGCCATTGGTACTTGATAATCTTTCCCGTTAACTATTAACTTGGGAAGTACACCAAGAGGAAGACGGACTTGACCAATTACATTTTCACTAAGTTTATCCAGTCTTTCTAAGGTTTCAGAATCAATCTCACTTAGTTTAATTCCTTTTTCAGTTAAAAAGGCTCTTCTTTCCTCCGGCAACCATTGATAAAATTTCTTTTTAGATGATTCTTCTAATTTCATATGCGATTCCTTGGCCACCGCCAATACATAAAGATACAATTGCTCTTCGACCATTAATTTTACGCAAACCGTTTACTGCACTCATTACTAAGCGCGTACCGGTTGCACCAAGCGGATGTCCTAAACTAATTGCTCCTCCAGCGATATTTAATTTTTCTTTTGGAATATTTAGATCACGGGCTACAGCATATGCTTGAGCTGCAAAGGCCTCATTAATTTCAATTAGATCATAATCCTCAATTGTGCTATTAGTTTTTCTGAGTAATTCTTTAATGGCAAAATATGGCGCATAGCCCATATAAGCAGGATCACAGCCAATTTCTGCATAGGCACCTAAGTATGCTAATGGAGTTAAATTTAATTCATCTAATTTTTGTTGATTAGATAACAACAACATACTTGCACCATCAGTTAACGGTGAAGAATTGCCGGCTGTAACTCGTCCATTTTCCTTAAATACAGGTTTTAATTGACCTAATGCTTCTAAACTAGAATCTGGTCGAATTGTTTCATCATGATCAAGAACATTACCATCGAGTTCAATTGGTGCATACTCTTCCTCAAACCAGTCGTTCTCCTGAGCTGCATAAGCCTTGGCATGAGAATCACGTGCAAATTCATCCATATCTTGACGCGTAATATGGTATTTATCAGCTACATTTTCAGCTGTAACTCCCATTGGCTTTCTCGAATAAGCATCCCCAATTCCATCTATCATTAAACTATCTTGATATGCTGGATTTTCATCGTGCTTTTTACTTTTATCAAGTAAAAGTGGTGCATTTGTCATACTTTCTGCCCCACCTACAATTGAAATTTGAGAATCTCCTAGAAGCATTTGACCTTGAGCAAACCGTAATGCCTTTAAACTTGAACCGCAAACATCGTCTACGCTAGTACCCACTACAGATTCAGGTAAACCTGATTTTAAAGCTATTTGTCGAGCAACATTTTGACCTAGCCCAGCGCTTAATACATTTCCCACTAAAATATTATCGATTTCATCTTGTGGAACAATATTCTTTTTCAATAATCCCTTAAGTGCTAACACTCCTAAGTCAACAGCATTTTTATCCTTATAAAATCCGCGGTACTTGCCAAAAGGAATTCGATTCATTCCTACTATATAAACATCCTGTAACACTCTTCCACCTCTTAATAAAAATTATTCTACTAACATAATAGCTCACGCCATGCATCAAATGTATAAAGTATAATTTTTTTAATCAATTCTAAAAAAAGATTGCTAACCAATCTTAGCAATCTTTTACATATACTTATTCAAAAACTCATTTACTTTTTCTTGATATTGAATCGGATGGGTCGCAAATGATTTAGCGTGTTTTGCTCCGGGAACAACCCAAAGTTCTTTTGGACCATTTGCTGCCTTATAGTTTTGATAGACCATCTTGGTTGGTACAAAAGTATCTTTAGCACCATGAATAAATAATATTGGCTTTTTATTTTTAGCGACTTGGTTTACGCTACTGGCATCTTTTAAAAAGTACCCTGCTCGAATTCTAGTTATTCCACTTAAAATTTCAACTAAAGGAAAACGAGGAAAAGCCGGAAAATGATATAAGTCTTCTGCTTCGTGTTCTATCTCATCTTTAACATTGGTGTAGCCGCAATCTTCAATATAAGCTTTCACTTGTTTAGGCATTTTTAACCCACTTGACATCATTGTGGTAGCACCACCCATACTTACACCAAAGATAGCAATCTGACTCTTATTTCCATTCCTTTTAATAACCTTCTCAGCCCATTTTTTAACATCTACTTTTTCACGCCAGCCATATCCGATATAGTTTCCTTCACTTTGTCCATGACCACGCGCATCCGGTAAAAGAATATTATAGCCTAGTCTATGAAACATAGCAGCATAAGCTCCCATTGTATCTTTATTATTCATAAAACCGTGCAAGACAATAACTGTCTTTTTAGAATTATTTACTGGAATATAATTTGCATCTAATCTCAAATTATCGTCTGCTGATTTCATAATCCACTTTTGTTTATGCACATTTTGATACCACTTTTTCTCCTTGTACAGTGAATCAGTTTTAACTAGCTTAGTGTCATTGTTAATGAATGATTTATGTCCTGGAACAACAGCAACTTGATAAAAATATAGGCCTGCAGCTAAAAAAATACCACAAACTGCTAAAATAGAGATAATAATTACTTTTATTTTTTTATTCTTCAGCTTCATTAGAAGACCTCGGTTCTAAAATATAATCTATATTATCTCTAAAAAATATAGAAATCAAGAGAGGATAAAGATCTATGTATTTAGATGATTTCTTAATTTTAATTTCTGATCTCCATCCTAATTTTCAATTTTTTTATCAAAATAAGAAAAATAGCGTAATTGATCCAATCAGTAAAGTCCAAATTGACGGAGATCAATGCCTCTTATATATAGGAGAAAATGCTAAAACAATTGCTCAAATTAATTATTTACTGGGTAAATTAAAGTCTAACCATCTTCCTATCTATGTATGTACGAAAAATACAAACGAAAAAAATAAAATTTTTGGTATCAAAATTAATTTAGCAAAAGGACAAGTTTATATTTTATAAAGCAAGGTAAAAGGGATGTGGAAAATCGACTCTCCACATCCCTAATTTTTATCTAGATATTCATTTAAAGTCTTCAAAACTCCGTTGTCATTATTGCTAGGAGCCAGATACTTTGCATGTTCTTTTGCAATAGCCATCCCATTTTCCATTGCATAGCTATATTTTGCAAAATCTAGCATTGGAATATCATTACCACTATCACCAAAAGCAATTAAATCTTCACCTGTTAAGCCGAAATAAGCAAGTAACTTTTTCAATCCAGTTGCCTTATTAATTCCATGTTTAACAGCATCAATAGCTACTGGATTTGAAGCAAAAGTAGTCACAATCTTCCCATATTGCTCATTAAATTTTTTCTCAATCTCTGCAGCTATTTTACTATCATGATGAAAAGTTAATTCAATAAAAATATCATCAGGTAACTCTTGCCAATCACTAATCTCTACACTTTCTTTAGCGAAGTACTGCAAAAATTCCTTATCTTTTGCTGGTGCTTCAGTTCCAATATATGCTGTCTCCCTACCATAGGCCATTGTCGCCATACTTCCATAGGTATGATGGACAAAATTAATTAAATCAATGGTCTGCTTTTTAGTTAATCCTTCAACAGCCACTTCTTTTCCTTCAACAATTAGTCGAGAACCATTGGCAGTCACAAAATCTATGCGATCAATAAATTCAGAAAAGTCATTTTTTAAACGGGCAAATGGACGACCACTAGCTACAATAAATTGAATATTATGTTTTTCTAATTTATTTAAAACTTGAACGAACAAATCACGGTCATAGCTTCTTTGGTCATTTAAAAATGTTCCATCCATATCAACCGCAACAGCTTTAAAAGGAATAGTCATATTTTTCTCCTTACTAACGGTGATTTAAGGCACCATTTAATTTCTTATGATATATAAAGTAAATAATTAAAATAATTGGTACAATAACCAACAAAACTGGGTAAAAATAATCTGGAGCCAAATTTTGAGCAGTCACCCCACCGATCATTGGACCAGAAGCCATTCCTATATCTAGACCCAAATAAAAAGTCGAACTAGCTAACCCCTGCTCTTCAATTGGAGCTAACATCAAAGCAGTAGACTGATTGACAGAGTAAATAACTCCATATCCGATCGATAGCATAATTGCAGCTAATCCCATTAACCAATTATTGACCATAAAAGTAGCAATAATTAAAAACAAAATCATAGTAACTAAACTTAGCCAGAACCAAAAGCCAAAACGAATTAAATCAAAATACTTTTTTAAACCAATTCTAATTAACAATAATGCGATGGCATAAATTACAAAGAAATAACCTACAGCAATCGAAAAATGCTGTCTTTCAACATACACTACAATATCGGCTTGTGTAATAAAATATGGAATCGCAAAAAAAGTAGTTAATAAAGCTACAGGAATAGCATCTTTTTGAATAATTTTAATTTTTCTTTTTTTGTTATTAGTAATTTTAGGCTTAGCATGGTTTCCAACAAATTGAATAGAAACAATCATTAATAGTGCTGCAAGTACAGCGAGCCAAAGAGCTGACTTATAACCAATTATTTTATACAAATTAATAGCGAGTGCTGGGGCAAGAGCCATGGCTAAAGCATTCATCAAACCATAAAATCCCATTGCTTCTCCAACATGACTCCGCGGAACCAGAAATGCTAACCACGTAGTCATACAAACCGTTGCCAGCACAAACCCCGTACCATTAATTAACCTAAAAATTAAGAGCCAATTTCCTGATGGAGAAAAACAGTAGCCTGCTACCCCAATTAAAATTAGTACTCCCCCAATAAAGGATAAACTATACTTTGAAAAACGATCAGTTAAATTACCAGCTACTGGTCTTAAGAACATTGAAACCACACTCATAATACCTGTTATCACACCGGCAAAGACAGCACTAGCTCCTAAACTAATTGCATAACCATTAATCAAGGGTGTTACAAACATTACTGAGAACATAAAAAAGAAAGACGCGGCCATAACCAGAATAACGTCTTTAGTATAAATTGATTGCTTCTGTTTCAATTTTTTACTCCTATCTAGCATTATCACACTTAACTTTATCACACTTTTAGTTTAAGCAAAAAGTGTCTGGGAAAAAACTAGGCTTTTATTCCAGATAAAAAAACAGAGAAAT
>NZ_CAJURR010000010.1 GCF_910589175.1 uncultured Lactobacillus sp.
CTGAGTTACTTAAGCTTTCGCTCATTGATACTGAGTTACTCATGCTTTCACTCATGCTTACTGAGTTACTTAAGCTTTCGCTCATTGATACTGAGTTGCTTAGGCTTTCACTCATGCTTACTGAGTTACTTAAACTTTCGCTCATTGACACTGAGTTGCTTAGACTTTCACTCATTGACACTGAGTTGCTTAAGCTTTCGCTCATTGATACTGAGTTACTTATGCTTTCACTCATGCTTACTGAGTTAGATAAGCTTTCGCTCATTGACACTGAGTTGCTTAAGCTCTCACTCATTGACACTGAGTTAGATAAGCTTTCGCTCATCGATACTGCGTTGCTTAGGCTGTTGCTCATGCTTTCGCTATGAGATATTACTATACTCTCACTTTGTGAAGCACTAATACTTGCCGTATCTATTTTACGTAAGTAAACAGTAAATTTATTAGGACCATCTCCTAATGATCCATATACATATTTACTTAAGTCACTTATAGATACACCATCTGGTGGAGTTAATACTTGACCAGTTTGGTTATCGACAACTTTCTCAAGAATATATCCTTCACTTTCTAACCCCTCTAATGTCGCAGTAGCATCTGAAAAAATAATTGTTCCTTCAGCAGGTCCTTGGAAATTATTCGTAGCTTGCGTAAGTGTAATTGGATTTGAAGGATTAGTATCATTAATAAATTCAAGTGTAGCAGTTCTTGTATTAGTAGAATCACTTGAGTTGGTAACATCTCCATTAACACCATAGGCAATACCAGCTTTCCAAGTATTCCAATCGATAGTATTTGGTAAAGGAACTGTATCTCCTGTAACATTATTTGTAATAGTCATAACCGGGTGTGCTGTATTTTGCAATGCTGCTTGTAAGGCTGTATTACTTGTAGCTGCACCCATATTAGGAGTATTTTCATAGTTATTCTTATCTACAGTAGGTGATTTATCAAGATCTTCCTGATATGACTTGATATCATCTGGCATTGTAAAACCATTTGCACTTACTGTTAAAGGAATAATCAATCCCTTTAATCTAATTGAAGAGTCAGCAATTTTAACATGATAAACCATTTCAATTTCACCATTAGCTGTAGTGGTTTCTTCATGTGTTACTGTAACTGGCGAAGTCATTTGACTAACTTTATTTATTTCATTCTTCAAATAAACATTTGTAGGAGAACTTCCAGCAACTTCATTGCTTAATTCATTATTTACATACCATGCATAGATGCTCTTAATCCGGTCTTCCATCTGGCTGTCCGTAAGCCAAGTATAAGTAAATTCTTTACTATTCCCTACAGTAATCGCAATATCAAAATTAGAGCCCGTATTAGCTTCAGAAGTAGCTGCTCCACTAGTAGCAATCTTAAAGCCTATAGCATTGGCCCAATTAGTATTTATGGAGACACTATTATTTGGTCCCCATACCCTATTGTTATTATAAAAAATACCTGCTGTAGTAGTATTGTTACAATCAAGATATTGCTTGTCATAGACATATTGCCCTTGAATGTGAAGGCCACTAGCGTAATGTTGTCCATTTATTGTCACATCATTGGTAGAAGTATAAGCAAATAAAGTTCCATTTTTAGATTCATCATCAGTATATTGATAAACATAAACTTTTCCTAAATTAGTGGTATTATCACTACCTTGATTAATACTAATGGATGGTTGTTGGGACTGTGGATTTCCCCATCTTAATATCGGATTAAGAGTTAACTTATTATTACCACTGGTATAAGCTGCAGCTTCTGAATTAAAAACTATTCTATAGTACGTACCCATATTATATGCAGTAGCTATTTGAACTCCATTAGGAGTCATTAAGGGGAGATTAGCTGCTAATTTACTATCATAATTTTCAATATTCCCATTACTATCGGGTAGTCCCAAATGGACGTCAATATATTGACCATCTTGCAAAGTTTGTTTTGGAGTAATTGAAAAGGCGAGCTGTTCATACCCAGCATCGCTACTGGTTTCTCCAGCAACTGGTGTCACTTTAATATTACTGATGGTATAGGCAGTAGTCGGTAATTGCTCTTTCCCTACCTGTATTGTATAAGTAACACTTCCACTACTATTAGCAGCTTGGTTACTTGGATCAGTCCAATTAACAGTTTGTGGGCTTTTTACAACAGTGACCGCTCCATCACTTGTATTAAAAGTATACGTTCCATAAGTTGTATTAGAATAGTTAGAAACTTCTGCCACCAAAGGCGCAGTTGCATTTGAATAGGTATGACTACCACCGGTTTGACCATTAAAGTTTGGACTCAGTTTAACTGATCCCATTACTGAATTTGTTGTAAAGTTAGGCGTCGTCCCAGTTAATGATACTTCAAAGAGTTGCTCTCCATTTGGTCCATAATTGCCTAACTCTTTAACTGATGCCGTACCAGAATATCCACTAGTGTTAAAGCTGAAGTCATCTGTAGTAGCTGTAAATCCATCGGGTATCATTACAATAAATTTAGGATTTTGAACTGTAGATTCCCCAGTTGTTGATAAACGAAAACTATAAGTTGGAACTGAATCTCCACTATACGTTTTTCCATTTGCATCAAGAATTGCAGTACCAGTAAACGTAGGAATCAAATTTGTATTAATCGCATAGTTAATATGTGAACTGAAGCCACTTTTTACCACAGCTATATTCTGTCCATTAGCTACAAAAGTATAAGTACCAGCAGTTGGTGTCGCATCACTTGCAAGTTCTGAAACTATTGGAACCCCATTGTTTCCATAGCTATAGGTTCCTGTCTGAGTTGGATCTAGTGTTAACTTAAATTGTCCACCAAAGTTCCGTGCCGCATTCCAGCCAGGATTAAAGTCTAACTGGATTTTAAACAACTGCTCTCCATTTGGTCCGACTTTTCCTAAATCTTCAATTGAATAGTTACTTGTCGAATATTGATTAGATCCATTAAATACTCCGCCAAAATAATTGCCAACATCTTTATTTATTAAGTTAAAATCAGTTACACTCGATGTAAACCCTTTAGGAATCATCACAACAAATTGTGGATTATTAACGGTAGAATCACCAACTGTAGAAAGACGAACAGAAAGGGCAGGTATTTGTGACTGTGGTGTATTACTAGTGTAGTTGATACTATTACCAGAAACAAAAATACCAGATGAATTTAAATTACCGAAAGAAGCAACTCCTGTAAATTGAGGTAATTCTACAGTTTTGTTAAGAATATAATTAATCGAGCCTTGTTGATTATTAATCCCAGTAGAGTTTTTAACAACCTCAATTGCTTGCCCATTTACATTAAAAGTATATGAGCCACCTCCATAGGCACTTGTCCCATTTGCTACTGCATAGTTGGATACTTCAGAAACAAACGGAACGCCGTATACATTATATGAAACTACACCCTTTGCATTTGCATCTAAGGTTAATTTGACTTGACCACCAAAGTTATTTCCCCAAGTTGGTGTTGCACCAGTTAAGGTGATCATAAATAGTTGTTCACCATTTGGACCGTAATTTCCTAGTGCCTTTATTGTCGATTTTCCATTATAAGGTCCTGCAAATCCTCCACCACTAAAGATATCAGTCCCTTGAGTATTAGTTAAAGTAGAAAAATCAGCAGTAGTAGCAGTAAAGCCTTTAGGAATCATGATTATAAATTGAGGATTCGTAACGTTCGAATCTCCATATGTTGATAAACGAAACGTATAGGTCGGTACAGCCCCATCTTTAAAATCTGTCCCATTAACATTACTGCCGTCAGCATTTTTAATCATTACCGTACCAGAAAAAGTAGGTTTAACAACTGTATCATTCGTTGTAGCTAAAGTTACAAAATTAGCACCTAAAGCGATTGGTAATTGAGAATTTGCAGTCGAATTATTTCGTTCAATTGTATTATTCGTAGCTAGAGGCAAATTAACAAGAGAAGAGATATTTTTATTTAAATCTAAACTAGCCTGGGATGCAGTTGGAATATTGTTCGAAGATGAGCTATATGCAGAAGTAATTGTAGATTTACTTACATGTGATGTATTAGCTGATCTATTAATACCTGTAGAATTCTCTTCAACGTTTTTATTACTTTGTAATACTGTATTATGTTCATTAGAAGATAGATGGGATCTATGTATCTTTTGAGTATTAGATCTTTTTTCTGTTGATTTATTTTTGGCCAAACTTAGAGAACTAAGGACACTTTCAGATTGACTCAGTGAATGTGAGAAACTTTGAGATTGAGATACGATATCAGAAATACTTTCAGACTGACTTATAGAGTCAGAAACACTTTCTGAAATGCTGAGGCTCTTAGAAGTAGATGAACTTTGTGCTTCCGAATTACTAATGCTATTTTCTTTTTCAGTAGATTTACTATTTGTTTTACCAGAAGGATTGAGTTGAATACTATCAGATACAGAACCAACTACTTGTGAATTATTATCTGATGCTGACCCCTCATTATTTTTTGAAACTGAAGAAGCAGCCAAAACTGATTCACTTTCACTACTTGTTTTTGTATTTTCAGCAGTAGACTTACTTTCAGATTTTTGTGATGTAGATTCTTTAGTTGATGCTTTAGATGTAGATTTAGATTTCGAATCTGAGGTTGACTTAGCTGCTGAAGTTGAAGCAGATGCTGATTCAGATAATGAGACAGCAGCAGATGCACTAGCGGATTGAGAAAAACTAGTAGAAGTTGAAAGTGACATACTTGCTAGTAATGATCTACTCTTTGAATAAGTAACTGATTGTTCAGTACTTTGACTTTGGCTTAATTTAACAGAATTAGAATCTGTAGCCGAAGCAGTCTTTTGATTGTTGTTAGAAACTTCTTCATCAATAGAACCCGTAATTGAATTGGACCCAATGATTTCGGACCTTCTATCTACAGAACTTTCTGCTGCATAAACACGGTCATCTGCCATCATAGCGCCACCGGTAACTCCAGCTCCCAAAATAGTAGCTAGGCCGGCAATTTCTTTTAGATAAGATGTTTTATTATCTTTTTCCTTTAAGTCGTTAGGATCGATATAATGTCTCATTTCTTTTCGATGTTTTAGTTTTTTGAACTTTTTCTTTTTCATAATTAATCCCTTTGCTCAAATCTAAAATATTGTCATTACAAATGGCTACCTGATTAGTACTAAAAATACTCGGTATTAAAGAAAAAATAAATTTATCTTTTAAACCGTCCACTCATTGGAGTAAATCAAATCATAAATTTATCTTTATAAACAGTTATATTACAGAGCGCCATTATTAATATACTTCCGTTAGTAATCATTGTATAACATATAGTCATTTTTTCAATAACATTTTTACATAAAATATTACAATATATTGCCTATAAAAGGGAGAGCTCCCTCCCCGCATAAAATCAATACTTTTGTAATTCTATACGCAACATAGAAAATTAAAAAATATAATATATTTGTAAAAAACAATAACATAACTCAGCAAACGATTATTAAATATAAAAAGTTATTATAAAAAATTCTCTTTATAGTTCTTAAAATAACTATTACTGTATAGCAATGAAAAATTATCCATAAATATAATTTGCAAAATAGCAAAAAATACACGATCCTATAAGTATTTATAGAATCGTGTATTCTTTTAATTATTAATTTTATAGAGATATCCCAGATTTAAATCACAAATTTTTTAAGTGCTTTTGCAATCCCATTATGATTATTATCATCGGTTACAAAATCAGCTTTTTCCTTAATATCTTCAATTGCATTTCCCATAGCAATTTTCTTAAAACTAGGATTTTCAAACATAGAAACATCGTTTCCTTGATCACCAAAAACCATGACATCTTCAGGATTAATTTTTAACCGTTGAGCCAAATCCATCAAGGCATTTCCTTTTGAAGCTCCAATTCCATTTAGCTCAATACAGTTATCTAAACTACGAACTATATCGTAGGATTCAAAGGCCCAGTATGGAATAGAATTCCATAGTTTTTCAATTTGATCACTATCTTTTGCACAAGTAAATCCTACCTTGTTAAAGGTGAAATCTTGTGGGATTTCTTTACGTTCACGAACTCTAATTTCATTATCAGTTAAAGCGGCATTAATTTGCATTTGTACTGATAAGTCACGGTCTAAGGTCCAAAAACGTTCAGTCGTTTCGAAGTGTAAATTTACGTGAGCGAGTCTTTGCAGGCGAAGCATTACTTCAAAGTCGCGATAGTTCATCTCTTGACTCATCAGAACTTTTCCAGACAAGTCTTGTACAACTGCGCCATTAAAGACAACTGCATATTCTTCTGCTCCTTCAAGTCCTAATTGGGTTTCAAAAGGCATTACCCCAGAGAGAGGACGACCAGAAGCAAGAACCACCTTAATTCCCATCCCATGTGCTACCTGTAAAGTCCTCAGAGTTTCAGGTGAAATTGTATTTCCACTAGTTAATAAAGTTCCATCTAAATCTACCGCAATTAGTTTTACTGCCATAAATTACCCCTATCTTCCAAAAATCATATAGAAAATTACATTTATTAATAATCCCATTAGTGCATAAAAGGAAACTGGATCAGCTTTCATTTTTTCTTTCCTTATTAAATACACCAGACTAGCAATAAAGCCCACTAAGGGAAAAATAGTATAAAAGATAATTGCCCATTCAGCAACTCCATTAACATCTGTATTTAATTTATGAATGAATTTTTTCTCCAACAAAAATAGAGACTAATAAATTATTAGTCTCTATTTTATATTAACCAATATAAAATTCAATATGCTGTTTTAGATTTTCAAAATCAATTGGTAAATGACCACCAATCTCACCATCTAAATTCACAGGAATTGGATCCTTATCTTTACTCTCACCTAATAATTCTACTTTCAAATTTTTAGTCTTAGTATAGATAATCTGTGGATCATTAACATGATTACCATTTAAAGCCATGGCCATTAAACGTAAAACATCTACTGGATTTGCAGTTTTAACCACAATTAACTGAAATAGCCCATCTGATAATTGAGCATCTGGCATGATACGTTCAAACCCTCCAATTGAATTGGTCATCCCTAAAAGAAACATTGATAAGTCTCCCTCATAGACTCCTTCATCATAGGTTAAACGCATCTTATTGCTACTGATTTTTGGTAGCATTTCTGCACCTTTAAGCAAATACGCACTATAGCCCAGGACAGACTTTACTTCTGAAGGTACTCCATAAGTAAGTTCAGTTAATGAACCGCTAGCAGCAATATTCATAAAGTATTGCTTACCCGCACGCCCAATATCCATCTTTTGTGTTTTACCTGTCAAGATTACTTTAGCCGCCTCAACTAAATCATCTCTAGGAATCTTTAATGCGCGAGCAAAATCATTGGTAGTTCCTGCTGGAATAACAGCAAGTTTTGGCCTTTTTTCTAATGGAGCTACTCCATTAACTACTTCGTTAATAGTACCATCTCCACCAGCACCAACTAGTAAATCAAAACCTGCTAAGGCACATCTTTTTGCCTCATTTTGAGCAGACAAAGGTTCTGGCGTAGTTCTAAAAGCACTGGCTTCAAAACCAGCCTGTTCTAATACATTTAAAATATCTGCTACATTTTGAAGCATTTGCTCATGACCTGAAACAGGATTATAAATCAATCTTGCTTTTTTCGTCATCGCCTCTCGCCTCCCTAAAATGATTAACGACTTTGAAGTTCCTTGTTAAGCAATTGGTTAACAACTTTAGGGTTAGCTTTACCACGAGTTTGTTTCATGATTTGACCAACCAAGAATCCAATCGCACGATCTTTACCATTCTTAAAGTCTTCAACAGATTGTGGATTATCATCAACAACCTTAGTTACCATTGGTCCAAGAACAGAAACGTCAGATAATTGAACCATACCCTTATCTTCAACGTATTTCTTAGGATCAGTACCATTTTCAATAGATTCTTTAAAGACTTTCTTTGCAATCTTAGATGAAATAGTACCATCTTTAATCATCTTGATCATTTCAGCTAAGTGTTCTGGAGTCAACTTAATATCTGCAATGCCAACTTGATTTTCATTCAAGTAACCATTAACTTGAGTGTTTAACCAGTTAGCAGCTAAAGTTGGATCTGCACCAGCAGTAACTGCTGCATCGTAGAAATCACTTGATTCCTTAGTTTGCAAAATAACGTCTGCATCGTATTCCTTAATACCATATTCTTCAATGTAACGCTTACGACGTTCAAATGGTGATTCAGGTAAACTCTTTTCAATTTCGTCAATCCAGCTTTGCTTAATATGGTAAGGCGCAATATCTGGTTCTGGGAAGTAACGGTAGTCTGCGTCACCTTCCTTAACACGTTCTAGGACAGTCTTACCAGTAGCTTCATCAAAACGACGAGTAGAAAGTTGAACTCTACCACCAGAAAGTAATACTTGTTGTTGACGTTTTTCTTCATAAGCAAGAGAACGACGTACGTGGTCAAATGAGTTCAAGTTCTTCATTTCAACCTTGGTACCAAGTTTTTCTTGACCTGCAGGACGGATAGAAATGTTGGTATCAACACGCATTGAACCTTCTTCCATCTTAACGTCAGAAGCACCAGTAAATTGAACAATTTGACGTAATTTAGTCAAATATGCATAAGCTTCTTCTGGATCTTCCATATCAGGTTCAGAAACAACTTCAAGAAGTGGAACTCCCTGACGGTTTAAGTCAACGTATGAATAACCGTTAGCACCGTGTGTATTCTTACCAGCATCTTCTTCAATGTGCATTTCATGAATACCAATGCGCTTCTTCTTACCACGAACTTCAATTTCGATATAACCATCACGAGCAAGTGGTTGGAAGAATTGAGTAATCTGGTAAGCTTTAGGGTTATCTGGGTAGAAATAGTTCTTACGATCAAAGTGAGTTACTGGCAAAACATGTGAATGAGTTGCTAAAGCAACCATAATTCCAAGACGGTAAACATCTTTGTTTAAACGAGGTAAGACACCAGGCATAGCCCAGTCGATAACATTAGTTTCAGTGTTTGCTTCAGCACCATAACTAACTGGTGATGGAGAAAAAATCTTACTCTTTGTTTTTAATTCGAAGTGGACTTCTAGACCAATAGTCGATTTAAAATTCATTAATTAATCCTCCATTCCTGTAGGTGTTTTTTCGTAGAATTTATTATTACGTTCAATGAAATCAGCCACTTTAAATACATTTCCTTCATCAAAACGCTTAGCCATAATTTGAAGACCAGCAGGCATACCATCAACTAAGCCTGCAGGTACACTAGCTGCTGGAATACCAGCCAAGTTAGCTGAAATAGTTAAAATATCATTATTGTACATCTTAATTGGATCAGAGATTTCTTCACCAATACCAAATGCTGGCTCAGTAGTAGTTGGTCCAACAATAACATCATTTTCTTCAAAAATCTTTTCAAAGTCGCGGCAGATTAATGTTCTAACTTGTGCAGCTTTCTTGAAGAATTCATCATATGCACCAGCTGATAAAGCAAAAGAACCAAGCATGATACGACGCTTAACTTCGTCACCAAAGCCTTCACTTCTTGATTTTACGTAAACATCTAATAAGTTCTTAGTGTCCTTTGCACGGTAGCCATAACGAATACCATCATATCTTTGAAGGTTTGAAGAAGCTTCACTAGAAGCAACAATGTAATAAGTAGGAACAACGTACTTAGTATGTGGCAATGAAACTTCGTTAATAATTGCACCGGCATCCTTCAAAACATCGATTTGTTTTTGGATAACTTCGCGCATTTCACCGTCAACAGCATCCATATATTCCTTAGGAACAGCAACACGCAAACCTTTAACATCTTGGCCTAAGAAGCTAGTGTAATCAGGTACTTCTTTTTCAGAAACAGTTGCATCATGTTCATCAGGACCAGCAATTACATTTAATACTTCAGCTGAATCCTTAACACGCTTACTCATTACACCAATTTGATCCAATGAAGAACCAAAAGCAATAAGTCCCCAACGTGATACTCTACCGTAGGTTGGTTTAATACCAAAAATACCATTGAAGGCAGCTGGTTGACGAATAGAACCACCAGTATCTGATCCAAGAGCTACAACAACTTCACCACTCGCAACTGCAGCTGCAGAACCACCGGATGAACCACCAGGAACTTTATCTAGGTTCCATGGGTTATGTGTTTCACCATAGTAAGAATGTTCAGTGGATGAACCCATTGCAAATTCATCCATGTTAGTCTTACCAACAAAAGTTGCTTGCGCTTTCTTTAATTTGCTAATTACAGTAGCATCATAAACGGGCATATAGTTGTAAAGAATGTGGCTAGCTGCTGTAGTCTTCATACCATTAGTAATGATATTATCCTTGATAGCAATAGGAATACCAGCTAATTTATTTTTATTAAAATCTAAATTTTCTGCTGGCTTTGCTTCTTCATCAACAGTAATCCAGGCATTAATCTTTTTGTCTGTTTCTTTAATGTTTTTAACTGTTTCCTTAGCTAGGTCTTCAGCTGTTATTTCGCCATCTTGTAATTTTTTATTTAATGAGTCAATGTTTTCATTTAAGTAATTCATTATTCATTATCATCCTTATCAATAATTACTGGCACCTTAATGAAGCCATCAGCTTTTTCAGGAACATTCTTCATTAATTCTGCGCGACTTTCCCAATGTTCAGGCTTGTCTTCTCTAAAATCAGTCTCTCGATCGACAACTTGAACAGTTTCAGGAACTCCTTCAGTATCAACTTCGGCTAATTGATGTGCCATATTGATAATGTCACCCATTTGTTCAGTAAACTTATCAATTTCGTCTTCACCAAACTCAAGTCGAGATAGTGCTGCAACGTGATTGATTTCATCTTTTGTAATTTTCACCGTTTGCCTCCTATTCACCGCCAAAGACGTGGACATAATAACTATCGTCTGCGGAATTCTTAGCGATTAATGCCTGCGTATCATTAACAGAATTAATCTTAATTTCTATTGGTGCATCCTTAGGTAAGTACTTCTTAGCAGCTGACAATACAAGTCTTGAAAAACTCTCAATCTGTGCATAACCAAAGAATTGGGTAGTTACAGTAATGTTCATTTGTGTCAAAGTTTTATTTTGATAATGAACAGTCGCTGTTACCCCACTAATATTAGGAAAGTAACCTTGAATAGCTGCTTTAAAATCACTAAATGAAGCTGCATCAGTAGAATTGATTGCTTTTTCACTTCCAACAGTCGGTAGCACTTGACTACGATTATTGACTGTTTTCCAATCATTTATTTTACTACTATTTGCATTAGCAATTCCATATGCAAAGTAATTTCCACCTACAAGAGAATCTTTACTGGTTTTACTAAAAAGTCCAACCAAAATTGGGATATCTTTTAATCCCTTCTTTTTACGTAAATAAGAAACTAACTTATTAGCTGCTTCTTTACCAAAAGTCTCCTGTTCTGCACGAGAAATATCTTTATGATATTGGGGCCCATCTTTAACTTTCTGGTAGTAATCAACCGAGTTAAGAGCTAGCCCAACACTCATACCATCCATTTTGTAACTAGAATTAGATTTAGTCAAAAAATCTTGTTCTAAAATTTGATCTAAAATAATTGGATTATACGAATTCTTTTTATTACTTTTTTCTGCATTTAGACCTTCTGGATTACTTTTAGACTTTCTTCCTAGCCAATCAGTAGCATCAGCAACAGAAATTTTTTGCCCTTCTTGAAAAACATACTTACTACTTGAAAAAGTATTGTGAGATAAATCAATTAACCCAGATTCTAAAGCACGACTATCTACATTATTATCACTAGTATTTTCAGTTGTTCCTTCAATTGGACTAGTTACATATTCTCCATCTTTTAAAAGAACATTATACCCATTTTTACTAGTACTAGTAGTTTGATAGCTTTTTTTCTTTGTTGTAGAAGTAGTAGGGTTATTGGCAAGATCAGAATTTTTCAAATTGCCACATGCACTTAAACTTAACCCAGTTGCTAATAGTAGTGCTATTTGCAAAAATCTTTTCAATTTATTTTTCCTTCTTATTCTTTATTTTTCAATTTTTGCAATTGCTTCTTGTTCAGTTAACATTGGAACTTGAAGTTTTTCAGCCTTTTCTTTTTTAGAGCCCGCATCTGCTCCATAGATCAAATAATCCGTCTTCTTAGAAACTGAACCAGTGACTTTTGCACCAAGATCTTGAAGCTTCTTGGTAAATTCACTTCGAGTAAAGGCAGATAATTTTCCAGTTAAAACTACTGTCTTTTCCTTAAAGAAATTATCTGGTGCTTCTTCTTCAACTGTTCCTAAATATTCCATATTTAATCCACTGTCACGCAATTCTTGTAGTAGTTTCTGTGCGCTTGGTTGATTAAAATATGCTGTTAATGACTCCGCAATCGTCTCTCCTATTGTATCGATACTTGTTAATTCTGGCACCGTTAATTGACTAACCTTTTCCAAATTTTTATATTTTTCCAAAATTAATCTGGCAGCCTTAGCACCAACATGATCAATTCCTAAGCCATATAGTAATAATTCAGCAGAATTTTGCTTACTATTTTCAATAGAAGATAATAAATTAGTAATTGATTTTTCCTTAAAGTGATCAAGTTGTCCTAATTGATCCGGGGTTAAGTGATATAAGTCAGCTACATCATTAATAAATCCCTTACCAATTAACTGTTTTACAATTCTAGGACCAAGTCCCATAATATTCATCGCGCCGCGTGAAGCAAAATGAATAATTCCTTCTTCAATTTGAGCTGGACACATCGGATTAATACAGCGAAGCGCTACTTCATCTTGCAAGTGAACCAAAGTTTCTCCACATGAAGGACAAACATTTGGAATTTCATAAGGCTCACTATCTTTAGGTCTTTTACTTAAAACGACACTAGAAATTTCTGGAATGATATCTCCAGCTTTATGCAATTTAACTGTATCACCAATTCTTACTCCCTTTTCTCTCAGGTAGTCTGGATTATGTAAAGACGCACGAGAGACAATCGTTCCAGCAAGTTTAACTGGATCCATCACTGCAGTGGGTGTTACTACTCCCGTTCGCCCAACTGTCCATTCAATGTCTCTAACTACAGTCTCTTGCTCTTCTGGTGGAAACTTATAGGCAATTTCCCAACGAGGTACTTTTACAGTATTACCAAGTTCATTTTGTAAACTTAAGTCGTCAACTTTTAAAACAATTCCGTCAATCCCATAACTTAAATCATTACGTTTAGCGGTGTATTCATCAATAAATTTAAATACTTCATCCATTGATTCAAAACGTCGTCCAGACTGATTAGTATGAAATCCTAATCGATTCATTTCATCAATTGCTTGATGTTGGCTTGTAATGTTTCTTGGTGGATTAACCCAAGTATAAATAAAAGTACTTAAATTTCTTTTTTTAGTAATTCGAGCATCTAATTGTCTTAAAGAACCTGCAGCAGCATTTCGAGGATTAGCAAAAACTTGCTCTCCTTTTTCATCACGTTCTGCATTTAAGGTTGCAAATGCTTCTTTCTCCATGTAGCATTCACCACGAACCTCAGTTGTTAAAGGTTCAGGTAATGTTTGAGGAATATCTTTAATAAATTTTGCATTAGCTGTTACATCTTCACCAACACGACCATTTCCTCTTGTAGAAGCACGTGTTAATTTTCCGTTAGTATATTCTAAAGATAAAGATAATCCATCAATTTTTAATTCCACATTATAAGCTACTGGATGACCAACTAATTTCGTAATTCTTTCGTCAAATTCTTTAAGTTCCTCTTTTGAGAAAACATCCCCCATTGAAAGCATCGGAACGGGATGTTCAACTTTAGAAAGATCGCTTTTAATTTCTCCACCAACACGTTGGGTAATTGAATCAGCAGTTACTAAATCAGGAAATTGCTCTTCTAATTCTACTAATTCCTGATAGGTCTTATCATATACTCCATCTTCAACTACCGGAGCATCTTTTGCATAATAATCATCTGCCCATTTATCGAGCTTTTTTCTTAATTCATCGACTTTCTGAGAAGCCTCATTATGAGTTAAAACTGCCATTATATTAGCCCCTCTCTAAATCAAACTGTTCTATTTCATTATATCTTTTTAATCGGTGCAAAGGCAGCTAAAAGGCGTTTCACTCCTTGGCTAGCAAAGGCAATATCTAATTCCATATCTTCGCCAGTACCGTTAACTTTGACTACAATGCCTTTCCCCCATGCTTTATGGGTAACTTGATCACCAACATTCCAGGACTTTTTATCTGCTCCGACTGCCCCACTCGCCTTCTTTGCGGTTTCAATTTTAGCTTTTGGACGATAAACCTGAGAATTGGCACGTTCTCCATTATTAGCAAAGGGAATAGACATAGAAGCATTAGATGGAATTGGGTTAATAAATTCCAAATCTTTATCTTCAATTTCATCAATAAAGCGAGATGGCTCATTACGTTGTGGTCGCCCATACATCATTCTAGAAAAAGCATTGGTTATGTATAGTTTCTTTTCAGCTCGCGTAATTCCTACATAGGCCAGACGACGTTCTTCTTCAAGTTCACTTGGATCTTCTGCTGCTCTTGAAAGTGGGAAGAGTCCCTCTTCCATTCCAACCAAGAAGACCACTGGAAACTCTAATCCCTTCGCAGCATGAAGTGTCATTAATGCAACTTGGTTATCTTGATTTTCTAAATCATCTTGATCACTTAATAATGAAATCTCTGAAAGAAAATCACCCAAAGCTGTTGAATCCTCATCTTCGGGCTCATAATTATCGTCAAAACGCTTAGTAACAGTCAGAAATTCATTTAAGTTTTCTAATCTCGTATCTGCTTCAATTGTGTGTTCATTTTCTAAAGCTTCTTTGTAGCCAAAATCCGCTAATATTTTTTCCGTTAAACCTGTTACACCATGCGTCTTACTATATTCGATTGCATCTTTTAAGGCCGTTCCAAAAGTAGCTAGCGTTCTAGCTGGGCGACCCGTAATTGGTGCTAAACTCAAATTCTTAAAAGTCTCTTCTACTGTAAAGTCATTATCATTAGCAAAACCGTTAAACTTAGCCATCGTAGTTGGACCCAAACCACGTTTTGGTACATTAATAATTCGGTTGAAACTCATGGAATCAGCAGGATTTGCGACAACTTTTAAATAGGCTAAAATATCTTTAATTTCTTTTCGGTCGTAGAACTTATGTCCACCAACAATACGATAAGGAATATTTGCCTTAACTAAGGCTTCTTCAACGTTACGTGATTGAGCATTGGTCCGATAAAGAACGGCAAAATCTTTATAGTCTCTTTGATGTTCTTTTATTTCCTCTTTAATCTTTGAAATGATAAACAGTGCTTCATCATTTCCACTTTGAGCCCGGTAATAATTGATTTTATCGCCAGCGCCTTTATCCGTCCAAAGTTTCTTAGGTTTACGTTTTAGATTATTTTTAATTACTGAGTTAGCTGCATCAAGAATGTGACCGGTAGAGCGGTAGTTTTGCTCTAATTTAATAGTAGTAACTTCATCATCTTGATAGTCATGCTCAAAATTAAGAATATTTTCCATGTTAGCTCCGCGCCAACCATAGATCGACTGATCTGCATCCCCAACAACGCAAATATTTTTATATTGAGCAGCTAAAGCAACACAAAGTTGATACTGTGCTTCATTCGTATCCTGATACTCGTCTACTAAAATATAGCGGAATTTATTTTGATAATAATGCAAAGTTTCTTTATCCTTTTTAAATAAGACGAGCGTTTGCATAATTAAATCATCAAAATCCATAATTTGATCACGCTTTAAGCGATGTTGATATTCGCTATATACTTGCGCTGTTACCTTTTCAAACGGACTAGCTGCTTGCTCCTTAAAGTCTTTTGGAGTAAGTAAGTCATTTTTTCCATTCGAAATAGCGCCTAAAATTGCTTTTGGATCGTACATTTTAGGATTAATATTAAGATCCTTTTCAATTCGCTTAATTAGTGTCAATTGTTCTGCAGAATCAGCAATTGAAAAATTATTGGAGTAGCCAATTTTTTCTGCGTCTCGACGCAAAATACGGACACATAACGCATGAAAAGTTGACATCCAAACACTGTCAGCTGCTGGTCCTAATAACTTTTGGACACGTTCTTTCATTTCGCTAGCTGCCTTATTAGTAAAAGTAATGGCTAAAACATTCCATGGCGCAACGCCCTTTTCTTCAATTAAATAGGCAATTCGACGTGTTAAAACTGATGTTTTTCCACTACCAGCTCCAGCAACTACTAAAAGTGGACCTTCAGTACACTGCACAGCTTTTTTCTGCTGAGGATTTAATCCTGCAAGAATTGTTTCTTCGCTCATTGCTTCTTCCTTTTCTGTTAACTCAAACGCTAAAATAGACTTGTCTATTATAACAAAAAACGACAATAGCATTTACTTAACTATTGTCGTTTTTAATTTAATCATATTGTGTTAAATTGAATTCTTTAATTATATCAAATAATTTTTTTGCATAACCTGGATCTGTCGCATATCCATCTGTTTCTAATGCTTGTGCTTGAGTGGCATAATCTTTGGCAGCTAAAACATGCTGATATTGGTTTCTATTCCAAGTAGTCCCATTCACAAATAAGCGTGTATGTGCCTCAATTGATTCTTCATAAGTATCGTAAACTCGAAAACGTCCCGTAACTGTTTCCCAATGATCATTAACAAATTCAGAGGTCGTTAACTCGCGACTTGTATTAGGATCCGTTCCCTTAACGCCAAATAAATTATTGTATTTTCTAGAAAGCTCACTCTGACCAAAATTACTTTCTAGACAAGCTTGCGCAATCGTAACGCTTGGAAATAGACCATATGGCTTGTCGGATCGTTGTGCAATTGGGGCCACTACTTTAATAAACTTTTCTTTGCTTTGAAGAGATCGTTCTTTTTCTAATTGTGCCTGACGCAATCGTTCATTATTCACAGTTTGCTGACGCCAGTACAAAAAGCCTGATAAAATTATTACCAAAGTAAAACAAATCGCAAATGCTCTTGCAATTATATACTGGATATTTTTTTGACGGCGTCTACGCGACATTTTAACTCATCTTCCTTTTCATTACTTGCTTCAAAGGCATCGCAATTGCGGGTGTAAGAACAGCAGTAAAGATGGCTTCTACAATACCATTAATGCCTAAAACACTAATTAAAATAGCAATTAAAGGAGCTGAATTTTGAGTTTGACCTAATGAATGAAGTAAAACAGATGGATCCTTCATGTACCAAAGACTAGTAATACCAACTACAAGGAGTGTATTAGTCAAAGAAGTACATAATCCCGTGATTGTATAAATAATAGTTTTTTGGAATTTTGAATCATTCTTTGCAGCTTGTCCAATCATTCCTGCAATAAAACCCGCAGCTGTACGAGGAACTAAAGCAATAAGAATGTTTCGGAATAAAAGCATGCTGACAATGTCACCTGGTTGCGTATATGCAACAAACATACTCAATAAGCCCCAAAATAAACCAATTGATGCTCCAAAACCTGGTCCCATTAAACATCCGGCCAATGCAACTGTTAAAGGAATAGTTGTAATAGAGGGTAATCCTGGCAAAATACGGATGTAACCTATATAAGGGACAAAGGTCTGAACTAAAATAATTGCAACAAAAATAGCACTGATGGCAATTCTAAAAGTCTTCTTACTAATCATAGTCTTTCCTACTTTATTAATTTATAACTTTAACAAAAAAGGAAGCCGCATTTGCGACTTCCTTTTCTTAGTGGTGCGGGCGAGAAGACTCGAACTTCCACGATCTAAAAGCGATCACAAGATCCTTAGTCTTGCGCGTCTGCCATTCCGCCACGCCCGCGGTACTTAAATAATATACCAGATAATTTAGAAAAGATCAAACAAATATTTTAAATTTTTAAATTAATAAAATACTCTTACTATCTTTTGCTAATAGTAGGAGTATTTACTAACTAGAATTCAACTTTTTTATTATCAGCAGTTACATCATACGTTAATTTCTCTAAATTTGCATGTAATTTCACCTGATGAGAACCACTTTTATCTTCTCTAATAATTTCAATTTCATTTTCACTGGGAGCACTTGCTATTTCACTGCCATTTAAATCAAAGGCTGGGTGAGTATTTCTAAATTTGAATAAATTAAGTAATGCTTGCACTATTGGCCGCTTTACTTCTTGCGACACTTCTTTGCGACTATAATAATGACGATTAATGTTCCGCCCCTCTTTAGTTTTCTCTAGTAGGTCAATATCATTTTTACCTGCAAGCATCCCCACATAATAAACTTGCGGAATACCTGGCGCAAAGATTTGCAATAAACGAGCCATAAAGTACTTTTTATCATCATCCCCTAAAGCAGAATAAAATGTTGAGTTGATTTGATAAATATCTAAATTATGATATTCAGCGCTTGAATATTTCTTTTTAACGTTGGCACCAACCTTATATAATTCTTCACTAGTATATTTAATTTCCGCAGGCGTCAAAATATCTCTTGCATCTACCACACCAATTCCATCATGGGTATCTAAAGTAGTGAACTGCTTCATTGGAGATTTATTTATCCAGTTCACTAACCGACTGCTTTTGCCAGAATAAAGTGAATATAAAATAACCATTGGTAAAGCAAAATCATAGACAAAGTAACCGTGTTTTGCAAGCTTGAACGGCATTGAGTAATGTTCATGAATTTCTGGCAAAATTATTGCACCTTTAGAAGAAATGTCATCTTTAATGTGCTGTAATAAATTCCAAATTTCTGGCTCAACAAAGAAATCATTTGTATCTAATTTTTTAACAGCATAAGCAAACGCATCTAGTCTAATAATATCTGCACCATGATCAATCAATTTATTAAGTGTAATATTAATGAAATTTTGTGTTACTTTTTTTCTAATATCTAAATCAATCTGTTCAGGTCCAAATGTATTCCAAAGATTCTCTTTACTGCCATCTGTAAACGTTATTTCTTGATAAGGGGCCTTATCTTTTCGCTTATAGATTAGATCAATATCTTTTTGCGTCGGACGACCTTTAGGCCAGAATTCATCCCAACTTAAAAACAAATCTTTATAAGGACTTTTTTCCTTATTCTTTTTAAAATCTTCATAATACCTAGAGTGACGAGAAATATGATTGATCATAAAATCAAACATTAGATAATATTTTTTGCCCAATTTTTCTATATCTGCCCAATCACCAAATCTCGGGTCCACCATTGTATAATCAGTTGGAGCAAAACCTCTATCACCGGTTGAAGGGAAAAACGGTAGTAAATGAATCCCTCCAACTGCACCATTTAAATCTGATTCCAATACATCTTGTAGATCTTTAATATTTTTACCAAGACTATCCGGATATGTAATTAACATTACTTTATTTGCTATTGACATAACTTTACCTAATTTTTAGTTAACAAGTGCCTTTTCACTCTCTATATCAAAGAAATGTGCTTTATTCATATCAAAACCCATCTTTACTTTTGCACCTGGCTTAACAAAGTCGCGTGCATTAACTTTTGATACTAGTTCTGTTGGGCCAAGTGTACAGTAAAGCTGAGTCTCGTCTCCTAATAATTCAGAAACTGATACAATTGCTTCAACTACATTTTCGGGAAATGATTCTAAAAATACTTCTTCCGCATGAACATCTTCTGGGCGAATACCAAAAATTAACTCTTTTCCCTCGTAACCTTTTTCCTTCAAAGTTTTTAACTTTCCTCCCGGAACGGGAATAGTAAACTCTTCATTTTCTTTATCAATAATTTTGCCATCTTTTAAAATGACATGGAAAAAGTTCATTGCTGGTAATCCTATAAAACCTGCAACAAAAATATTTGCTGGCTTATTGTAAACTTCCATTGGTGTACCTACCTGCTGTTGAACTCCATCTTTAATTACAACAATCCTATCCGCCAAAGTCATAGCTTCAGTTTGATCGTGAGTAACGTAAATTGTAGTGGTTTTTAAATCCTGATGGATTTTTACGATTTCAGCACGCATAGTAACACGTAATTTTGCATCTAGATTGGACAAAGGCTCGTCCATTAAAAAGATTGGAGCATCACGCACAATTGCACGTCCTAAAGCAACCCGCTGACGCTGACCGCCTGATAAAGCTGCTGGCTTACGTTTCAGATATTGCGTTAACCCTAAAATTTTTGCAGCTTTTTGAACCTTTTCATCAATTTTATCTTTTGAATACTTCTTTAGCTTTAAGCCAAAGCTCATATTGTCATAAACACTCATATGGGGATATAAGGCATAGTTCTGAAAAACCATAGCAATATCACGGTCTTTTGGAGCCACATCATTCATTACTTTTCCACCGATTTTTAGTGTCCCGCTAGAGATATCCTCTAATCCAGCTATCATTCGTAAAGTTGTAGATTTACCGCAACCAGACGGTCCAACAAAAACAATAAATTCGTGATCATCAATATGTAAGTTAAAATCTGATACAGAATCTTTATCATTACCCTCATATTTTTTATATACGTGATCAAGATCTACTTTAACCATTTTTATTTTTCCTCCCAAGTCAAACGATAAATTTCACTAATAAAAGTTACTATACTCAAGCTATCATGCTTGCTAAATAATTCTAAAGTTGAATTATCAATTACAAATATTAAACAGGATACTTTACTATTCCAATTAACTTTCTTCTCAAAAACAGGTCCATCAATATTGATTAGATAATCTTCATCTGACTTCTCAATTGAGATGTTTCCATTAATTCCATGCAATACTAATTTCTTATCTTTTGGAAAACAAAAGTTCAATTTATACGAACCATTTTCAATACTTTGATCTATTGGCGTGTTTATCTCGTCTATCTTACCAATTGGAACTTGATGTAAGTAACCATCATTATCTAACAATTTTCTTGGAATTCCCATTATTCCATTCCAAGCATGACCGGTTCTATCCAAATAATTAACATGATCTACACTTCTTAACCAAGGAATTAAAATATGTTCTCCATTTTTAATTAATGATTGTGGAGCATAAAAATCATCTCCACTATCTAAGCGATGAATTTTCTCTACGTTAAATTGAAACTCTTTCCAATCTAATTTTCCTTGAGCACTATAAACAATACTATTTTTACCTTTACCTAAAATAGAACTAAAAATCAAATAGTCATTATCTTTAAAAGCGATTAAATCAGGACATTCAGTCATAACACCTAATGCTGGATCATCTTTCAGTAAAACTGTTTTAAACTTCCAATTTAATAAATCACTAGATTCAAATAATACAATTGTTCCTTTACCATCAATAGCCACTGCTACTACACAATAATACTTACCATTGTGTTCAAATACTTTGGGGTCCCGAAAGTTAGATTCATCAACATTATATGGAATATCTCTAGCCGTCATAACTGGATTGTTTTTATACTTAGTAAAATCAACTCCATTGTCTGTATACGCAATGCATTGAGTTTCTACCACATGTCCCTTTTCTTCAACATGTCCTGTATAAATAACGTATAACCGATCACCCTTTTTAATTGCAGAACCCGAAAAAACTCCACTTTTGTCATAATCATGGTCTGGTTGCATTGCAATTGGCATATCTTGCCAATTAAGTAAATCTTTACTTCGTGCATGCCCCCAATACATTTTGTTCCAAGAAGTTCCATACGGATTATATTGATAGAATAATTGATAATAATTTTGGTAATAAACTAATCCATTTGGATCATTTAACCAGCCATAAGGAGCAGTGAAATGAAATTCAGGTCTGAGAATATCTTGATCCAAATTTCTTATTTTCTTGTATAAAGATTCATTTGCTTTCATTATTTATCTCCATTTCCTGCAGTACCCATTCCTTGAGTTAAATACTTTTGGAAGAAAATATAGACTAAAATCAGTGGAATAGTTGAAATAGTCAAAATAGCCATAACCTGATTCATATATACCGGTTGAGTATTGTTAATATTAGTAATAGCAACTTGCAGTGGGAATTGATCTGAGTTTACTAAAACCATTAATGGCCATACGTAATCATTCCAGCTTCCAATAAATGACAAAGTTCCGACAGTAGCAACAGTTGGAAGAGTCATTGGTAATAAAATCTTCCAGAAAATTTTCAAATTGTTTGCACCATCCAGTTCGGCCGCTTCAGTAATACTATCTGGAATATCAGCAAAGGCATTTCTAAACATATAAATATAAAATGGACTAGACATGCCTGGCAAAATAACTGCTAAAGGTGAGTTCAAAATATGCAAAAACTTCGCTACTTGGAATTGCTGAATAAGTAAAGTTGTGCCCGGAATAACTAACAACGCAATCATTAAAGCAAACAACAACTTTCTGCCTGTAAACTTAAATTTAGCAAATCCATAACCTGCTAACGAATTGATAACAATTGAACCAATTGTTAAGCTAGTCGCATAAAATACACTGTTTAAAATATAACGAACAACATTAAATCTTCTAAATACTCCGGCATAAGCCTTTCCCCATTCGCTAAAACTCCCTGGTAAAAAAGCCTTAACATTATTAATATTTGAATAAATTTCCGACTCTGGTTTCATCGAAGAGACGATCATCCACACAAGTGGAAACAAGAAAAATAGAGCCAAAATCGTAATTAAAACTGTAGTCCAAATAATATGAAATTTTTTTCGAGAAATCATTTTATTCATTCTCATCATCTCCAGCCCCAGTTATCTTTCTTTGAACGATAGTAAAGATAATAATAATAATTCCGTAAACTACACTCATTGCACTAGCATAACCTAATTGACGATCAGTAAAACCGGTACGATAAATATAGTAAATTGGAGTCATAGTAGCGTTTTGCGGACCACCTTGGGTCATAATCATAGGCTGAATCATTAAATTAAAAGCACCAATAAATGTTGTGGTCAAAATCATAATGGAAGTTGGCTTTAGCATTGGCAAAGTAATATGAAGAAATCTTTGCCAGGGGTTGGCGCCATCTAATTCGGCCGCCTCATACAATGAGTTCGGGATATTTTGTAAACCAGCTAGAAAAATCAACATTTGATATCCTGCACCCTGCCACGCGGAAACTCCAATAATAGCAAACATTGCTTGCTTTGGAGAAGTTAAAAATGGTTGCGGTTTAATATGAAAAACACTTAAAATTCCATTTAGTAATCCTTGATCTGGATTTAAAATATATAGCCATAAAATAGACACAACAGTTAATGAAATAACTTGGGGAGCAAAAAATGAAATTTTAAAAAATGTATTTCCAGAACGTTTTTTATTAATAATTAAAGCTAATCCTAAAGCTGTCCCAACTTGAATAGGCATAATAAATACAACAAATTGAGCAATATTCTTTAAACTTTGTAAAAATACAGGATCTTTAAAAGTATTAATATAGTTTGTTAATCCGATGAAGTGCTTTGACCAAGGAGTTAAAATATTGTAATCCGTAAATGAATAGTCAAATGACATTAAAAATGGAATTATTAAAAATGCACACAAAATTAACAATGCTGGCATCACATACAGCCAACCAATTTGACGTTTTATTCCTTTAACTTGCATAAATACTCACCTACTTTTAATTTTCTAGGTACTTTTGCATAACTTTAGTTTGTGCATCCAATACTTTTTGTACATCTGGATTCTTTTGATATAAGGTTACATTTTGCACTGTTTCCGCAAAAGTTCTTGTGATTTGTGGATAATTTACTAAAACGGGACGAGCTTTACCTGTAGTTTGGTTTTGTTTAATGAAGAATCTCATAGCTGGATCAACTTTGGAAACCATCATCTTAGAAACACTCTTACGTGCTGGCAAAACTGTGTTGGCCATATCACTTCTATACATACATTTTTTACTTACTAAGAAATTAATTAAGGCACCAGCTGCTTTTTTATTCTTAGCAACATTAGTCATCGCATATTGCCAAGAACCAGTCGGTGAAACAGCCTTATGAGTTTTGGGTGAAACTGGGTAAGGTAAAACTCCCCATTTCAAATTTTTATATTGATTATTTAAAGTTTGAACTTCCCAAGTTCCAGTCATCATCATGGCATATACTCCTGTTTCAAAGCCTTTATCCTTAGGAGAAATAGTAGTATAGCCGTTCTTTACCATATCTTGAATAAACTGAAATGCTGACACTGTCTTTTTAGAATTGAAATATCCATTCGCTGTTGTTCCAGCCGGATTACAGATATTTCCACCAGCAGACCACATGAATGGTGCCAGTGAATAAAGTGACATTTCTGAGTGATCGTTTAAATTCATATTAATAACTGGTTCATGATAATAATCTTTTAGCTTCTTACAAATCACTTCAAATTGATTCCAATCCCATGGATTCTGAAGGGTAGGTAATTCTGAATCTTTAATACCCGCCTTTTTAAACATTGTCTTGTTATAATAAAAACCAATACTTGATTCTGAGTATCCAATAGCATATAACTTGCCATTATAAGTACCTTGATTTCTAATTGTTTCTAAGAAATCATTTTGATTAGTAATATATTTTCCAATTGGTTGAATAATTTTTGCTCTAGCATATGCTGCGGTATTCGGTCCATCTAAAGTTAAAACATCAGGTAAACTATTTGAATTAAGAGCAGCATTGATTTTATCTTCATAACCACCGCCTGAACCAGATCGTGGAATAAATTGAACGCTAGCTTTGTATCCATGCTTATTTTCTTTATTAAAGTCATGAATATTTTTTAATAAAGCTTTTCCTTCTGGATCCTCATTAGAAACATGAACCCACATTGTTACATGTTTAGTACTTTTATTAGTAGTGTTGCTACATCCAGTTAATCCAATTGCTAAAAAAATTGCTAGAATTCCCAATCCTACTTTCCATGTTTTCATAATACCCCTCCTTTTTTGAAACGTTTCATTTATACTTCAAAAAAATAATTTACTTATTTATTTTTTGAAACGTTTCAATTAACATCTATATAATAAACCGCTTTCACGGTTTTGTCAATGTCACTTTGTTGTATTTCCTTCCCTAAATTTAACTGGATACATATATACCTCATTACCTCTTGTCGGATCTTTTATTTTTTTTATCACTAATTCAACGGCTCCATATGCTAAATCCTTTACAGATTGAACAATTGTACTTACCCCTAGAGGCAAATCGGCTGCTAAATCCATCCCATCGAACCCAATTAATTGAATATCTTCTGGAATACGATATCCAAGTTTTTCTATTATTGGTTTTATTTTCAATAATAATGCATCATTATGCATAAATATTCCATTGATTTGAGAATGCTCTTTTAGTAGTTTTTCCACATATGGTGTAAAATCTTTTACCGGTTCTTGTAGAAAAACATCATTAAATTCAATATTATTTTCTTTTAAATAATCCAAAAATCCTTTTCGTCTACGCATAGTATCATTAGGATAACGACTATGACTTCCAATATAGGCTAAATGATTTGCGCCACGCTTCACCAGTTCCTGCGCCGCAATACGTCCACCTTGGTAATTATCTGACGCCACATACGATACCTTTTGTTTGAAATATCTATCCAAACTTACAAAGGGAATATTCGAATCAATATATTGGTCGATATCACTGTAAGTTATTGCAATAATAGCATCGATCTTATTTTGTTTTACCATCTTAATATATTTATTTTCCTCTTGGGGATTGCCATCTGAATTGCAAAGTAGTAGCTTATAGTCTCTTTTATCTAATGCCTTTTCTACGTAATACCCAAATTCTGAAAAAAATGGATACCAAATTGAAGGTAAAATTAGAGCAACTGTTCTTGAAGATTGAGTCTTTAGGCCTCGTGCATATTCATCTGGTATATAATGTAATTCCTCAATTGCTTTTTCAACCTTTTCTAAAGTTATTGGTTTAATACCATGTGCGTGATTAATAACCCTTGAAACAGTTCCAAGACTAACTCCAGCTCTCTGAGCTACATCTTTCATTGTTGCCATTTTTTCACCTATTTATTTTTTCTGATTAATGTTAATCTTCCACCGCATTTGCCACACCTATATTTTTTTGTATTTACTTTACGAACGCGAGGATATTGAAAATGACAATTTATACATTCATAAATATAATGTCGATTTTGTCGACGTCGTAAACCGATATCGGGTGTGTAACGGCTGCCTCCAACAGCAGCAAGTAAATTCTTAAAATCACGATTGCGATGTTGATATCCGCGTCCTGCTAAATGCAAATGATAGTGTGTTAACTCATGCTTAATTATTCCAATTAAATCTGAACGGTATTTTTTCTCTAAAAAATGACCATTAATATCAATATGATGGTCATTTAAAAAGTACCTTCCACCCGTCGTTGTCATTCGATTATTAATTTTAACTTCATGTTTAAACGGAACACGAAAATACTTTAAAGATATTTCTTCTACTAACTTTTGTAACTCTACTTGATTCATTATTTTCGTATTAATTTTTGATATATTCCAGCTTGTTTTGGAGAAGATATTCTTCTTTTTAAATCAGTCACAATTCTTTGCTTCAAAGATTGCTTCCCATCTATCCATGTTCCAGTAAACAAGTGAATAGAATATGAATTTTTGCTTGGATTACACAAAAATCCATCTGAATAAACGTGGATTCCATCTTTTAAGATCTGCTCCTTATTACCTGCTTTTAGACCATAATTTTCTTTTAAAATATCAGTTACTGAAATACTATTCACACCTGCCAGTTGATCATTCTTATCAAAAGTAAAATCTCGATTATTGTAGTAATTAAGAATATCTTTCATAAAAGGATGATTCATTTCAGCACCAAAAATAGCAGCTGACAGGTAATCATTGTTTTCAAAACCAATAAACGCCCGATTATTCAAAAGCGGATCTAATTTCTTAAGTACTCTAACATCTGTATCTAAGTAAATACCGCCTTGCTCATAAATCACCCGCGCTCTAATATAGTCAGAAACAAATGCCCACTTTTTAGCTTGATAGGCTTGTTCAATATACTTATTTTCGTGTATATCGAAATTATTTTCATTCCATTCAATAATTTCATAATCTGGTAATTTTTCTTTCCAAGTTGCAATGCATTCTTCAATTAAAGAGGATTTTGGGTTATTTCCTACCCAAATATAATGGATTTTTTTAGGAATCATTTTTGTCTTTTAATCTTTCTAAAAAAGCGAGTAACAAATTCAATCATATCTTGATTAAAGTCTAACTTCATCATAAACATAATTACTACATAAATTATTAGCATAAAAATTGACTTAATTGCCATATTTAAAAAACTTGAAGTAATTAAATTGGGCATTAACATGCCAGCAATCAAGGTAATTATTCCAATTAAGAAATATTTCGGTACATCACAAAAGGCATCTTTAAAATTATAGTCATCCCTAACGATCCAAAGTCGTAAAATTAACACTACAAATTCTGTGATTAAAATTGCAACTGTAGCACCACCAGCTCCATATGGTCGATCTAGTATAGCTGCTAAAACTAATTCAATTATGGCCCCAATTACAACTGGAATTGCATATTCTTTATCTCTTCGATTAGCAAGCGCAAATTGATTAGCAAATACTCCACCCATCGGAATCATAATAATCGTTAGTGCAAAAAAGAACATCAACGGTGTCATCGGAATAAACTGTTTTCCAAAGAAGAAAGGTACAAACTGCTTAGTATTTGCCATGATAATTACTGCAAATAAGGTTCCAAGCATTGTAGTTGCTTCAAGCGACTTCTTTAAAACTACCTTTTGAGTCTCCTTTTCTTCACTAGCCATCTTCGGCATAATTACCAAAGAGATACTAGTAATTACTCCCAATACCATATTTGAAATTCGCTGTGAATTATCATAGAAAGCTACCTGAGTCGAATTGCTGAAGAATCCTAAAATTGGCTTATCAAGAGATGTGTAAATCTGTGTGGCAATCTGAGGAATCATTAAGGTGATAATCGAAATAATGGTGGTCTTATATTTATAGAAATGTCCTACTGGTCTTCCTACATAACGATGAATATCAAGCCAAAATACAAAAGATCCTAGCATGGTTGAAACTGACATAATCAGGAAGTATTTCCAAAGATCTGCAGGCGATTTAATTAAGAGCAAAATCAGAACTACACTGGCTAATTTAACAATCGTATTTTTTAATACAACTCTACCAAAATCAGCCAATCCTTGAAAAAACCAAGAAATATCAACTTGAGCTGAGATCAAATATGGAACCATTAAGATTAAATAGTTCCAATATTGAACATGAAAAATATTCGTAATTAATAAAGTGATTAAAATAGTCACTAAACCTGCAATTGCTTGAAAATACCACAATCCCCAAAAAGCCTCAGTTAATTCTTGAGGGGTACCATATGTTCTAGTCCGAGATACGGTACGAATACCAATATAGGAAACTGATAAAGTACAAAATACCATCAAAAATTGCACAGTATTATTTACACTGCCATAAATACCATAAGTCTTAGGCCCTAACACTCTTGATAAATATGGAACAGTGATTAGCGGTACTAAAACTAGAAAAATTTGATAGACCGCATTATATAAAATATTAAGAAAAGTTCGCTTCACTACTTTTTCCTCTAAAAATTCTTCGTCATGTAATCAAAGATAGGCTCGCAAGAATCAATATCTTCAACTTCATCAATTAATTCACGCCAATAAAAACGCTGATTTTGGTATTGATTATCATCAGGATGTCTCAAAACTTGCAGAAGTTCTTCTTGTGAGTTAACACAAGGTCCTGGCGTAATATCTTCGTATGGACTCAATAATAGACCACGTACTTTTTCATACTGCTTTAGATAATTAGTAATAAAAATAATTGGTTTATCCAAATACAAGTAATCAAAATAAATTGATGAAAAGTCAGTTATTAAGAAATCAGTATCCCCAAGCAATTCATACAAATCAATGTCATTTTCAAAAAGATAATCATTATTTAAAAAAGCAACATTTGAAAACTGACTATTAAAGTTATCAAACATTCGCATTTCATAGGGATGAAGTTTCACAATTAAATATTGATGATTAGCCTTTAAAGCATCATTTAATTTATAAGGATCAAAGCCTAGAAAAGCAAAAAAATTACCTTGTTTTATCATTTCTATAATACCTGGATCCTCAAGCTCATAACGGAAAGTTGGCATATAAATCCCGATTTTGGCCTGCTCATCCTTAGTTTTAAATAAATCCTCTAATAATTTTTCTTTAGAAATTGCTGGTTGATTAATGTAATCAATTCTAGGGAAACCAAGCTTTTGATATTTTTTACCTTCAATTGCCATACAAGCACTCATTAAACTTTCATAGAGATCGGAGCTTGAAGTTACCAGGTCCGCATTTTTATGCCAAAGCTTTTGATTTCGTTTATTAGCCCGATAGCGTGTATTATGCGCCATAAATCCCATCCGCTTTAGTGGAACACCATGCCAGAATTGAATATTAATTTGTGCCGGACGTGCTTTAAAAGGTTGGTGCGTAGTAATCACATACTTGGCTGCACCAATCTTTTTCCATGTTTTCCAAGACAAATGTGACGATGGCCACGGTTCAACTAAGGTTACGTCATAATCCGGGTGCTTAGCTTTAATGTATTTATAGAATAAATAACCGTTTGAACCAGATCTACCTGATCCGTTTAGAACAACAATATTTTTTTCTTTAATTGGACAAAGACTCGCTAGCAAGCTCATCCCCCATAAGTATAAGCGAAAAAATAAACTCTTCATTAGATATTCCCCAGTAACGTACACATATATTATGTGTTGATTTTTGTATTTTATTCTTTACTAAGGGTATAAAAAAAGCCTGAGTAAACTCAAGCTTTTTTTGATTATTTGATAAAACTTTATTTTCTAGCAGCTTTTCTTTCAAAGAATTTGACAATTTCGACAATAATTATCATCAAGAATCCTGCAACAATGACTACAAGCCATTGCATCCCATCTAACTCAGTTACATCAAAAATCTTAGTTAAAAATGGAATTTCTACTGCCGCCATAACTAAGGCAGAAATAAGAATTGCTCCATTAAACCACTTATTCTCAAATGTTTGTGCTCTAAAGATTGATTTATGAATAAATTTAGAGTTAAAGGCATGGAATAATTGGATTAATCCTAAGGTAAGGAAGGCCATCGTTAAGGCATCTGCGTGTTGCATAGCTGCACTTCCAACATGTGGACCAACATGTAAACCAAGTTGATATGCACCTAAGACCAAAATACCCTCTAAGATACCTTGATAAATAATTGAACTTGCAACACCGCCACTGAAGAAGTTAGATTTTCTGCCGCGAGGCTTATTCTTCATAATACCTGGCTCAACAGGCTCAACACCTAAAGCGATAGCCGGCAAAGTATCAGTAACTAAGTTAATCCACAACAACTGCACTGGCATTAAGATATCCCAACCAAGCATTGTCATCATAAAGACGGTTAAAACTTCACCAACGTTACAACTCATCAGATAAAGAATTGCCTTTTGGATATTGGCAAATACCTTACGTCCTTGTTTAATAGCTTCAACAATTGTCGCAAAGTTATCATCTGCCAAAACCATATCAGCTGCGCCCTTTGAAACCTCAGTACCAGTAATTCCCATACCAATACCAATATCAGCTTGTTTTAGACTAGGTGCATCGTTAACACCATCCCCAGTCATAGCAACAATCTTATTATTTGCTTGCCATGCTTTAACAATTCTAACCTTATTTTCTGGTGAAACACGAGCATAGACACTGTAGTCTTGAACATGCTCATTGAAGTACTCGTCAGACAGCTTATCAAGTTCCGCACCAGTAATTACAGCCTTATTTTTATCTGGACTTTCTTCTAAAATGCCTAAGCGAGATGCAATTGCAGCAGCTGTAATTTGATGGTCACCAGTAATCATTACTGTTCTAATACCAGCACTTTTTGCTTCGGCAACAGCAGCTTTTGCTTCTGGTCTTTCTGGATCAATCATTCCCACTAAACCAGCAAAAATTAGATCTTGTTCAACATTATTAGTCGTCGGATCATCATAGGCCTTATCTACAACCTCGTAAGCCAATCCTAAGACACGTAAAGCTTGTTCAGCCATCCCCTTATTTGATGCAAGAATTGCTTCTTTTTCACTATCTGAAATTGGCGCTACTTGACCATCTTTTTCAATTTTCGTTACTCGCTTTAATAATTCATCTGGGGCTCCCTTTACAGCAACAAAAAATTTATTACCGTAATGGTTAACCGTAGACATTAATTTTCTTTCTGAATCAAATGGAACTTCTTGAACGCGGCTATCTTTCTTAAGAAGATCTTCAACTTTAATATTTTGATCAAAAGCATATTGAATCAAGGCTGTTTCAGTTGGGTCCCCTAAAAGCCGACCACCGTCTTCAATCTTTGTATCATTAGCTAAAATCATTGACATCATAGCCGGATTATCACTATTAATTGGTGCTTCATCATTATGAAGCTCGCCGTTATAGTAAATTTTTTCAACAGTCATTTGGTTCTGTGTCAAAGTGCCAGTCTTATCAGAACAAATAATATCGGTAGCTCCTAAGGTCTCAACAGCCGGCAATTTTCTAACAATTGCCTTATGTTTAGCCATTGTTTGTGTTCCTAAAGCCAAAATAATAGTTACAATAGCTGGTAATCCTTCAGGGATTGCAGCAACAGCTAATGAGACAGCCACTAGAAACATATCGATAATTAATTTATTAGTTGGCTCGCTTCCCTGTTTGGTAAACATTCCTACGATAAAAACAATCACACAGATTGCCAAAATCATAATCGTTAAAGTCTTACCAAGCTGATTCAAGTTTTCCTTTAATGGAGTAGCTGTTTCATCTGCATTATTAAGCATTGTAGCAATCTTACCAACTTCGGTATTCATACCAGTGCCAACCACAATACCTTCTGCTCGTCCGTAAGTTACATTAGTATTTGCATAAGCCATGTTAACACGGTCACCTAGTGCTACATCATCAGCTTTTAACACATCACTATCTTTTTCAACAGGTACTGACTCACCTGTCAAAGCTGACTCTTCAACTTTTAAACTTGCAGTCTTAGCTAGTCGCATATCAGCTGGAACAACGTCCCCTGCTTCAAGCAAGACAATATCACCAGGCACAATCTCTGTACTTGGAATTTCTAAAATTGCACCTCCACGTCTTACATGGGCATTCGGTGTCGACATCTCCTTTAAAGCATCAATTGCAGCTTCTGACCTAGCTTCCTGAATTACTCCTAAAATTGCATTCAGCAAAACAACAATCATAATAATTGCTGCATCAGTCCATTCATTAGCCACTACACCGGATAAAATTGCAGCCACAATTAAGACAATAATCATAAAGTCCTTAAATTGATCGATAAAGCGCATAAACATACTACGCTTTTTCTTTGAAGCTAAAGAATTTGGCCCATCTGAAGCTAGTCTCTTTTTTGCTTCATTATCAGACAATCCATTGTCTAACGATGTGTTCAATTCTTTCTCAATTTGAGGAATATCTTGAGCATAGTATTTCTCTTTCACCGTACAACCCTCCAATAAACAAAAAAGACCTATGACCAGTTATCAGTCATAAGTCTCACTAATTAAGATAAGTCCAGAGATATTCATCTCGGTTGTTGAACTTATCGCAATAACTTGCCGTTACTCTCTTATGCATCTATAGTATATTAAACTATTCAGTCCGATACAAGTTTAGTTCTTTTTATATAAATCAGCAAAAATAGTAGTTAAATTTTAAAAATTAAAGTCTAACAGCATCTAAATCCGCATCAGTAATATTTATCAAGTCTTCTTCTGAATAACTGTCACTCAGGGCTACGCGTACTGCTTGTTTCTTTATGATCTTATCATTTAGATTTCTGACCCAACGCCCATTACTGTTATCGTTATCCTTACTTAAATTATTCTTCAGTAAGTCTGCATAACTTGAAGGATTTACATGATATTGTTGTTTCTTTAGAGCAAACAAGCCAATTTGAACCATTTCATCAACTGTATAATCTTCAAAATCAAATTTATTCGGAATACGACTACGTAATCCTGGGTTAGTTTCTAAAAACTTCTCCATATCGTTAGTATAACCAGCAAAGATGATCATAATATTAGAACGATGATCTTCCATAAACTTTAATATTTCATCAATTGCTTCTTTACCGAAATCATTCTGACCACCACTAGCTAGGGTATATGCTTCATCAATAAACAAAATTCCCCCTAAAGCTGATTCAAGAACTTTTCTAGTTTTTTCAGCTGTTTGACCAATATAGCCTGCTACTAAATCAGCTCGAGATGTCTCAATTAACTTATCTTCAGCTATTACGCCTTTTTCATATAGAACATGGCCAACAATGCGAACAACTGTTGTTTTTCCAGTTCCTGGATTTCCTAAAAACAATGAGTGCAAAGTTTGAGAACTAGTATTTAAACCTTTTTCTTCACGTTTTTTATTTAAAACAGTGACTGCAATAAATTCTTTGACTTGTTGCTTTACCGTTTCTAGACCAATCATTTCATCAAGCTGCTGCATACCTGATTTTTGAGTACCTTTCGGTAGATCCTTTTGGTCTTTTTCTACTTTATGTGCCTGCTTAGAGTTAGATTCTTTTTTCTGGGTAGTAAAGTACTCAATATTGTTTTGTAAATTATCTTTTACTATTGTGTATTGATTATTTTCATCCAAATCATACTCATCATTAGTAGAATCAAATTTCAACACATAAACGTCAGGAACATTAAAAGTTACATTATCTTCAATTTTAATATTAGGTGAACTTTCAAATGCTAGGCCAATCCAGTTTGCCTTTATAGTACTTTCATCTGTTGCAAAAATATTAATTTTGCCGTTATCTCTACCGTCAAGTAAAAGAGTTTCTGCAGTTAAAATACTATGATCTTCGATAGCAATTGACTCGATAATTCTACTACTATTTCCTATGTCTATCTTACTTTGGTCACAAATAGATATCGAATCAATCATTGAATTATCTACTTTTGCCTGAGCAGCTTTTTGTAAATAAAGGGCCCCAGAATAATTAGGTTCTTTAATAATTGAAGAAGCAATATTGAGAGTAGATTCGCTGCTAAAAACGCAAGGATAATCTTTTTCTTTTACTCCACCCGTTACAGTTACATTTTGTAATGTAGCAACAGTATTCGAAGATAAACTAAGTACATTACTTTCACCATAGCTAAGTGTAGTATTCTGAAGCGTTAAATTCGCTTCAATAGAAGTAATTTTACAATTAAGAGTACTATTTTTTATTTCTAGATTTCCTTTTTCAACATAAATTCTATGTGCACCGTCACCAATTTTATCCTTTTCAACGTACAAATCATCAAATTGAGCAGTAGCACCATCATCTACATAAATAATTGGATAATTTTGACCAGTCGTAGCCTCATTAACGACCGAAACATGTGTCGCAATTAACTGACTGTTATTTGTTACTTGAAGACAATTATTCTTATCTTGATAGTGTCTCAGAGTCAGATTATTTAATTTTACCTGGGCGCCATTTTTAATGATAAAGCCGCCTAAAATAAAAGTATTATCTTCGCCAGAAATATTTAGACTCTTGTTAATTACATAATTTTGATCCTCAAGTGGGAACTGATACTCTCTTTTGATTAAAATATCATCCCCATCTGAAGCTTGATTTAATGCATCTTCAAATTCCCAGGTAGTACGTTGTTTTTTGAAAAAACCTCGGTCATCTGGTCCAACTACAAAAACCGTCATATTTCCTCCAAGAAAAATACTTAACTAATTCTGCTTATAAAAATCATCAAAAATAGTTACTGGCAAATGACGCTTATGTTCACTCTTTTTCCACAACTTTTCAATCTGTTCAGCTGCTTCTTCACTTACATCTTTACCTTCCAAGTAATCATCAACATCTTTGTAAGTTACTCCTAATGCTACTTCATCAGGTAAGTCTGGACGATCTTCTTCTAAATCAGCAGTTGGTGCCTTTTCATATAAGTGCTTAGGACATCCAAGTTCCTTAAGCATTGCCTTCCCTTGACGTTTATCTAATCTAAACAACGGAGTGATATCAGCAGCACCATCACCATATTTCGTGTAAAAGCCAGAGAAGTTTTCCGCTGCATGATCAGTACCTACAACAGCTCCATTATTGGCACCAGCAATTGCATATTGAACTACCATTCTTTGACGAGCTTTGATATTTCCTTTATTAAAGTCAGTAATTTTTTGACCAGTTGCTTCAACTACTTTTACCATTGCATCTACTGGTTCTTTAATATTAACAATCAAATCTTGATCAGGCTTTTGAAAAGCAATTGCATCGGCAGCATCACTTGCATCTGCTTGAACACCATAAGGTAGACGAACAGCAATAAACTGGTAAGACTTATCCCCAGTTTCTTCACGCATTTCTTCAATTGCCATTTGGCAAAGTTTACCAGTTAAAGTTGAATCTTGACCACCAGAAATTCCTAAAACATAGGTCTTCAAAAAAGAATTTTCTTTTAGGTAATCTTTTAAGAAATCAATTGACTTTCTAATTTCTTTCTTAGGGTCTATTTCTGGTAATACGTGTTCATATGCAACAATTTTTTCTTGTAATGGACGCATCTTAATATCCTCTTTTCACAATTCGACTACGAATATCATTAATTAAGCTCATCTTGTTATCATATAGCTTTTGGGATAAATCCACTGGGTAATCTTGTGGATTCAAACTACGTTTATATTCGTCCCATAATCCGTCTAAGTTATTAGCTGCGAATTCTTTTGTTTCTTTAAGAGTAGGTTCTTCATAAACAAGTTTTCCTTCATGGAAAATTTCTTGTAGTAAAGGACGAGCAGTATAATCAGTAACAACCTTATTAATGTAAGTGTATTGCGGATGGAACATAAAGAGCGCATCAAATTTTCTTGGATCTTCATCATAGCGTGATACCCAATCACCCTCATTTTTCTTCTCAGAGTTTGCTTGAATCCGCCATACCTGTTTTTTACCTGGGGTAGATACTTTTTCAGCATTTGAAGAAATTTTCAAAGTATCGCGCATATTGCCTTCTTTATCTTCAATTGCTACTAACTTATATACCCCACCTAGAGCAGGTTGATCAAAGGCTGTAATTAATTTAGTACCAATTCCCCAAACATCAATTTTTGCGCCTTGCATCTTAAGGTTTTGAATAGTCTTTTCATCTAGATCATTTGAAGCATAAATTTTTGCATCAGGGAAACCAGCATCATCTAATTGCTTACGCACTTTCTTAGAGATATAGGCCATATCGCCTGAATCAATTCGAACTCCTTGGAAATTAATCTTGTCGCCCATTTCTTTAGCAACTTTAATAGCAGTTGGTACACCACTTCTTAAAGTATCATAGGTATCAACTAAGAATACACAGTCCTTATGAGTCTCAGCATATGCTTTAAAAGCATCATATTCATTATTAAATGCTTCAACCAAAGAGTGAGCATGAGTACCAGCGACAGGAATATCGAATAATTTTCCTGCTCTCACATTACTAGTAGCGTCAAAGCCACCAATGTATGCTGCCCGTGTTCCCCAAATAGCTGCATCGGTTTCTTGTGCACGACGTGAACCAAATTCCATCAAGCCGTCGTTACCAACAGCAACCTTAATTCTAGCTGCCTTAGTAGCGATCAAAGTTTGGAAGTTAATAATGTTTAAAATTGCAGTTTCAACTAATTGTGCTTGAGCTAATGGCCCTTCGATCTGCATGATTGGTTCGTTAGCAAAAACTAATTCACCTTCTCTAGCACTTCGAATAGTTAGCTTCAATTCTAAATTACGTAAATAATCGATAAAGTCATCATCATAGTCACAAGTTTCCTTGAGATATTCTAAATCACTTTCTTTAAAGCGAAGATTATTTAAGTATTGAATGACATGACTTAAACCAGCATTAACTGCGTAGCCATTGCCAAAAGGTTCTTTTCTGAAGAACACTTCAAATACAGAATTTCTTTCACTTATTCCCTTTTTAAAATAGGTATACATCATATTAATTTCATACAAATCAGTATGTAAAATTAATGAGTCATCTTGATCAACTTGTGGGTAAAACATTTTGTCCCCTCATCACTAAAATAAATAATTTTTTTCTTGTATTTTATTATAATCAAACAAGAGCAGATATCAAAAAGAGACATCAAATTTGATGCCTCTTTTTGATATTTTAATTACTTATTATTTTTACATAATCCCTAATTGTAAAAAATTCTAGGACCTGTTCTAACTTTTTCTGATCATCTTTTTTAATTTCGTAAATAGTAGTTCCTTGACCAATTATTTTCATAAAATCGTAATAAAACTGATCTAACGTATTTTTTGACAACTTCTTACTAAACTCCTCAATTTCTGTTCCCCAATATATTTTTGTGCCTTTGGGAATAGAAATTTTTGCAGTTTTTTGAGGGTCAAAATTATTGCTAAAATCAACAATTGTGTTCAAATATATATTATTCAATTCAGAATTTTTAATATTTTTAGTAACTAGAGGAGTGATTTCCCTTAAAGAAGTTTGACCTTGTTTAAAAATTGAAGGGTATAAAGAAGCAATATGGAGCCTATTAATTAGATTGTACAGAGCCGCTTGAGTAGAGTAAGCAGGTACCTTTATCCGACTTACAATATGATGCAAAGTTCTCAAATTTGTAGATAATTCAAATAAAGTTTTAGAATTAGTTTGTTTTAGAGGGTTATCGACTAAATTTACTTTTTTGGAAACCCGATATTTTAACCCAACGAAATTACCATTAGCTACTCTTAAGCCTAAATTATTTTGTGCATTATACCAAGCTGGCATCCCATTAATTAAATAATTTTCATATACGCTGGTTTCAAATACTTCTCTCCGCCAAAAAGCATAGTTAGTATAAATATTTTTTCCAAGTCCTAGGGCGGTTTTTATTAAACTAACTTCGTTTCGATAATAGGGTCTAACTAAATGAAATTTACCATCTTTTAAGCGCTGGTACATGGCTCTAATTCCGATAAACATTCCGTCACATTTTTCACCAAGAATAGTGCTAACAGCGCGATAAAAAACATTTTGATTGAATAGTATTTTATCAGCATCTAAAACAAAAATTATTTCTCCATGAGCATACTTCAGCCCATGTCTAATAGCCTGAAAATAATTATGATGAGTTTGTTTAATATATTTAAGAGGTAGTTTTGTATTTCCTAAGTATCGTCTTAAAATTTCCTCTGTTTTATCCCTTGAGCTATCATTAATTAAAATAATCTCCCAATTTTGATAAGTTTGATTTTTTATTGACTCTAGGGCTTCAACAATCGTGTTTGCACTATTATAGGCTGGAATCAAGACTGAAATTTTTACTTGTTTCTTCCCTAAACTTATATTTCCAAAGATGTTAACAATAGATAAGGACAAAATAAAGATTAAAACTAAGTAGCTTGTATTACAATATTCCAAGAAAGATTCCCTAAAATTCCCTCAGGCAATTCGGGTACATACCAAACTAGAGAAATAAGTAGAACAATCAAATAAACACACAATAAAAAAGGACGCAACTGTTCACTAAAAGTAACCATAACTCTAATCAGATAAAAGACAAAAGTTAAAACAGAAATAATTAAAATTAACAAAGTACCTGCTTTGATTGATAATTGGGCTAAAACATTTAAATTAAGTAATAATAATACTAAATTCTTTGTATTAAAGTGTCGATCCAAAAAATATAAAATCCCCATATAAGAGATAATTGTTAATTGATATAAAGCTCCAATTTCTGATAAAGGGAAGATATCCAGATTATTTATAATTACTGTTAACGCTAAAAAAACTGAAAGAAGACTCAAAGTTTTTTCTAAAAACCATTGATCTAAATCTTCAAGAGGAATTGATAAAGCCAATAAGAGTAATATTAAGCCATAAGCAGCACTAGCAATGAAAAAGCCATTATCACCCTTCCAAAGATTGCTACTTAATTCAAAAATTAAAGGTAGAATTCCAATTAAAATTGCTAAAATCTTGCTTTTATGATAATTTTCCACTATTTTCACCTAAAACAAGTTTGTAATAATTTTCAATTGCCACCAATTGGTTTTTCATTGAAAAAGCATGCATCAGATATGTCTTCTCTTTTTCAGCCATAGTTCTAAGAGCGGTCTTGCTGCTGGTCATAGCTTGTCTTATTTTTTCACTAATGCTGTCTAAATCGCCAATTTTAGCAACAAAACCATCTTCTTCATTAGGAATCATCTTTTCAATATCACCAACATCTGTTGATAAAATTGGTACTAAATTATCACTGGCTTCTAATAAGACAAGGGGAAAACTTTCTGAATACGATGTTAAAACTGCCAAATCCATCTTTTGATATAACTTTCTAGTCTCTTGGTAAGTCAAAAAGCCATGAAAAGTTACTTGCGAACTAATTCCTAAGTCTCGTGCTAATGCTCTTAAATTATTCAGTTCACTGCCATCGCCTACAATATGCAAGCGAATATTTTGATCATTAATATTTCTTATTGCCTTTAAAAGTAAGTCTTGTCCCTTAACTTTTTCAGTTCGACCAACATTAATAATATTGAAATAAGGATGGGCATATTTTTTAGGGATATCCTTATTTTCATGGAAAAAAATCCCATTATAAATTACACAAATTTTTGTTTTCGGAATACCTACTTTTTCAACTAGAAGATTAGAGAAGTTTTGGGTAATTGCAAAGATACCATCTGCTTTTTTTAAAGCCATAATATTTAATTTAGTAAAAATATTTCCAACCATTCCTCGAGCCTCAAAATCTTTTAAAGGATCAGAATGAACAGTAATAATCCACTTCGCTGTAATTTGATTTTTAATCATTGAAACAAATAGATTAGCCCTTGCTCCATGAGTATGAACTATATCAAATGTTCCCTCATTAATAAATCTAGTAAGGCGCTTTAAAACACTTAGGTCATAACGGCTTTGTGCTCCTAAAATGGTTGTTTTAATTTTTGCTTTTTTAGCAGCTTTTGCTACAGGGCCATCTGCTAAAGTTAAGAGTTCGAAATCAGCATTTTGTCTTTTTGCTTCTGTCAACAAATTAACAATATGAGACAGTCCCCCACCTTTTTCTAAACCAGCATTAATATGTAAAACTTTCATTTAATTAATTCTTTCCCTTATTTTCTTTCTTTGATTTTTCAACTTCAACTACAAATTCTGGTAATGCGAGCATGCGCTTAAAGCGAGTTGGATTAGTAATTAAGCGATAGAACCATTCAAGATGCGTTTTTTGAAATGCTTCTGGAGCACGTTTTACTACGCCAGAAAAAACATCAAAACTTCCGCCAACTCCCATCATAATTGCAGGCACTTTTGCTTGACGTAGAATAGAAATCAACTCTTCTTGTCTTGGAAAACCAATTGCTGCAAAAACCAAATCAGGCCTTGATTCTTCAATTCTTTTAGCTACCGTCTTTAAATCATCCTTAAAATAGCCATCTTCTGCTCCGACTAATTCAATTCCGGGATAGTCACGAGCAATCTTTTCTTTAGTAATTCGCATTACTTCAGGCTTTGCACCAATTAAATATACTCGCAATTTTCTTAAGTTTCCTACCTGGAGCAACCAAGTAAATAGATCATACCCTGTTACTCGTTCTTTAAGTGGTTTTTTTAACATTTTTCCGCCTAAGACAATCCCAATTCCATCAGGTGTAATCAAATCCGCATTCTTGGTAATAAGTTTCATAAATTTTGGATCTTTATTAGCTGCCATGACAATTTCAGGATTAGCTGTTACTACCATGGTTGATAACTTATTATTTAACCTACTAATCAATCTATCTTTAAATTCTTCTAAAGAATAGTTATCAAATTCAATTCCTAAAATATTAACTTTACTCATTTTCTATTTTTAACCATTTCTATGTGAAGTAATATCTCTATTTATTATTTTAACAAAAAAGCATTAGAAACTTTTTCAATATAAAAGTTTCACTTTTTTTAACTTCTGCTAGAATAGTAACTATTATAAGGGAGTATTTATTATGAAAAAAATTATTACCTACGGAACCTTTGATCTATTGCATTATGGTCACATTCGCCTTCTGAAAAGAGCTCGAGCCTTAGGAGATTATTTAATCGTAGGGCTGTCAACAGACGAATTCAATGAATTTAGCAAACACAAGCAAGCCTATAATAGCTATGCTGAAAGAAAATATATCTTAGAGGCAATTAGATACGTAGACGAAGTTATTCCTGAAAAAAATTGGGATCAAAAAATTAGTGATGTACAAAAATATGATATCGATACTTTCGTAATGGGTAATGACTGGGAAGGAAAATTCGATTTTCTAAAACCTTATTGTAAAGTTGAATACCTTGAAAGAACTCCTGGAATTTCTACGACACAAATCAAAAACGACTTAAAATAAAAAATGCATAATGTAGTCCATATCAAATGTTAAACTGCATTATGCATTTTTTTATTTTTCAAATGTAAATTCGAATCTTTCGGCTACATACGATGCCCGAACATATTCAAAAGGATAATGATTACTGAGTTCAGTAACTTGTCGTCTAGTTACCAATGGCTCACCCTTTTTAACTGACAATAAACGAGCCTCATTTTCATTAGCAACAGCTGCACCTATGTTTTCTACAACGCTCCCAATCTTATAGCCACCCTTTTCTTCAAGCGTTTGATATAAACTACTTGAAATTTCATCTTTAGAAAAACGGGAAACTAATTCATAAGGAATTGTAGCTACTTCATAACAAATTGGCACATTATCTGCAAAACGAACACGTTCCATTCTTAATACGTTATCTGTATCCTGAATTTTTAGCTTTTCTTTTTCAGATAGCGATGGCTTTGTTATACGATAAGACAGTAATTTGCTAGAAGGAACCTGGCCATTAGAACGAGTTATATCGGTAAAACTCATGATCCCAGACATTTTTTCTTGGACCTTTTGGCTAGAAACATAGGTTCCACTACCTAAACGTCTCTCTAAAATCCCTTCATCTTCTAATGTTTTAATTGCTTGGCGCAACGTCATTCTAGAAACATTGAATTTTGAAGCTAATTGCCGCTCAGCAGGGATCCGCTCTCCAACTTTATATTTTTTATTTTCAATATCACGCTTTATTTGATTGTGAATTTTAATATACATCGGTTCTTGCATGATAACCCCTCACTTCATTCTGCTACCAAACTTATTTTAGCTTAAACCAGCTAATTAGTCATTGTTCTTCTTTGCTTCCCAACGCATTCCCAAAATATTAATATTAGGTCTACTATTGCATTCAACCTCTAAATCTTGAGCACTACTTGAAACAATATTTAGTTTAATCTTAGCATCATCCTGGACTGCAAGCCTACTCCCATTGGGATTAATGATTAAATCTCGGCCGCCTAAAGTTGCTTGCCCATTTAAGGCTAAAAAATACTCAAAATCATCTCTTCCAGAAAAGGCGACTCTAGTTGCATCTGCCGTGGCCCTATCTTGAAAATCTGCGTGACTAATAATAGTTGAATTGTTTAATGTTACTTTCGCCTTATCACATGCAATTAAACGATCTATTTTACTATTTTGAATCAAAGTTCTCGTATTCTTATCAAGAAAAATGCCGCCTTTAAATTCAGACTGTAAAATATTCACCCATGAATCATCTGAAATATAGAAACTAGAGTCATCGTTCTTTTCAACCGTTGAATTGAGCATATTTACCCAAGTTTGGCCATGAATTAAACCATATGAAATCGTCGTATTGTTCAAATCAACTTCTGCATTTGAATTAGGGTATGTACTTAGATTACCGTGAATCATACTATTAGAAATAATTGCAGTCCCTTTTCCCTGAATACCTAAAGCTGCATAATTTTCAGAATCATAATCAATTAATGAATCGGTCATTGTAAGTCTAAAGTCAGCTTGTGCAAATAAGGAAACACTAGAATTCAAAATTTTACTTGAAAATAATTCTAATGTACATTTTCCATTCACAGCAATTGCGGCCATATCATCTTCATCCCCATAAAGGGTAGTATTACGTAAAGTAAGATAAGTATCGGCAGCATCATCAACATAAATAGTATTATGACCAGATTTTGTTTGAAGAGCAATATTTTCTAATGTGAAAAAATTGCAATTACTATCTAATACAAAAAAGCCATTAATTACAGTCTCTTCTGGTGTACTCCCTGTTCCCTTGATCGTAATATTATTTACTTCTAAGCCTCGATCTAACTCATAAAATCCAGGAGCAAGCAGTAATACATCATCAGGCTGTAAGTCTTTAAGAGCACTTTTCCAAGTAGTACCGTCTCCTCGACCACTGACTTTAATAAGACGCGCCATACAAATCGATCCTTTCTACATAAAAATTTCACACATTATTCCCTTTATTTTCAATGTTTTCTGCTTAAATATAATCATCAATGGAGGTAACTATGATTAACATTACTACAAATCAATTAGCAGAAATTTTAGCACAAGATTCTAATATCAATTTATATGATTTACGAACACCAATTGAATTTGCATCAGGCCATATTCCTGATAGTCATAATCTTCCTTTTGAAGAATTAAAATACTTCAATGATCCTAAAAATGAAACCTACTATTTTATTTGTCGGTCTGGCGATCTCTCACACCATGTATGCCAATCTTTAAAATCTAAAGGTTATAAAAATTTAATTAGCGTTACTGGTGGTATCCTTAACTGGAAAGGTAAAATGCAAAGTTTAAATTAAAAATGCAATATAACAAAAAAGGTCATCAAATGATGACCTTTTTTCGGGTTGGGTGTTCTTTCGAACTATTGGGTTAGCTGGATTCGAACCAGCGCATGATGGTACCAAAAACCATTGCCTTACCACTTGGCTATAACCCATTTGATTGAACTTTTACTTGTTGTTCAATGCAACCAGCTGAATAAAATTCAGCGATGGAGGCCAGTGGATTCGAACCACCGAACTCAGAGAGAGCGGTTTTACAGACCGCCGCGTTTAGCCACTTCGCTAGGCCTCCGAAACGTTACTTAATTATAATAACGAACTGCCTAGCAAAAAGCAAGTAAAAATTAGAAAAAATCTAACTTTTTTTATTTTTTGTCTTACCTACTTTAATTGGGCTATATGCTTCTTAATGATATCAGCTGATTCTCTTAGCTTTTCATCTTCTTCAGCAGTTAACTCTAGTGGAATAACTTTTTCTACTCCATCTTTTCCAATAAGAGCTGGATATCCAATATATGTTTGTACTTCATCTAAATATACAGAAGTTGGTGCAAATAATCTGGCATCACTAAATACAGCTTGAATTAAGCGAACAGCACAGGTTGCAATCGCATATGAGGTGTATCCTTTCCCAAATGCTACTTTCATCGAATTTTTATTAGGTTGTGCACTTAATTTTTCTTCTTGTTCTTTTGTGAAGAGCTCTTTAGCCAACTTACCATTGACTGAGACAGTTGACCAAGCAGTAAATTGAGATGCTCCATGTTCACCTAAAACAAATCCAGCTACATTTCTTGGATCTTCATTAAGTTCTTCTCCGACAATTCTTTGCATTCTAGCAGTATCTAAGAAAGTTCCAGTTCCAAAGACTTGTTTTCTTGATAAACCAGTAGTTTCTTGCAAAATAGTCGAAATTGCATCACATGGGTTTGAAATATTAATTAAGATGCCATTGAAGCCAGATTCTTTAATTTTAGCTCCTACTTCCTTAGCATTCTTAGCATTAATTTCAAATTCACCAAATCTATCACCCGTTTTAACTGTTGCAGCAATATTACCAAAGGAAGTTACAATAATATCAACATCCTTTAAATCGCTATAGTCGCCTAAAAAAACATTAACATGATAATCATTTCTAGCTAAAGTATCGCGTAAATCATTATATTCCGCCTCTGCTTTAGCTTGATTCTTATCTAATAAGTATAAATTATAAACAATTCCATGAGTAAATAAAGTAAAAGCGACCGTCGCACCAACATGTCCCATACCAATTACGGCTACATTTCTCATTGTAATTCCTACTTTCTATAAAAGTCTTACACCTTAAGGATAATCCATTTGAGGTAACTTTTAAATTTATTTTATATTTTTTGACTAGAAACTATTTTTTCATGTTGCTTAATTTTTTCAATTCGTTTCTCATTTCTTTTAATAAGCAATAAAAACAAGGCTTCAATAATTGTAAAAGCTGCTACACGAGAGAAAAAATACTGATTTTGTAAAACTGTTTGTCTTACCCCAGTCCTTAAATGATAATCACTATTTAACGCAATCGGAGAAGCTGGATTATTGGTAATACTGATAATTTTAATTTTATTCTTTTTAGCCAACTCAATTTCTTTTATTAGAGCTGCTGATTCTCCAGAATTTGAAATTACAATTAAGCAATCTTTATTGTTCAAATTCATTGTTTGGGCATCAGCTGTTTCAACATTTCCACCAGAAGCAAACGACAAAATACCAATTTGATTAAATTTATAAACTGCATCGGCAGCTACGGGATATGTATCTCCTTCAGCACTAATTTGGACAATTCTACTTTTTTCAATCAGAGAAAGAATTTGCTCTAATTGATCAGTTGGAATATGACCTAAGGTAGATTGAATTTCATTAATTTTATTTTTTTCAATTTGGGCTAAAGCAGCTTGTATATCATCCTTAGGTAGTTCTTTTAGTGACTTACTTTCCTTTTGCCCCATGCTTTGTGCAAGTAAAATTTTTAATTCATGAAAGCCTGATAAAGATAAGTTTCGACAAAATCTAGTTATAGATGCATCACTTACTTTTGCTTTTTTAGCTAATTGAGAAATTGTAATATTTATAACTTCAGCCGGATCTTCAAGAATCGTTCTTCCAATTTTTTGATCGGAAGCTGACATTTTATTCATTTGCGCATAAATTTTATCAATAATATTTTCCAAAGATTTTCCCTCATTTCATAAAAATTATATCATGTCTATAAAATGATTTTCACACTTTTACATTTGACGAAAATAATTTTTGAAAGTATCATTGATTATGTAAATAATTTTCATAAAAACTATATCTATAAAAATAATTTACGGAGAACTAAAATGTCATTAATTAGTCAAAAAGCACTTAACAAGATAAAACCAAATATGAGTATTAGTTTGGGCGGCGGAAGTAATGTGCTTAATCTCGCAAAAGATATATCTCAAGCACATATTTCTAATCTAAGGCTCTATTCTCCCTCTGAAATAACTCAAGCTGAATGTAAACAATTGGGATTAAAGGTACTACCTTTTAGTGAAAATTCACCTCACTTAGACCTAACCTTTGATGGATGTGATAGCATTGATAAAAGTTTCAATGCTCTAAAGAGCGGTGGTGGCATCCATATTTTTGAAAAGATAGCAGCTGAAAATACAGAAGAATATATTTTATTGCTTCCAGCAGAACGCTTTAGAGATGAACTATCCCCTATTATTCCGCTCTGTCTTGAGGTAGTCCCAGCTTGTCTTGAAAATGTAATAAAAACTATTCCTGAAAAATACGACTATAAAGTTCGTCTAGGTAAAGCAGTAGCATCCTTTGCGCGATCACCATTGGGTAATATCTTAATTGATATTTATCCTCAAAATTCTTGGCATAATATAAAAAAACTAAATAGTTTTCTACTAAAACAAAATGGTGTCGTAAGTAGTTCATATTTTGAAGGAATTGTTACCAGCATTATAACTGAAACTAAAAGTAAAGCAGTTGAAATAAAGAAAGGATAATAATTATGAAAAAATATAATTGGGGCATTATTGGTACGGGATGGATTGCACATGAAATGGCAGATGCATTGCAAACTAGTAAAGGTGAAGTATACGCAGCAGCTAATCCAAATGAAGATGAATTAAAAAAATTTGCTGCTGAAAAAAAGGTAAAACATATTTTTACTAATCCTGACGAAATGATTAAGGATCCAAATATCCAAATTATTTATATTGCTACTCCACATACATTTCACTATGATTACATCAAAAAAGCTTTAAATGCTGGCAAACACGTACTATGTGAAAAAGCCATTACAGTGAATGCAGATCAATTTGATGAAGTAGAAAAACTTGCTAAGGAAAAGAATTTGATTCTGTCTGAGGGATTTACACTTTACCACATGCCTATTTACCAAAAAGTTAAAAATTTAATTGATAATGGTAAATTAGGCAAAATTAAATTAGTCCAAGTAAACTTTGGGAGTCTTAAGGACTACGATCCAAGCAATCGATTTTTTAATAAATCTTTAGCTGGCGGTGCACTTCTAGATATTGGTGGCTACGCTACTGCTTTTGCAAGAATGTTTTTATCAAAACAAGCAGACAGCATTCTAACAACAGTAAAATTTTTTGAAACAGGTGTTGATGAGCAATCGGGAATTATCCTAAAGAATACTCATGACGAAATGGCCGTTATGGCTCTTTCAATGCGAGCAAAACAGCCTAAACGAGGCGTGATTTCTGGAACTAAAGGCTATATAGAAATATCTAATTATCCTCGAGCAACTGAAGCTCAGATTACTTATACTGCAAGCGCTCATGAAGAAAGTCATGAGACAATAAAAGCCGGTAAAACTTCTGAAGCACTTGAATATGAAATACACGACATGGAACGTTATATCGAACAAGGACATGATGACGGCGAACTAAGTGTTTCAAGAGATGTAGCGCATATCTTAACGAGTGTTCGTAACTCCTGGGGAATGAAATATCCATTTGATGAAAAATAATTTTCTGTAAACTAAAAGACTAGAGATGATACAAAAAATGCCCCATCTCTAGTCTTTTTTATTAGCTAATAAAAATTGTATTTTTTGCCTTCCAATCACGAATTTTTATTCCTACCCAGAAGCCATAAATGCCGACTATAATAATAGTTAAAAGTAGCCACTTGATCCAGTTACCAAATAGTCCAAAGGCACTTCCCGTAAATTTCATTCTATGCCCTTCAATTACAGTATGATTAATTTCCCAACCATAGATCATACACACAGCCCAAGGATAGCAAATTCCTAATGTACAAACAGTTATAAGTGTTCCTAGTATATGCCAGCCAATAAAAGAGATTAACCCTCCATCAAAAAAAGAATTACGTCCATGTCTAGTTTCCATTGTGATCTCTTCCAATCCAATTTTATGTACAAAAAAAGCCAGGTAAAAACCTGGCTAATCTATTGGGTTAGCTGGATTCGAACCAGCGCATGATGGTACCAAAAACCATTGCCTTACCACTTGGCTATAACCCATCCTTCAAGCCTTTTACTTGTTGGCTCTATTTGAATGAACTTAATCACTCAACGATTAATATCATATTATAAATACGAAAGTCTGTCAACAAAATAATCCAAAAAATGTTTATTATTTTTGAAATTAATTAAAAACAAAAAAGATCGCCAAAAGACGATCTTTTTAATCATAATTCAGTTGATATTTTAGTACCAGCCGTTAGTTTGCCAGAACTTTTGAGCACCAGTCCATGAACCGTAACGTGATTTTACGTAGTTATCTGCTACACGTTCTTGGTTTTCTGCTGAGTAGTCTCCACCAAGGTATGATGCTGATAATTGGTACTTACCAATGTATTGACCATTTCTTGCTGAGTATGAACCACCTGATTCACGGCCTGCAATCCAAGCCTTAGCTGCTTCTTCAGAACCAGATGCGTTTGAAGTGTAGCTAGTAGTTGCTTGAGTTTGAGCAGGTTGTGCTACTTGAGTAGTTTGCTTTTGTGCTGGAGCATAGCTGTAAGTTCTTTGTTGTTGTACAGGTGCTGAGTAAGTACGTTGTACATTGTAGTTAGTCTTAGGAGCTTGTGCTTGTACAGCAGTTTGTTGGTTGTTTTGTGCGGAAGCTACTGGTGCTTGCTTAGTTTGGGCTTGTGCAGGTTGTGCTGAAGCTTGTTGTGAAGCTGCAGGAGTAGCTGGTTTTGCTTGTTGTACTTGAGCAGTTTCTTGCTTTTGTACTGGAGCTTGTACAGTAGTTTGTGGTTGTACTTGTTGTACAGGAGCTTGTGCTTGAGGAGCTACTGGAGTAGCAACTTGAGCAGTAGCAGCATTTCCACCTTCTACAGTGTACTTAGCCATGATCCATTGGTTTGCACCAAGATCGTACCACTTGTTACCCATAGCATCGTAAGCAGTTCTTATAACTTTCCAAGTAGTACCATGTACTAATTCTTTACCAGTAAAGTTGGCATTTTCAACGCCATCCCAAACGGCAACAGTAGAGTTTGCATTGTTAATAGTTACAACATTAGTATCATTTTGAACAATAGTAGCAGCTTGTGCGTCATTAGTATTTTGTGAATTTAAAGCTACCAAACCAGTTGCGGTAAGAGCAGCTGCTGCAAGTGACTTAGTTAAGATAGATTGAAATTTCAAGAGAAATTCTTCCTTTCATATTTATCAGTCATTTAATTTACAAGTTACATAATACAGCCTCAAAATGTCAAAACCATGACATGAATGCTACCACATTATTAAATAAAAGTGCCTTATGTTACAGTTCATGTAATATTTGTAACTTAAACGCGCTTTCTTGTAACATTTCTATATAAAACTACTATTCCTTATGAATCAGCTACATTATGCCTTTCTTTCCCTTTAATGATTAGGAGGTGCTTAGACGGTTAAAAAAACAAAGTCCTTAATTATGAATTCAAAATTAATTAAAGTTTTGACCTATTAGAAATAAGATAAAAACAAATCCATACATCACGTGACTTATGCCTATAAACGCAAAAAAAGAGATGTCAATTACGACATCTCTTTTTATATTATATTCACTAATTTTAGTACCAGCCGTTTGCTTGCCAGAAACTTTGAGCGTTAGTCCATGAACCATAGCGTGATTTTACATAGTTATCTGCTACACGTTCTTGGTTTGCTGCTGAGTAATCTCCACCAAGGTATGATGCTGATAATTGGTATTTACCAATGTATTGACCATTTCTTGCTGAGTATGAACCGCCTGATTCACGGCCTGCAATCCAAGCTTTAGCTGCTGCTTCAGAACCAGATACATTTGAAGTGTAACTTGATTGAGATTGTGCAGGTTGTGCTTGTTGAGTACTTTGAGCAGGTTGAGTACTTTGTACTGAAGAGTAAGTACCTACAGAAGTCTTAGGTGCTGAGTATGAACCTTGAGTAGTTTGAGTTTGAGCAGCAGTATTGTATGAACTTGCTTGTGAAGTAAACAATTCTGAAGGAATGTTAGGATCAACAGTATCTTTTCCTAAGCGAGTGTACTTAGCCATTACCCATTGGTTTGCACCAAGATCATACCACTTGTTACCAGCATCATCATATGCAGCTCTGATAACTTTCCAAGCAGTTGCATGTGGTAAGTATTGACCAGTCATTTGCTTGTTAGGACCGTATGAATTCCAAACAGCAATGCTCTTGTGTGGAAGATAGTTAATTGTAACAACTTTTTCTTGTTGGCCAACAGTAACTTCTGCAGCCTTTACAGTATTTTGAGTGTTATTTACAATTGCAGCACCTGCTAAAGTAAGGGCAGCAGCTGCGGCAGTTTTAGTTAAAGTAGATTTCAAATTTTTATTAAGCATATCCAAAATTAAATTCTCTCCTTGATAAATTCGATTTGAATCATTATTTCGTCATTTCTTTTTACAGGTTATATAATACATGCTCAATATTGCAGAATAGTTCCTAGAAAATTAAGGATATATTTCATCTTGTTACATTCCTGTAATATTTCTGCCTTAAGTTACAATAATGTAACGATGTAATCTTTCTGTAGCAAAACAAAGAAGAGAGAGTCAGTTTCCTTAACTCTCTCTTCTTTTCTTTATCCCTCTATTCTTAAATTGGTTAAATTTCTTTGTATCAGTAAACTTTAACTGCGGAAAGCTTGTAAGGAATCGTTTCTGATTCCAAGATAATGTTCCCATTAATTTATCAAAAGCCTGATTTAATTTGGTCTCATCTAATTTTATACGAGTATTTAAACGCTCATTCCAACTTTTAGTACTCATATGTAGTTTCTCTACACTAAAGATAGTAAGGATAAAGTCAGTTCCCATCACAATTACTATTATTAAAGCAAGATAGCCATGCGTTTTTACTTCTTCCCAAGTAATTAACTTTTGAATAAATGGCTGAATAACTTTTACAAGAAAGACTACCCCTATCCCCCAAAATAAAGAAATAATTGGTGCAACCCGGCCTTGAATATTTCCCCAGAGATGAGAATAGTCCCATAACTTCATATGGAAAACATATTGTAAAAATACACTAGCGAAATACTCAAAAATTGTCGCTACTATTACACCGACTACATACAATAGGAAAAGATTATTTTGAATGCGATACGTACAGATTAAAATCGTTGTTACTGCAAAACCATATACGGGGCAATAAGGACCAAACAAAAATCCCCGATAATCATAATGATGATCCTTAATCGAACAATAGATTGTTTCCCAAATCCAGCCAATTACAGAATATGTAAAAAATAGAACAATAATTTCAGAAAAAGTAAATGGCATTTTTAGTACCTCATACATAATTTTTAGACTCTTCTATATTAAAGATATCATTATTTAATCAAAATAAGACTTATAGACACTTCTGGAAAAATTAAGCAAAAAGCGTAAAAATATTCTTATCTGTAATTGAAAGGTACATATATAATGAAGAAACTTAATAAAACAGCTAGTAAATATGCTAATATTCTACGTTTTTTTACCATAATTGCTTTAGGAATTTTAGGGACTTTAATGCTTATCCTGATGTTTAGTCAATTATTTGCGATAGGTCGTATTATGATTAGCAATAATTTAATTAACATACCGATGAAAGTTTTAGATGAAATCGTCACTTTCTTCTTATTTTTTGAATTTTCGGCTATGATTGTGGCAGCCTTAAAGCATATGGGTCATACAAGCCTGAACTTTTTAATGAGTCTAGGAATTACAGCACTTTTAAGAAATTTAATTACTGCGCATGGTGAACCAATGCAAATTTTAATTCATGCAGTAGCAATCCTATTACTAATTATTGGAGTAGTAATTTTGAACAAACATATCAAATTATAGATTTAATTCATAAGCTAAACGGCTCGGATCCTCTGGATCTTCATCAACCATAATAATCCCACGTTCAATAAAATTATGTTTTAAAGCTAAATGTTGCATAATTTTGTTTTTACGTGATGTATCAATTCTAAAATTTTTAATTCCTTGGTTTACCATAATCGAAATCAAATCTGAAAACATAAAATTAGCTAAATGCATCCCGCGATACTTACTGCTAATAGCTAAACGATGAAAAGTAGCATAATCATCGTTAGTATTTTTCCACTCACCATTTATTTTCTGATAAGTTGGCTCTATCCCAACAACACTTGCCGCATAACCAGCTACCTGATCATCTACCATTAAAACTAAGGCACTTTTATTTTTGATATCAGTTAAAATTGTATCTTCGTCCGGATAGGTTCCTTGCCATTGACTACTTCCGCTTTGCCTTAGAAAATCTTTTGCTTCATTAATAATAACCATGATATTCGATAAGTCATCATTAGTAGCATAGCGTGTGTAAATTAAAGTCATACTCTCACTCATTTCATTTTTCTACTAGTATACCTAAAAAGAGCCTGCCAAATAAAGTTTTTTAAAACTTTGTTTGAAAGACTCTTAGTTAATACCCTGAGTGCTAACTGCCAGAATCGAACTGGCGACCTTCTCTTTACGAGGGAGATGCTCTACCGACTGAGCTAAGTTAGCAATTAACACTAGAATTATAACAAAGATTTTCTTTCCCTGTAAAGCATCAGTAAGATTTTACAAATAAAAAAGTCGAAGCACCATTACTTCGACTTTTAATTAAAAGTTAGCTGTATCTGGATCAGTAGCTAAGCCGCTAACTCCATGTAAACTATCTAATTTAGTCATCTGCTCATCATCTAATTCAAAATCAAATACATCAATATTAGCTGCAATGTATTTATCGTGAACTGATTTAGGTAAAGGTAAAAATCCGTGTTCTAGCGACCAACGAATTAAAACTTGAGCCGGTGACTTTCCAACTTCATTAGCTATTTCGTTAACAACTTCATTTCCTAATAAACCACCAGTGCCTAATGGACTGTATGCTTCACTTAATAATCCTAACTCTTTATTTACTTTCACCACATCTGATTGTAAATCACTTGGATTAAGCATAATTTGGTTAACGGCTGGTTTTATTTCTGCAGTTTTAAGCAATTCCTCTAAGTGATGCTTTCTAAAATTAGAAACTCCAATAGCTCTAATCTTACCTGCTTTAACTGCTTCTTCCATGGCTCTCCAGCTTTCTGCATTTGCTTCAGCCCAATGATCTCGAAGAGCCAATGGATTAGGCCAGTGAATTAAATATAAATCTAAATAATCTGTCCCTAAATTTTGCAAACTTTTATCAATTGCAGTTTTTGCTTCTTTATAACCATGATCCGCATTCCAAAGTTTAGTAGTGATAAATAAGTCATGGCGGTTAATGCCACTATTCTTAATTCCTTCTCCTACACTTTTTTCATTTCCATAAGCTGCGGCAGTATCAATATGTCTGTAGCCACTATTCAACGCTACTTCAACTGCGTGTTTTGCTACATCACCGTCTGGAGTTTGCCAAGTACCAAAACCAATAATTGGAATTTCGACACCATTATTCAATGTGTATGTATCTTCAACTGAATTAAATTTCATATTTTTCCTCATTTCTTTAATTACTTACATTATAAAAGTAATTTTTGCTTTTTTCATGAAATTTGGCTTTTTACAATTAATTTATTTAAATAAGTCATTAAAAGCTTCAGACATTGTCGGATGAGTATAAATCTGATCTCTTAAAACTGTATAGGATAAATGGGCCTTCATTGCTAAAGAAATCATGTTAATCAATTCATATGACTCAATTCCATAAAGTGTAGCCCCTAGAATTTTTTCAGTTTCTGGGTCAACGAGTGCCTTAAATAAACCTCTATTATCTTTTGCAACTTTTGCTTTAGGAATTGCTGTAACTGGCAACTTAAATAACTTGTATTCTTTTCCTAATTTATTTGCTTGCTTCTCATTTAAACCAACTTGAGACAAGGCAGGTGAAATAAATACACTATAAGGAACTACCTTTCGGTCACTGACCATGCGAGCACCCGTGCCAAACAATTGATCTTTAATAATTCTAAAATCATCTAAAGAAATATAGGTAAATTGAAGACCTCCTTTAACATCCCCAATTGCCCATACATTGTCCACAGTAGTTCTTAGAAAATCATCTACTTTTATAGCGCCACGATCAGTTGTTTCAATCGCAGTATTTTCTAAACCTAAGTTTTCAGTATTTGGTTTACGACCAGTTGCTACCAAAATTCGGTCTGCATTAATCGTTTTTCTTTTTCCATTTACTTGATAAGTAACTGTTGCATCACTTGTTTCATCAATAATTTTTTCAATATCAGCACCAAGTTCAAACTTAATACCAGCGTCTTCCATATCTTTTCTTACTGCATTACTAATATCCTCATCTTCACGCGCTAAAAATTCCTTATTATGATCAAGAACTGTAACTTTACTACCATATTTTGCAAACATGTTAGCAAATTCCAAACCAATATATCCCGCTCCAATAATTGTTAAATTCTTTGGCATCTTCTTTTCATCCATTGCTTGAGTTGAATCAAGGATATACTTGCTTTCTTTTAAGCCAGGGATTGGTAACATCACTGGAACTGCACCAGTATTAATGAAAATACGGTCTCCTTTATACCGAGCTTTTTTACCATTCGGAAGTTCTACTTCAATTTCATGATCAGCAATAAAATGAGCTTTTCCGTCTAATACAGTTACAGTCTTTTCATCTGCAAGCATATGATAGTTTTTCTCTCGCAATTGTGCAGTCATTTCATTTTTACCATTTACTGCATCCACATAAGAAACACCATTTGCTGCTTCAATAATTAATCTTTTTGAAGGTAGGCAGGCAATATTAATGCAAGTACCTCCATACATCTTATTAGATTTTTCAATTACTAATACTTCTTCTCCCTTTTGTGCTAAAAACTTAGCTAAGGTTTTCCCACCTTTTCCAAAGCCGATAATTATATTTTTAATTGTTTCCATATTATTTTCCTCTTACTTTTTATAAGCTTATTCTTTTAACTATTATTTTATACATATAATATTAATTTGCATCTTTTATGCTTATAATTTTTATATGAAATCATTTTATTTAATAGGTAAAAAAATGGGTATTGTAGAACAACATATAAAAATGGCAAAAAAGCATAATGAAATAATAGGGAAAAAATACAAGACTGAAATAAAGCATAGTGCTATACAAAGTAAAATATTTACCAATGCCTCAGAAGTGAAATATACAGGAAATAATTACCCTATTTTAAGTTTTAAAAATATGGATTCAGCACATGCGGGAATATCTCTAAAAGAAAAAGATCCTAACTCAAAAGTAGCTATACTTAATTTTGCAAATTACACCATACCAGGAGGAGGCTACTTACACGGAGCACTAGCTCAAGAAGAAGTTTTATGTCATCAATCAGATCTTTATCAAGTTTTAACCAAATTTTCTCAATACTATAGATGGAATCACACGCATCTCAATCAAAACTTATATGAACATCGTGCTCTTTATACTCCTAATATTGTATTTACAAATTTAGACGGAAGTTTTGTTAATACACTAGACATTATCACTTGTGCTGCTCCTTGTTATACTATCGCCAAACATAATAATATTTCTTATGAAAAAGCTTGTGTAGTACTAAAGAAAAGAATGGAATTTGTAAAAAACATTGCTGAATATGAAAGAGTAGATAAATTAATTTTAGGGGCTTGGGGAACTGGCGCATTTGGTTTTCGTGAAATTGAAGTTGCTAAAATGTGACATGATGTATGGCGCACTACTTCACCGATTAAAGAAATACAATTTGCAGTAATAGATCATTTAGGATTTCAAAATGCACAAATTTTTAAATCAGAATTTTCAAACTAATCTAGTATGATAAAATTAACTTGATTCGGTTATTATTTATTTAAAAAGGAGTAACACGTTAATGCGAGTATTAGTTATCGGCGGAGCTGGTTACATTGGCTCTCACGCTGTTAGAAAATTAATTGAAGAAGGAAACGATGTTGTTGTCCTTGATTCTCTCTACACTGGTCACAGAAAGGCCGTGGACAAGAGAGCTAAATTCTATCAAGGTGACATTGAAGATACTAATTTAGTAAGCAAAATCTTGCGTGATGAAAATATTGACGCAGTAATGCACTTTGCTGCTTACTCATTAGTTGGTGAATCAGTTAAGAAACCTTTGAAATACTACGATAATAATGTTTCTGGGATGATTTCACTACTTCAAGCTATGGAAGATGCTAAAGTTAAATATTTAGTCTTCTCTTCTAGTGCTGCTACTTACGGTATTCCTGAAAAATTACCAATTACTGAAGACACTCCATTAAATCCAATTAACCCATATGGTGAAACTAAGATGATGATGGAAAAGATTATGCACTGGGCTGACAAGGCTAATGGCATTAAGTCAATCGCCCTTCGTTACTTCAATGTAGCTGGTGCTTCAAGTGATGGCTCAATCGGTGAAGATCACGGACCTGAAACTCACTTGATTCCTAACATTTTAAAGAGTGCTATTGCAGGCGACGGTAACTTCACTATTTTTGGGGATGACTATAACACTAAAGATGGTACTAACGTCCGTGACTATGTTCAAGTTGAAGACCTAATTGATGCTCATATCTTAGCTCTTAAGCATGTGATGGACACTAATAAATCTGATGTCTTTAACTTAGGTACTGCTCAAGGATACTCTAACTTAGAAATTCTTGAAGCTGCTAAAAAAGTTACTGGTATCGACATTCCTTACACCATTGGTGCAAGAAGAGGCGGAGACCCTGATTCCTTAGTTGCTGATTCAAGCAAAGCTCGTAAAGTTTTAGGCTGGAAGCCAAAACACGAAGATGTTGATGACGTAATTGCTACTGCCTGGAACTGGCACAAGAGTCACCCAAAAGGTTACGAAGATAAATAAATCAAAAAATCCATTCAATCATCACGACTGAATGGATTTTTTTTATTGCAATTGATTAACGCATTTTCTCATTTCTTCAATATCTAAAATACTATGAGCAAATTCTTTTCTCACTAATTCATCGGGCAGATATTCATCATATTTATCAAATACCGGTACTTCATTTGGATACACTAGCTCTAATGGGTCAAAATCCTTATTAGCTTCTTCTACTAAAATTTTCAAAAATTCTTCTTTACTTACATCCATTGCAAATTGCATAAAATACGGACGACTAGAATTAAAGCCACGCAAGCCAATTCGCTTAGCACACTTAATTTTAATTAATCTTTCTAAAGCCAAAAATGCATATGTACCTGTCCAAGGAAAGAGACACCACATTTTTCCGCCTAAGTTAATCAAATTACTTTCTAGCATCCCCGAAGTTTTAGCCGTATCACGCACTTCTTTAAGACGTGCAATAGCATGTTTCATTAAATATGGGTACTGCTTTTTCTCGGTTAAAATTTTATTCATTCTTTGTAAAATCTCAGGTTGAATATCGCCTGCAACATCCCCAAAATATGCCGGAATACGTCCCTTAACAGGATGGCAATAGACTTGATGTCGTTTACGATCTACATCCTCTACTACCCAAACACGACCGGCAATTGCTATTTTATCTCCAACCGGCGGTGGTTTAACAATAGTTCCCAGCTCTTCTGATTCTGACTTAACAGAATATTCTTCATTTTCTTGAAAAACAGCATAAAACTTAAAATTATTAACTATGCGTTCACCGCTTAGACCTACAATTAAACCACCATTTTCAGTTTGCTGAATATGATCTTCTTTAATTAGATGCCTAAGTAATACTCGATAATCATCTTGACTAACATTTCGAAAATAATGCAGTGTCAATACTCGCGAAGCTAACTCTGCAGGCGTCATTTCACCATTTGAAGCTAAAGTAGACATTGTCTGATGATAGAGCAAACTATACGGTAAGCGATTGGGTTCAGGAGGTTCTACCCATCTTTCTTCTAAATATAGTTGAACTAAAGCAATTCCTTGTAATAAAGACCATGGAATAATCTCAGGAAGCATCGCACGGGACTCAGGATGTGATTCGCGCATTACAAACCACATTTCCGAAGGATTGCCTCTACGCCCCGTCCTCCCCATCCTTTGTAAAAAGCCAGATACAGTAAATGGTGCATCAATCTGAAAGGCACGCTCTAATTTTCCAATATCGATACCTAATTCAAGTGTGGCAGTGGCACAAGTAGTCATCAAAGAGTCTTCATCTTTCATTTCTGCCTCAGCTGTTTGCCGATAAGCAGCCGACAGATTACCATGATGAATTAAAAAACGATCTGGCTCATGTTTTACTTCACAGTACTGCCTCAATACCTGACAAACTGCTTCACATTCTTCCCGGCTATTAGTAAAGACTAAGCATTTTTTGCCGCGTGTATGTTCAAAAATATAAGCCATTGATGGATCAGCTGTGTTTGGAGCTTGGTCACTTTTTTCATCTAAAACTGGTTGCGCGGGATCAAAATCATTACTATCAGCCTGTGGACCATTATCGTAAAAGTGTTCCATCGATAGCCGCCAAACTTGCCCACTTCCTTCTCCTTTAGGAGCCCTAGTTTTACGTTTAGAACCAGCATCTAAAAATGCAGCAGCAGATTTTGTATCACCAATTGTTGCAGAAAGTCCAATACGACGAGGATCAACACCGGCTATTTTAGATAATCTCTCGATCAAACAAAAAGTTTGTCCTCCACGGTCAGATCTTAAAAAGGAATGTAATTCATCAATCACAATATATCTCAGATTATGAAATAAGTTGGGAATATCCATGTGTTTATTAATCATCAATGACTCTAAAGATTCTGGTGTGATTTGTAAAATACCAGAGGGATGTTTAAGTAATTTTCTTTTTTGTGTCTGAGTCACTTCCCCATGCCAACGCCATATAGGAATATCAACATCCTGACAAAGTTCGTTTAAACGTTCATATTGATCATTAATTAATGCTTTTAGTGGGGAAATGTACAGTACACCCACTGATTGAGGAGGATTTTCATAGAGATTAGTTAAAATTGGAAAAAAAGCAGCTTCCGTCTTACCAGAAGCAGTCGAAGCAGCTAACAAGACATTATCTTGACTATTAAAAATAGTTTCTGCTGCTCCAACTTGAATGGAACGGAGATTTTTCCAACCATGTTCATAAATATAATCTTGAATAAAGGGAGCAAAACGTGTAAAAATATCCATTTTTCACTTAAATTCTAAACTCAGCAAAATCATCTAACTTCTCATTAGAAACTGCCTCTGATTCGGCATAAGAAAACTTATCTGAATTAAGTAGTTTTTCAACGTCAGTCTCTGGATTTTGCCAAACAATGTCTAATAATTCAATAAAATCACGAATAATCTCACGTGGCGTAATATTTGTTGATGCTCCCACACGTGAATATTCAATTTTTATGAACTTTTGTAAATCATCTTCTGTAATTGCCTTTTCATATCCATACAGATTAGCATGCATCTCTGCAAGTTTTTCAGTTAAGACAAGCATTTCTTCTGGGGTAAGAGGATCAAGCTTAATAACAGGTGCATACATATCTCTATTCCCAGCTTCAGAAAATTTTCCACTAGCAAGACGTGAGCGTAATGCTTCATATGAATATACTCCGCGTCTCTTATCTTCAATTGCCTGCGGGGTTCCACCCATAATAATTCCAAGATACTTCGACTTTCCTTGTAAGGCATCATTGTACATTGTTAATATCTTTTCATAGTTATATTGGCGGCTAATACTATTTGGAATCTTATAAATATTGACCAATTCATCAATCATAATCATCAAGCCCGCATATCCAGCTTGTCTAAAGAATGATGCGAACAACTTTAAGTACTCATACCAATCATCATCAGATATTACGATATCGACTCCTAATTCTTTTTTAGCCTGTGTTTTATTGGCATATTCACCTCTAAACCACTTAACAACTTTGGCTTTTGTTTCCTCATCGTCATTGATATAGGCTTGATAATACATTTCAAGTAACTTTGCAAAATCAAACCCGTGCACTAATTCAGAAAGATTAGAAATTACTGCATAAATTTTCTTATTGACTGCATCTTCAAAGGCGGGAGTATCATCATTTAATCCCGTATCTGTTCTAACCTGCATTTGAACTGAATTAATCCAGCGATCCAAAATTAAGGTTAGTGCTCCACCTTCCGGTCTAGTTTTGGTGGAAAGATTTTGAATTAGTTCTCGATAAGTTGCTAATCCTTGGCCTTTTCCACCCTGCAGCCGTCTTTCTGGCGACAAATCACCATCAACCACAACAAAATTTTTATCCATTACATAATTTCTAATGGTTTGAAGTAAGAAACTCTTTCCCGAGCCATACCGACCCACTATAAATCTAAAAGAAGCTCCTCCGTCTTTGATTAGCTCTACATCATGTAATAAAGCTTCAACTTCGGCTTTTCTTCCGACAGTAATGTATGGTAATCCGATTCTAGGTACTACCCCACCTTTTAAAGAATTCAAAATAGTTTGAGCTATTCTTTTAGGCACTTTTCTATTTTTATCAATAGCCATACTTTAGTTTGTTCCTTTCAAAAACATATCTTCTAGATCTTCTTGGTAATCTTCAATTACTGTAGGTATATCATTTATAAACTCAATGACATTATCACCAAATTCATCAAAAAGTTTTTCATTTATATTATCAATTATAACGGCAGCCATTAAATGATGCTCTTTAAGATATTTGTTTAGGTCTTTTCCCTTTAAAAGCAAAATTATGGTGGCCATCTCTTCTGAGCTCAACCCATAGTCTTCCTGCTCATCATTTACAACAGTTTCTTCAATTTGCTCCCTTTCTTCTTGTTCAGCTTGAAGTTCTTCTTCAGTTAATAAACTGTCTCGAGTTCCCGCTGCATCCTCTCGAATTGTAGATAACTGTGACAGGTTAAATTCAATTTTAGGCTGGTTTAATTTTTGTTCCTCTATTTGATATTCCTTAATTCCATCCCTAATAGCCTCAAGATAATGCTTTTCTATTTTTCTAGGTTTTAAATTTCGTCCCAAATTAAAACGTAATCTTATTTCGCGATCTACTTCATGCAAAAAATTACCCATAATACTTTTTTGACCAGTCAGTCCCCAGTAAGACTCACAGTACCAGGTATCTTTTTCTTTATCATAAAAATATTTTCTAATTTGATCAATTTCATAGCTAGTTGTCTGTGGCTCTAGCTCATGATTAAATACAGCAGCTGAAAATAGTTGAATTGTCATCTGATTCTTATAAGCAATATAACTAGTAAAAAAATCAAATCCATCATTACGTAAATCTAAAATTTTGTGCCAAATTAGAACTAAAAGATATTCAAATTTTTCTATACTCTTTTTATACAAGGGGCAATTGCGAATCTTATAATTAGATAACTTGATTACGCTCTCTGCAACTTCGTGGTTAGAAAATTGATCTGGATACAGCAATTGTTCATACTTTTTATCATTATCTTGCTCTTTAACAAAAAACGTATCATTTGCTTTATCTATATTATAAAAAATAATATAATCGCGAATCCATCTTTCAAGATACGCACCCATCTCCGGTGAAAATTTTTGAGCATAATTTTTATTAAAAGTAATTAACTTATCTAATCCTTCTTCTGGATTCTTAATTCCAACTCCGTTTAATAATTCATACAAATAAATGTAAGCATAGGAATCTGAAATTTTTTCATAGATATTTTGTCTAATTTTTGTACGCCAAGTAAAATACGTCCGTGCCTGCCCCACTGTTAAGTCGTGGTAAGTTGGATAATATCGTAAGAAAGATTGTTTTCCGTCATAGTGATCTTCGTAGGAAGCCATTAATTTACCCTGTAAATAAAAATTTTGTTCTCTACGAACAGATCCTGGTAAAGAATATTGATAGGAGTCAATCATATTTTTTATTTCTTTAGGAACAAGCTGAGTATCTTCAAAATTTAAATTGATTTTCTCTTCCGTAGATTTAGTTTCTTTTCTAAGTATATTAGATGACCTTTTCCAGTTTTTAAAGTTTAATTTCTGCTCATGATAGACACTTTCTTCATCATTTTGAATAGTATCAGGAATATAAATTAATTTTTCAGGATTAGGTCGTTTATTGGACATGAGAGCGATTTTAAAAGCATATTCCAATGCTTTTTTTATTTTTTGATTACTTAACCCTAAGCTAACTTCAACCCACTTAGCTTCTTTTATTAAGAATGAAGCTGAAAAGCCGGGTAAGTCTTTAATTGTTCCTGCAAAATCTCCACAATTAATATTTAAACTTTTATTTCTAGGATCTAAATTTAAAAGAGCAAACCAATTTTTAGTAATCGGTGAACTAAAAGCTATCAAATTAGGATTGTCATTAACTTCACTAATACTATTTTTTCCAAAATGTCTTATAGCATAACTTAATAATTCATCGGTATTCATGGCTCCAGCTCCTTTCGAACATATATTCTACTATATTTTTATTTATCTAGCCATGAAGGTACAACAAAAAAACGCTGAAACCATAATGATTTCAGCGCCATTAAATACTCACTATTTTACTTGATTAATAATATTAATTGCATTTAAGCTACGAGGATAGCCAATAAATGGAACATTAGCTAAAACAACCTTAGTTAAAAATTGTTGATCATTTCCTAGACCTACATTAGCCTTGGCATGGGCCAACAATTGTGGCTCACAGCCTCCTTGAGCAGCTAAATAACAGAAAGTTATCATTTCTCTCTCTTTATCATCTAGTCCTTTTCTTGTGTAATAATCCCCAAAACAATTATCTACTAACCACTTATTGATAATGCCCTTTTTAGCAAAATCTTTCATTTGTGGTCCAAATAATCTAATTTGAGTTTCTTCACCTTTTTCAAGACGATTTTTCATAGTAGTGGTAGCTTGACTAGGTAATGGCAATTTTACACCACGATCAAGCAAGACTTGATTTGTTGCTTCAAAAAATGGCATTACACGTCCTAATCCTAAATAATCAACTGCCTGATAAACTACTTCTTTTGCTTCAACTGGACTTACTCCATTATCGAGAGCAACTGGAAGCATCAAGCGATATTCTTCTAAACCTTGCATCCCTAACAAATAAGCCAAATTAGATAATAATTTTGTTTTATTTGGTAAGTCTACATCATCTTGGACTTCCTCAAAAGCAAAATGACTAATTCTTTCCCAAGCTTCAGGATCATTTGCTTTTAAAACTTTTTCATGAATATTTTTTGCATCTTCTCTAAGCATGATTTCACTCTTCTTTCTTATAACTTATTATAAAAGCTAAAATTTCTATTTAAAACTACTTTATATGCATGCAAAAATATACTATTAAAGCATAGATTTATAAATAACATTATAGTAACTGATGTTATTGTTTTGTCTAATATATCTACATATATTTATTAAATTATTAGTTATTTCAAACCTATACGGTTATTTTATAAAATAACACCTTTTTCTTGAAACTATAACTATTAGATTCTATAGTAAAGATGATTAAGTTAATAGAATGATTTTAGGAGGTATATTGTTATGACAGATTATGCAAAAAGAGAAATAAAAGCATTAGACAGAATTGCTAAGAAGATTTCAGATGCAGAAGGTCACTTAACAAAGATTGAAGATAGTATTGATGATAAGAAACATCGCACCGCTCAACATGAAACAATTAAGGATATTAAATCAATTCTTAAGCACGCAAGAAAAGTCGACAAAGACGAAGACAAGATCGAAGAATTCAAAGGCGAAGGTCCTAAGGATTCAACAGAAAACCACTACGTCTATGAAGAAGAAGAAGAACCTGTTATCAACGATCTAAAGAAGGACTTCGCAGAATTAGATGACAAACTTGCTAAGTTAAATGACTTTAACGGTGGAGATATTGATGCTTTCAGAACTGAACACCACTATCTTGAAAAGGCCCAAGACATCTTAAAGAAAGCCGGCAAATTAAATTAGTCTAATTTATAGTAATAGTTTTATAGTTTAATTTACATACATACAGAAAAAGAATGATATATTCCTTACACTTTTAGGTAAAGAATTATCATTCTTTTTTCTAGCAAAATAAAAAGGGAAGCAATATAGTGCTTCCCTTTTTTACGTGCGAATTCATATTAATATTTATAAGAGATACGGAAAAATTAAGCTTCAATACCCTTTCCAGTGTATGTTTCTTTCATTAGATTCTTAATTTCATTAATTAATAAAGCAGAAGGATTTGTTACAACGTTTTGATCACCATAAGCTTCAACAGCCATGTTTTCTACCTTATTATTAAAGTTAGCTTCACTAATTCCATTAGCTTTAAGGCTTAACTTCATCCCAACAGCATGTCCTAATTCAACAACTTTCTTAATTAAAGCATCAATTAGTTCTTGGTCGCTATTTCCTTTTAATCCCAAACTACGTGCAATTTCTGCGTAATCTTTATCAGCTCTAAAAGTTGAGTAATGCGGACGCATAGCAAGTTTTCTAGGCTTTTTAGAATTGAATCTAATTACATATGGCATTGCAATGGCATCACTTAATCCACTCGGAATACCAAACTCAGATGATTCTGTATGAGCAATTGCATGTCCTACACCTAAGAATGCATTCGCATATGCCATACCAGCTAAAGTAGCTGCATTGTGCATTCTACTTCTAGCATTTTGATCACCATTATATGATTTTTCTAAGTTTTCAAAAATCAACTTGATAGCTTCCATCGACCAACCACGAGTAAAATCAGTAGCCATAGTCGAAACATAACTTTCTACTGCATGAGCTAATGCTTCAAAACCAGAACGAGCAATCAATTCCTTTGGCATCGTTTCTACAAACTGATCGTCAACGATGGCAACATCAGGGTTTAAAGAATAATCACAGAGAGTGTGTTTTATTCCTGTCTTGGCATCCTTGATAATTGAAAATGGTGATACTTCTGAACCAGTTCCCGAAGTAGTTGGAATACATACTAATTGAATAGCGTTATATTTTGGAAATCTTACTGTTCTTTTTCTGATATCTAAAAATTTTGAATAAGCATCTTCAAAACTCATATCTGGATTTTCATAGAACAAGCGCATTGCCTTAGCAGCGTCCATCACAGAGCCACCACCAATAGCAATCACAACATCCGGCTTAAAGATATTCATTCGGTGAACACCGTCAGCAATTATATCAGTATCAGGATCCTTAGTTACTGCTTGAAAGACTTCATAGCTCTTTTTACCACGACGTTGACTAATAATATCAGTAATTTCATTAATGTACTTGCTTGCTACACCTTCATCAGTTACGATGAAAAATCTTTCAACATCAGGCATATGCTTTAAATAATTTGCTGCATTATGTTCAAAATATGTCTTCTTTGGCACCTTAATCCATTGCATGTTATCACGACGTTTTGCAACTGTCTTAATGTTAAGTAAATCTCGAGCACCAATATTATGTGAAAAAGTATTAGCACCGTATGACCCAGTTCCCAAAGTAAGAGAAGGGAGCATATTATTGTATAAGTCACCAACACCCCCCACTGAGGCTGGAGAGTTAACCAAAATACGACATGCATCCATTTTCATTGAAAAATCATCAATTACTTTTTCATCTTGAGAATGAACTCCCGCAGTATGACCACGACCACCGTAATTTAGAAGATCGGTACAAATCTTATAAGCATCTTCATGATCCTTAGCTTTATACATGGTAAATACTGGAGAAAGCTTTTCAGCAGATAAAGGATACTTTTTACCCACACCCTTGTATTCTGCAATAATTACCTTAGTATCTTTTGGCACATCTACTCCACATAATTTTGCAATTTGATAAGCTGAACGCCCAGCAACTGGACCAGCAACTGTTCCTCTCTTAGGATCAATGAATTTTTCTTCAAACTTCTTAATTTCATCTGGCTTTAAGAAGTAACAATTCCAAGACTTAAATTCATCTTTTACTTCGTTGTAAATATCTTCGTCAACTACTACAGAATTTTCAGATGAACAAATCATACCATTATCAAAAGTCTTGGAGAGAACAATATCGTAAACGGATTCTGGAATATTGGCGGTCTTTTCAATATATGAAGGACCGTTACCTGGACCAACACCGATTGCAGGCTTACCAGATGAATAAGCAGCCTTAACCATTCCAGGACCACCAGTAGCTAAAATAGTTTGAACATTTGGATGATTCATTAAGGTACTGGTTGCTTCAAGACTTGGATATTCAATCCATTGAATTGCATCCTTAGGGGCACCAGCTTTAATTGCTGCTTCACGAATAATTTCACCAGTTTTTACACAACTCTTTTGTGCTTGTGGGTGGAACCCAAAGATAATCGCATTTCTAGTCTTTAAAGCAAGCATAGCCTTAAAAATTACAGTTGAAGTTGGGTTAGTAACTGGTGTTACTCCAGCAATTACACCCTTAGGTTCTGCAATTTTAACCAATTGTTTTTCTTTATCTTCTTCAATAATACCAACAGTTTTTTCATGCCGGAGACTATTCCAAATGTTTTCACTAGCAAACATATTTTTAATAGTCTTATCTTCTACAACTCCACGACCAGTTTCTTCAACAGCCATTTTTGCAAGTAAATAACTATTCTGTTCTCCAGCACTTGCAATAGCTTCACAAATTTTATCAACTTGTTCTTGATCAAAATTGGCCATTTCATCTAAAGCAACATGGGCTTTTTCTACATAGCCATCAATCATTTTATTTACATCAATTGCTTTTTCTTCTTTTGCCGCCTTTTTATCTTGCACCATTTAATTGGGCCTCCTACTCGGAAATCTAGGCATATCTTTTTGAACAATGACAGTATAGTCCTTATATCCAACACTTGTAAATGACTTTGTGCATCTTTTTACAAATTCACAATATGATAAAAAGTAAGAAATAACTGTTTTCAATAATGTTATCGGTTACATTTATTGGAATATTGAAAAATATTTCACAATATCATTTAGTTATTTTTTAATTCATAACCTTATAAAAAATCTTAAAAACTATACGTTTTAGCAGTTATCATAGATTTTTATGTTAAAATTTTAATAAACTATGAAAGGAGTTTTATATTTTAATGTCAAAAAATAGCTCAGAATCATCTGAGGTTAAAACTATGAAACGGAGTTTGACAAATGCACATATTCAACTAATCGCATTAGGAGGAACGATTGGAACAGGGCTCTTTCTAGGAGTTGGAAATAGTATTGAACTAGCTGGTCCTGCAGTAATTTTTATCTATTGCTTAGTTGGATTCTTCCTCTTTCTGTTAATGAGAGCACTCGGAGAACTAATACTTTCGGATATTAAGAAAAATACTTATATTGATTTTATTTCCGAATATCTAGGAAAGAGTATTGGAACAACAACGGGATATTTGTATTGGTTCAGTTGGTTGACTCTTGCTATGGCAGAAATTACCGCCCTAGGAATTTATTTTCAATATTGGTGGCCAAACCTGCCAAATTGGATTCCCGGCTTAATTACTTTATTAGTACTATTAGCTATTAATTTAATTTCAGCACGGGTATTCGGAAACTTAGAATTTAGTTTCGCAATTATTAAAATTGTAACAATTATTGCGTTTGTTATTCTTGTTTTCTATCTATTAATTACAGATTCTTCAACAAAGTATGGGCATGTTACCTGGAATAACATGATGATTGATGGTGGTATTTTCGCCAAAGGTCCTAAAGGCTTTTTATTAGGTTTTCAGATGGTAATCTTTAGTTTTATCGGTGTTGAGTTAATTGGTTTAACTGCTGCCGAAGCCAAAGAACCAAGGAAAACCATTACACGTGCTATTGACCAACTGCCCGTTCGAATTATTTTATTTTATGTGCTTGCAATTCTCAGTATTTTATTAGCAATTCCTTGGACAAAGGTTTCAACCTCAAGTTCACCATTCGTCCAAGCATTAGGTGCAACAGGGATAAAAAATGCAGGTTCAATAATTAATTTTGTTGTTATAAGTGCAGCTATTTCATCAACTAATAGCTTTATCTATAGTGCGGGCCGTTTATTATTTTCAATAAATTACAATGGTAAAAACAAGATAAGTAAGCATTTAGGAAAGTTAGATCATCGACAATTACCTAAAAATGCTTTAATATTCTCAACAGTTTTAATTGCATTAGCACCTCTTCTAAATCTCTTTTTAAAGGATGCTTTTACCTTTATTTCTGCCACTGCAACGAGTATGTTTTTATTAATTTGGTCAATTATGATCGTGACCCACATGACTTATCGTAAAAAGACACCCAAGAATGAACTTCCAACATTTAGAATGCCGTTATATCCAATATCAGATATAGCAGTACTAACATTTTTTATAGCAATGATTATTGTGTTACTAATATTTCCAAATTATCGAATTCCGATGATAAGTGCAGGAATAATTTTTACAGTTTTAGTATGTATAACCCACTATATACAGAAAAAAAATAATTAATATTAAATCCTCTAGTTAAAAAACTAGAGGATTTTTTCATGAAAAATAATAACTATACAAAAAAGGAAGAACAAAGATAATTCTCTTCGTTCTTCC
>NZ_CAJURR010000011.1 GCF_910589175.1 uncultured Lactobacillus sp.
TTTCTCTGTTTTTTTATCTGGAATAAAAGCCTAGTTTTTTCCCAGACACTTTTTTATTTTTATGCTAATCATGATTTTCATTTATTTCTATCGCCTTATTTCTACTTGTTTTTTCCTTACGCTTAAGATAGTAAAAAATAGGTAGGCCAACAGCTACTATTCCTAAAAATAGAACTACACCAGCAGGATCATTAAATAGTTCACTGACAACGATAAATAATCCACCTAAAATTGCAACGATTGGTACTAAAGGATAGAGCGGAGTACTAAAAGGACGATTAGAATTTTCTCGTCTTAATTTAAAAATGCCGAAAAAGGCCAAAATATAAAAGCAATATATCGTAAAGACACATAAGTCTGATAAGCGATCAGGATCGAACAATACTAGCATTAAAGTTGCTAATACGGTGATAAAAATAGTAGCAACGATAGGAGATTTTCCTTTTGGAGTTAAATAGGTTAAATAAGATGAAAATGGCAAATCATTTCTTTTAGCCATAGCATAAACAATTCTTGGAAAAGTAATAATTTTACCATTGAGAGTACCAAACATCGAAATAATTATTCCTAATGTTAATAGCTTTCCACCAATATTACCAAAAGCTTTTGTAGCTAAATACGTAGTTGTATCCTCTCCTAGGCGCTCAATAAGGTCGGCTGGAATAAAGCGTAAGATACCGACTGTAATTAGAGTGTAGATCGTTAAAACAATCGTAATTCCCAAGATAATCGCTTGCGGAAGAACTTTTTGAGGATTTTTCATTTCACCACCTAAGTTCGCAATTAAAATCCAGCCGTCGTAAGCAAACAAGGTAGCTAACACAGCAACTCCAAATCCGTCACTACTTTGTTTAACGTCAGAAATAGTCTGACCTAAGGCATTATTTTGACCCTAAAAGATACCAAAAATAATAATTGCAGCAATCGGAATCATTTTTCCAATTGTAGTAATAACTGAAAATGCTGCCCCTACCTTATTATCTAAAAAATTAATAATAGTGATAAAAAGCATACACCCAATTGATAGAGGAATGCGCCAGGAATCATCTAGATTAAAGAAATTGGCGATAAGAATCCCAGTAAAGCCACCTACAGCCGCAATAATTGCGGGGCCATAGACGATAACTTGCATCCATCCCGCTAGAAAACCAAGGATTCGCCCATATAATTTCTCAATATAAACATATAATCCGCCAGTATATGGCATTTGAGCTCCAATTTCAGCAATTGTTAAACCAGCTGCTAGTGTAATAATACCACCAAAGATCCAAGCACTAATAGCTAAGGTTGAATTATGAGCACTTTGAAGAACGGAAGCTTGTTTGAAAAAGATTCCTGATCCAATGATTGTTCCAATAACAATTGAAATTGCTGAAAAGAAGCCTAATGAACGCTTAAGATGGTTTTGTTGTTTCATCTTGATAATCCTTTCTAAAAGAAAAAAAGCCCAGATTCACAAAAATCACTCTGCTATAAAAGTGATTAAGTGAACCTAGGCTTTTTTGGAAATATTTGGCCACACAAAATCACTCATGTTCCACGGGAGGTGGAAGATGAGGAGGAAGAAGTATTTAAATTAGTGTGGTGTAAATATTTCATGGTTTTAACTCCTAAATGATTTTATATTAGAATATCATGATATTATTAAAAAGCTAATAATAAATATATCTTTAATTAAGTAATTAATTTTATTGTAAAAAAGTTTTGCTTTTTCCAAAATCATCTGCTATACTAGTTAACGTTGTGAGAAACGCTGACTTAGCTCAGTTGGCAGAGCACGTCACTAGTAATGATGAGGTCGAAGGTTCGAATCCTTTAGTCAGCACAAGTTAAAAGTCCTAACCAGATGGTTAGGACTTTTTTGTTGCGCTTTTATCTTAGTATAATGAAAATATAGACATATTATCTGATAAATTGATATTTCAAAAAAATCTTAGAAAAGGTAAAAGCAGATGAAACTAAATAAAGATAGTCAAACTTTAGATCAAATTGCTCCATTAGTTGAATATTCTTTTTTAAAAACTAATGATCTTCGCCAAGATGCTAACTTTTTAAGTAGATATGATCATAGTATGGGCTTTGGCGAATATAAAGATGAAAAATTGGCCAGCTATATCATGGTCAATGAATTTGAAAGTAGAATCTTTGCTAAAAAGGTAAAAATGGGTGGAGTTGGTTATGTAGCCTCATATCCAGAAAATCGCGGTCAAGGTGATATTAATCGCTTGATGAATGAAATTATTTTAGAGTTGTACAAGCAGAATTATGCTATTTCTAATTTGGCACCATTTTCTGAAAGTTTTTATCGACGTTATGGTTATGAAAATGCTATTTATGAAAAAATGTATGAATTAAATCCGGCTTATTTGCGCTTTTTTAAGCCAGTTAAAGAAGGAAAAATTGTCCGAGGAAAATGGAAAGATTCCGACTTAAAAGAAGCAGTCATAAAGTTATATCAAGCTAAGCTAAATCAAAATAGCCAAAGAAATACCGTTGATCGTGAAGATTGGTGGTGGGATCGTCTAGATACCTATTATCCTGGCAGATTTATTTGTGTCTACTTTGATAAAAATAATCAGCCAGCTGGCTATATGTTCTATCGTATTCGGGATAGGGAGTTTAGGGTGGAGGAGCTGTACTATAAAACGCCTCAAGCAGCGAAAGCCTTATTGAGCATTATTGCTAGTCATTCTTCAAGTGATTTGAAATATTATGTGAAAATGCCAGAATCAAGCTTACTAGGCGAATTTTTCCCAGAGCAGGAAGGATTAAAAGTTCAAATTTTACCTTACATGATGACTCGAATAATTAATGTTGAACAAGTATTAGAAGCCTTGCACTTAATTAATACCGGTAAAATTAAAATCGAAATAACTGATGATGAAATAGTTGCTGAAAATAATGGGACTTGGGAGATTGATCAGATAAACAAAGAGACTAAAGTGAGAAAAACTGAAAAAGATCCCGATTATAACGGCTCTATAACTAATTGGACAAAAGTTTTATTAGGTCATTTAACTTTGAAACAAGCTGTTCGATTAGGATTTATTAAGGAACATCACCCAGTAGATAATGATTTTATAAAGGGTGAAGTTTCGTTTTATGATTACTTTTAATCAAAAATAGATTTTCTGTCATTAGAAGCAGAAAATCTATTTTTTCTTATAACCGGCAATGTCCCAATCTGTAAAAGTATAATCTAACTTCTTCCCATAATATTTTTCATATGCTGCTTTCTTTTGGAGGTAGTCAACTTTACGCATTTTTTCTATATTTTGAGCAAGTGAGAGTTTGGGATCAGGATAGATAGTAGGGAGAACATGAAGAATCCAACGTGTTTTGTTAAATTCAGGATGCATTTTTTCTTGCTTGTTAGTGTCTTTAATTTCTACAAAGCATGAAATAATTGGAACATTCATTTTAGCTGCATAATAATAGGCGCCTTTTTGCAGAGGACGAGGTTTTCGATAATTAAGCCATAATTCTTGTTCTGGATATACCACAACCCAGTGATTTTTCTTAGAAAAGATTTTGTTTAAGTGTTTTGGCAGTTCACGTCCTAAATAGCGAAAACTAGCAGTTACCGGGATGCTATCAATATTCCTCATTAAAAAGCCAATCCAGTTTGGCAGTTTTAAATTAGTATCTTCGATAACAAAATATAATCGCTTATGATATTTCATGGCGAGCCGCTTCAGAGGGAGACAATCAAATTGATTGTAGTGATTACAGGTTACAATAGCTGAAGAAAGCTTACTAAGAGATTCAGGATTATCAATTTCAGTATTTAAAGTTAAAAGAGGCGTTCCGATGTTAAGGATTCCGCGTGCAAGTATATTAATAGCTTTAGAAAAGGGACTATTATGATTAGCCCAAAATTTTTCTACTAATTTTAGGCGATCCTTTTTACTTAAAACTGGATCATCTGGTTCAACTTTTGCGTTAAATTTTTTCTCCTTAACACATCTTTTAATATTAAAAATAACCTCTTGCCGCTTTTTACCAATAATCATAACTAGTTCTCCAAATTTTTAGGATAGATTCCAAGCTCTATTTTATTTATTTTATTTTTTAAAACCAAATATTATCCCACTTATCTTCATTCATGCTAAGCTAAGGTGAAAGAATAAAATATAAAAGGAGGAATCCCTAAATGAAAGTAGGTATTATTGGTGCTTCTGGCATGGCAGGGAGTGCGATTTATAAATTAGCTAGTGAAAATAAAGATCTTGAAGTTACAGGCATTGTCAGAGATAAAGAAAAGGCTGAAAGAGTGCTTGGTAAAGATGCTAAGCTTTTAATTGGCGATGTTTTAACAATGGATGATAGCTTACTAGAAAACTTTGATGTAATTGTTGATGCCTTTGGTACAACTCCTGAAAAGGCAAAGGATCAAGTAAAGCTAGCAACTAAATTATGTGGTCTAGCTAAGAACAAGGATATTAGAGTGATCTTTATCTTGGGTGCAGGTAGTCTTAGAACTGGAATTGATAACCACTTGGTAGTGGAAGATATTAAGAAGTTGACTGGTTCAGAAAACTGGATTAATACTCCTCAAGAGCAATTAAACGAATTAAACTACTTAAAGCAAGTTGAAGATGTAGATTGGCTGGGAATTTCACCAGCATTAACATTTGAAGCGGGCCCAGAAGCAGCAGGTTATATGCTAGGTAATAACACCTTACTCTACAACGATAATAATGAGTCTAAGGTAACTTCTGGAACAATGGCTCGCTTGGTTGTAAATGAAATTGTTCATCCAAAGCACCATAAAGAAAGAATTACTTTAGTTGATGAATAAAAATAAGCCGCTATAACGTATTACGCTATAGCGGTTATTTTTATGTAATGTTTAATTTATACATGATTAAAATGTAGGCTTTACGACAATAACCATAAATTCTTTCACCCTTTAAAGATTTAATTTTCATCTCTATTATTTATTAATATCTTGAAGATGTAATAAAATTTGCATATCTAATATTAACTTGCATATTTAAATGTTAGGCAACAATTCTATATAATTTGAAAATCCTGAAAGCATAAGAGTGGTCTTGATATGATCTATAGTAGTTTTATCTTTTTCTAAAATGGCTTGATAATATTTGCCAAGCAATTTATACATCAACAGTTCTGGAGTACTAGGCAAACTAAACAGAAAAGATATTCCCATTTTCCAAAAGGTAAAGTTTTTTCTTTTATAACATAAATCTAAAAAATTTATACAAATACTTGCAATGAGCTTTTGAACTGTTTCATTTTTAGTTGTTTGATATTTATTTAAAATAGAAGTTAGTAGAAAAGATAACTCATCAGAAGTATAAATAAACATAGAATTAGTAAATAATTTTAATGTTGGAATTGACCAATTTAAACCGTTAAATAGTTCTTTTCTGATGAGATCTTCATCCTGTTTATTTAATATAGTCCTATCTTGTTTTAAAAGAGCTTCAATTAATTTTATATATAATTTTGTAGTTTGTGATGCCCGTAAGTATATATTTTTTTTTAATTGCATGACAGTGTCTATATCGTTATTAAAAAATGCAATAAATAGTGTATCTATTATTTCATCTTCATCAGTTTGATTATTTAGTTTAATGGTTAGTTGATCAATGAAATCAGATATATTGATGTGATGGACTTTTAAAATTTTAAGTAAATCAATGGCTGAAATACGAGTATTATCCTGTTCGACTCGAGAGTAGAAAGACGTTGAAACTATTGTTCCGGCCATTTCTTTTTGTGTAAGATTTAGTTTCTTGCGATTTTCTTTTAGTAATTCTCCAATTGTCATTATTGCCTATCCTTTTTCAGAAATGCATATATGCAATTATAATATAGTTTATGCAAATATCGATATATATTTTTGTTTTTTCTTTATGATGTAATAGAAATTAAAAGAAAGGACATAAAAAAATTATGCATAGAATTATGAAAAATTAATAATCAATTTAAGAAGTTAAAATGCTTTTAAATTGAATAGGCTAAAAAGGCTGATAAATCAACGCTTTGACGAAGATTATCAGCTTTTTATTTTTATAGAGTTTATGATGAGTAAGGTGGTAAATTATGTTTTACAAGACTAGTTATTTAGCAACAGGTGGCTGTAGTAATCATCAAGGGATTTTAGGTGTAGGAACGAAACAATACTTTGTAAGTGAAGCCGACTATCTTAAGTCTTTAAAAATTTTAGATTTTTTATTAAATAAAAAAACATATGATGAAGTTATAAAATTTTGTGAAAAAAATAATATTAATAAATCTATATTTGACACATTAGTTGAGCATAATTTAATTGTTAAAGAAAATCTTTATGTTGAGAAAAAGGATGATTTAAATTTTAAAAATAAACTATATTTTCATGCATTAGGCTTAAATGGAAATGCACTTGCAAAAGAATTTGCAGATACTACCTTTGTAATTGTAGGGTGTGGGGGAATTGGAAATTTTATTTCATTTGCTATAGGTTCACTATCACCGAGAAAAATAGAATTAATTGATGGTGATAAAATTGAAAAAAGTAATCTTAATAGACAATTTTTATTTACAGAAAATGATATTGGTAAATATAAAGTAGATGTTCTTAAAAAGAACTTGGTTGAGAGAAATAATAAATTAAGTATTAGTGAATATAAAGAGTATGTTTCTAAAGAAGTATTACATAATATTTTTGAACAAAATAAGAAAAATAAAACTTTAGTTATTCTATCTGGTGACAGTTTTTCTGCATTATCTTTAACTGCAAAAGCATGTGTAAAAAGTGAAATACCTTTTCTTAATATAGGATATTTAAATGATATTTCAGCTATAGGGCCTTTTTATATACCTGGTATTTCTAGTTGTCCGTTTTGTCACAATGCGTTATCTATTTCTGATGACATATCTAGTGGACATAATGAAAGCAAAATTTTAGAAGATAGAATCAATGCTAATAACGAGGCACCATCAAGTTTTACAAATAATGCACTTGCTGCCAGCATGGGAATGGCTGATATTATTGAGTTCTTATCTCATAATTACGAACGTATTAATTCTTTAAATAAGAGATTTGGGATTAATAGTGCTACATTTGAAAAATACGTATTAGAAGTAAATAGAGATAGAAAATGCGAGATATGTAGTCATGGAGAATAAAAATTATGAGTCTTTTAAGAACAAGAAAGAATATAATAGAATATTTACTTTCATACGCACTAACAACTGTAGCAACGGCTTTGCCTCATGCAGTTTTGACCATCATATTATTTCAAAAGGGCCTTTCTTTAGCCCAAATAATGATGGTTCAAACTGCATATAGTATAGCAGTATTTATTTTTGAATATCCTAGTGGATTATGGGCTGATCTTTATTCAAAAAAATTTTTATTTGTTTTATCAAGAATATTACTAATAATAATGATGGTAATTGTTCTGCTTATGCGGAATACAATCTGGATGGAAATAGCTTGGTTCATCTATGGAATTTCGAGTGCTTTAGACAGTGGTACCTTAGATGCAGATATAATAAATTCTCTAAAAAAAGATAATAAAAAATCAAAATTAGGTAGATTTATTAGTATTAGTAATCAATTAGACTTTATATCTTTACTTCTTGGAAGTACTATTGGCTCGTGGTTATATTATGCATTAGGAATAAAATTTTATTATATAGGAATTGGATTGGTAATATTAGCTATAATTTCAATCCTAGATTATAAACAAAATGTTGGTGCTTCAAAGGAAGATAATATAACCTTGGTCAAGGAAATAAAGAGTGGTTTAAAAGAGGTTAAGAATTCGAAATTAATGCAATTAATGATGGCTCTTACATTTTCAGGCCAATTCTTTTTTCAAGCACATTATCAATTATGGCAAGGATTGTTTTTGTATAAAGGTTTCAATAAACACAATTTTTATTTATTATATATTATTTTCCAATTAATAAGTTTAGGCACTTATAGTATAAATTTAAATATCAAAAAAAATAAAATAAAAATTATTGGTTTTAGCACCATAGTAGTATTATCTTTGTCAATGATTCTTTTTTTGATTACTAAATCTTATTATTTCGTTTTTAGTTATATGTTTTTAATCTTTATATTTACACTAGTTGAATATTATTGTAATGTTATGTTCTCAACTATAGTATCTGTAGAAAGAATTTCATCTTTAACATCATTACGGTCAAGTATTGGTAGAATTGGAGCAATTTGTTCCATGGTAGTATCAAGTATACTGTTAACTAAACTAAATGTACTTGATGTTGTTGCTATTAATTTTGGAATAGCAATTTTTACAACTTTGGCTATAGGTATAGTATTGTATAGTCGAAATAGAGAAACATTATTTTCAGAAAAAGAGGAATAAGTATATTGAAATGATTGAAAAGTAGAACTAGGACGTATGGGTACTAATCAAATCATTTTAGTTATAAAAAGTTTAATCTTGTTAAATTTAGTTTGTAAATGAAAAACAGTAATAGAAAAGAGTCTGACTAGATTAAACTGTTTTAAGTTTAACGTTACGTTATAACTTTCTGTACATAAAAAATGATCCTAATTTTAATTATTTATGTTGTCTACTTAGGTAGGATCATATCAGGTTAACAAACCTTGATTTAATAGGATGTTTGTGTAGAACTAAAGCCCAAAATTTATTAAAAATAATAGGAATGTCTCTCTTGAAACTAAGGAAACAATTGAATAAAAAATAACCGCTACAACGCTCAGGCGCTATAGCGGTTATTTTTATGTGATATTTAATTATTAGCAACTAATGAACGATAAAAGTTAGCTTTGGTTTGACGGTAGTAAGGCACAATCCAGATGAATCCAATACCAAAAGTAATAATACCCAATAAACCCCAGCCAATGAAGCTTAAGTCTAAGACGAATAAGTCCATCTTGTGTCCGTCCATTAAATGACGACTTTCAGTAATTGCTTCAGTTGCTCCTATATCAGTTTGTCCGACAGCAAATTTATCCTTTAAGATATATGGCGTCATGGCATAAGAATATCCCTTAATGAAGGCAGGAATAATAAATGCGAATAACCATAAAGTAATAAAAAGATTGGTCATAAAAAGAGTAAACAAACTATTCTTGAAACGTCCATTGCTGTAGGCACTGAAAATACCAACATACCAAGGCTCTTTCTTTCCTGTTTCAACGAAATCTAGGATAGTATAAGCAACTCCCCATAAAACTAAACCAGTAATTAAGCCGACAATAAATGTCGAAAGATCATAACCAGGCTTATAACCTTGAATTAATGTTTCATTGTTATAGCGAAGAATTGAGTAGGTAAAATCTTTTCCGGTCCAGATCCAACGATTAATATCCATGATGACGGCGTTAAATAACCAGGCAAAAATAGTTAGACAAATAGCCCAGCCCCAATTGCCACGTAATTGATCTTTGGATGCTTGTTTCATTTGTGCACGTGTCATAGATTGCTTTCCTCCATAATATGCTAAATATATATCCATCTTATCTTATTACTTTGAATACAGATAGGATAAAATTAAAATTTCTCAACTTTTGTTATAATCGAAATACTAAATTAAATCGAAGAAGGGTTGCTCATGAAATATAAACAATTAATTTTTGACGTTGATGATACTTTAATTGACTTTGCTGCTACGGAAGATTCATCCCTGCATGCATTGTTTAAATCACATAAGCTGCCTCTCTCATCTGACTTGCAGAAACAATACCATACGTACAATCAAGGACTTTGGCGCAAGCTTGAATTGGGTGAAATTACTTATGAAGAATTAAGCGAGATGACATTTCATGACTTTATTAAGGAACATTTCGGTCTAGAAGTAGATGGAAATGAATGGATGAATGAATATCGCTCTTACTTTGGTGAAGCTCATCAATTGCTACCAGGTGTGGAAGATACGCTGAAATTTGCCAAAAAACAAGGCTATAAGTTAACAGTCTTAAGTAATGGTGAAAAGTTCATGCAGCGCCATCGCTTAGAATTAGCAGGTATCAAAGACTACTTTGATTTGATTGTAACGTCTGAAGAAGCTCATTATTCTAAGCCAAATCCGCATGCTTTTGATTATTTCTTTAGCCGCACAGAGATTGGGCCAAATGAGACTTTATTCTTTGGGGATGGATTGCAGTCAGATATCTTAGGTGCTGAAAAATATGGCTTTGACAGTATTTGGTATAATCACCGTCACCGTAAGGATAATATTGGACTTCATCCCTTATTTGAGGTTGAAACATATCCAGAATTTGTTAAATTAATGCAAAACGATTTTAAGAAGACATATTAAAAGGAGTGCTTAAGCACTCCTTTTGTGTTACTATTTATTCTTTTTCAAAACCAACCATTAAGCCGCCTTCTTCAGCATAGAAGCTGCAAAGTGCGCCACATTCGCCGATAGTAACTTTAGCATCTGGGAAGTTATCTAAGATAATTTCTTTCATGCTTAAAGCAGAGCCCTCATTTTGCACATGGTCAATTTGAACGCGGCCTCCGCGATAGCCAGCTTTAACCATATCATCTAATAGTTTTCTTCTAGCCTTCTTAGCCCCGCGTGCCTTACCCAAAAGTTCAAATTCGCCTTTATTGTTGGCAGTTCCGATAACGAAAAGCTTTAACAAACCAGCAATTTTAGCGACAGCTGGAGTAATCCGTCCATTGTTACCTAGATTGGTTAAATCCTGCAACGCAAACATTAAATCAAGGTGATGTTGATATTCTTCTGTTGCTTTAACAATCTCTTCAAAAGATTTTCCAGCACTTGCCAAACTAGCAATCTTTTCTGCAAGTAGTCTTAATTGTGGACCAGCTGAACGAGAATCAAAGACTAAAATTTTAGCTTTTGGATTCTTTTCATGATAAATTTTAGCAGCTTGGGTAGCTGAATTATAACTACCAGAGAGTGCGCTAGTTAAAGTAATGACAAAGATTTCGTCGCTACCTTCAAAGGCCTTAAGCCAGTCATTTACATTTGGACAGGCAGAAGTTGATTTGTTTTTAGTATGCTTTAAGGTGTAGAGAAATTTATCTAGATCAATATCAGGCGTATCGAGCCAAAGCTTGCTATCAACGTGAAGTGATAAAGGAACAGTAACATGATCAATTCCATCGATTTGATCAGCTGTGATATTCGCAGTTGAATCTGTAATAATTTTTATCGGCATATAGATTACCTCGAATTAAATATATTAAGCTGTTTTCTTTCAGTCTAAAATAATATGGATAGTAAAGTCAAAGAAAATGCTATCAGTACAAAAAAGGTCAGCCCGAGAGCTGACCCATTGTTAATGTGAAAATACTAGTCCTAATAAGCCGCCTAAGGCAACTAAAGCCAGAAGGGGCAATACTAGATAAGAAACGAAGGCAAATAGCAGTCCGATCACGATTAAGAAACCAACGATCTTCAAAATGCCAATTCCTAGTTTCCAGAACAGCCAAATAATTAATAAGGCTAATAAAAGTGAAAACATATTTCGAACCTTCTTATAAAAATCAATTATATTTTGATATTAATCATATTACGAATTAAGGAGAAAGTGTAGATAAGTTTTTATTAAGAATATTTAGGATAATTTTCGTTAACGAAAGTTGCGTTCAAATACGATAAACTAAGAACATTTTAACCTTTTTATCTAAAAATGATGATAGAGGTGAAGAAAATGAAATACTTATTAAGATATTTAAAAAAAGAACCAGTAAAGGTTGGTATCGTAATTATCCTAACAATTATTACTTCAGCTTTACGAGTTACTCATGCTTTAATCAATGTAAATATTCTAAATTCTTTGATCAAATTACAGCTGCATAACTTTTTTAACTGGGTAATGGTTGATATTGGAGTATTTGCAATCCTATCTATTTTTCTAATTTTACTTCAAATTCAAACAGCTAAAACAATTGAATTTTTATGCTTGGATTTAAGAAAGGATATTGTTCGCCAAATTGCTAATAAGCCAATTATGAAATACCAGGAAAAAGATACAGGAGTATATGCTTCCTGGTTAACTAATGATATGAATACAATCGAAAATAATGGCTTTTATAATATTTTACAATCCATTCAAGTCATTACCGACCCATTATTTTCAATTATTGCCTTACTACAATTTTCTTGGACATTTATTCCTTTAATTTTACTAGTCTCATTTTTAACAGTTTTTTTACCACAAATTGTTCATGATAGATTAGCTAGTGCGAGTTTATCAACTACTCAAGCTAATGAAAATTTACTTAGTACTATTAATGATGGCTTAAGGGGTTTTGCAACATATTCTATTTTTGGCGTTGAGAGACAACTTGAAAATAGAATTACTGGTGCCACGATGACCTTAATTGGTAAGAAAGTACGACAAGCGAAATATCAAGCAGTAGCTAATAATATTGCTGGTTTTTCAAATATTTTAGGACAAACTGGTATTGAAGCTTGGACTGGTTTTCTAGCTCTGCAAAAAAGTATTTCCATTGGTGTAATCGGATCTTCAGGAAATTTGTCCTACAATGTTTTTAATTCATTAGCTGCGATTGCACCAATGTGGGCAGAAATGACTGCATTGACACCAATTTTTGAAAAATATCATCTTGATGATAAAAATAAGCCTAAACAAACTGGTAGAACACTTGAAAATAATGATTTTCAATGTTTAGATATTGAGAATCTACAAATTTCTTTTGGAGATAAACCAGTTTTTAAGCAACCATTAAATTTACATATAAGTAAAAATCAAAAGATTGCTCTTGATGGCGATTCTGGTAGTGGTAAAAGTACACTTTTAAAAATAATTTCAGGTCAAATAAAAAATTATCAGGGGTCAGTTAAAATTAATAATCAAGATGAAAAAACTCTCAGTTATGATGCCATTAGAGAAACATTGATTTATGTGGATCAGATTCCATATTTATTTAACGGGACAATTCGTTATAACTTAGAATTAGGAGAGCACTTTAGCGATCAAGAAATATTCGATGCCTTAAGAAAAGCTAATTTGCTTGATTATGTTAAAGAGTTACCAGCAGGATTAAATACAAAAGTTGGCGAAAATGGCACAAAAATGTCTGGAGGACAGAAGCAGAGATTAGCTTTAGCTCGTGGCTTACTAAGAAATAGAAAGCTATTTTTATTAGATGAAAGTACAAGCAGTTTAGATAAGAAAAGTGCTCTGAATGTTGAAAATATCTTTTTGAGTCAGCCAGATATTACGGTTATTTTTGTTAGCCACCAGCTACATGATGAAAACAAACAGAAATTTGATAGGATCATTAAGATATAAAAGAGATGAATATACTATATTTTCGGTAACATACTTACAAAGTCACTATATCCTGCAAGCTTTAAAACGTTGGTTATTTCCTGACAAGTAGCAGGATCCTTTTGAAAAACAGACGCATAATATTTTCCAAGTAACTTTATAAATAGGACGGGCCCTTTGCTATTAATGGTTGAGATATATGATAATACCTCTTGGATTAACTTTGTGGAGTTTTTCTCATAGCAATTATCTAGGTAATTAATACAGATTGCGCCAATACATTCTTGCAAAGAACTTTGTAGAATATTTGGATTAGAATATTTCGCTAAGATAGTACCTACTAAAAAGTTCAGCTCATCTATGTCGTAGATACGCATTGTTTCTCTAAAAATTTGAAGGGAATGAATATTCCAATTGTTGTTGACGAGAATGTATTGTTTCAGTTTATTTTTTAATTCAATTGGAATTTCTTTAGCTTTAGGAAGATAGACCTCTAAAGTAAGCTGCAATTGCAATTTATAATACTCAGTTTGGCGATTATTAGGAAGTAAATCTATCTCCTGTTTTATTTTTAATAATTTATCTCTGCTTTTTTGCTCAAAAGCTACAGAAATTTTATCCATAATATCTTCTGAGATATTTTCTTTATCATTTAGATTTTCAAAAAAATAGGTAGCGTTTATTTGATGTTTATTAAGAATTTGAAGGAGATCGTTAGTCCCAATATCGTGAATATTTCTTTCAACTTTTGAATAAAAAGAGGTTGAGACTACATTTGTAGCCATTTCTGTTTGAGTTAATCCTAGTTGTTTTCTAAGATTTAGCAATGCTTCACCAATTGTCATTCTGTATACCTCAAATTTAATTTTTTAATAATAATTTTATTTACCGCTTATTCTATCATGCTATAGGATGATAATAATTTCAATTACATTAATAAGCTATAATAAAAAGAAATTACCACAAATTTACTACGATTACATTTAGAAAACTAGAAAAATGAAAAAACTAACAACAGGAATTTTAGCCCATGTAGATGCTGGAAAAACTACCTTGTCAGAAGGCATGCTCTACAAAAGTGGCACATTGAGAAAATTAGGTGCAGTTGATAAAGGAACTGCATATTTAGATAGTGATGATTTAGAAAAGAAGCGCGGAATTACGATTTTTTCCCATATTGCGCGTATTCAAACCGGTAATAGTGAATTACAAATTTTAGATACGCCGGGCCATATTGATTTCGCTCAAGAAATGGAAGAGACGTTAAGTGTTTTAGATTATGCCATCTTAGTTGTATCAGCGAGTGAAGGTGTAACTGGATATACGCGCACTCTTTGGAGCTTATTAAAAAAGCATCAAATTCCAGTTTTTATCTTTGTCAATAAAATGGATACCTTGAAAGCTGATAGGGAGAATATCCTCAATCAACTTAATGAGCTGGATGACAATTTTATTGAGTTTGACAATCAAGATGAAGATTTTTATGAAAAAGTAGCTACTGCAGATGAAACAACCTTAGATCAATATCTAGAACTTGGAAAAATAGAAGATAGTGCAGTCAAAAAATTAATTAATCAAAGAAAAATTTTTCCAGTATATTTTGGAGCAGCTTTAAAATTAATTGGAATAGATGAATTTCTACCGGGCTTAGATAAGTGGACTGATAAAAGAAAGTATACAAATGACTTTGGAGCTAGAATTTTCAAGGTTTCTTATGATGAAAAAGGCGAACGCTTAACTTGGGTAAAGATTACTGGTGGTAGTTTAAAAGCCAAGACCGAGATATTTCCTGATGAAAAGATAAATGAAATTCGTCGCTATAACGGCACTAAGTATCAAGTCATTCCACAGGCAGAAGCTAGCGAAATTATTGCTGTTAGCGGCTTGAAAAGTACTTATCCCGGACAAGGGTTGGGCTTTGAAAATGATCAGACTAATTTTACCGTTCAGCCGGTTCTAACTTATGCAGTAAAAGTATCCCCAGCTAATACAAATGCTTGCTTGCAGGCATTAAGACAACTTGAAGATGAGAACCCTCAACTCCATGTTAAGTGGAACAAGCAGACAGAAGAGATAAGTATTGATGTTTTGGGTAAGATGCAGTTAGAGATTCTTCAGCAACTATTACGCGATCGCTTTAATTTAGAAGTTGAATTTACTCAGGGCAAGATTCTTTACCAAGAAAGTATTAAAGCTTCAGTGGAAGGGGTAGGTCACTTTGAACCTTTAAGGCACTATGCAGAAGTTCACTTGTTACTCACACCCGGTAAAAACGGAAGTGGCTTGGTTTTCAAAAATAAGTGTAGTTTAGAAGCTTTGCCTAAAAAATGGCAAGATCAAGTAATGGAAAGTTTATCTAATAAAGAGCACTTAGGCGTCTTAACTGGTTCACCTATCACAGATCTTGAAATTACCCTAGTTGGAGGCCGGGGAAGCAATGTCCATACAGTTGGCGGAGATTTTCGTGAGGCAACTTATCGTGCAGTGCGGCAAGGATTAATGGAGCTAAAGGCTAGAAAACAAGTTTATTTACTTGAACCTTGGTACCAATTCACTCTAAGAATTAATCAGGATCAAGTTGGTCGGGCGATTAATGATATTGAGAGAATGGGTGGAAAATTTGAACTCGGAGAAAGTAGTGGGAACGTCACTACGATTAGCGGCCAAGCACCGGTAGCGCAGATGCAGGATTATGCTATTGAAGTTAGAAACTACACGCATGGTAGCGGACAGCTAGAATGTTTATTCTTGGGTTATCGAGAATGTAAAGATAGTGCTGCTATTATTGAAGAAATGGCTTATGATCCATTATCTGACATTAACAATACTCCTAACTCCGTTTTTTGCTCTCATGGCGCAGGTCATACAGTTGTTTGGGATGAGGTACCAAGGCATGCACAGTATCCATATTTAGGATAAATTGCTGTACGATTTTGGTAGATTAAGTTAAATACTTTTAAAATAAAACGCTTTCATATTTTGCAAAAACGTGCTATATTAAAAGTGTGAAATAGCTCTAGTAGAAGTCACGATTAGGATTGTTAATATTTATATTTTCTATTAAGTCGACGATACTCTAGCTATTGCAATTCATAAATATATTTTATAAGAAAAGGAAGTTCTAATTAATGAACTTCCTTTTTTGGTGCTAATAAAAATGTAAGTAAAGTAACTATTTGAATCCCATTTGCTTGCGTAGGACCGTGTAGATTGGTTCTCCGCCTAAGAGAGCTAGAATTAGATAGGCAATAAAGACACTCATAATCATTGGAAGAACTTGTTCTACTGTTCCAATCATTTCTGTCAGCAAAATAATTGCGGTAAATGGGGCTCGCAAAATTGCTCCGAGGTAGGCTGCCATAGAGACAACAATGATATTAGTATAGTTGTCAGTGGGAATGAGTCCTAAGTGGATAAAGACAGTCGCAAAAATCGTCCCCATTAAAGCCCCTAAAACTAAAATCGGCATAAAAGTACCACCAGGGATAGAACTACAATAAGAAATCATAGAAAAAATTAGTCTTAGTAGAAAGAAGACAACTGGGATTAAAATCCATGAAAGCTGCCCTAGTTTTTCTTCTTGGATAATTAATGGATTGTGAAAGAGTGAATCGATTAAGTAATGTGATCCACCCAAAACATGCGGAAAGGCAAGACCAATCGGAATAACTAATAAAAGTGGAACAATACTGTGGTATTGCATAGGAATAATTTTTAGCTTGCTGAAAAGCCATTTAGTATTTAAAAGAGAACGTTGATATCCGTATGCCATTAGACCTGCTACAATTCCGACTGTAATTAAAGACCAGTAGGAGTGAACGGGTAATTTTTTAGCAATTGGAAGATAAAGACAGGGCCGCGTTCCAAAAAATATAATGGTAACTAAGTCAGCGGCAGCAGCGGCTCCTAAAGCACTGATACATTCTTTAGGTTTAAAAGAATGGGTAATGACTTCAACAAGAAAAAATACACCTGCAAGTGGGGCTGAGACCGCTGCACTAAGGCCAGCCGCAATTCCAGCGCATTGAAGCAAGCGTCTATCTTCCTCACTGCATTCAAAAATGTTTTCTGCAAAACCTTGACCTACTAAAGCCCCCATTTGGATGCACGGTCCTTCTCGCCCAAGAAAAAGTCCCATCGAGCTTACTAAGAGGCCACCTACGAATTTTCGCCATAAGACGGGGAACCAGTCAACTTCGTGTTCTCCCATTAAGGTTGCTTCGACTTGAGGAATACCTGAACCAGATAAGTCTAATAAATATGGTTTAATAATTTTGCTCACAAGGATACAGATAAAGAATGTAAAGATGGTATATAGGCTTATCCATTGGGGATGAGCGGCGAGATAGGGATAGAGAAAGTATAAAAAATGGATGCTTTTATCGATAACGAAACGGAAAATACTGACAATCATCCCTATAATTAATCCGATAATGATGCTTTGAACTAAAAGCTGGGGCACTCGGGTAGTGAAGGGGCGTCTAAGAAAATCTTTAGCAGACTTCATAATTGTGACTTCTTTCATGTATACGTTGTTAGGTTTATTGTATGCCGAAAGAAGAAAAGAAAACAAATAATAGCAGGGGAAGTACCACGAATTTTATATTCTTTTTGTAGAAGGTGGAGATCACCACATTTTTATATTTTGTAAAAGATATTTCAATCTTTGAATTGATTGCTTTAAATTGTTGGCTTTTAGGTATCAGTAATATTTGAATTATTTATCAAGTTAGAGAAGAAAAGATTAATGAAATAAATTTAAGTCGTATTTGAAAATAAAATTCAAATACGACTTTTTTATAGATTTTAGTATTTTTAAATCATAATAATGACCATAAAGTTTAAAAATAGAAAGGAATAAGATATGTATTTATTATTTTTACCACCATGGATAACCCCTTATAAATAATTAATGTAATAAAAGTAGAGAATAGTTTAAATAACGCATACTATGACTTATTTAAATACTGGGAGGTGAAAGACATGCATAGAGTCATTGTCTTTGGTAAAGGACGTTGTTGGTAATAGTTTGAACTTAATAAATGATTATTTTTAGTATTTATTAGACTTAGGAGAACACTAATGTTTCCAAGAATTGAATGGCATAAGATTTAATAGAATAAGTTAAGAGAATAAATATTTTAAAGGAGAAAAAAATGGTAGAAAAAGTGAATGTAAAAGAATTAGCAGATCAAGCTTTGCAAGGAAAAAAAGACTTATCTGATTCAAAAGGAATGACATTAACATATATTTATGATCCAGTCTCAGATCGACTTGATAAAAATGATAAATTCGATGTAGGAAAATAATATTTATAGAATTTAAATGCTTGGATAAATAGTTCAAGCATTTTTATTATCAATTGAAATTAGGAGAATTATACAATGACACCATTTCTATTAGAGCATAATTTAAGGAGAAGAGAATATACTCATAAAGAAATTGATAAAGATTTTAAGCATGCAATTTTGAGTAAATATGGAACTAATTATCACTTGAAGACTAAAAAGAAAATTATAATATTTTCGACTCAACTGGATACGGAAATGGACGAAATGGGAGTATATTTTCTATCGCGAAATATTGATTATGATCGTATAAATAGTGAAGAAATTGCTCAGGGATATTTTTCTTTTAGTATCAACTATACTCAAGAAGCTCCAACCGTTGTTTTACAAGATAAACGTTCAAAAATAAATTATGACCTAGATAATTACGACTATATTTGGTTCAGACATTTTTCTGTCAACTGTACTAATAATGCAGTAAACAGCTATGAAAATGAATATAGGAAACAAGAGTGGATGTCTCTTTTTTCTTCAATTCCAATGTTATATAAAAATAAAGTTTTTATGCCTTCATATTCCGATGGTTTTTTAACAAAGCCTTATCAACTAAAACTGGCTCGTAAAGTAGGATTAAAAATTATTCCGACACTTATAAGTAATAATTATGAAGAAATTGATACTTTTACGCAAAGAAATAGTGAAAATATTGTGAAAGCTATCTATCATCACATGTTCTTTACAGACCGCAATAATTTAGTAGAATTTAATACTAAAAATTTCATACATTTGGATAGTAAAGAGCAAGAAAATGTTTCTCAAGTTCCGGCAATTTATCAACCTAATTATTTAAATTCCACTTCTAAAGAAGTCAGAGTAACTGTATTTGGTGAAAAAATGATTGCATATTATTATCAGAATTATTTTGGTAAAGACTGGCATCCAAATCTACAAAAATTACGTGTTAAAAAAATAATTATTCCAAGTGATATAGAGAATAATATTATTAATTTTTTTAAATTGGCTAACATATCTTTTGGTACTGTAGATTTTATCATTCAGGACAAAACATGGTATTTTTTAGAAGTTAATGTAAATGGGGACTGGGCATGGTTAGAAAATTTAGCAGATACTAGTTTTTCAGATCTTTTGATAGAAACATTATTGGAGAGATAAGATAATGAAAAAATACATCTTAGAATTTAAATCGCAATTTATCTTTCTTACGCTTTTACTTACTCTAGTAGCTGGATTGGATGTATATGGTGCAGTAATTATTTCAAATGTAATTAATGCAATTATCAAACATCAACTTACGATTTTTTATCAGCAAATCGTAGTTTGGATTCTAGTTTGGGGTCTTATTATTATTATCCGGTACACTCTTTCAATTTCTGAAACTAAATTTGAGCAAGGGATAGCCAATAAAATTCGCGCTAATATTTTAGAAGCAATTTCAAACGAAAGTTATGAAAAGTATAATAATTCAGATAATAGCCGTTTTGTTTCGTGGATGAATAATGATACACAGCAGATTGTTGATAAAGGATTAACATATCTATACACTATTATTGAAGCAATAGCCTTGATAGGGTTGTCTCTGATTACACTTTGGACATATAGCATTTGGATTGTATTTGTTGCATTAATTTTAGCCATAATTACTTTATATCTTCCTCGATTACTGAACAATCGTTTAGCCCAAACTTCTCAAGCTTTAACTAAAGAAAATGAAAATTTTGTACAAGTAGCATCCGACTTACTTGGAAATTTTAATATGTTGTTTTCTTTTAATAGCCTCTCTCTTATGAGACACGATATAAATAATGAATCTAAAAAATTAAAAAACGCCTATGTTGCTCAAGCAAAAGTATACGGTGGAATTGCAGCTTTAGGTTTTATTAGTAATGTGATTTCTCAAATTAGCTTAACTGGGTTAGCAGGAATTTTAGCTTATAGAGGCATTATTACGATCGGAGCTATTTTTTCAATTAGTAATTTGACCAGCAATATTTTTAATAGTGTAGGTAATATGCCAAATTATTTAAGCTATATCAAGAGTACAGAACCCATTTTTGATAAATTTAAAAAGTTTATTGATGACAATCCGAAGGATGAAAAGAAAAATAAATTGATACCACAGACTCCATTTTTGGAAATTAAGAATGTAACTTTTCATTATCCTCGTACTAAAAATGATATCTTATGCAACTTTTCATATAGGTTTGAAAAAAATAGAAATTATCTTCTTGATGGTGACAGTGGGTGCGGAAAAAGTACTATTTTAAAGCTGTTAGCAGGATTTTATCCATCTTACAAAGGAAAGATACTGCTTAAAGGGCATAATTTAAACGAATATTCACAAGAGCAACTGCATAAAGATATTTTTTATTTAGATCAGCACCCGCAAGTGATTAAAGGAACAGTACGGACTAATCTTAATCTTACTGATCATTATTGTGATAGAGATTTACAGAGAGCATTAGATCAGGTGCATTTAGAAAGTAGTAGTGAATTCTTGGATACTTATATTGAAAAAGGAGGAAGTAGCTTGTCTGGAGGGCAATTACAAAGACTAGCCTTAGCTCGAGCTGTTTTACGAAATTTTGAAATATTTTTAATGGATGAAGGAACGACTGGTGTAGAAAAAAAGATATCAATAGAGTTGGAGCAAATGTTATTAAAAGATCCAAATAAAACAGTTATCGTGGTGAACCATAGTGAGTCTAAAGAAAATCTAAAAATGTTTGATGAGATAATTGAAGTCAAGAAATTTTAAGTAAAAAGAAAATTTTATTTAAAGTTAGGTATTCTTAAGTATAAGAGATATAAAGTTTTTATTCCTTAGTTGATGATTATCAATTAGGGATTTTTTAATATCTTTAATTTAATTTTCTTTGAGTGTATATCTGTATATAGTATTCATATTTGATAAACTTTCTTTAATAAAAATAAAGTTAAGATAATTTTAATTTTCTTTGTTTGCGTAAGACTTAAGACTCTATAGATTGTTTGGCTTTCTAATAAAAATAAGATTAAATACTCATAATTCATATTTCTATTATGTTTCTAGTATTAATATTTATATGTCGGTTGATGAAAATAATAAGAAAAAGCACCTGACTTTGATAGTTAATAGATAGTTATCAAAGTTAGGTGCTTTTTGTAGAAATTATTAATAGATTGTAATTTTAATTTTCTTTTTTACCACGTTCCAATAAATGGAGCAGGACCGATATGGTGAAGATTCATATTAATTTTCTCCTTAATACTGCATTAATTGCGTTAACCTTATAAATAAATGATTGTTTGTCTATGGCATATACTTATTATTAATATCTTCTCCCTATCGAATTTACTTAAAAGGCTCGATTGTGTGTGGGAATAGTTTTCTCATATTGCTTATAACCCTCCTTTTCTTAACACTACAGTCCTTTAATAATAGATTATAGTGTAATAAGCTCATTTCATTTGTTCTCCTTCGGGATAAAACTTTTAAATAAGGCTAGTACATCTTTTACGGGATCTTTACAGTATTTATTAGGTATCCATAAATATCTAGTATTAGAGCTTGTATCTCTATATTTGTTTTTTTTATATTTTTTCATTAGTTTAACCCACAATTATTCCACCTAAGTGTGTCATATTTATTCCTCCAATTTGCATTACTTAAGTTTATGCTATTAGTATAGAGACTTTATAATACTAAAATTAAAATAGTCGTATTTGAATTTAATATTCACATACGACTATTTAAGTGTTATTTATATTTAATAAGAAGGTCTTCCAGAATTTTTCCGTATTGAATCATGCCAATACTGATTAAGAAATCTTTTATTTGGTTACTTTTGGTGTAATATTTATTATTTTTAGTTTGATGATAAAGAATGATATTTTTGAAGAAATAGAAAGCCGATTTATAAAATACTAGTTCAGGTTTAATTTTTATTCTTTCTCCTTTTTCCAGAAAATAACCAGTATCGTTTTCTTTATTATTACTTAGAGAAAAAGCTAAGATATTCACTATTATAGCAAGTAAGGAGATTTGCATTTTAATATTAGAAGAATCAATGTATTGGCTAATTATTTTTTTAGCAATTATTTTATTACTTTCTAAATCATAGAAGTACATGAAATTACAGAATAAAGTTACTTTATTTTCATTAAAATTAGGAATACTAAATATTTTATCTTTTATTTTATTTCTTAATTTTAAGTTAGGCTTTTCGGAAGGATCTTTCATTATTTCTATCCAGCCGTCTATTAGTAGAAGCTGTTCTTGTTTTTCTTTATTTGAAAGATTACTTTCATTTACGAGAGGTTTAAGATTCTTCACTTTATCAATATTATTTTCATAGTAGGCTTCAGACATCATATTATTAAAATCTTTTATTTGTTGATGGCGGAGATCGTCAGTTGAATGTAATCTACTAAAAAACTCCCATAAAGGGATAGTATTGTAATGAAGTAAGTCAATTAAACTATTTGCGGTAATGTGATGAATATTTTTTTCTACTTTAGAATAATAAGACTGACTCGTAATTAAACCATTGTTTGTAAATTCTTTTTGATTTTTACCTTGACTAATTCGATATTCTTTTAGTAATTCACCAATTGTCATTATCTAATACCTCTTTAATATTCAAATACGACTATTTTAAAAATAATTTTAATTCTCTGGTAACATTAAATCAATATTAAATTATTTAGAGAGGATTAAATTATATGAACGTATTCTTGAAGAACAAAGATTACAGAAGATTTTCAGTTGCTAGTTTCTTATCTAGTGCTGGTGACATTCTTTTTTACTTAGCGTTTATGACTTATGCAAGTAAATTACAAAATTATTCTTTAGCTTTATCATTAATTGCAATCTCTGAATCATTACCAAGATTATTCGATATCTTTGGTGGTTATTTAGCTGACAAAACAAGAAAGAAATTTAAGAACATCTTCGTAATGTCTCTAGTTAGATTTGCCCTCTATAGCTTAGTTGGGATATTGTTTGTTACTAATGTATCTCAATGGGGCTTAGTAATCGCAGTAGTAATTATTAACTTTATCTCTGATATGGCTGGTACTTATGCTGGAGGCTTGAGCGCTCCATTAATTGTTGATTTAGTTGGAGAAGATGAATTTGCGGAAGCCGAAGGCTTTACCAACGGTATTAGTCAAGTGATTACTACTGTGGCTCAATTTGTTGGATCAGGTCTCTTGCTTTTCTTATCTTACTCAAACTTAGCTTTCGTTAATGCATTTACCTTCTTAGCAGCTGGCTTGTTATATGCTAGTGTAGGCCTTCGTCATAAGAAAGATGATAAACCACTTGAGCCACAAGAAGTAAACGAACAAAAATTCTTAGCGACAATGAAGACTTCATATACTCAAATCAAGAAGGCGCCCGGCTTATTGTCAGTTGTTTTAGTAATTGCACTTCTTAACGGTGCATTAACTTCTATGGGTTCATTATTACCAATTATTATGGCTGGTAATCGTTCCACGATGATTATTTCTACTTACAGCTTTACTCTTGCAGTAATTGGTTTAGTAGTAAGTGTTGGTGCAATCTTAGGTAGTACTTTTGGACCACAATTATTTAAAAAGCAATCTGTTTTCTTTATGGTTATTGCTGCCAATGTTTTAAGTGTAGCCACTACAGTTGCTGCAATGTTCGCTAACATTTTTGCAATTATGCCATTTTACTTCTTATTAGCTTTAGTAATAAGTACTGCTTCACTTAAAATGCAACAATGGTTAGTTACGACAATTGATCGTAAGATTTTAGCTTCAAGTGTAGGCTTACTTAATACAATTGTCATGGCGACTTCACCAGTAATGACTACAGTATTAACTACTATTTCAGGCTTAGGGGATGTTAGATATGCCTTATTTGCACTCTTAGCAGTTGAAATTATTATTTTGTTTGTCGCAGTTAAATTGAGTGTTAAGACTAAAGTAAACAAAGAGGAAGTTAAATCCGCTGTTGTAGTAAATAAATAGCTTATAAAATTAATGTTTAGCTACAAATTAAAAGATTACCTAATGAAACGAAAATTGAATCATGAATCGATTACCTCAAGAATATTAGTGAGATCATCAAAAAAATTCTATTAAATCAAAGTACAAGACAAGATTTAATAGAATTTTTTGTTATAAGCCAAATTAATATATTTGTATACTATATATAATAAGTTATTAAGGAAGTCTTAAGCTTAGCGCTTTGTAGGCAGTAGAATATCTTTATTGATTAAGCCTTGTTATGATTAAGTTAATCAATCATAAGTCATATAAAGATTAAAAATAGCTAGCTAAATCAATCTTTTATGTATTTTTAGGAAAGGAAGCCTAACTATGATGGAAGATAAACATGGAATTAAGGACAAAGTAGCAGGTAAGCTTAAAGAAGTAGAAGGAAAAATCACCGGTGATAAAGCTCGTGAGGTCGAAGGAAAAGCTCAACAAGCTAAAGGAAAGGTGAAATCTAAGGCTACTGAAGTAAAAGAAGACTTAGAATAATCTACTTATTGTATATTTTAGAAATAGGAGGCGATCCCCATGCTTCACTGGATTTGGGTTTTGATTGTTGGAGGCGTAATCGGGTTGATTGCAGGAGCCATTACTCATAAAGGCGGCTCAATGAACTGGATTGCAAATATTATTGCTGGGCTAGTAGGCTCATCTCTAGGCGAGGCTTTGCTGGGTGCCTGGGGTCCGCAAGTAGCGGGAATGGCAATTGTTCCATCCTTACTAGGAGCTATTATTTTAGTTATTTTAGTTTCATGGATTATGACAATGCTATTTGGGTCAAAAGCTCATTCATAAATCATATTTAACACAATTTAATAATTCTCTCTCAAAAGAGCAGTCTTAGTCGACTGCTTTTTTCTATGGGCGGCCTTTTAAATTTTCATAGTATAATGGATGTGATATAAAAATCTAGGTAAGAAAAGAGATAACAATGCGTTTAATTTCATGGAATATTGACTCCCTTAATGCCGCTTTAACTAGTGATTCACCGCGTGCCCAACTTACGCGTAGCGTTTTAAATACAATAAAAGAAAAAGATGCCGATATTATTGCTATTCAAGAAACTAAATTACGTTCTACAGGTCCAACGAAGAAGCACCAAGAAATTCTTGCAGAGATGTTTCCTAACTATGACTATGTCTGGCGTTCTTCTGAAGAGCCAGCAAGAAAAGGCTATGCAGGGACGATGTTTTTATATAAAAATACTTTAACGCCTGAAGTAACTAAGCCAGCTATTGGCGCACCGGATACAATGGATTATGAGGGACGAATTTTAACCTTAGAATTCGATAATTATTATGTTACTCAAGTCTATACTCCTAATTCTGGTAATGAATTGAAGCGATTAGAAGATCGTCAAATTTGGGATGAAAAGTATACAGAATATTTACAAAAATTAGATAAAAGTAAACCAGTAATTGCGAGTGGTGACTATAATGTTGCCCATACTCCAATTGATTTGAAACACCCAGAAAATAACCACCACAACGCTGGCTTTACTGATGAAGAGCGTCAAGGCTTTGATAAATTATTGAAGCTTGGCTTTACTGATACCTTTAGAAAAGTACACGGTAATGTAGAAGGTGTTTACTCATGGTGGGCTCAAAGAGTAAGAACTAGTAAAGAAAATAACTCGGGCTGGAGAATTGACTATTACATTGTTTCTGATAGAATTGCTGATCAGGTAACTAAATCAGAAATGATCGATACCGGAGATCGTAAAGATCATTGTCCAATTATGCTAGAAATTAATTTATAATTATCCACTTGTGGATAAGTGAAGAAGATCGTTTGGGTCTTCTTTTTTAATTTAGATGGGAAGTGAAGGCTGTGGATAACGTTTTAAAAGAAGCAATTTTAAATGGGTTATACGATAAGGATAAAAATAATGGCAATGAATTCTTGAGTCCCCAGTTAGTAAGTAATGATAAGGAGAACAAGATCTGGTTTACTTTGCGGCAAGAATTACTGTCAGCTACTTCTTTTACTTGGGCAGTTGCATTTATTTCTGAAAATATGCTTGTTCCATTTAAATTAGTGATGTCGGAACTAGCTAAAAAAGGAATTAGCGGTACGTTAATTACAGGTACTTATCTTGGCTTTAATAGTCCGAAAGTTTTCAAGGAATTAATGAAAATACCGAACCTGAAAGTTAGGCTAAGTGAAGAAGCTGGTTTTCACGCTAAGGGATATATTTTTAATCATGAACATTATCAAACTATTTTAATTGGGAGTGCAAATTTTACTAGATCAGCTTTATTGAAAAATTGCGAGTGGGGATTAAAAGTAACGTCTCATGAAAATGGCCACTTAGTTCAAGAAGTTAACAATCAAATTCAGATTGCATTGACTACTAGTATTCCGCTTACCAATTCCTGGATTAGAGAATATGAGAAAAATTGGCAACCTGTCAAAAAGACAGCTATGCATTTGGTAAATAATCAGAAAGAAGATATTTTGCCTAATAAGATGCAAAAAGCAGCTTTAAATAATTTAACTGCTCTAGTAAATGAGGATGCAAAAAGAGCTCTGGTCGTTTCTGCCACTGGGACTGGAAAAACATATTTAGGAGCATTTGCAGTTCGAGAATATCAACCTAAAAAGTTTCTTTATTTAGTACATCGAGAACAAATTGCGAAAAAATCTTTAGAGAGTTTTTATAAGGTAATTGGTGGAAAACGCGAGGACTATGGTTTATTAATTGGAAATAAGCATGATTTTAATAAAAAGTATCTTTTTGGAACTATTCAAACTTTAAGTCAGGACAAAGTTTTAGCAGAATTAGAGCCAAAAGAATTCGATTATATTTTAATTGATGAAGCCCATCGAGTGGCCGCTCCAACTTATCAAAAAATTTTAGAACACTTTACACCTAAGTTTTTACTAGGGATGACCGCTACACCAGAAAGAATGGATAAGCAAAATATTTATGAAGTATTTGATTATCACTTAGCTTATGAAATTAGGCTAAAGGATGCCTTGAATGAGCAGATGTTAACACCGTTTCACTATGTGGGAGTAGAAGATTATACGGTAGGCGATGAGGTAATTACTGAAACTAGTAAATTAAAAGACTTAGTTGCTGAAAAGCGAGTTGATTATGTCCTTAAGCAGCTTGATTACTATGGCTATTGCGGTAAAAAAGCTAAAGGCTTAGTATTTTGCAGTCGGCAAGAAGAAGCACGAAAGTTAGCAGAATTATTTATGCAAGCAGGACACCCAGCACAGGCGCTGACTAATGAAGACAGTCAGAAGAAACGGATAGAAGTAACTAAAAAGTTAGAAAATGATGAATTAGAATATATATTTACTGTAGATCTATTTAACGAAGGAATCGATATTCCGTCCCTCAATCAGATTGTGATGCTCCGAAATACCCAATCGAGTATTATTTTTATTCAACAACTAGGGCGTGGACTTCGTAAATTTCCTGGAAAAGACTATGTAACTGTAATTGATTTCCTGGGTAATTATAAGAATAACTATCTAATTCCAATTGCCTTAAATGGTGATAAGAGCCGTGACAAAGACCAAGTTGTTAGAGAAAGTAAATTACCGCAAGTTATCGATGTTTCAACAATTAACTTTACTGAGGTAGCTTCACAAAGAATTTTAGATTCACTTGAAAAAATAAAGCTAGATAGCATGCGGGAGCTGAAAAAGTCCTATGAAGATTTGAAGGCAAAACTGGGTCGCGCCCCTCTTTTATATGACTTCTATCAATATGGAACAACCGCTCCAACTGTTTTTGCCAAAAATCACCTTTTAGGCCACTATGGCGATTTTTTAAAGAAAATGGGAGAAAACGTCGAGCTAACAGATTATCAAAGTTCTGTTTTATCTTTTGTAACGAAGGAATTGTTATTTGGTAAAAGACCCCATGAATTATTGCTACTAGAAAGCTGTTTAACTAAAGAAAAGGTAAGTGAAGCATCCTATCTGCAATTACTTGAAGGAAAAAATTGTTACGTAAATGATGCTGTGCTAGATTCAGTTGAGAAAGTTTTATCCTTAGAATTTTTTGACGTGAAACAGGGAAAAACAACGAAAAAAGAGCAGTATGGAAATGTTCCTTTAGTTGAAAAGACCGGAACGCACTATCTATTTTCAAGTCAACTTTCACAGGCCCTAAGTGCTAATCAGCAATTTAAAGGCCTATTTAAAGATGTCATAAAAACAGGCTTGGCGCTTTCAAAAGAATATAATTCTGATCAACAATTTACTTTGTATAAGCAATATGATCGTAAGGACGTTTGTCGCCTATTAAACTGGCCTAAGGACGTTTCAGCACCAATGTATGGTTATCGTATTGGTGAAAAAGAAACGCCGATTTTTATCACTTACCAAAAAGATTCAAAGAAGAAGAGAAATGCCCGCTATCATAATACTTTAGAAAATGGACATAGTTTGCGCTGGTATACCCGTACGCCGCGTCACATTGATTCAGATGAGGTAAAACGGCTGCTTAATACAAAAGATATGAAATTACACCTATTTGTTAAGCAAAGCGATGCAGCAGGAAAGGAATTTTATTATTTAGGTACCGCAAATATCCAAAAGGATTCTGTTAAAGAAGAAAAAATAGGTTTAAAGCAAAAGAGTACAGTTGGAATGAATCTGATTCTCAAGCATCCGTTAAATCAAGCAATCTATGATTTGCTTTTCAGTTAAGAATTAAGCATAGTTTAGGATAAATTATAGAAATTCATAATAATTATTTGATAAATTTTGAGTTGCGAAAATGGAGGGATGAGATAAGAGTGAAAATTAAACTAGTCTCCTTAATTGCTCTACTAGCGTTAGTTTTGACAGGATGCAGTTTTCAAAACAAACCTAATAGAGCTGATGCAGCACACAAGTACTATGTTGAAAAACGTGAAACGCCGAAAAATAATCTCAATGTAATTCCAACATTATTTTTCCATGGAGGATTAAGTAATTATCATGGAGAAGAGAATATGGTAAAAGCTGCTCAAGAAGCTGGAGTGACTAATTCTGTCATTAGAGCCGATGTAGATGCCAATGGAAAGGTGAAACTGATTGGTACCATTCCAAATAACGCTGTTAATCCAATTGTAGAGGTAAACTATCGAAATAACGTTCAACTTGATTTTAAAGAAAATGGACGTTACGCCAGAAATGTAGTCCAGGCTTTACAAAATGAGTATGGAATTAAAAAGGTGAATATGGTAGGACATTCCCTGGGAAATACTTCGATTATGTATTATCTCCTCCAAGAAGCTCACAATCCAAATTTACCAAAGTTAAATAAGCAAGTTTCGATTGGTGGACATTTTGATGGGCTTGATTTTAAGCAGCTGCCAATTGCTATTAGACAGCCTGCTAATCTTCGAGTGGATAATGAAGGAAAGCCAAATAAAATGAATGCCACCTACCGTGAAATGGCGAAATTACGAACTCTTTATCCAACCAAAGAAATGGATGTCTTAAACATTGTTGGTAATATTGGGGGAGATTCGGATGGAATTGTAAAAAATGCTTCATCTCTTTCATTAGAATATTTAGTTGAGACGATGGCTAAAAGCTATCGAGTAGTCACAATAACTGGCAAGAATGCGGAACATGGTCAATTAACTTATAATAAACAGGTAGAGAAACAAATTATTAATTTTTTATGGCTACAATAGCAAAATAAAAGAAGATGTTTCAAACATCTTCTTTTTTAAATCTTATTATCATGGTGATTCTTTTTATCAAAATTGTGAAGCCAGATACCCCATGCGGCTTGAAATTCGATAATTAATACGCTAGCAGAGATGAGTACTAAGAGAATTAAGGCATAACTAGCGGTTTCACCTAATTCAGAGGTATCAAAACCATATGTAAAGAGTTTACCGCCGCCATACATAATCAAAATTATCCAATAAATATTTGCTAGCCACCATAATTTTCTCATTTAGATACCGCTTTCATTTCCTATATATAGCTATTATAGCATTCTTATAGTTAATTAAAAGTTTGCTGCAAGGCTCGTAGGAAAAAGATAAGTGTATAATTAAGTAAAAAATAGAGAGGCAAGTAAACTAAATGGGACAAGCTTGGGATAAATTTAAAGAAAATACAACTGTGCATCGTCTTGTGACCCTGTGCTTAATTATTCTGGTTCTATATGCAGCTCGCTCGATGATGAACACCATCTTGCTAACGTTTATTTTTACATACTTAATTGTGCATTTAATTCGGTTTACGCAAAAGAAAATTCCTAGCCTACCCGCTCAGATGATTGTAGTTCTTGCTTATCTCTTAGTAATTGCGATTATTTACTTTGCGATTACGATCTATGTGCCAATTTTAATTAAGCAAATTGTAAAAATGAGTCATTCTCTGATCAAATTCTATCAATCAGATGATATGAATTGGGTATCACGCTACTTAAGTCATTACATTAGCAACAGTGAAATAAAACATGGTGTAACTATTTTAGTTCATGCTTTAACTAATTTTGGAACCTTAACTATAGCGTTCTTTATGTCGCTGATCATGAGCTTTTTCTATACGATTGAGCTTAATTCAATGACTGAATTCTCTCATACTTTTTTGCAGAGTCGTCACTTATCCTGGCTATTTGAAGATGTTGCATATTTTGGCAATAAGTTTGTTAATACTTTTGGTGTTGTCTTAGAAGCCCAATTTTTTATTGCTTTATGTAATACTGCGATGACAATGATCTGCTTAATTATTATGAGAATGCCGCAAATTATAGCTCTAGGATTGATGGTATTTATTCTTAGTTTAATCCCGGTTGCTGGAGTTATTATTTCTTTAATTCCCCTAAGTTTAGTTGCTTATTCAGTTGGAGGCCTGAGATATGTAATCTATATCTTTATTGTGATTATGATTATTCATGCCATTGAAGCCTATATTTTGAATCCAAAGTTTATGTCAAGTAAAACCGAATTGCCAATCTTTTATACTTTTGTTGTCTTACTAGTCGGGGAACACTTTTTGGGAACTTGGGGTCTAATTGTTGGTGTACCAATCTTTACGTTCTTACTAGATATCCTAGGGGTAAAATCAGTTAAAAAGAAAAAGCCACAAATTTTGAAAATTGAAGATAAAAAATAAAGCAGCTGTAAAAGCTGCTTTTGTGTATTGTAAATATGATTGTAGGATATATGAGATTATGAATGGAGTTTGTTTATTCACAATACACTATTAATTACGCAAAAGATTCTATTTTTTGTTTTTTTATAAAAATCATGAGTGCTAATGATAGCTGTTTCATATCTGCTTTTGATAAACTTGAAATGAAAGAAAGATATGAGGCAATGTTATGAAAAAATATGATTATATAATTTTAGGAACAGGTCCTGCTGCATATCAATTAATTAAGCTCTTGGCTACACAACATAAATCTATTTTGGTTGTAGAAAGCGGCTTATTTGGTGGAACTTGTCCCAACGTTGGATGTGAACCGAAAATATATCTAGACGGTGCTGTTCAAGCAATCTTATCTAGTCGTCAATTTGAGAAAGAGGGGATAATATCTCAAATTGGAAAACTAAATTGGTCCCAGTTAATGAAGGAAAAGAAAGAAAGATTTGCTAGCTGGCCAAATGAAACAAGAAAGAACATTAGTAAAATCAGTGATGTAATTAGCGGGAGTGCCCATTTTGTTGATCGACAAACAATTGAAGTAAATAGACAATATTTCCAGGGAAATAGAATTATAATTGCAACTGGAAGGAGACCCCATGAACTCTCGATTCCAGGGGCGAAGTTCTTACATGATAGTTCCGATGTTCTCTCTTTAAATAAGCTTCCAGAGCATGTTACGTTTATTGGCGGTGGATATGTAGCAATGGAATTAGCTACCTTTTTAGCTGCTGCGGGTAGTCAAGTAACTATTTTAGTGCGAGGAGATCGAGTATTACGGCATTTTTATCAAAAATATAGTCGTGAATTGGTTGTAAAAATGAAAGAGCGAGGAATCCAATTTAAATTTGAAACGGAACCAACTCGTATTACTCAATTAAGTGATAAGTATGTTGTTGAATTGAATCAAGATGGACCAATGGTAACGGACTATGTAGTAAATGCTAGTGGACGTACTCCAAATATTGAAAAGCTAGATCTATCAGCTGCTCAAATTGATTATTCAACTAGAGGCATTGATGTAGACCGTCATCTTCAAACAAATGTTAATAATATTTATGCAATTGGAGATGTTACGAGCCAAGACATCCCAAACTTAACTCCTGTAGCAGAATTTCAAGCACAATACCTCTTTAATTCTCTTGAAAAGGGACTTACTCAGCCAATTAACTATCCGGCTATCGGAACGGGAGTATTTGCTTTTCCGCAACTAGCTCAAGCTGGAATTAATCCTGATAGTGTTCTTGAAGATGGAGATAATTTTGAAATTAGAGAATACGAACTAAGCCAAAGTAGTTTATATGCTGGTCAAAAGGAGAAGGGCTTGTTAACTGTCGTTTATGATAAAGCCAATTACATTGTTGGTGTTAGTGAAATAAGTATGAGCGCAGTTAACGATATAAATTATTTTGTGCCAATTATTGGTCTAAGAATTAATAAAAATGAATGGCATCGAAATGTATTACCAATTTATCCTGCATTGGCCGATAAAATTGAAGGAATTTTGAGATAGAAAAAAGCACCATGAGGTGCTTTTTCATTACAAATATAAATTTTATAAGTCACTACCGCCATAGTTTGGAGCTTCTTTTGCCATTTGAACATCGTGTGGATGAGATTCACGTAAACCAGCATTAGTAATTTGAACAAATTGACTATTTTCAACTAATTCTTCAATTGTGCCTGCACCGACATATCCCATTCCTGCACGGAGACCACCATCAATTTGATAGATGATATTTGAAACATCGCCTTTATAAGGAACTAAGGCTTCAACACCTTCCGGAACTAATTTATTTGCTTCATTAACTCCACCCTGGAAGTAACGGTCAGATGATCCATGTTGTTGAGACATAGCGCCAACTGAGCCCATACCACGGTAGGATTTGAATTGTTTGCCTTCATTAGTAAAGATTGTTCCTGGAGCTTCAGTAGTTCCCGAGAACATCGAACCCAGCATTACGGCATTTCCACCTGCAGCTAAAGCCTTAACTACATCTCCAGAATATTTAATACCACCATCAGCAATTATCTTTTTGCCATATTTTTGTGCGACACTAGCAGCGTCATAAATAGCTGTAATTTGTGGAACTCCCACACCAGCAACAATACGTGTAGTACAAATTGAACCAGGTCCAATTCCAACCTTAACAACGTCTACTCCGGCATCAAATAGGGCAGCTGTTCCTTCACCAGTAGCAACATTTCCAGCGATTAATGTAGCATTAGGAAAATGCTCACGAATTTCTTTGATTTTACGTAAAACGCCAGCGGAATGACCGTGTGCTGTATCAATGACAATTGCGTCTGCACCAGCTTCAAGTAAACTTTCAGCACGTTCAAAAGTATCACTTGTAACGCCAACAGCAGCTGCAGTTAACAGACGACCTTGTTCATCAACTGCTGGGTGAGGTAAGTTAGGATCTACAGTTTTACCTTTAGCTTTTTTAACTTCTTCAACTTGGGCTTCGATTGAGAGGTTTTTATGAATAACCCCTAAGCCACCATTTTCTGCCATGGCAATTGCCATGTTTCCTTCGGTAACAGTGTCCATTCCTGCAGAAATGAGTGGAATATGAAGTTGAAGATTGGGCGCTAATTTAGTATCTAGTTTAACTTCATTCGGCAGCACGTGACTTTCAGCTGGAATTAAAAGTACATCATCAAAAGTTAATCCTTTTTTGGCAAATTTTGTTTCCCACAAACTCATTGTAAAGTCCTTTCTTTAGAAGCAACGTTTTAATATTAAATTAGCTAAACTTTACTCGAATATCTGGCAGAAGTCAATTAGAAATTTGATTTAATTTTTGAACAATTAATTTTGCTAAGAGTTCATAACCCTTAACGCCAAAATGAAGGCCATCATTCTTTTTACCATCGAAAATTTCTGGAAAATTTTTACTTGTCTGCATCTTACTTGCCAGATCAATAAACGAAAATTTATATTCAGTTGCAACACGTTTGATTATGTTGCTATACTCATGCACTAAAAGATTATTTCGGACTTTTTGCTTATTTTCATCAACTGCAGGCGGAGTGATCAAGATAACTTTTCCTGGGTAATAACGCCAAATAATGCTAGAAGCGATTAATTCTAAATTCTTCTCAAATTGTTGTAAGGGGACTTGCTTGTGTACTGCCAAGTCATTAGTGCCAACTAAAATGATAAGATAATCGCATTTTGGTTGATTAAATACTAAATTGGGTAAAGAGAGAGCAAGCCCACCGGAATTAATTCCCGAGATAGCTGTATTGTAAATCTTATAGGAGTTGAGCTGTTGTAACTGAAAATTAATTTCTGGAATAGAATGATTTTCAGAGCGTGCAATAATACTGTCACCGGTAAGAAGTAATTTCATATAAAAAATCCTTTAGGGTAGAAAAAAGACCTTGAGAAAATCTCAAGATCTTTTTGATTATCATAATTTGATTTTTAGAACTTGTTCTTGTCCAAAGCAACTGGAGAATCTGGTTTTTCACCGTTGATCATCTTTAAGTTGTTGTCAAATGCTTTAGTTACCATGTTACGTACAGCATGAGTAGTGTAGAAAGCAGTATGTGGAGTTACCAATACATTTGGACGATCGATTAAGTCAGCTAAACGAGCATCTGGGAATTCTTTGCCTTCCCAATCTTCGTTAAATACACCAACTTCACCTTCGTAGGTGTCCATTACGAAACCAAAGATCTTACCAGAATCTAAGCCGCGGATAACAGCGTCAGTGTCAACAAGTGGACCACGTGAGCAGTTTACAATTACAACACCGTCTTTCATCTTAGCGATTGATTCATCATTAATCATGTGAACATTTGCTGGAACATCTGGAACGTGAAGTGAAATTACATCAGCTTGCTTGTATAAGTCATCAAGTGAGTCAACGTAGTAACCCTTCTTTTCAAGTTCTGGGTTCTTGAAGATATCGTAAGCAATAACTTTTGCGCCAAAGCCTTCCATAATCTTCATAAATACTTGACCGATGTGACCAGTACCTACAACACCAACAACTTGGTCACGAACTTCACGACCAATAGTAGGTGCCCAGCGTAAGTCGCGCTTAGCCATCTTTTCATCCATACGCTTATCTTGACGTAGTACGCGAGCAGCTTGAATTGCAGCATGTTCAGCAATTGCGTCAGGAGAGTATACAGGAACGTTAGTGATTTCAAAGCCTAATTCCTTAGCCTTGTCCATGTCGATGTTATCAACACCAACGTTACGTAATGACATCTTAGTTACGCCAGCATCAGCTAAAGCTTGAAGAGTTTCTGGAGTGTAGTCTAATTGTTGGTAAACAACAACACCATCAGCACCCTTAGCTAATTTAGCAGTTTCAGGAGTTAAAAGTTGGTCAGTGTATTCAACTTCAATATCCTTGTGTGCGTCTTTCCATTCGTTTAAGAAAGGTTCTTCATCTTTACGAATAGCGTAAGCAAAAATCTTTGTCATAAATTAAACCTCCGTCAAAATTAATAGTATGACCGTCTTTTATTATACACTTGAGTTTGTTAATAAAAACACAAAATCTAATTTTTTTGAAACTTCTTTTGTAGATGTTTCATGTGAAACTGTTAATGTTATAAAAAATATATTTTCTTTTGCTTATCAATATAGGGTGCCTTATGATAATGATTAGGGAAAAAGCATGATAAGTAAGCTACTAATATGTTATTAAAATTTGATCAAGATAGATGAGGGAATAAGTAATGTCAGTTGTTGTTAAATATGTAGACCTAGACGATAATTTGGTTGAACTTGCAAATTCAGGAGAGTTAGAGGGAAAAGTAGGAGAAAGAATAGACTACAGTACAGAAGATGAGATAAGAAAATTACTGGCTGCTGGTTATATACTGATTAATAATCCTTTTGATCCAAATGATAAAGTAAATTTCTTTAATGAAGACTCTCAAGAATTCACGCTTACTTTTAAACATGGTAAAGAAGAAATAACTGCCAAAAATTTAAAGTATGGTTGTCATCTAGAGGATGTTCAAATGAAAGGTGAACAAGTAGTTCACTATGTTGGACTCGATCAAAGTATTCCGGACAAGGTTAGTGAGGTTGCTTTTAATAGAAAAATTATTTATGACAAAGTCACTAAGAAAAAATTATTAACTAATACCTGGCAACCAGAAAAGTATTCCTTTCCTTTAGTTGCAAGCCCGACTGTGATGAACTATACACCTGATAAGGCAGTAATTGGTGGAGAGACAGCAACTATTCAACAGCCAAAATATGAATATGTAGTCACTTATTCACCTAATAAGAAAAATGCTAGAAGGCAAAAAGCTGAAATAAAATTTATTGACGTTGCTGATAACAACCGCGAATTAGCAACTTCTGGAGAATTAAAGGGAAAACCTGGAAAAGAAATACCTTATGATACCGCAGAGATTTTGAAAAATTTAACAGCTAAGGGATATGAAGTAGTTACTAATGATTTTGATTCTGAGGAACAGAAGCCTGTTTTTGGAAATAGTAGAGACTATGTTCAAATCTTTTTTGTGGTTTTAAAGCATAAAAAACAAGTAGTTAATTCTGAACATCCATTTTCAGGAATTGATGCAAGTTTGTATGAAAAAGAAGTTCATCGAACAATTCGTTTTTCAGGAGTAAATAGTAAAAAACTAGATGATGTAGTTCAAACAGCTATTTTAAAACGGAACCTAACAGTTGATCTCGTAACTAAAAAAATTATTCCAGGAGAATACACAAGTCAATGGCATAGTAGTGAAACTTACCCGTCAGTCTCCGTGCCTGTAGTTTCGGGATATCATACTAAGATTAGTGAAGTAGTAGCCTCACCAGGAGAAAAACAAGATATAACTGAAGAAGTTAAATACTATCCAAACGGATATTTAATTCCTGTTGATGTAAATCATAATGAATTTTCAGAAATAGATAAAAAGCAACTAATTACTAATTCAATTGATCCAACTAAGGTAGTTTTACCGGAATTAGACCTAAAAAATATTGTCTTAAAACAAATTAAAGAAGTGAAAATTGCAGACCCGAGTCGTAATTATGAAATTCCATATTTATTAGTTCATAAATATGTTGCAGTCGATGAAAAACATCCCCAAGAAGTAGTGAGTCCGGCATATTACCGCCGAATTGTTACGGCCCGAGTTCATTATCAAGGAGCTGGAGACCAGACTCCTCCAGATGCCGAACAAACAGTGCGTTGGACAAGAACAATTACTTATGATGAAGTAAGTAAAGAAATTATTGAAAACGGGATGTATACGACCGACTGGGTAGCTGATAAAGATATTTTTGAAGCAACTCCTACACCTGTAATTAAGGGCTTCGCCGCAAATATTGGCTTAATTGGCGAACACCCAGTTACGGAAACTGACTTAATGGCTACAATTACCTATACTCCGCTTGGAAAGATGATTCCGGTTGATGAGCATGGAAATGAAATTAAAAATGCTATGCACCCAACATACGTTAATGATCCATATGATCCTGTGCGTGTCCTCTTTACTGAAGAAGTACCAGAAGTGCCAGGATATGCACCAGTTCAAAATACAGTCTCTGTCAATGATCCTTTTACCGATATCAAGGTGGCCTATACATTAAAGCCGCGCTATATTCCTGTTAATAGCGAACACCCTTATCGCCCAATTAAGCCGACTTTGTATAGCGTCCCAGTTAAAGAAACAATTAAATATCAAGGAGCTGGTGACCAAACTCCAATTACTAGAATCCAAGGTGCTAATTGGACCAGAACCTTGACGGTTGATGAGAATACTGGTGAATTAGTAGATGCAGGTAAATATACAACAGGGTGGCTGGTAGACAAGAAGCAATATATTGCAGTAAAAACACCAGTCATTGATGGTTATCATGCAGACAAAAATATAATTGATGAAGAAAAAGTAAAAAAAGCCGATCTAAACTTCACGGTAACTTATCAAGCTAATGGACGAATAGTACCAGTTGATACAAAAGGTAATGTGTTACAAGGCGTAGAGCAGCCATTCTATGTAACAGATCCAAGCGATGCGACTAAAGTAATCAAAATACAAGGTGTACCGAGAATCATGAATTATATTCCAGAACAAGCAACAATTACGGTAAGGAATGCTAGCGAAAATACACCGGTTAGATATTATACTTTTAATGAAATGAGTGAGTTAAAAGCAGAATCTAAAGAAATAGCTCAAGAAAAGAGTAAAGATATAAAACCAAAGAAAAAAGTTGAGGAAAAAATTGAAGAGAAGGAAAAGGAGAAAGAGCACCCATTAAAAACAGAGGAAGAAAAGAAAAAAACAAGTAAAAAAGATACAGGTTTAAAATCTATGTTTCCATGGCTTAAATAGTTACATAACAAGATAAGTATATATTTTTGTTATATAAAAATTTATGTTAAAGCACCATTTCTATCTTTAAATAGAGTGGTGCTTTTTTCTTAGGAAAATTATAGACAGTTAAAAGCGTAACTTAAAATAACAAAGCATAATAATTGATCTATTTTGCAATATAAAAACAATATATAAAAGCAGAATATTATTCGTAAAATAAACATATTTTTTTACATAAAAAGTGCTGAATCCTATAAAAATACAGGGTCAAATATATAATGTGACCTATTAAATAACTCTCTAACCTATTTTTGCAATAAAAAATCTTTGTTATAATAACACTAACATTTTGATAGTATAATCAAAAAGTGTGATTATATGAGATTAAATGGAGGGAAAATAGGGATGTTATCCAAGAATAACTACCAAGAACGCTTAAGAAAAATGGATGATAAACAAGAACGTTTTTCAATCCGTAAATTTTCTGTTGGTGCAGCTTCTGTATTAGTGGGTACAGCAGTATTGAGCATGCAAAATGTTCAAGTTGCTCATGCTGATACAGTGAGTGATACTGATAAAAATACAACTGATTTGACCTCAAAAACTGATGATCAACTTAAAAAAGATGCTTATGATCAAGTTGTTTCTGAAGATCAAAATAATGCTACTAAGAGTGCTGATACGACTATGGAGAGTCAAGATAACAAGGTAGCTTCTTTTAGTGTGCCTAAAAATGAGGGTGAATTTACAGACTCTACAACAGCAGGTACTTGGTCAGTAACTACTGATGAAAATACTAGTACTAAAAATAATGAAAATGAAAATCAAGCTTCAGAGGCTATTAATACAACTGAAGAACCTAAGAATGACGCAGTAAAAAATGATAGTGATAGTACTGCTTCAGCTCAAGAAAATCATGAAAATAATGATAATAAAGTAGCAGAAACAAAAGCTAAGGAAGACCAAACAAAAGTTGATACTCCACAAGTAGCTGCTGCTACTACAAATTCAGCTAATAACAGCGAAAAGATAGAATCCAATCAAACTGCGGAAACTAATAGCTCAACTTTAAATATAAATAGTAATACTTCAAATACTGCGCTTTTTTCAGCAGCTGCCTTAAGTGAAAGTAAACTTCAAGCAGTTACTCCACGTGCGAGCCAAGCTAACACAGCTACTCAAGCTCAAAATAATAATTACAACTTAGTAACTAATGCAAGCGCACTTCAACAAGCTATTAATTCTGGTGCAGCTGGTGTTAATATCGATAGAAGTATTGATGCGTCCAACATGGATTTAATAATCAATAATACTTTTGCAATTGTTGGTATTAACGATGCAGCCGCTCTTAATTTGGGTCAGAAATCTCTTAACAATTCTGGTAACCTAACCCTTCAAGACATTACTATTAATGGTTCCATTTCAGGAAATGGTACTGTAAACATTAAGGGTAACGTTACTTCTAACGTAAATAGTATTAACTCATCAGTTCCAACTCAGGATCAATACAATGCTCAGAATTACACTGGTGGTAGAAATAATTTTAAAAATTCAAATATTACTGGTAGTCGCGTAAATATTGAAAATGGTGCTTCATTAACTGTTAACAGTTCCGAGATTAATGATGGTATTAACTTAAGTGATGGGGGAACAGTTAATGTTGGTGATAACGCTACTTTAAATGTTAACTTAACTAATGCTTCGACTAATGCTGCTCGCTACCACACTGCTGGTGTATTTGCTAAGAATGGCGGTAATTTCATCAGTGGCTATAAGTCAAACGTTAACTTTAATACCGGCTTAGGCCAAGCTATTTCTATCGGAGCTACTCGACCAACTGGAACTGATTCTGATAGATTTGGTGGATATGGTGCCCGTTCAAGAAATGATGGACCAACCCTAGTTAAGTTAGGTGACTCCTCAACTTTTAGCTTTACTGGTCGTGACGGTATTATCTTAGGTAATAACGCCAACTTTATTTCTGGTGAAAATTCAAATGTTCATTTTGAAAATAAGGGTCGTGGGGTTGCTTTAGACTTAGCTGCTAACTCAAACATCGAAATTTCTAAACATTCTACTACTTACTTCCACTCAGTTGGTAAAACTGGAACATCAGGTAGTTATGATGGTTACAACTACATTGGGGTTAACGAAGGCGGTAATATTACTGTTGATGAATATGCGACATTCCGTGTGATCCTTGAAGGTCGTGGCGATAATCCATGGGATGATGTAGTTTCATTAGATTCACGAGATTCTAATACAAATGCAGCTTTCACTTCTAAGACAGGTGCAATTGTTGATATTCGTGATGATAATACTAACTTCTATGCCGAATTAATCTCTTTCCCATTAGGGGGATCTAACTCTAGAATTGATATTCATGACCCACTAATGCTTAATTTACAACGCTACTCTAATGGGGGTGCAACTACTGGTTGGATGGCAACTGGTGGTGACATGATTAATACCACTTCATCCCAATATACTGCTAACTTAATCTATATGTCAGGCAGTAAAGGTGTATTTAGTGTTGATGGCAGTGACTATGTTGTATATCAACGTATTAAGTCAGATGGTTCTAAGCAAATTTGGTTGAATGTTAATGGTGTTAACATTCCAATGAATGGATTCCAAACTAAAGATATTTGGAACAATCAAGCGAATCCAGATGTATCAATTACGGGTAATGGCTTAACTGGTGGTATTAGAGCTAACCAAGTTCATAACACTAACGGTTCTCCATTAACTGGTACAGATGCTCCATATTACGGTATTTCTACTCAACGTGCTAGTCACCAAATTTGGTTCCCACATAAGACACAAATGGAAATAGTTGGTACGCACTCTAACACTATTAAATATGTTGATGAAGACGGTAATCAATTATTTGATGATAAGACTCAAAACCTTAATTTAACACGTAAGCTAACTCTTGATATTACCGATGATAAGATTGAAGAAATTCAAAATTATGCTTTATCTCACAGTGCAGATGAAACTTTAGAATATATCAAGAACGCTCAAGGTGTAAGTGAAGATTCTGGTTGGATCTATACGGATAATCAAGGAAACACAATTACTAATCCATATGCCGAAGTTGTTTCTCCAGTTAAGGATGGATTCACTACTTCCATTAAATCTTCAAACGTTCCAGGGATTACTGCTGGTGCCGATGGTACTTCTGTAACTGCTAAATTGCAGTATAAAAAAGATCTTGTTCAAAATGGTGAATTATCTCAGAACTATAAGAATAATGGACTTAGTGCTATTTTGCCTGATAACTATGAAACTGTAGTTGTTTACAAGAGAGCACAAGAAGTAAAGAACACTCTTAAGTTCTATGATGATACAACTAAGTCATACATTACTACCGCTCCTGATCAAACTGTAACCGGTAAAGAAAACGATGATATTAACTTTGAAAATGGGGCTACTACTGTAAGTTCATTAGAAAATCAAGGCTATAAATTCGTTAACGTAACTGATGGTACGCCTGATAATTCTAATGCAACTGTTTTACCTGGAAATTCATTTAATGAAGTTAACTTTGGTAAAGTTGGAAAAGATGGCAAAACTTTTGTTGTTCACTTAGTTCATAACCAAATTCCAGTAGGTCCAGATACTCCTGATAAACATGGTGTTGATCCAGATCAATTAAAGAAAACATACACATCAACTCTTCACTATCAGGATAGTCAAGGCAATACCTTAAGTCCTGATAAACAACAAACTTCAACTTGGACTCGTCAAGTTACTGTTGATGCTGTAACTAACCAAATTATAAACAATGGTCAGTATGATACTGAGTGGTCATTGCAAGACACGAATAGTAAGTATAATGACTTCACGGTACCAGTAATTGAAGGCTATGTTGCTAGAAAGAACACTAACAATGGGGCAGCTGTAAGTGCTATAGTTGCAGGTCAAAATAAGGTACAGGAAAACCTTGAAGATACTGTTGTTTACGATAAAGTTGGTAAGCTTGTGCCAGTTGACCCTGGAAATAATCCAATTCCAGATGCTCCAACTCCAAGTTATCCAAATGATCCAACAGATCCAACTAAAGTAAAGCCAGACCAACCAGTTCCAGATGTTCCAGGTTATACTCCAGTTGACCCAACACCGGTAACTCCAGTTGATCCAACTAAGGATACACCAATTCCTTACACTAAGGATGCAACGAAGGCTGGTTTGACTGTTCAATATATTGATCAAGATAATAACAATAGTGTAATTAAGTCTGATTCAGTAGATGGTAATATGGGTGACAAGATTACCTATACTACTAACAGTTCAATTTCTGATTTGGTAAAAAAGGGCTATGTTCTTGTAACAGATGGTTTTACTGGTCAGGCAGGGGATGATTTTACTAGTGAAAATAATGGTAAAATCTATCAAGTTATTTTCAAGCATGGTACACGGCCAGTAACTCCAGAAAATCCTGCAGATCCAGATAAACCAGTTGATCCAAATAACCCAAATACTCCAAAGCCAAGTAATCCAAACTTGAGTAAGACAGACTTGCAAAAGACTATTACTCGTACAGTTGAATATAAGTATGAAGATGGTACCCAAGCACATGAGCCAGTTAAGCAAGAAGTAACATTTACTGGTAAAGGTACAATTGACTTAGTAACTGGTAATTTAGTTACTGTTGATAATGCTGGTAATATCACTAGTCAAAACGGCCGTATTACTTGGAATAAGGATAGCCAAAACTTTGATGCAGTTCCTGCAATCGACCATGATGGTTACTACATTTCAGGAGTTAATAAGAATAATTCAACTGCTACCGTTGATAACCAAAGTGGTGCTGTAAGTAGTGAATCAGTAACCCCAACAAGTCAAAATAGCAATATTGTAATTACTTTGACTAAGAATCCAGATGTTCCAGAAGCTGCTAAAGGTACGATTAATTATATTGACGATACTACCGGTCAAGTTATTGAAAGTGCCAACTTTGCTGGTAGCGTTGGACAAAAGATTAGTTACACTACTGCTAATAGCATCAAAAACTGGGAAGCGAAGGGATATAATTTAGTATCTAATAACTTTAGGGATGGCGAAGAAGTATTTACTAATGGTAATAATGAATTTGAAGTTCACTTAGTACATGCAACTACACCAATTACTCCTGATAAGCCAGGCAAACCAGGTGAACCAGTAGATCCAGCTAACCCAGATGATCCACACAAATATCCAGATAATTATGTACCACAAGATTTAACTAAAACTGTAACGCGTGATGTGACTTATGTGTATGCAGATGGTAGTCAAGCAGAAGAGCCAGTACACCAAGAAGTTAAATTTACTGGTAATGGATATCTTGATCTAGTAACAGGAGAATATGTCACTGTTGATAACGGTGGTAACATCACTGGTAAAGGTAAAATTAATTGGAATCCAGAAAATGCCAACTTTGATGCAACTAAATCAATTGATACTTCTAAATATCAAATTATTGGTATTAGAGAAAACAATACGGTAGCAAATGTAGATCAAACTACTGGTGTTGTGGCAGCTGAAACTGTAACTAAAGATAGTAATAATAGTTCAATTGTAATTACTTTAGCTAATAAACCAACTCCATCAGTTGAAAAGGGTTCAATCACTGTTCGCGTTCACGATATAACTGATAATGTTGACTTACCACAATATGGTAAGGAAAGTGGTGAACAAGAAGTTGGTACAAGCTTTACTTATGACAAGGATAGTGTAATTACTGAGCTTACTAATAAGGGTTACAAGATAGTTGATAGAGGAGCAGATATACCAACTGAGGTAGCGCAAGGCTCAAGAACTATTACTATTTTGGTAGAACATGATACAGTTCCAGTAACACCGGATAAACCAGGTAAGCCAGGCGAACCAATTAACCCTAATGATCCAGACGGTCCTAAGTGGCCAGATGGCACTGATGAAAATAGTGTTAAGAGAACAGGAACCCAAACTATTCACTATGAAGGTGCAGGGGATAAGACTCCTAGTGATGATGTTCAAACATTCGACTTCACTAAGAAGATGGTAGTTGATAAGGTAACTGGCAAGATCATTGATTCAGGTGAATGGAATGTAACTAGTCACACATTTGGCTACAAAGATACACCAGTAATTGATGGCTACCACGCAGATAAGCGTAACGCTGGTGGTTCTGTGGTAACTCCAGAAGACCTCAATAAGGAAATTGTTGTTACTTACAAGCCAAACGGTAAGATCATTCCAGTTGATCCAAATGGAAACCCAATTCCAGATGTACCAACACCAACTTACCCAACAGATCCAACAGATCCAACTAAGGTAGTACCAAATGAGCCAGTACCAGAAATTCCTGGTTTGATTCCAAGTACACCAACAGTAACACCAGAAGATCCAGGTAAGGATACCCCAGTACCATACAACCCGGTAACACCAGCTAAGGATCAAGCAGCTATTATTAACTACATTGACGCAGATAATAACAATGCAATCATTACTAGTTCAGGTAACTTAACTGGTAAAGCCGGTGCAAGAATTGACTATAGTACTAAATCAACTATTGAAGATCTTGTAAACAAGGGTTATGTCCTTGTAAATGATGGCTTCCCAGCAGGTGCCGTATACGATAATGATGATGGTACTACTCAAATCTTTAGCGTTATTTTGAAGCATGGTACAGTTCCTGTAACGCCAGAAAATCCAGGTAAGCCAGGCGAACCAATTAATCCTAACGATCCAGACGGTCCTAAGTGGCCAGATGGCACTGATGAAAAGAGTGTTAAGAGAACCGGAACTCAAACTATTCACTATGAAGGTGCGGGTGACAAGACACCTAGTGATGATGTACAAACATTCGATTTCACTAAGAAGATGGTAGTTGATAAGGTAACTGGCAAGATCATCGATTCAGGTGAATGGAATGTAACTAGTCACACATTTGGTTACAAAGACACACCAGTAATTGATGGCTATCATGCAGATAAGCGTAATGCTGGTGGAACTGTTGTTACTCCAGACGACTTGAACAAGACGGTTACAGTAACTTACAAGTCAAACGGTAAGATCGTTCCAGTTGATCCAAATGGAAACCCAATTCCAGATGTACCAACACCAACTTACCCAACAGATCCAACCGACCCAACTAAAGTTGTACCGGACGAACCAGTTCCAGAAATTCCTGGTTTGATTCCAAGTACACCAACAGTAACACCGGAAGATCCAGGTAAGGATACCCCAGTACCATATAATCCAGTTAAGCATCCTGATAAGGTAACTACAGTAGAAGGTAAACAAATTATTCACTTTGTAGATGGTGACAATAACACTCCACTTAAGGATTCCGATATTCAAACTCATGAATTCAAGATTACAAATGGTGTACCAAACGAATCTAGCCATACCTTTACGCTAGTTAATGTACCGGTAATCCCAGGATATGTTGCAGAAATTAAGTCTGCTGGTGGAAAGACTGTAACTCCAGATAATCCGCTTGCGGAAGTAACAGTTGTCTACCATAAGATTGGTAAGATGGTTCCAGTAGATCCAAATGGAAATCCAATTCCAAATGTACCAACTCCAACTTATACTAATGATCCAAAGGATCCAACTAAGGTAGTGCCAAATGAACTAGTTCCAGCTATTCCCGGAAAGACACCAGACAAGACAACAATAACTCCAGTTGATCCAACTAAGGATACTCCTGTTGTTTACAAGGATAATAAAGTTCCAACTACTCCAAATACACAAAAAGCTGTAGTTAACTTTATTGATGTTAATACTGGAAAAGTTATCAAGACTTCAGGTATTTTAAGTGGTCGCCCAGGAGAAGATATTAATAAGTTGTACTCATCTGCCGAATTCATTAAGCAATTAGAGGATGCAGGTTACGAGGTTGTTTATAATGCGTTTGATGGCGATGGCGTAACTAAGTACTTTGACAATGATGACAATACCGTACAACAATTCACTATTGCTTTGAAACTGAAAGAAAAAGCTAAGACGCCAGATCCGGTTCTTCCTGATCCAGAAGTTCCTGTAGAACCTACAAAGGATCCAGAAACTCCTGTCGAAAAGGTAACTAGACCTGAACAACCAGTTAAGCAAAATGTTGCTGTCCCTACTCCAGAAAAACCTGTAGAGAAGAAGACTAATGATAATAAGAAAGTCTTACCGCAAACAGGTGCTGACAGTAATGAAGCTGCCACTATTTTAGGTGCTGCAGCAACAGCAATTGGTATGACAAGCTTAATTGGCGCAAAGAGACGCAAGAAAGATGATAAATAATTTTTCAAATTAAATATCTTTTTTCAAAATTGGCTAATAAAAAGGCGTTGAGACTTGATTCTCAGCGCCTTTTTTTAATACATTATATTTGTAAAATAATGCATTTATAGATAAGAAAAGACATACAATTATATAGAGCAATTCACGTTAACAAGGGGGCATGAAATAGATGGATAATTTAAGTGAGAAAGTTGCATCAGTAGCTGTAAAATATACGGATTTAGATAATAATATGGCTGAACTTTCTACTTCTGGAAACTTAACAGGAAATATTGGCGATAAAATTAATTACAGTACAGCAGATGAAATAAAAAAATTAACTAGTCAAGGATATGTGCTAGTTAATGATCCGTTTGATAGCCAGGAAAAAGAAGCAGTATTTAGTGAAGATCAAGACAGTTACATGGTTACTTTTAAGCATGGTAGAGAGCAGATTACAGTTGATAATCTAAAATATGGCTGCAAGCTTGGAGATCTTCAACTAAAGGGTACTCAAACCGTGCATTATGTTGGCGCGGGTAGTCGAACACCTAGGGATGAAGTGTCAACAATTACTTTTAATCGGATTTTAGTCTATGATCGTGTGACTGGCAAAAAGATTGGTAGTAAGGGCTGGGAAAAAGTTGAGCAGTCTTTTCCAGTAGTTGCTGCACCGAGTATTTTAGGTTATGTTCCCGATCAAGTTTTAGTTGGTGGAAAAACAGTTACGGCTGATGAACCAAATCGTGAGTATACTATTACCTATCAAGTTAATGAACATATTTCAAACAAAGACCAGAAGGCAGAAGTTAAATATCTTGATATTGATAGCAATAATGAAGAAATTGTTGAATCTAAAATTTTAACTGGGGCTCCAAATACAAAAATTGACTATAGTACAATTGATCAATTGAAAGAGTTAGACACAAAGGGCTATGAAGTAGTAAGTAATGGTTTTGATGCTAACGGGGATATTCAATTCTTCGATACAAGTGACGAATATGTTCAAACCTTTATTGTCACCTTAAGACATAAGCAAGTATTGGTTAACGAAGAAAATCCACTTGATGGTATTGATGAGTCGGAATATCACAAGATAAGTAAACGAGTTATCGCTTATAGTGGTGCTGATGATCAGACACCAGAAGAAGTGGTACAGCAGGTGAACTGGAGCAGAGATCTTACAGTTGATGCTGCAACTAAACGAATTATTTCTGATGGAAAATACACAACTGAATGGAAGCCAGAGCAAAAAACATATTCAGCAATTTCTGTACCAGCAGTAAGCGGATATCATACTTATATAAAAGAAATGCCTGAGGAAAAGGTAAGACTTGCTAACGTAACTGAAAAAATTAGATATGTAAAAAATGGCTATGTCATTCCTATTGATGAGAGCGGACAAAAGATTGATATTCTACCTAAATTACGTTTTGTTTCAGATAAAAATGATCCCACTCTAGTATCTTTACCTAAAAATAACTTAAAAGATGAAGAATTTGAGCCTGAATCTATTGATTTTGCAAAAATTGATCCAGCAAAAGACATAGAAGTTAAATATGTTTTAAAGCATAAATATGTGGCCGTAAATAAAGATAATTCTCACTTTGATGTTAATCCGGGTGCATATCGCCGGACTGCTACAGCTTTGGTTCGTTATGAGGGAGCTGGTGATAAAAATCCTAATGATGCTATCCAAACAGTTCAATGGAATAGAGACGTCACTTATGATGAGGTAACAAAAGAAATCTTAGAAGATGGAAAATATACTACTGAGTGGAAAGCAGATAAAGAGTACTTTGAAGCAGTAGATACACCAGTAATATCTGGCTTTACGGCTGATATTGGGGTAGTTGCTAAGCATGATGTAACGCAAAGCGATCTTTTTGCGACAGTAACTTACAAAAAGAATGGTGCGATTATTCCAGTTGATGAAGAGGGACGGGAAATTTCTGAAGCTAAACCAGTTCCGTTTCTTAATGATTTAACTGATCCAACTAGAGTGTTGGCAACGGAAGAAGTGCCTGAAATAGAAGGATATCGCCGCACTCAAGAGACTGTTTTAATTAAAGATCCAGTAGCAGATATTAAAGTTAAATACATTCTAAAGCCACGTTATGTTCAAGTTAATAGCGATCATCCATATCAAACAGTTAAACCTCATAATTACAGTATTCCGGTTAAAGAGACGGTTCGTTATGAAGGAGCGAGTGATAAAACACCAGCAGATCGAATTCAAGGTGCACGCTGGAATAGATCTTTAACTGTAAATGATAATAATGGAAAAGTAATTAAGGATGGTAAATATACTACTGCTTGGACTGTTGATAAAAAGGAATATAGCGCAGTTGTAACGCCAGTAGTTGATGGATATCATGCAGATCAATATCAAGTTAAAGAATATAAGGTAGAGCGTGAAAATGTTGATGTGGTGGTAAAATACCACAAAAATGGTCAGATTATCCCAGTAAACTCTAAAGGTGAAAAAATTGACCATGCGGATCAGCCGGTATATGTAACCGATCCAACTGATGCAACGAAAGTTTTAATGGAACAACCAGCTCCAAGAATCTTAGACTATATGCCTAAAAATTCATCAGTTGTTGTCAAAGATCCAAGTCGTGATACAAAGGTTATCTATTATACCTTTGATGAAATAAAAGAATTAATCTCAGATAAAAAGTTAAAGACTAAGATTGAATCTGTTGATGGAAAGTCAACTTTAACAAATGTAGTCTCGCTTCTAGGTAATGACAATAAAAGAAAAGCAATCGTTACTTTTGTTGATTTAAGTAATAATGCTGTTCAAATTGCATCTTCTAATGTCTTAAGCGGAAATGTGGGCGATAAGATAACTGATTTATACAGTACAGCTAAACAAATTAAAGAGCTGGAACAGGCTGGTTATGAAGTGGTCTACAATGGCTTTGATCCAAAAGGCGCAACTAAGTACTTTGAAAAAGACCAAAAAACAGTTGCTACATTTACAGTAGCAGTAGAAAAAACTAAAAAAGTAGACGCTAAAGAAGAAAATAAAGCGGAGACAAATCCTAAGAAAGAATCTACACAAGTAGATGGACAAAATGAGCAAGATCATAAAGTTTTAAAGCACATTTTTCCATGGATGAAATAGAAGATAAAAGAGCTAGATTTGATTAAGCAAATCTAGCTTTTTATTTTTAAAGTTTTTAGACCAATTTTGATGAAGAAGTGTATAATTAATTTTCGAAAAAACTTTTTCGGAGGAAAAATTGTGTCTGATAAAAGCGAGTCTTTGACCAAATTAGAAGAAGATGAAAAGTATAATCGGTTAACAGCATTGAAGTTGTTCGCAATGACTTCATCGATGGTTATCTCAGTTAATGAGTTAGCTCCATTTGGAAAAACTGGCCCCACAGCAGTCTTTTATTTGCTATTAGCAGGCTTAATATGGTTTGTACCAATTACGCAAATGGCAGGAGAAATGGCTTCAGTTGACGGCTGGGATAAGGGTGGAATTTTTACTTGGGTAAAAGGGTCCTTAGGAGATCGAGCTGGCTGGACGGCTATGTTTTATCAATGGATTCACATTACTGTTGGGATGAACACAATGATGTACGTAATTATTGGTGCATTATCTATTACCTTTGATACTCCTTGGTTTAACACTACACCAAGTATTAGATTTCTATTGATGATGATAATTATCTGGTCAATTACTCTTGTCGAAATGGTAGGAGTTAAGAAAATAGGACATATTGCAGAGTGGTTATTTGGACTTGGGATAGCTTTACCAGTAATTTTGCTAATTATTACCTTCTTTGTATATCTCTTGCAAGGACGTCCTCTATATATGCATCTAAGCTTAAATAATATCTTTCCACATCATTTAACTGGGGCTACATTAGTAGCTTTTGTGCCATTTGTGTTGGCATTTTGTGGTGGGGAAGCATCTGCTCCGCATGCAAAATATCTAGAAAATCCTAAAAAGTATTCGACTGTTATGCTCGCTTTAGCTGTGACTGCCATTTCTTTTGACTTACTTGGTAGTACCGCAATTGGAATGACAATTCCTAAAGATCAAATTCAAAATTCTACTGGGTTTGTTTATGCTTTTGGAAAAATTCTAGATTCAATTGGCTTACCAGGTGATGTTATTAAGAAGTTTATCGGTGTGTTACTGGCAGCTGGTATTATTGGAGAACTTGGAAATTGGCTTGCTGGTCCTAGTCAGGGAATGTTTGAAGCTGCTAAAGAAGGCTATATGCCTAAGTTTTTCGCTAAATCTACTAATCGTGATGTACCGATGCGGTTGATTGTTTTACAGACTTTGATTGTAACTGCATCTGCAGTTTTAATTACTTTCACTAGTGGAAAGAACTCCGATTTTGCTTTTAATGTTTCGTTAGCTGCTACGACTGCTCAGTACTTGATGGTCTACATTTTAATGTTAATTTCCTATATTGTTTTAAAAGTAAAACATGGAAACTTAAAACGCAGTTATTATATGACAAAGAGCAACGCTTTAGGAGTAATAATTGCAATTATTGCCCTGGTAATAACTGTGGTAGCTTTCTTTATTTCCTTTATTCCAGCACAAGGAACACCAGCTGAATTAAGAGGTGTTTATGTTTGGACGATGATTGGTTTGTGCCTAATCGTTACGATTTTGCCGTTGATTATCTATCACTACCATTACAAATTTTAATAGAATAAATAAAATCATAAGAATTATTAATAAATCAAATTTTTTACTTGTAAAAAGTTATAAACCATATTAAATTAGGATTGTATTCAGGTAAAAAGTGTAAAGCAAAAGAGCTATGGTAAATTTGAGGTATCCATAGCTCTTTTGTTTATAATATAAAAACTATACTAAGGAAAATAAATAATGAATAACCCAGAAGAAATACAGCATTTTATTGATGTATTACTCAAAGAAGATAGCTTTGTGAAGGCAGCAAAAAAGCTCTACATTTCTCAACCCTATCTCACCCAGTTAATAAAAAGAATAGAAGACCGGTTAGGAACACCAATTATTGCTCGGGATAAAAAGCCATATGCATTGACTCAAGCCGGGTTACTATATTATCAATATTTAGAAAATATTTCTTATAACAAACAACAATTAAATAAAAAAATCGCCCAATACACTCATCCTAATAAAGAAATTATCAAAATTGGAATTTTAGAGAGTCTAGGTACCTATTTACTACCAGAAATACTGCCAGATTTTTTAAAGAAAAATCTTCAAGTAGAAATACAGCTTTTTGAAAACTTCCCCAGAGAAAGTGAAAGAAATTTACTAAGTGGAAATATTGATTGCTATATTGGTCAAACCCCAGAAGCAATTGATTCAAGCTTAGATATTGTAAGTAATGGTGGTGAAAGATACTATGTAGTAATTTCACCTTCATCTCCGTATTACCAGGAAGGAAAATTTATCCTTAAACCAGATGACTTAAACCTAAAAGACTTATTACAAGAACCTTTTGTTTTAAGTGTTCCTGGTTCGGCTATTCGGCACCAAGTTAATGGAGTTTTCCAGCGATTTCATTTAGAACCACGAGTTGTTTTAGAATCTAAAAACATTATTACTGCAACTAGTCTAGCAATTCATGGGATGGGATTAACTATCTCCACTGCTAGTATCATTAAAAGAATTGGTGAAACGCCAATTAACCTTTTTCCTTTAAGCTATGACTTAATTAACGTTACTTTCTTTATTGCAACAAAAGCTGAAAAAACAAAATCGCAAGCTTTAAAAAATTTAGTTGAAGAATTTAAAAAGAAAAATTTACAGCCCATTATTAGATAAGGTAAATGAGACTTCACACTATGTCAGCTATAACAAATTTGTTATTAGTAATTTGTAAAAAAGATATTTAAGCCTGTAGATTTAATAACTTATAATTTAGGTGAAAATATTTAAGAAAGGGTAGAAAAATTATGAAATCAGGAAAATACAACGTAAAAGCTCAAGGACATGGTGCGAGTTTCATGCCTATGGAAGTTACTCTTTCCGAAAATAAGATTGAAGATATTAAGGTTGACGCTAAAGGTGAAACTAAGGGAGTAGCTGACGAAGTATTTAGACGTTTGCCTGAAGAAATTGTTGAAAATCAGACTTTAAATGTTGATACAGTTAGTGGTGCCACTATCTCTAGTCATGGTGTTATTGATGGAGTAGCATTGGCAATTAGTGAAGCTGGCGGAGATCCAGATGAGTGGAAAAAACGAGCTAAACCAAAGGAACAAAGAGCTAAAAATGAGACTTATACAACTGATGTTGTAGTTGTTGGAGCTGGTGGTGCAGGTCTAGCTGCCGCTGCTAGAAGTATTCAACATGATAAAGATGTCATTGTACTTGAAAAGTTCCCACAAATTGGAGGAAACACTAGTCGTGCTGGTGGCCCAATGAATGCTGCAGAGCCAGATTGGCAAAATGAATTTAAAGCTTTAGCCGGTGAAAAAGAAACCTTAGAAGAACTAGCAGCAACTCCACTTGAAGAGATTGATCCAGAGTATCAAGAAGACTTTAAAAAATTACAAAAGCAAATAAAAGAATATGTAGCTTCTGGTGCGGATTATCTATTTGATTCAAAATTACTTCATGAAATTCAAACCTATTTAGGTGGTAAGAGAACCGACTTAAATGGAAATGAAATTCACGGTAACTATGCTTTAGTCAAAGAATTAATCGATAATGCCTTGGACTCAGTGCATTGGTTAAGTGATTTAGGAGTGAAATTCGATCGCAGTCAAGTAACAATGCCAGTAGGTGCCTTATGGAGAAGAGGGCACAAGCCAGTTGAACCAATGGGTTATGCCTTTATTCATGTTTTAGGTGATTGGGTAAAGGATCATGGTGGAAGAATTCTGACCGATACTCGAGCTGAGCACTTGATTATTGAAGATGGTCAAGTTAAAGGCGTTATTGCTAAAAGACCAGATGGAAGTACGATCACGGTTCATGCTAAAGTTGTAATTCTAACTGCTGGTGGATTTGGGGCAAATACGCCAATGGTTCAAAAATACAATACTTACTGGAAGCATATTGATGATAATATTGCCACTACTAATTCTCCTGCAATTACTGGTGACGGAATTAATCTTGGTAAAGAAGCAGGTGCAGACTTAGTTGGCATGGGCTTTATTCAGATGATGCCCGTTTCTGATCCAAAGACTGGTGAGCTATTTACTGGTCTACAAACTCCACCAGAAAACTATATTATGGTTAATCAAAAGGGTAAGCGTTTCGTAAATGAATTTGCAGAACGTGATGTTTTAACCAAAGCAGCTATAGATAATGGTGGCTTGTTCTATTTAATTGCTGATGACAAGATTAAAGATACGGCTTATAACACAACTCAAGAATCAATTGATGCACAAGTAAAGGCTGGAACTTTGTTTAGAGCTGATAGCTTAGAAGATTTGGCTAAACAAGTTGGAATGGATCCTGATACTTTAGTGGAGACCATTGAGAAATATAATTCTTATGTTGAAGCAGGAAAAGATCCAGATTTTGAAAAATCAGCCTTTAATCTAAAATGTGAAGTTGCTCCATTCTATGCAACCCCGAGAAAGCCAGCCATCCACCATACTATGGGTGGTTTGAAGATTGATACAGGTGCTCATGTTTTAGATAAAGATGGTCAGCAAATTCCTGGTCTATATGCTGCTGGGGAAGTAGCCGGCGGAATTCACGCAGGTAACCGTTTAGGTGGAAATTCGCTTGCTGATATCTTTACTTTTGGTAGAATTGCCGCAAATAGCGCAAATGATGAATTAGAAAAATAGTATTAATCCATTAAAACGTTGTAAACACTAGAGTTTACAGCGTTTTTTTGCTAAAATACTAAAAATAATTGATTTTTTTGGAGGAATATAATTGAAAGAAGCGCAGGAAAAGAAGCTGACGACAAAACAATATTTAATTGTAGCATCAATGATTTTTGCACTATTCTTTGGTGCAGGAAACTTAATTTTCCCACTTCATTTAGGCCAGCTTGCTGGTAAAAATTGGGGACCAGCAGCAATTGGTTTTTCAATTACTGGGGTAGTTTTACCCCTACTTTCACTCCTAGCCGTTGCTATTACTCGTAGTAATGGTGTTTATCAAATTGGGTTACCAGTAGGAAAAGTTTTTGCTCTTTTGTTTATGACTTTGATGCAGCTTGCCATCGGTCCGTTATTTGCCGCTCCAAGAAATGCAACTGTATCTTATACTGTTGGAATTGCTCCTTTATTGCCCAAGCAATTTCGGGGGACCGGGTTAGTTGTTTTTACGATTATCTTTTTTGCGATAGTGTACGCGATTGCCTATAACGAAAGTGATATTCTTTCCTCTCTGGGTAAAATCTTAAACCCAATCTTTTTAATTTTGCTGTTTATTATTTTTGTTATTGCATTTGCTTGGCCGCTCGGTAATCCCAATACTGTTCCCGTAACCAAAGCCTACCTGAATGGTGCCATCGTTAAGGGATTCTTAGAGGGATATAACACTATGGATGCACTAGCAGGATTAGCATTCGGTGTAACTGTAGTAACAGCAATTAAAGAGTTAGTTAATAATGATGAAAAGAAGACTGCCAAAATAACTGCAAAGTCTGGATTAATTGCGGTTGTTGCAATTGGAGTGATTTATACCTTATTGATCGTTATTGGCGCAATGTCATTAGGACATTTTAAAATAGCGAGTGATGGTGGAATTCTGCTTTCAGAGATTGTTAAATATTATGCTGGTATTTTTGGACAAGCCTTATTAGCTGTTTTAATTTTCTTAGCGTGTTTAACTACTGCAGTTGGGGTATTGGCTGCGTTTGCTCTAGATTTTAGTGCTCATTATTCAAAAATTAGTTACAAGGGCTGGTTGACGATTGGATGTATTGGATCTTTGGCTACCGCCAATCTAGGCTTAGAGAAAATTATTCACTGGTCGCTTCCTGTCTTAATGTTTTTATATCCTTTAGCAATTGTATTAATTATCTTATCGGTATGTTCGCCATTATTTAAGGGTGATATGGTTGTATACAAAGTTACTATGCTTTTGACCTTGATTCCAGCAGTCTTTGATTTAATTACAAACTTGCCAGCACCAATTGCTGGAACGTCATTCTACAATGCTGCTAGTCGTATTAGACTTCAGTATTTGCCATTTGCTAATATTGGTCTAGCCTGGGTTGTACCGACGATCTTAGGGTTAGTTATTGGAATTTTAGTTCACATTTGGCGTCGTAAATCTAATCGAATTTAAGAAAAGCTATGGTTCATTTGAATCATAGCTTTTTTGTTGGGATAATAAATTTGGTGATAAAAATGAGTTTAACTAATAAGGTACCTGAAAAAGACGTTCATGATTTATTTACACGAGTTGCTCCACATTATGATCAGATGAATAATCTAATTAGCTTAGGAACACAAAATGGCTGGCGGAAAAAGTTCTTTAAAGAATTAAGAGTAGCGCCTGGAGATTTTGCATTAGACCTATGTTGCGGGACGGGTGACTTAACAATTGCCCTTGCAAAACAAGTGGGACCTTCTGGCAATGTAATTGGACTAGATTTTAATCAAAAAATGCTCGACTTAGCCGACAAAAAGATCAGGGCACAAAATTTACAAAAAGAAATTCAATTAAAGCAAGGGGATGCAATGCATTTGCCTTATCCGGACCAAAGCTTTGATATTGTAACAATTGGTTTTGGTTTACGTAATGTTCCTGATGCAGATCAAGTTTTGAAAGAAGTTTATCGGGTTTTAAAGCCAGGTGGAAAAGTTGGAATTCTAGAGACTTCACAGCCAACTAATCCAATTATTAAGTTGGGATGGGAAAATTACTTTAAACTATTTCCTAATTTTGCTAAGTTATTGGGTGCTAATGTTGACGATTATAAGTACTTATCACATACTACAGCTAAATTTATTTCAGCTACGCGTTTAAAGGAAATGCTTGAGCAAGATGGCTTTAAAAATGTAACAATAACCAAATTAAATTTAGGTGCTGGTGCAATTCATATCGGAATTAAAAAGAAAATGAGATAAAATATAAAATAAAAACTAAAAAGGAGAATTTTATGAGAACTGGCACTAAAATTATTACTTTAGACAACGGTTATCACTTGTGGACTAATACTCAAGGTGAAGGTGACATTCATTTATTAGCACTTCACGGTGGCCCTGGTGGAAATCATGAATATTGGGAAGATGCTGCAGAACAATTAAAGAAACAGGGACTTAATGTTCAAGTAACTATGTATGATCAACTAGGGTCACTTTACTCTGATCAACCAGACTACTCAGATCCAGAAATTGCTAAGAAGTATTTAACTTATGAATATTTCTTAGATGAAGTTGATGAAGTGCGTGAAAAGCTTGGCTTAGATAATTTCTACTTAATTGGCCAAAGCTGGGGCGGCCTCTTGGTGCAAGAATATGCAGTTAAATATGGGCAGCATTTAAAGGGCGCCATTATTTCTTCAATGGTTGATGAAATTGATGAGTATGTTGATTCTGTAAATAGAAGGAGACAAGAAGTTCTTCCTCAAACAGAAATTGATTTCATGCATGAGTGTGAGAAGAATAATGATTATGATAATCAACGCTACCAAGATGATGTACGAATTTTAAATATTAATTTTGTTGATAGAAAGCAACCTTCAGAGCTTTATCACTTAAAGGATCTTGGCGGAAGTGCGGTTTACAATGTCTTTCAAGGTGATAATGAATTTGTTATTACTGGTAAGCTTAAAGATTGGCACTTTAGAGACCAACTTAAGAATATTAAAGTACCAACTTTAATTACTTTTGGTGAAAATGAAACTATGCCAATTTCTACTGCTAAAATTATGCAAAAAGAAATTCCAAATTCACGCCTAGTTACTACTCCTGATGGAGGTCACCACCATATGGTTGATAATCCAGATGTTTACTACAAACACTTGGCTGACTTTATTCGTGAAGTTGAAGATGGTAGTTTTAAAGGTGAATAGAAAAGTCGATGCTGAGCATCGGCTTTTTTATTTACTAGGCAAATAAATCGCTTTCATTGAAATAATACTATATAATTTAAAGCAAATATAGTTTTGTTTTATTTTATTCAAGGAGAAAATGATGAGCAAAAATAATAAAATTACCCGATTATTAGCTGCTACAGCTGTAATTGGCATTATCGGAACTTCAGCTGCTGCGTGCAGTAATAACGATTCATCAAATCAAAGTAAACAATCTAGTGTAAAAAAGGAAACTAAAGATAAGAAAAGTAATACAGAAAATGCACTAAAAAAGAGTCAAATTAAGCTTAGCCAAACTGAAGCTTTGAACAAATTTGATGAAAAATACAGTGATAAAGAGATTAAAGAAATAAACCTAAAGTTAGACGGTAACCGATACGTTTATGAGATTGATGGATTTGATAAGAGTAAAGAATACGAAATGACAATCAATGCTAGAACTGGTAAGGAAATTAAATCTAGTTCTGAAAAGCTTGATCTAGATGAACACCTACAAAAAGGTTTAGATTTAGATAAAACAATTTCGCGTAAAGAAGCTAGTGAAATAGCAGAAAAAGAAGTAAAAAATAGTGTTGCCAAGGAATGGGACTTAAAAATGGAAGATGGTAAGGCTATTTGGGAGGTAACAGTAGAATCCGGTAGCACAAAACATGAAGTTGAAATTGATGCTAGCTCTAAAAAAGTAATTAGATCAGAAGAAGATTAATTAATAAAAAGGATATCGAGCGGTTGACGGTATTGCTATATCAGGCTATAATAATAGTCCTTTCTAAAATTAAACACTTGTATACGACAAAAGCCACCTGTTTCAGGTGGCTTTTTTTGTTGGGAATATAGGATATAAATTTAAAGAAACTAGTAAGTCACAAGACTGGTTGAATTCATCGTGTGATCATCTAGTTTATAAGTCTTTAATTCAAAATCATCTTCAAAATTACAGTAGTAAGTCTTGCTTCCAGAAGAGTAGCATGCAGTATAAACAGTATATTCGTCCTTGCCTTGATCGTTGACTACACTGCCTTTGATCATGGCAACAGACTTTAAGATGTTAAAGAATTTAGCGACGTTTGCTTTTTCACCTTTAGCAGTTGGATAGTTTACGTTTAAGTAAGCAGCTTTAACAAAACGGTCGGCTGGAATGCTGTCACCAGGCAGACCTAAACTACCAGTTCCTACACCCCAAGGAGCAACTTTTTGACCGTTCCAGCTTTGGGCTGTAGCGTCATGTGGATTTAAACCAGTATAGTTACCAAGGTTAGTAAGGTGCCAGTTAAAGTCAGGGCTATTAGTTAAAACGCCAACTTTATCATCAAAGACCTTCATTCCATATTGCTTTGAAACTTCAACAATAATGGCTTCGTCACTATCACTAATGATCCAGTGAAGAGGGGCAACCGCAAATGATGTGTTAATAGCTTCATTGACTAAGTTAACGTTCTTTAAAGCTTCCTTTACTTCACTAACATGAGTAAAGTTTTGAGTAACCCAGAGCATAATTTCGTAAGAAGCTAAGTTGATTTTACCGTCAATAGGACCATCACTAAATTTTGCAAAATGTGGGAAGTTTAAACCGGCAATCCCCAATCCATCTTCGTTATAGCAGTCAAAGTATGATGGATAACCATCAACCACAATTCCCATTCCAATAACAGCCTTTTTAGTAGTGGTGTTATCTAAGAACTTATATGGAAGAGGATAATTGCGCGGTGTGATAATAACGCCTTCGCCATAATCTTGTCCAACATCTAGATTACGGCCAAAGTATAAATTTCCTTGATCATCTGTGAATCTTAAACCAGTACACATTTTCAAAAAACCTCCTTATTTAGCATTAGCTTTTGCTGCTTGCTCTGCAATATATTTCTTTTGATATCTCTTAATTTGGATAACGGCAAATACTAAAATAATAAAACCAATTGCAACAAAGGCAATCATAAAGTACCAAGCAACTGTAAAGCTTGCCGCTCCCTTAATAATCCCAAAGAGTGGAGCACCAATGGCATAGCCAATTGCATAAGCTAAACCAACGTATCCAAGCATGACACCTTGATCTCTTGAACCAAAGAGGTCTTTTGCCATGAAGGCTGGGCCTGACATGTAACTAAATACAGCTAAGCCGCAAAAGATGGCATAGCCAATACCAGCAGCCTTACTAATCGAAGCGCCATATGGCTGAAAGCTAATAAAGATCATCATTAGAATAGATAAGATATACATACAGCCAGCATAGGCCATTGATTTTGCTGTACCAAATTTATCAAATAAGAAACCACCAGAAACATTTCCGATTAAACAACCGACACCATACATTGATCCAATTAATCCAACATCAGTTAGTGAAAGTTTTGTATCCAGAAATGCTGCATAATCTTCGTTTAAAGAGGCTAAACCTAAACCAATAATTAAAAATCCAAGACTAAAAATCCAGAACCATTTCATTTGTAAAACTTGTTTACTAGTCCAGCCTTTAAATTCTTTGGCTTTAGCTAATTCTTCTTCTTTCTTGCTTTCAGCTAATTCTTCATCAGAAACAACGATTTCGTCTTTCTTAGGAGTTCTAATAAAGCAAGCAATAATTACACCGATTATTAGCAAAGTAACCGCAAAGATAAAAAATGGTGCCATCGAAATCAAGTGACCTGTCTTGGTGTTACCTGTCATGTAGTGCTTTAAAATGACTTGAGTTGTTGGTTGTAAAAAGATATTCCCAATAGAACCACCACAGAAGGCAATTCCTAGAGCAGCGCCACGGCCCTTTGCTGGGAACCAGTGGTTAATAACCCATGGCACACCTTGTCCTGAGAAGAAAGTTGAACCAACCATACAAATAATGGCTGCAATATAAAAACCAGGAAGTTTTGTACTAATTCCAAAAATTACGTAGGCAATAGCGGAAAGACCAATACCAATTAAATACATAATTCTGAAATTTACTTTTTCTAGTGCTTTACCAATAAATGGTGAAGCAATTGAAGCAAAGACTGCTCCAAACGTGAAAATCAATGTATACGATGCTAATGTGAAGTGGAAAGTATTAACTAAGGGGTGGATAAACAAAGGCTGAATGTTTTGAGCAATTCCATAAGGAATAGCTTGGGTTAACATACAAAGGAAAACCATGAAGTACTTGTAGCCTTTGCTTACTACTTTATCTTTAGTAGCAGCATCACTAGACATATAATTACCCTCTTTCTAACTAATTACTTATCTAAAATAATATTTGGCTTGTTCACGATAATATTTTTTTGAATTTGTTTAATTTTAATAGCTGCAAAAATTAATAATATAAAACCAATTGCAACAAAGAAGGTGGTACACCACCAAGCAACGGTAAAGCTAGTGGCACCTTTAATAACACCAAAGAGTGGGGCACCAATAGCAAAACCAATTGCATAGGCTAAACTAATATAACCTAGGTTAACCCCTTGTGCTTTGGCACCAAATAAATTCTTAGCCATGAAGGCAGGCCCAGACATATAGCTAAATACTGATAGCCCGCTAGTAAAGGCCCAACCCATACCAGCATATAAGTTAATGCGATCTCCATAAGGATGTGTACTAATCAGGATCATCATCAAAATAGCGATGATCAACATGATTCCTGCATAAGCCATGGATTTAGCAGTACCGAACTTATCAAATAAGTAGCCACCAGAAATATTGCCGATAATACCAGCAATCCCGAAGACTGAACCAATCATTCCGACTTCTGTTAAGGATAATTTAGTGTCTAAAAAGGCTGCATAGTCTTCATTTAAAGAAGCGAGCCCTAAACCAATGATTAAAAAGCCGATACTAAAGACCCAGAACCATTTCATATGAAGAACTTGTTTACCGCTCCAACCTTGAAATTCATGGGCTTGTTTTTGAGCAGCTTCATTCCGATTCTTTTTAACTTCTTCGGCTGAAGCAAGAACCTCATCCTTCTTTGGCACTCTAATAAAAGCAGCAATAATTAGTCCAACAACTAAAAGAGCAACTGCAAAAATAAAGAACGGAGCCATGGAAGTTAAATGACCAGTCTTGGTATTACCAGTCATAAAGTGCTTCAAAATTGCCTGGGTAATAGGCTGTAAGAAAATATCCCCAATTGATCCCCCACAAAAGGCTAATCCAAGAGCAACACCGCGGCCCTTAAATGGAAACCAGTGATTGATAATCCAAGGAACACCTTGACCAGAATAAAAGGTTGAACCGACCATACAAATAATTCCGGCTAAATAGAAACCAGGTAGTTTCGTACTAATTCCAAAAATTACATATGCTCCTGCTGAAAGGCAAATACCGATCAAATACAAAATTTTAAAATTAACTTTCTGTAAAGCTTTACCAACCATTGGTGAAACTAGAGACCCTACGACAGCCCCAAAAGTAAAAATTAAGGTATAAGAAGCCAATGTAAAGTGAAAAGTATTAACCAGAGGATGAACAAATAAAGGTTGGATTAATTGAGCAATTCCGTAAGGGATAGCTTGAGTTAACATACAGAGAAATACCATAAAGTATTTGTAGCCTTTACTGACCACCTTGTGCCCATCGCTTGGTAGATCGTTTGACATCGTATCTCTCTTCTTTCTGATAAAATACTATTAACTTTATAAGTTATATATTATTAAACACGTGAGCTTTGACTATAGCCACTTATATTGTCGTCTACTTAAGTAAGTAAATCAAAAATAATGACTTATTATGTTATTTAATGTATGTAATAAAAACCTGTCTAACTTTCCTAGAATAAAATGAATTACAAAAGGAAAAAGATTGATTATCTTTGCTATTAAGCATCGATATATCAATCTTTTTTAGTTCGAACAGATAGACTTAGCGGTAGGTAGAAATTTTTACATTAGGAAAGAATTATTAATCTTTTACATAACCCGCAATGTCATCGTAGTTAAAATCATAGTTTAATTTCTTACCATAGGCTTTTTCATAAGCCTTTTTCTTTTGCATATAATCAATGTCCCGCATTCTTTTAGCATTTTGATCAACTGTAAGGCGATCAACTGGGTAGATTGTCGGTAAGACGTGAAGAATATAGCGTGTCTTGTGGAATTCTCTACTATTTTTTTCCATTTCTGGAAGATCTTGAATTTCTACAAAGCAGGAGATAATCGGAACTTTAGCCTTAGCTGCGTAGTAATAAGCACCTTTTTGAAGGGGACGAGGCTTGCGGTAGTTATACCACATTTCTTGTTCAGGGTAGATTAAGACCCATCCCTTTTTATCAAAGACTTTCTGCAAGTGTTTTGGAAATTCACGTCCTAAATATTGGTAGCTTTGAACAATTGGAATAGCATTGATATTATTCATTAAAAAGCCGAAGAAACCTGGTAATTTTAGGTTGGAGTCTTCAATTACAACATAGAGCTTTTTATGACAGCGATTAGCTAATTTTTTAATTGGCAGGCTATCAGTTTGCTTAAAGTGATTAGTCGTTACAATTGCACCATGTTGCGGCCCTTTAGCTCTTTGTTTATGTTTAATTTGGGTATGAGCCATTAAGACTAAAGTATCAAGATTGATAATAGTTTGGGCGATAATATTTTTAAATTTATGGCTCAGCTTTTTTTGTTGCTCCCAATAATCGTTAACTAGTTTGATTCTTTCATCTTTAGTGAGGATCGGATCTCCCAATTCAACTTTAGCGTGCATTTTGCCTTTTTTAACGGCTGCTTTGATATTTTCAATAACTTGTGCACGATTTTCGCCAATAATCATAGTTTAATCCTTTCACCTTTAGCTTTTACGTGAGCCCAATTATTAGGATCAACGACTGTGCTATCTTCTTTTTCAAGCATATGGTCTAATTTAGCTCGATCTTCACTACGTTCCTCATCAGTATAATTATCTAATTCAGCATGTAATTCTTCATAGAAGGGCGTTTCTTTAGCGTACTTCCAGAAGTAATCTTGATATTGAACATTATCAAAGTGCCATGGCTTAAAGAATAAGTTATAGTGAATCAAGCCTGGATTAGGAAGAGGTTCTGTATTTTCATTAGGCATTGCATCCCAGCGAGGATCAAGGTGCAAGATTCGACCATCACCAATTTCATTCAAATAGTCTTGATCTGGAGCAATACAGTCAAAATGATACTTCTCAAGCAGATTCATAAAATGATCAATAAAACCTTCATCTCTAAAGGCTTTGGAATTTAAGACAAGCATTCCAGAATTGATGTACTTTTTAGGATCAAGGTCTAGGACATCTTTGATATATTTCACCATTTTATCTACGTATTGAATAGAAGAATCAGTACATGCGCCAAATAAATTATTGCCTAATTCCGTATTGTATAGCTTAGCAATGTCATCAGTGACTACTGTATCGCTGTCGATGTAGATTGCCTTATCGTATTGCGGGAAAAGATCAGGAATGAAGAGGCGGTAAAAGATAGACATGGTGAAAAAGTCAGCCCGAAGATAATTTTCTTTTCTATCTTGGATCGGCTTTACTAATTTCTCATCAATGTGGAAGAATTCAACGTGTACATGGTCATTACCCAAAGCTGCCAATTGATCTTGGTGTTCTTTAGATAGGTCTTGATTTAGAAAGATAACTGTGTAGTCATTTTCTGGATTAGAATTCTTAACTAATGAATTTAAAGATACTGCAGCGTATTTAGTAAAATCATCGCTAATACTATAAAAAACTGGAATAGTCATTTTAGTGCCTCTTTATATTTTTACGGACGTAGTCTTTTTAACTTTTGCCCACGTTACATCTTCATTTTTAATTTCATCGACTTTTTTAATCATCCAATCAAGATCAGTGCGGGCTTTTTTACGATCTTCATCAGTAAAGCTGTCCAATTGTTCTTTTAGCTCATCATAGTATGGTGATTTTTTAGCAACCTCCCAGAAATATTGACCATATTGAACATCTGCAAAGTGCCATGGCTTAAAGAAAAGGTTGTAATGAACAATTTTTGGATCTTTGATTTCATCCATATGTTCATTAGGCATTGCATCCCACTCAAGCGGTAAGTGATAGATTTTATCTTCACAGATTTCATTCATATAAGCTTGGTCCGGATCAATATTATCAAAATGATATTTTTCAATTAATGAATAGAACTTATCAACAAATTTTTTATCTCTAAATTCTTTCATATTGAATAAAATGACACCGTTGTTGATGTATTTTTCTGGAGGGAAGATTCCTTGACATTCTTTAATGTAGACTTGGAGAGGCTTAATAAATCTAATTGACATATCGGGCACACTCGCAAACATGTTATCGCCAATTTCAGTATTATAAAGTTCAGCAATATCAGTACAGATAATTGTGTCGGCATCTAAGTAAACCGCCTTATCATATTGCGGAAAGAGATTAGGAATAAAGAGTCGGTAAAAAATAGACATGGTAAAGAATTGTGCTCGCAAATAATTTTCTTCACTATTGTGAATTGGAGCTACCATTTCATCATCGATATGGAAAATATTAACGTGAACATTTTCGGTTGAAAGATCTTCGAGACTCTTTTTATGTTCATCACTAATGCTTTGGACTAAAAGAGTAATTGTATAGTCCTTCTTTGGGTCAACATGATCAATTAAAGACTGAATTGAAACAGCTGCGTAAGGCGTGTAATTATCACTAATTGTATAAAAAACTGGAATAGTCATTCTCAAACTCCATCTATATAATATTTAGCGCTGCTTTAAAAGCGGCTTAAGTTCTGTGTACTGCTTAAGTAAATCATCATATTCATGTAATTTCAAGACGCTATGAACACGTTCTACATCCCAAGGTTTAACTGTTAAAGTGTGGAAGTAGGGTTTAAAGCGAAAGCTAGTTGTAAAATGTTGGATTTTTGTATCAGGATGGAGCCGGTACTGTTCGTTGTAGCAGCGAGGAGCAATTCTTTTTTTGGTCGCAAGTTTGTTTAAGGCAGATTGGTCGGGAAGGAGCATTTTTTTATCGCTCATTTTTTCTCGAACTTTTGCAAATAATCTTGTCTTTTTAATTTCATTCATATTTAAAAGCAAAACTCCGGAGTTAAGGTAGTCAAAAGTTTTGTGGCTGTGAAGATTATGGAAGAAAAAGCGCCCCCAGAAATCTAAAACACCAACTAATTCCACATTAGTTAAGTCTTGGTTATAAAAATCACTAATATCCTTACGTACAATAATATCGTCATCTAAGTACAAGATGCGATCAGGGATTTGTGGAATTTGGTCCGCAAATAATCTCAGCATGGCATAAGGAGTGAAACGAGTCTCCATATTAGCGCGCGGAGGCTCTTTTTTGAACAACTCAGTACAGTCAATTAATTCAGCAGTGTTGTTTGGATCTTTTTCTTTAATAATTTTTTTGATTAAGTTAAAAGCTTGTTCATTAAAAGCTTCATATCCTTCTGCCTGCATGGTTAAGATATAGAGGTGCAGGGGAGCGGAGGTATTTTTTAATAAAGATAGAGTTGCAATTAAAATACCATCTTCGGCGTGAGAGTCGCCGCAAAACATAATATTCATTTTAATCTCCAATTTCTCGTTTTTGATAGTGATAATATTGATAGTCGCTATTCTTAGATCGCTTTTTTAATTGCTCGAATACTTGATCATGGAGCTTTTTTTGTTGCTCTTTTTTGGTCAAGGTAGAGTCCGGGAAGAAGGGACCATCAATATAAACAGTAATTTTGGGATGCTTGCCAAATTTGCGTTTTTGATAAGTTGTCGTCATTACAAAACTTGCCTTATTTGCCTGAACTGGAAAATTAAAGCTGGTTTCTGGAAAGGATCGAATGCTGATATAGTAAGGCCAGACATGAGCTTCTGGATAGATTACAATATGAGCATTTTCTTTAGTTAAGGTTTTAACAGCTTTAAGTAATTTAATAGCTTGTTTAATATTTTTGCCGACTGGTAGACCTCCATAGGGTAGGAGCGTTTTCCCAATAACTGGAATTCCCCAATTTGCTTGATTAGCAATGGCATAGTAATTTTTCCAGCCAAATAAGGTTAGGGGCATGAAGACGTCATTAACCATTTGGGTATGATTTCCGTAAATAAAATATCCTTCATTTTTATATTTAAATAACTTATCCCTACCTATTACTTTGACATGCATTATGCCATAAGTAAAAAGATAAGCAAAACCAGCAGCTAAAAAACGCATCAGATAATTAAGTGGAGTGTGTTTAATGATTTGGTAATTGTCTGGCAAGGTAAAGTCTTGCTTTTTACTTTCAACAACGTCATCGGTTATGGAAGTATAGTAGATAGTATGGTGTTTAGATGGTTTAGTATTCATGATATTAATTATAGAAAAAATTTAGAAACAAAAAAAGACATCGCAATTGCGATGTCTTTTAAAAATATGGGTGGTCAGGGGATCGAACCCTGGACCCACGGATTAAGAGTCCGTTGCTCTG
>NZ_CAJURR010000012.1 GCF_910589175.1 uncultured Lactobacillus sp.
TTCGCTTGCCTCAAACAGCATGTATTACTTTACAGGCTTTTTTACTTTTCGTCAATATAGTTTTTAATAAAAATGTACATTTCGAATATTATTTTATTTAATAATTAAATTGTTCAGATTTATCATTTTTGGCACCTAATTTAATTGAGATTTAAGCTTTTAAAATTCGGATATAAAAAATAAAGTGTTAAGTACTACTGCTTAACACTTTATTTTAATCTTTTTTTGAATATCTAATTTTAGCTTCTTGAATTTGTTTATTTAAAACTTCTTTTAAGGGCATAAATCCCTTTTTAGCTCGTTTTGAAGTCCAAAAATGAACTCTATTTTTTCTAGCTTCTTTGACTTCAGGAAGAACAGCTCGTCGAGATAAGCTAATTTGATTAGAATATGGATCTATATCAATAACTTGCACCTTTATCGTTTCTCCAACTTGGTATTCTCTTCCTATATCTTTTACGTATCCACCATGAATTTCAGAAATATGAATTAATCCTTCTATTTGGCTATCCAATCTTACAAAAATTCCGTACTGCTGTATACCGCTAATTTTTCCATGAACTATATCACCAATTTTAACTTGCATACTATCTCATCCCTTACTAATATTAATTATAACTGTCTTTTTAATTAACGCTAAAGACATGACTTCTAGATTAATTCTTATGGAGGATTGCTTATTACAATGGAAAAATATGATTTAGCTATTATTGGCGCTGGGCCCGTTGGTCTATTTGCCGCTTCTTTTGCTAATTTACATGGCTTAAAAACTATTAGCTTTGACGCTTTAGATGAAGTTGGTGGTCAAATTAGTATGCTTTATCCACAAAAAGATATTAAAGATATCCCAGCTTTTTCTTCTATTAAAGGAAAAGAATTAGTTTCTCGATTATTTGAACAAAACGAAAATACTAAATTAACCCTCTCACATAAAGTAAAAAATATCTCTTTCTCAGCTGAAGACGATATTATCATTGATAATGATTATCAAGTGAAAAGCCTTCTGATTGCTACGGGTTTAGGAGCATTTAAGCCAAAAACTCTACCTTTATCTACTACCCCTGATGTCCAAGAACATATTCACTATTCCATGCAGCATCCTGAAATTTTTTCTAATAAAAAAGTAGCTATTCTTGGTGGTGGCGACTCTGCACTTGATTGGGCAGTGGAATTAAGCAAAACTTCTGATATATATGTAGTACACCGTAGAAATGAATTTCGCGGACTTGAAAGCTCTGTTAATCAACTTAAAAGTTTAAAAAATGTTGAACTTTTAACTCCTTACCTTCCAAAAGAACTTCACTTAAACAATAATAGAATAGAATTAGTTTTGCACAGAGTTGGTGCAAGTCACGATTTTATTACTAAATACGTTGATGAAATTCTAGTTGCATATGGTTTCAAAAGTGATAATCGCCAATTACGTAAGTGGGGCATTGAATTAGAAAATAATCTAATTTCTGTTTCTCAAACAATGCATACAAATTTGCCTCATGTTTACGCAATTGGCGATGCTATTACTTACCCAGGACGCGTACCAATGATTGCCTTAGGTTTTGGTGAGGCTCAAATTGCAATTAGCAGCATTATGCAAGACCTATTTCCAGAAAAAACAATGACTTTTCATTCTACCAGTATTTAATTTTTGAAAGGAATATATAGTTATTTATGGGACTTATTGATTTTATTCTTCATATTGATGACCACCTAGTCACAATTGTGAATATGTTTGGGAACTGGACATACTTAATTCTGTTTGCAATTGTTTTTATTGAAACAGGTTTAGTTATATTTCCATTCTTACCAGGAGACTCACTTATATTTGCTGCCTGTGCAATGGCAGCAACACCAAAATACAATCTTCACTTTTGGATTTGCTATTTAGTTTTTCTTGCAGCTGCTGTTTTAGGCGATACAATTAATTATGAAATCGGTCGTTGGTCACAAGCTGAAGGTGCCAAGCATAGCTGGTTTAATAAGTTGATTAATCAAGATAAACGAAAAGCTGCCGAGAATTTCTTCGACAGGCATGGCGGAATTACTATTGTAATCGGACGATTCATTCCGTTTATTCGTACTTTTGTTCCATTTGTATCTGGGGCAAGTAAGATGCACTATGGCACTTTCATCCGTTATAACTTTCTTGGTGGTTTTCTCTGGGTAACTTTATTTGCTGCTCTAGGATTCTTCTTTGGAAATATTCCAGTTGTTCAAGAACATTTCTCATTAATTGTCCTAGCAATCATCTTAATCTCAGTGGTACCAGTATTGATCATTTGGATAAAGAAAAAATTAGTATTAAAAAAGGAGCTTGGTTAAAGCTCCTTTATTTTTTTGTCAAAATAAAACATGAAAAATATAATTCATAAATTATTCCACCAGTTGCAAAGCATCCTGCAAAGAATTCCTCTGTTAGAACATTAATAATAGGATCAGTAGTGGGATCAAAAAGCCAATCATTATTGTTAAATAATAAGTGATGAAAAGAAATAAAAAATTCATCAAAATTCATTAAAGCAAAAGGCAAAATAATTACAGGTAAAATCATAAAGATTAAAGCTGTAGTTTTCGAAATATAGATATAATTCATTCTCTTTCTCATTTTTAAGAAGATAAGAATAATTAATCCAACAATAAAGACAATTATTGCCAGTGCAAACAATAATTTACACTCATAAAAATGGCGTGCTGCACTTGGAGAGGTGGGAAAATCAGACATTTGCAATTTATTTTTAAAAGGGAACAACAAATAATCCAAAAGTTGAGTATAGTTTTTCATTATTGTTCCCAGTGTCTTTTTTACTATTAAATCAGTCTTTTGAACCTTCACAAAAATTGCTAGTAAGGGCCAGCTCAAAACAACTGCTCCTAAAGTAGCGGTAGCAAGTGCCATCATTAAATTGTAAACAACTGCAATTATCGGTTTTCTTTTCATAGTTTCCATTCATCTAGATTCTCTACAATATATGTCGGCTTTTTATCTTTTTCTTTTAACTGCTCCTTATTTGTTACGCCTGTCAACGTCAACAGTGAATCAATATTGCAGTTAATTCCCGCCATAATATCAGTATCATAGTTATCTCCAACTAAAATTGCATCTTGGCCTTGTGCATTCAACATTTTCAATGCACTCGCTACAATAATTGACGAAGGCTTTCCGATATAAGTTGGCTTAACTCCAGTTGCTACTTCAATCATCGTGCAAAGGGCACCATTTCCGGGTAACAATTCATCCCCAGAAGGTAAATTTTTATCTGCATTTGTTCCAATAAACGTTGCACCATTTCTAATTGCTCGAGTTGCCACACGAATTTTATGGTAGGTTAAGTCTGTGTCCATCCCTACAACTACATATTTCGGATTTCGATCATCATAATAAAAACGCTCATTTTTTAATAAACCTTGTACTAAGCCGATTTGACCAATAATATAAATTGGTATTTTAGTTGCATCTGGATTTTGAGAAAGCAAATAAGACTCTGTCGCTAGTACTGGCGTATAAATATGGTAAATATCAGTAGTGACGCCATGTCCTCTGAGCTTATCAACTACCATTTGCGGTGTACGAGTTGAATTATTAGTTAAAAATAAGTGTGGAATATTTTTTTCTTGGAGACGATGAATAAATCTCACACCACTTTCGATCGTATCGCTACCACGATAAATAGTTCCATCTAAATCAATTAAGTAACATTTATAATCTTTATGTTCCACAATTATCCCTTTCTCTTCTTAATTACGAAGCTTTTATTTTTATGATTTCCACGTTGGAATTTTACTGCTGTCTTATGACTACCAATCTTTGTTTTATGAACGCGTCTTTCTTTAAAGTAAGGACGCTTTGTACGGTAGCGGTTATTGTTTGTACTCTTTCTCTTATTTTGCCTACCAAAAGCAATCTTTTTAATTTGATTTTCCTGCGTTAGACGCAAAATAAAATATGCACTACCAGGATTACAGTATTCTTCTAAATAATCCACAATTGCATTAGCTTTTTTATCAATTGCAACGCGATCATTCTCATCATAAAAGCCCTTTAATCTCAAATGCTCACTTGATACATCCCCTACTAAATAATCATATTGATCTAAATAAGGGTCATACTTCTCCTTAAGCATTTCAATGTCTAGAGCATCTTTTACATTAGCTATAATTTCATACTCTCGCCCATTAATCATGACGATATCATCATTAATAATGACATGAGCTAAAGGATGGTATAGCGTCTGGTCTTTATCTGCTTCTTTATACTCCATTATTTTTCTTTCTCTTTATTTATTGGGTATTTCTTTTTTAAATAGTTTCCTATTACAGTTCTTAGATAATCGGGGAATAAAAATTTATTTTTACCCATAATTGAAATTGTAGGGAAAAATGGAATCAAAACATAGTGATCAAGCAATGCAAGAGTATATTCTTTTTTAGGGTCAATTTCTTTTCCATTAATGTAAACCGTTCTACTTGCATGATCAACTTGTATCCCCTTATATACAAGATCTCCGAAAATCTTACCTCTAAAGCTCATTCCCTTAAGTGCAAATTTACTTAAGAAATGACGATTTTTTTCCATTTCCATTACCATGCGCCAAACATCACTTCCAAGCAATTTAGTTTGTACCACATGCATTGGATGAGGTAAAGCAGCTTGTAAATCAGCTTCGGTTAAAACTCCTTGATGAAATGGTTTTAAAAATAAACCACTATTCAAAACAGCAACATCAGTTCCAGCAAATTCACTAATTGCATCAAGGGAAACTTGAATTGCTGCCATCTTGTCACGATCAAATTTATCTGGTAAATAAGCAATTTTTCGGGCTTCAAGCATTTGTTCACCTTTTTGACGCCAATCTAAAATTTGTTTTTGATCGGAATCTAAACTTGGTAAGTCCGCAGTAGCAACAGTACTTGGCTTAAATGATAATATTTGATGATTATCATTTAATTCAATACTAATATCACCAATATGCTGGCCCCATTTTCCGGTCTGAGTAATCCAGGTATTGTTTACTTTTTCACCTTTTGCTAAATAGTCATGACTATGTCCACCAACAATCAGGTCTACCTCAGGATAATGATGTGCTATATATCGATCCACCCTTAAACCAATATGACTAACAATAATTAACATATCATATTGGCCCTTTATCTTCGGTAGTAATTTATCTAAAGTATCAGAAATCAACTTCACGTGCCAATGATTAGGACCATAAGTCATTGGATATGCAGCTGTTAAACCAACAACTGCAATTCTCGTCTTCTTTTTAGTTTCAAATATTTTATAAGGAGCACACCACTTTGGCATACTCTCATCTTCCTCACGTAGGTTAGCCAATACAACCGGAAAATTAGCGTGATCAAATAATTTTTCTAAAACTGCATGAGAATTTGAAATACCTTCATTATTTCCAATAGTAATTGCATCATAATTAAATTCATTCATTAATTTAATGTTAGCCTGTCCTTCTGTTGCATCAGACAAAGGATGTGATCGATCCATAAAATCACCAGCATCAAAAGTAAATGTTTGATCAACGCTCTTATCATTTTGAGCTTGATGTAAGTATCTTTTTATTTTAGGAAATTGTTCAAAATGTGAATGTAGGTCATTAGTATGAACAATACGTAATTTTTCCATACTTTTCCTCTTCTAACCAATATGATTGGCTTTTAATACAGTATTATAGGCATCTAATACTTTGCCTTTAGGTTTTTCCCACTCTATCCATTGCGGGTCTTTCCAATCATCCTCATTAGTTAAGGTCTCTAATTGGTATGTCTTGTTAATATATTCTTCATATAGTTGCAGTGACTTAGTTCGAGCTAAATTCAACTGCAGAATTCGAACTTTTTTAATTAACCCACGGTCTACTGCTAATTCAGCAATTCCGTTTTGATCGATATTGGAAATTTCGTAATATTTCGATCCATCATTGCGAGTAACTTCTTCAATCAAGTCTAGTTGCTCATAAGCCATATTTCAGCATCTACTTTCTTAAAATGATTTTAACTACTATATTAATTATAGAAAAAAGTATACATCCATGCTATTGTTAAAAAGAATAGAGGTGTACACATGAAAACAAGCCGGCTTTACTTTTTAGCCCTTTTTTTTAGTTTAATTTTTATTTTTGAATCTGGATTTCTGGTCATCGGACACCGAGGCAATCCCAGTAAATATCCGGAAGAAACGATTCAAAGTGACAACTCAGCTTTCGCAGATGGTGCAGATTATGTTGAGCTTGATCTCCATGTTTCAAAAGATAACGTCTTAGTCGTTTCTCATGACCGCGACTTAAGCCGAGTTGTTGGATCATCGGTTATTGTATCACAAAATAATTTTTCCTATTTAAGTACCTTAAAACAAGCTAACGGTGAGTCAATCATTTCGCTAGATCAATTATTTGATTATTATAAAGATAAACCTAATACTAAGTTCCTTCTTGAAACAAAAAAGACTAAACATAATAGCCCTAAAAATATGGAGGAGCTTCTTGCTAGCAGTATCAAAAAATATCATATGCAAGATCGGGTCATGATCCATAGCTTTTCTGCCCCTAGTCTAAAGACTATGAGTCAACTATTACCTGATGTACCTAGAATTTTTATTGTTGGCTCTTTGCAAAGAATTAATTTTGATGTATTAAGCTATGTAAATGGAATTAATATTTCATCTGATTTAATTACCCAAAATCCTAAACTTATCAGTCAGCTTCATGCCCTACATCAAAAAGTATTTGTTTGGGCCGAAATGAATGAATCACCTAAACTATGGAACTGGTTAATTAACAATGACGTAGATGGAGTCGTGACAAACTTTTCTGCAAGAGGCTATAAATACAAATTAGCTAAGAGTGGTACTAAAAAATATACTGTTAATAAAGACGGTATTTATTTTGGTCGCACTCCGACTGGAGTTAGCGTAAATCCATATCTAAATGTGAAAACTTCAAAGCAAATTAGTTTCTTACAACCTGTCCATGTTTCTTCAGCTGTTATTGCATCTGGACAAACTTTTTATCAAATTGGTGATAAGGAATTTGTTCCTGCAGATCTAGTTAGCTTAGATTTGCAGCCTGAATGGATTTTGCCATATTGGAATTTAACTATTATTAATCCTACCCAAAATCCGATTTTCACTTATAATAAACCTGATAGGCAGTCTGGTAAAAAAGCCCAACTCATCCCTAATAAACGCTATAAAATATTGGGCGTAAGTGGCGGAGTTAATGATTTATGGCTTCTTACTGACTATGGCTGGATAAAGTCTTCTCAGGTCCTATATTATGGCTTATTTGATAAGAGCACTTTTGCCTATAAGAATTATCGAAAACTTGATCCAGCTTATCGTCAAACCAATGTTGCACTATTTCCTTATTTACCGGTAGAAAAAGTCCCAATTAAAAGTTTTTGGTCGACTTATTCTGATGTAAATGCTGTAATATTTAATCAGAGATAAAAATTAAAGGAGTACATTTATGGAAGAACTAGATTATAAAAAATTAGCTCAAGAAAAAAAGGATGCTATTTTAAATGATTTAAAAGAATTAATTGCAATTGATTCTTCTGAAGATTTAAACAATACCAGTAAAGAATATCCAGTTGGTCCTGGCCCAGTTAAAGCAATGAAGAAGTTTTTATCTTTTGCTAAGCGCGATGGTTTCGACACTGAAAATTTTGATAACTATGCAGGTCGAATCAATATGGGTTCCGGTGACAAGCGTGTAGGTATTATTGGACACATGGATGTTGTTCCTGCTGGCGAAGGCTGGAAGACTGATCCATTTAAGATGACCATTAAAGATGGAAAAATTTATGGTCGTGGTAGCGCTGATGATAAAGGACCTTCTTTAGCTGCTTACTACGGAATGCTTATCTTAAAGGAACATGGATTTAAGCCTAAAAAGAAGATTGATTTTGTCCTTGGAACTAATGAAGAAACTAATTGGGTAGGAATTGATTACTACCTCAAGCATCAACCAGCTCCTGATGTTGCCTTCTCACCTGATGCTGAATTTCCAATTATCAACGGTGAACAAGGAATTGTTACTCTAAAGCTTGACTTCAAATTTGATCCAAGCCAAGGTGACGTTAAGCTTTGGACATTCCAATCCGGCATTGCTACTAACGTCATCCCTCAAACCGTTCATGCACAACTTGAAGGCGATATTGACGGTATTAAAGAAAAATTTGATCTTTTCCTTAAAGAACACAAACTTGAAGGTAAGGCTGAAATGCTTAGCGGTCGCCTTGCCTTAACATTAACTGGTCATGGCGCTCATGCATCAGCCCCTGAAACTGGTAGAAACGCTGCTACTTACCTTGCCCTCTTCCTTGATAGTCTTAACTTTGATGGCCAAGCAAAGAACTTCTTACACTTCCTAGCAACTGTTGAACATAAAGACTTCAATGGTAAGAAATTAGGTATTTTCCACCATGACGATTTAATGGGTGATTTAACAAGTTCACCAAGTATGTTTAACTTTGAAGGTCAAAATGCATACCTCTTAAACAATGTTCGCTACCCTCAAGGTATTGAACCGGAAGAAATGGTGAAAAATATCAACGAAAAGTTTGGTGATATTTTAGATGCTAGAGTTGAAGGCTCTGCTGAAGCTCCACACTATGTTCCTGGCGATGATCCAATTGTTAAGACACTTCTTTCTGTTTATGAAAAACAAACTGGTAAGAAGGGACATGAAGTTATCATTGGTGGTGGTACATACGGCCGCCTATTCAAACATGGTGTAGCCTTTGGTGCTCAACCAGAAGGTGCACCACTTGTTATGCACCAACCAAATGAATACATGAAAGTTGATGATTTAATTAATTCAATTGCTATTTATGCCGAAGCAATTTATGAATTAACTAAGTAAACCAAAAATATTAATAAATTCGTAAAGAAGGACTGCATCAATGCTAGTCCTTTTTTTGCTATAATAGGTGAAAAGTAATTAACAAAGGATCCTGATCTGTGAAAAATTTAAAAGAAAAAATCAGAAAGTTCCTAACTGCGGGGCCAGAAGTTAAAACACTGCAAAGTGAATCAGACGAAAGCCAGTGGAAATTTTACAGTGGTATCGTCTATTTAACTTTGCGTCGTGTTTTTCATTATTTTATCTTAATTGCATTTTTCGGTTTATTTTTACTAATTGGTTTTGGCAGCGGTTATGCACTTGGTATTGTTCGTAACCAACCTATCCCAACTATTAGCGAATTAAATCATCAAATAAATCATGCTCAAAATTCAGCTACCCTCTACTATGCTGGTAATAAAAAAATTGCTACTGTTCGACCAGATACAGTTACTAAAAAAGCGAGTGAAAGTGAATTAACTCCCCTCGTTAAGAATGCTGTAACAGCCACTGAGGATGAAAACTTTTATATTCATAAGGGTGTTTTACCTAAGTCTTTAGTTAGAGCTGTCCTTTCTGAATTAACAGGGGTTGGTGTGCAGACTGGTGGGTCAACTTTAACTCAGCAGTTGGTTAAGATGCAATTCTTAACTAGCCAGACAACCTGGAGAAGAAAAGTTACTGAAATGTTTTATGCTCATAAGATCGAAAAACATTTCTCTAAAGAAGATATTCTCCGAGCATATTTAAATGCTGCTTCTTATGGTAAAAATAATCGCGGAGAAAATATTGTCGGCATTAAAACTGCTGCTGAAGGTATATTTGGTAAATCAATTTCTGAACTTAATTTACCACAAGCTGCTTTTATTGCCGGTCTACCTCAAAGTCCATCTGTTTATACTCCATATCGCTTAAATGGAAAAGTTAAAAGTGATCTTGACTTAGCAATGCGGCGAAAAGACATTGTTTTATTCCGTATGTACAGAAATGGCGACATTAGTAAAAAAGCTTATCTTGCAGCTAAAAAATATGATTTGCGCGCTGACTTCCTTGCTCCTGAAAAAGCACCTAAGCAAAAGAAACAAAGCGGTTATTTATACAATCTAGTAATGAATAAGAGTGCCAGTCTTTTAGCCGAAAACTTAATTGAACAAGATGGTTTAAAAGTATCTGACGTTAAACAAGATACAAACCGCTATAATCAGTACCTAACTAACGCAACTGAGCTTCTTCACCAAAAAGGCTACCACATTAAAACCACAATTAGAAAGCCGCTGTACGAGACCATGCAACAGGTTGTTAAACAAAACAAGTATGGTCAAGATCGAACTTCTCGTGATTTTGATTCCTCTACTAACAAGTGGGTTAATACCACTGAACATGTTGAAAATGGTAGTGTGGTAATCGATAATGCGACAGGGAAGGTTTTAGCATTTAGTGGCGGGGTTGACTTTAAAAATTCTCAAATTAACCATGCCTTTGATACTTACCGCTCTCCTGGTTCCTCAATTAAGCCATATTTAGTTTATGGACCAGCTATTGAGCACAAGCTTATTTCAAGCCAAACTGCAATTGCTGACTTCCCTACCAGATTTGGTAACTATATTCCAACTGACTATAACTCAACTGTTGAAAACAGATTTATCTCAGCTCAGGAAGCTTTAAGTAAGTCTTATAACCTTCCTGCTGTAAATTTATACAGTAAGTTAGTTAACGATAAAAATATCAATCTGCGTCAAGATATGAAGAAATTAGGCTTAAATTTAAGTAAGAGCGAATTTGAAAACTTAGGATTAGCTCTTGGTGGTACTGATTACGGTTTTTCAGTAGCCGATAATGCTAGTGCCTTTTCTAACTTCTACAACAATGGTAAACGTGCCGATCCATACTATATTGAAGAAATTCAAGATCCATCAGGTCGAGTAATCTATAAGCACAAACAAAATCCACAAAAAGTCTTCTCTACAGGCACTTCCTACATTATGCAGAAGATGCTACACCAAGTAGTAACTAAAGGGACGGCTTCCAGCTTAACCGGTACCTTGAAGTTCGACTACAAGAGTCTAATTGGTAAAACTGGAACCAGTAATGATTATCGTGATATTTGGTTTAATGGATCTACTCCTGGAATTACAATTTCCAGTTGGATGGGCTATGATAACTTCTACGGTCATTCATACAACTTAGATTCTAATTCTAGTGAGACTAATTTAAATCTATGGGCCAATATTGCTAATGCATTATATAAGGAAGATCCATCGATCTTTAAATTAAATGATGCTCCTACGCGTCCAAGCTCCGTTTATAAAAATAGAGTCTTAGCAAGAACAGGAACACTATCTGGAACAGTAAGTTATGATGGCGATAATATTGATCTCACTGGCAAAAAGACTACTGCATTAAGTCTTTCACCAGCACCAAATGCAACAGCAAGATTTGGTATTGGTGGCTCAACTAAAGACTACAACCTCTTCTATGATTACTTAGAAGGTAAAAATAATGACTACGGTAAAGTCTTAATCTACACTGGTAAGACGATTTCTAAGAAAAAAAATATTAATAGTCTCTTCGCTGTAGCTGATGGATCAACTTCAGAAAATGCAAAAAATTATTATGGCAAAAACCATGAAGTTTATCGTGAATCTAATAATAATTCTTCTTCCTCAACTAATCGGAATGTAGGAGCCAATGATGAACAAGCTAGGAATACAGGACAAGGCGGAAACAACAATTCTTCCTCCACTACGAGAAGTACCGTTTCTACTCGTGAATTTCCTTCTTCATCTCAAAATAATAGATCAGAAAGTAATAATGCTAACGAAGCTAACGATGTAAATTCAAATATTAGTCCAAGTGAAAGTGCTCCTACGAGCGGCACTACTAGCACAGAAGCTAATGCGGGTGACGCTGCAGCAGAGAATGCTCCTACCGCTCCATAATTAGAATTTTACATATTAAAAAATCCTCTTAGGTTGAATTTAACCTAAGAGGATTTTTAGTATAACTATATTTTATTTAGTAGAACGAGATTGCTTTAAAGTATATGGCAAGATAACATGAGCTTCATCTAATTCTTCGTCACTCATTAATTTAGTTAACATTCTCATTGCAACAGCACCGATATCATAAAGTGGTTGTTGAACGGTAGTTAATTGCGGACGAACAATTTTAGCTACATTAGTTGAAGCTGCAGAGATAATTTCTAACTCATCTGGAATAGATACGCCCGCATCAACTGCTGCATTAATAATACCTGCTGCAGTTACATCACGAGTTGCAATAATTCCGTCTATTTTATCTGCTTTAATTTGTTCAAACAATTTATAGCCATCTTCGTAAGTTCTAACATCTTCATAGATATGAACATTCTCTAAATTATGTTCTTCCATAAAATCTTTATAGGCTACAAAGCGATTGTCCTTATTAACATAAGCTTTTCCATCGCCAACAACTAAAGCAAGGTTTTTCTTACCATTCTTCAATAATAAGCCTAAGGCTTCTTTCTCAGCTGCCTTATAATCAATTGTTACACTAGGAAAATCTTGATTTGCATCGGCAGTACCTGCCAAAACAACTGGTGTATTAGTGCGCTTAAAAATTTCTTGTGCACTTTCACTCATCAAGTTTGACATGTAAATTACACCGTCAACTTGCTTATTGAGTAAGTTTTGAATTACTTGGTCTTCATTCAACAAAGTATTACCAACACTAGAAAGTAAAATATTGTACTTATACATAGTAGCAATATCGTCAATTCCTTTAGATAATTCTGCAAAATGCATATTCGTTAAATCGGGAACAATCAAACCAACTGTTGTAGTTCTCTTTGAGGCTAATCCTTGGGCTACAGCATTAGGTTGGTAATGCAAACGATCAATGACAGCTAATACCTTTTCACGTGTTTCTTTACGTACATTATTATTTCCATTTACTACTCTTGAAACAGTAGCCATAGAAACTTTTGCTTCACGAGCAACATCATAAATAGTTACTTCTTGTTTTTGCATAAATTTCTCACACTCCTGTAAAAACACTCTTTTATAACTTATCAAGAATATCAAGACATTGCAACCGTTTACGACTAAAAACTAATTATTTTACCATATTATATGGTATACTCCCAGTATATGTTAAAAAAGGAGTTAAAATTATGAACTTAGATAAGTTACAAAATTGGTTAATTTCAACCAATAATGATGTTGCCTACATCTCTGATCCAATTAGTATTAATTACTTTACTGGCTACAGCATGGATCCTCACGAAAGAATTTTTGCTTTGCTTGCTTTTAAAGATAAGCCAGCATTCATTTTTGCACCTGAATTAAATGTTGAAGAAGCTAAAAATTCAGCCTGGGATGGAGATGTCTATGGCTACCTAGACCACGAAAATCCATGGTCAAAAATCTCTGACTTGGTAAATCAACGTATTGGTACTCCAAATAATATTGCTATTGAAAAAGCACATCTTTCAGTTGACCGCTTAGAAGCATTAAGAATTGCATTTCCAGATTCTTCCTTTACAAATAATGTGTCTCCATTTGTAGCTGAGGCGCGCTTACGTAAAACACCAGAAGAAGTTGAACAATTAAAAGCTGCTGGTGCAGAAGCCGACTTTGCTTTTCAAATTGGCTTTAATGCACTTAAAAATGGGGTAACTGAACGCTACGTTGCCGGTCAAATTGATTACCAGTTAAAACTTCAAAAAGGCGTAATGCACACTAGTTTTGAAACAATCGTTCAAGCAGGTAAAAACGCTGCTAACCCTCATCTTGGTCCAACCATGAACAAAATTGAACCAAATGAATTAGTTCTTTTCGACCTTGGAACAATGCATAATGGTTATGCTTCTGACTCAAGTAGAACTGTCGCTTACGGAGAACCAACTGCTAAAGAAAAAGAAATCTACGAAGTTGATCGTGAAGCCCAACAAGCAGCGATTGAGGCCGCAAAACCTGGTATTACAGCTAGCGAACTTGATGCTGTTGCTAGAGATATCATCACTAAGGCTGGCTATGGCGAGTACTTCATTCACCGTCTTGGTCATGGTATTGGGATGAACGTTCATGAATTTCCACAAATTATGGAAGGAAATGATGTTGTTCTTGAAGAAGGCATGTGTTTCTCAATTGAGCCAGGTATTTATATCCCTAACGTAGCTGGTGTTAGAATCGAAGACTGTGGTGTTGTGACAAAGAATGGTTTTGAAACTTTTACTAAAACAAGTAAAGAATTGAAATACATTCCCGTTAAAGACTAATTTATACTAAATTAACTGGTGATAGTTTACCTCTATCACCAGTTTTTTTATACAAAAAAAGAACCAAGTGAAAACTTGATTCTTTAATCTTAATTAATTTTTTTCAGCGTTATTTAGATCACTAACAGCTTCTTTGTCAGATTTTTCATCTTCACCAAGATCTTTGTTAGTATCATCGATTACGATATCATCAAAATCTTTCAATTCTGAATCATCTTCAACTGATTTAGGAAATGATGCTAATTGATTCTTAATTGCTTCAGTTCCCTTGTCATATTTCTCTTTTAAATCTTGTAGCTTTTCGTTTTCAGCTAGCTTTTTCTTTACATCATCAGTTGCATCTTCTGGTAATAATAATGAGCCAGCAATCAAGCCAACACCTAAACCAACAACACTACCTAATAAAAATCCACCTAATTTACGCATAATTGTTCTCCTTTAATATATATTAGTCTTCACCACGACGACGCTTACGTCTTGCAAACATTCGACTAACTAGAGATGAAAAGATGCCAATTCCAGCTCCTCTAATTCCCATTCCAGAGAAGCGCTCAATCATTCTTCGTGACGAAGAATTAATGTCTGACACACTTTCACCTAAATCTGCAGCTGCCTTCACAACCGGTTCTAATTCAGTTACTTTACCATTTACATCAGCTAGAAGAGCATTACTTTTTTCTAATAAATCTTCACTTTGTTTCATCAATACTGCAGTCTGCTTAGTTAAATCATCAACTGCTGTATTAACGCTATCCATAGTTGAGTCAACTTTCTTCATTGTCTTAGTTGCTCTAACAATTAAAGGCAAAGTAAATAAGACTAAGATTAAAAAGGCAACTGCTGCAATCAAGCCAGCTAATGCACCATATGAAATTGACATAATCTATCCTCCATTAATTATTCCTCTCATAAAAAGTCTAGCATTATTCCTCCCCTCAAGCAATGAAATAGTACCTTACTTTTTGATATACTATCTAAAGAAATTGCTAAGGAGATGATGTTTTGAACTGGTCAACTATTTTAAAAGGAACATCTACAACTAAAAAAACTAATAATGTTGATTCACTTATTGATTGGAATAGTATACTTCATACTCTCTTAAGTCGTGGTACTCAAATTCTAATTACAACTGGAATCTTTTTCTTGATTTGGCGTATAGGTAAACGCTTATTAACCCGCTACTTACTGAAAAATCCAAAGTTTCAAGAACACATGACTGGTCGAAAAAGAACCTTAGCTCAACTTGGTGTTGCTCTTTTTCAATATACAATTCTTTTGTTTTATTTATACAGTCTTTTAACACTTCTAGGTATTCCAGTTGGCACTCTTATCGCTAGTGTGGGACTTGTTTCTCTTGCTTTAGGGATGGGAGCACAAGGCCTAGTAAGTGACGTAATAACGGGAATAAATATTCTCAGTGAGGGCGAATATAACATTGGCGATACTGTCAAAATTGGCACCTATACTGGAACTGTTCTTTCTTTTACATTACGTAACACCCGTCTTAAGACTACCAATGGTGCAGTCATATACATACCTAATCGCAACATTACAATTGTTGAAAATTTAACTCATGGTTCACATTCTGGTTGGAGTATGAACATTAATTTGAATTTATCTGTTGAAAACGATCTTACCGATGTTAACCATGCAATTAACACAGTAAATGCAACACTCAAAGATAAATTTAAAAATCAAATTAAAAAGGGACCACAAATTATTGGAATTATAAATCAAACCGGCTCAAGTATTATTTATCAAATTCATTTTCAAGTAGTAGCTAATAGTCAAAATCAGGTAAAAAATGCTTATCTGAGTGCTTATATCAAAGAGTTCAATCAACAAGATATAAAATTTAGTTCCCTACCAACAAAACAAGAAAATACTGCTACTTCTTAAAAGATTAAGTAGGTAGACTGTTGTCTAATCCTACTTAATCTTTTTTATTGCAAAACTCGCACGACCTCACGAGCAATCATTAATTCTTCGTTAGTAGGAACAATCATTGCTTTTACTTTTGAATTAGGTTTAGAAATAAACTTTTCTCCATCTGTCCGATTAGCTTTAAAATCAGGATCTAGTCCTAAATATTTTAATGATGCCATCACTCCTGCGCGAATGCCAGAATCATGTTCTCCAACTCCAGCAGTAAATATAATTGCATCAACACTATTTAATTCAGCTGCATATGCTCCAACATATCTAACTACGCGATTAATAAATATCTTTCGAGCCAATTTTGCCCGTTTATCCTTGCTTTCAATCAAATCTCTCATATCAGAAGAGATACCTGAAATCCCCAATAATCCTGAATTATAGTTCAAAACTTCAACAGCTTCATCGATATTCATTCCAGTCTTGTGCATTAAACGTTGTAGGGCAGCTGGATCAAAGTCACCACTTCGCGTTCCCATTGTTACCCCAGTAAGTGGACTAATTCCCATTGAAGTATCATAAGATTTTCCATTTTTTACTGCGGTAACAGAAGCTCCTGATCCTAAATGACAAACAATCAAGTTGACTAAGTTAGGATTCTTATTAAGCATTTGTGCCGCACGTTGTGCCACATAAGAAATTGAAATTCCGTGCGCACCATACTTTCTAATACCATATTTTTGATAATACTCATAAGGGATGGAGTAAAGATAATGAATCTGATCTAAAGTTTGATGATATGAGGTATCAAAAACTGCCACTTGAGGTACATTAGGGATAATCCTCATAAAAGCCTTAATACCATTTGCTTCTGGAATATTATGCAATGGTGCTAACTCTCCAAGATCAAATATTTCCTGTAGTTCCTTTTCTTTAACATGGACCGATTCTTTAAAAATTTCTCCTCCATTTACTACTCTATGACCAACACCACTAATTTCTCGCAAATCTTCAACTACGTGAAATTTTTTTAAATCTTCAATTAATAATTTAACTGCCTCTTCTTGGTTATGAATAGGCATATTTTTTATATATTCTTGCCCATTACTCAATTTAATTTTAAAGACAGCATTTTCTTTTCCTACTCTGTCAGCCATTCCTGAAGCTATTACTTTTTCATTAGGGAAAGAAAATAATTTGTATTTAAAAGACGAACTCCCTGAATTAATTGCTAGAACTTTTTTCATATGTTATAACCTCAAAATCTACTTAAACTTATATAACTATTCTTTTAGTTTAAGTATAGCGCTTTCATATATAAATAAAAGCTATTATTTAACATATAAAAAACAAAAAGACTTAATTCCAATATAATATCGGAATTAAGTCTTTTACATACTATTCATTTTCCATTTTTTTCCACCAAGTTGGTAGATCGGCAAGTAATTTTCTTAATGCTTGGCCACGATGAGAAATAGCATTTTTTTCATCTACTGTCATTTCCGCAAATGTCTTCCCTTTATCAGGAACAAAGAAAAGTGGATCATAGCCAAAATCTCCATCCCCCCGAGGATAAGTCAAAATTTCGCCTCTAATTTCACCTTGCGTTACTAAATCATCATCAAATCTACCAGGCCAAGAAACTACCATAGTTGTATGAAAGGTAGCTTGTCTTTTCTCTTGAGGAACACCACCTAGTTCAGCTAATAATTTTGCATTATTTAAGGCATCATTATGAGCTTCGCCTCCATAGCGAGCAGAATGAACTCCAGGAGCTCCATTTAATTTATCAACTGATAAACCTGAATCATCAGCAAGAGTTGGCAAATTACTGAACTCTGCCATTTTATGAGCTTTTAGTTTTGCATTAGCTAAAAATGTTGTCCCAGTTTCTAGAACATGAGGAGGATCAGTTAGGTCCTGATTAGTAATTACATGAATGGGAAAATTTATTTTCTTTAAGGCCTCTTCAACTTCTCTAGCCTTGTTTTTATTGTTAGTTGCAAATAATAAAGTATCCATTTTTAATCCTCAGCATCTACATGATGACCAACTATCGTGTCATCATTCATCCATTGACGGGTAATTTCAGTAAACTTCTTTGCTTCTCCGGTTGTATAGTAGTCATGTTTTACCGGAGCAGTACTTTCAGCAAATAAATCATCACGTCGCAAAACATTATATGTATATTGTGCCACTTGATCAGCTGGATCTACAATTTTTTTATCTTGACCCACGACAGCTACAATTTCGTCTCTCAATAAAGGATAATGGGTACATCCCAACACTAAGGTATCATAATCAGCATTTTTCAATGGGGTTAAACTTTCACTAACCACTGCATTCTTAATATCTTCATCGGGATCTTCTTCAGCTAATGGTGCCAATTTAGGCTGAGCAAATTCACTGACCTTAATTTCTGGATCACGATACTGAATTTCTTTTAAATAAGAATGACTATCCACAGTTGCCTTAGTTCCAATTACAGCCACATTTTTTGTTTCTGTCGTTCTTGCTGCAGCCAAAGCACCAGACTGAATAACCCCAATTATCTGTAGTGGTATTTCTTTCTGAATAGTTGACATTGCTGCAGCAGTTGCTGTGTTACAACCAAAAATAATAATTTTTACATCTTTACTTAATAAGAAGTTTACACTATCGCGAGTTAGAGAAATAATTTCTTCTCTTGACCGATCCCCATATGGCATATTAGCCTGGTCGCCAATAAAAATTGTTGACTCATTAGGCATCTTTTCAATTACTTTTTTTAAAACGGTTAAGCCGCCTAATCCTGAATCTAAAACTCCAATTGGTCGATTATCCATTAAAAAAACTCCTTTAAACAAATGATGATTAAATTCTCTTTTCTACTTCACCTATTTTAAGTTAAAATGATATAGAAGACAAAAGGAAATGAAAGCATGGAACATACAAACGAACATCTTTATTTTTTAAATTCATTATATCGTGATTTTATCTTACCTACCATTTTAGGTAGCGAAGATAAAGAAATTCTTTACTGGGCTGGAAAACATGTTAGTCGTAAATATGATTTATCAGATATCGATGATTTAATCGAATTTTTTGATATGGCTCAATTTGGAACTTTAAAAGTACTTAAAGATCGCAAGCATACCGCAGTTTTTGAATTATCTGGCCAGGTCGTAACTGATAGACTGGATAGTCAAAGTGACGAATTTTCACTTGAAAGTGGAATTATTGCGGAATGTTTAGAGCGGCAAAATGGCACTCCAACTGAAGCTTCAGCTACTGTTACTAAAAAACATGTAGTTCAAATCACTGCACAATCTGACTAACTATTAACCAAGTAAGAGAATAGCAAGGATAAAAAACGGGTAAGTCTCAATACAGAGGCTTACCCGTTTTTCGTTAATTTATATTAGTCAGTATATTGATCTAAAATTTGTTCAAGTTTTTCCTTAGGAGTATAACCAGTTAAGCGGTCAACAATCTTACCATCTTTCTTAATTAGTAAAGTTGGGATTGCCATAATTCCTAAGTTACGTGCAGTTTCTTGGTTTTGATCAACATCCATTTTGGTGAATTTTACATCATCCATTTCTTCAGAAAGTTGGTCAATAACTGGTGATTGCATTTTACATGGACCACACCAAGTTGCCCAAAAATCAATTAAAACAACGCCTTCGCTAGTTTCTTCTTCAAAAGTTGCATCTGTAATTTCATCAACCATTGTTATTACCTCACAAATAAATTCTTTAAATTATAATTATAGTTTAGTAGAACTACTTACTTTTTGCAAGTATATTGCTTACTGTAAATGAACAATTGTCGCTCCAGTTCCACCTTGGTTAGCAGGCGCATAACTATAACTCTTTACGTGTCTGTTTCTCTTCAAGTACTGTTGAACACCATTCCTAATTGCCCCAGTTCCAATTCCGTGGATAATTGTGACAGTATTCAAACCAGCTAAGAGAGAAGAATCAATATAGCGATCTAAGTTAGTTAGAGCTTCTTCATAACGTTGTCCTCTTAAGTCAAGGTCACTACTTGCACGCGTAGAACGAAGACCACGACTTGAGCGAACAGCTCTTTCTGCCTTCTTAGGAGCAGCTTGTGTACTAATCTTTTCAACATCCCGATCAGTGACTTTAACTTTCAAAATACCAATTTGAACTTCGAATTCATGATCAGCAAGTTTCTTTGTAATTACGCCTTGTTGTCCATAAGATAGAACTTTCACAGTATCACCAACACTTACATCATGACGACGCTTTTCACGTTGCAAGACCTTGTTCTGAGCCAAGTTTTTATTTTCACGCTCAAGTTTATTTAAAGCGCCTTTAGCTTCAATAACTTTATTGGTTCTAACTTGACCACCAGCTCTTCTTTGTTCTTCAAGATCATTGATGATCTTATCAGCTTTTTGACGCTTTTTAGCAAGCATTTCATCAGCTTTTTCTTGAGCTTTTTCAAGTTGCTTTTGCACTTGTTGATTATACCAGTCAAGACCATTCTGGAGTTGACGCTTAAGAGTGATACTTTGGTCAACATTTTGCTTTAAAGTTTCATGAAGTTGCTCAGCAGCCTTAGTCTGCTCAGTCAATCGTTCAATCATCTTATTAATATCACTATCTTCGTCATTCATCAAACTTCTAGCCTTATCCACTACAGCTTCATTCATCCCTAATTGATGTGCAATGGCAAAGGCATTACTTTGTCCAGGGATACCAATTCTCAAACGATACGTTGGAGCAAGTTTCTTTAAGTCAAATTCCATTGAGGCATTCGTCGTTCTTGCGCGATTATAGCCATAAAGCTTTAATTCTGGATAGTGGGTAGTAATCGCAATTTTAGCTTGTGCTCCCCGTAAATCATCCAAGATAGCAATCGCTAAACTAGCTCCTTCTTCAGGATCAGTTCCGGCCCCTAATTCATCAATTAAAACCAAATCATCCTCAGTTACATCTTTCATTATTTTTATAATTTGGTCCATGTGTGATGAGAAAGTACTCAATGACTGTTCAATAGATTGCTCATCCCCAATATCGGCGTAAATTTCATTAAAAACAGTTAATTGACTACCTTCTTCAGCTGTGATAAATAATCCCGCTTGAGCCATTAATTGGAGCAGCCCCAAAGTCTTCAACGTGATTGTCTTACCACCTGTGTTAGGGCCAGTAATCAACATGGTATCAAAGCTAGTTCCTAGCTCAATATTATTAGGAACAACTTTTTTAGGATCAATTAACGGGTGTCGAGCCTTTCTCAACTTAATGACATGATCATGATTTAAGACTGGTTCTGTAGCTTTCATTGCTTTAGCTAATTTGCTTTTAGCACTTAAGAAGTCTAATTGTGTTAATGCCTCCGCATTATTCTTTATTTCTTTTTGATACATACCAGCAAGTTTTGATAATTCAATTAAGATACGGTGGATTTCCTGACGTTCTTGAGCCATTAAATTTTGCTGTCGGTTATTAAGAACTAAAACTGCTTGTGGCTCAACAAATAAAGTCTGTCCACTGGCACTTTGATCATGAACAACTCCACCAAATTTATTCTTATATTCTTGTTTTACAGGTAATACATAGCGACCATCTCTGATAGTTACGATATTTTCTGACAAATATTGTGTATGTTTACCACTGATGTAATCATTCATGTGATTTTTAATATCAGTTTCATTGCTTTGAATATCATGTCGCAGCTGCATTAACTTGGAAGAAGCTGTATCCTTAACAGTTCCGTCATATTCAATTGCTTGATTCAGCTTCTTAAATAAGTCTTCTGGAATTGCTAAATTTTTAAGAGTTTTTTCAATCGGATGGGTATCAATTTCATGCTCTTCTAAGTCAGCAGTAAACTGAGAAACATCCTTAGCTAAGCTAAGAATTAAAAAAATATTACCTAATTCTTCACCATTTAAATTTGCCTTGACCTTCAATCGTTTCAAGCTAGCTCTAACATCTTTAAAGTCAGTTATCGGCATTGGTCCCTTAACTCGTAAAATATTAGAAAGGACCCTAGTTTGATCAATTGATTTTTTTACTTCATCAAAATTACTACTTGGCATTAACTTTAAGGCCTGCTCTTTTGCAGGTGCTGTAATAGCCAAGTCACTTAATTGTTTAATTATGCGATTATATTCTAATTTTTCAATAATTTTAGAGTTCATATATTCCACCTAGCAAAAAGGCCCCAGAGTTGGGACCATTTTTTATATTGTTGTAATGAATAAATTTATAAAAACTTGGGAAATTCCAGGAGAAAAATGCAAGATACCACTTGCTAAAATAGAATGCCCCAGCATATTTTGCAAACCATCGTTAGGAATTGTGGCTAAAATAAACAAAAGTAAATAAACACTAATCTGTGTCACAATAAAAGAAATAATTAAACTTCCCCAGAGATTTAAGTTAGAGTTTACCGTAACATATCTTAATTGGTTAAATCCTAGCATCACAAAACGCCATAAGCAACAAACAATCAACAAAATAATTGAAAAAGCAATTGCTGCATAAAATGATTTATCTAAGGTTAATCCCGTAGTCTTATCAAAAAAAGCAAAGCTGCTTCGATCATTTGCGGATGGATATGGAACCCACAAATTTAAAAAGTTACTAAATGGTTTATACAATAAAGTGGCTAAAATTAGCCCGATTACATATCCGCCAGCGGCTAAGCCTTCATATACTACACCACGCCGATAGCCTACATAACAACAATAGATAAAAATTAATAAAATGAAAAAAGAAATCATTGTTCATCCTTGATTAAGCAAAAAAGACTAGCTTCAATCGCCAGTCTTTTTTGAAGATTATTCGCCGCTTAAGCGATCGTCTGACAAAAATGTATTTAAAACTCCTTGTACCATGTTCCACTCATTATCATCTGTGATTTCATGTAAGTCAGAACTAGTTACATCGCCATCTGCATCTGCATCATAACTGAAAGCTTGTACTTCAACATCATCATCGTCACTAACAGCTGCTGGATACAGTAAAACGTAAGATTTACCATAATCTTCAGATGTAAAAGTAAATAAGATTTCAAATAATTCTTCATTACCTTGTTCGTCAACTAAAGTAATTTGACGATCATTATCTTGGTTAGCGTTAATTTTTTCACTCATTTTAATTATCCTTTCTGGTTGCTTCTAAATAGTTTTGCAAAATTAAAACAGCAGCCATTTGGTCAATAACTTTTTTTCGTTCAACACGATCATGGACGCCAGCTTCTTCAACTAAAATTCGATCAGCTTGCACTGTTGTAAGACGTTCATCTACGTAATAAACAGGGAGGTCAAACTTTTCCTTTAAGCGCCCACCATACTGTTTACTTCTCTCTACTGAATGTCCACTACTACCATCCATGTTTTTAGGCAAACCTAAAACAAAGCCTTCAACATCATATTTACGTACAATTTTTCTAATTTGACGCATACCAAAGCTAAACTTGCTTTCGTCAATCTTAATTGTTTCAAGCTCTTGAGCGGTAATTCCCAAAGGGTCACTGATTGCAACACCGACAGTCTTAGAGCCAACATCAAGTCCAAGTAATCGCATTATTTATTTTTACCTAAATAACTCTTAACCAATTCCTCAATAATTTCATCACGTTCATGTTTCAAGATCAAATTACGTGCATCATTATGCCGAGGAATATATGCAGGGTCGCCTGAAAGTAAGTAACCAACAATTTGATTAATTGGGCTATAGCCCTTTTCCTCAAGTGCATTGTATACGTCTTGTAGAGTATCGTATACATTCTTACCCTTATTTTGGTTAAAGTCAAAATGCATTGTTTTATCTAGCGAACTCATAATAAAATTCCTCCTATTCTTCTTAATTTTACTTGAAATATCGAACGAACTCAATTAATTTTGTTTTTCTTCAACTTCTTGTAACACTTTAGCAATAGCATCTTTTAATCCTGCTGGATTCTTACCACCGGCTTGTGCCATATTTGGACGGCCACCACCGCCACCACCAAAGATTGGAGCGGCAGTTTTAATCAAATCGCCAGCCTTAAGTCCTGCTTTAATAGCCTTATCATCTAAGCTAATTACCATATTAGCTTTACCATTCACTTCAGCAGCTAAGACTAAAACATCAGATTTATTGCTGCTCTTCCAGTTGTCAGCAAGTTCACGTAAATCATTCATGCCTTCAACATCAGCTTGCGCAGCAATTACAGTTAAATCTTTAACTTGCTTAATGTCATTAAAGAGATCGCCAGCTTTTGCCTTATTAATTTGAGCCTTTAATTGTTCAGCTTCTTTTTGGCTTGCACGTAAATCATCTTCGATAGAAGAAATCTTATTAACTACATCTTCAGCCTTAGTTGCCTTAACTTCATCTTGAACTTCTTTCAAGATTTCGTCACGGTCTGTTACATACTTGTAAGCTTCTGGGCCGGTAACCGCAATAATTCTACGAGTACCAGCACCAACAGCAGACTCAGAAACAATCTTAAGCATTCCGATTTGATCAGTATTTTCACAGTGTGTACCACCACAGAATTCAGTGGAGAAGTCATCGATTTGAACAACACGAACTGTGTCACCATATTTTTCACCAAATAATGCTAAAGCGCCCATCTTTAAACCAGTATCTGGGTCAGTAACAGTTGTCTTGACTGGAATTTCTTCCCAAATCTTTTCGTTAACTAACTTTTCAACACTAGCAATTTCTTTCTTAGTCATTGGCTCTAAGCTTGTAAAGTCAAAACGTAAGTAATCTGGTTCAACTAAAGAGCCAGCTTGGTGAGTATGAGTACCTAAAACTTCACGTAAAGCTGCATGCAATAAGTGAGTAGCAGTATGGTTATGCTTTAAGCCGCGACGACGTTTTTGATCAACTTTCAAGACATACTCTTGTCCCTTTTCAAGTGGCAAAATAACATCTACAAAGTGCAAGTTTTGATCATTTGGTGCATGTTGTACATCAGTTACGCGAGCAACTAATTCACCATTTTGGTTCAAAATTTCACCGTGGTCAGCAACTTGTCCACCACGCTCTGCGTAAAATGGAGTCTTATCAAAAATTAAAGTTGCATGTTCACCATCTGCCTTATCAACTAACTTATCATCAACAACAATATCAATTAATTTAGCATGCTTTTCTTCTAAAGTACCGTATTCAAATTCACTCTTATCTTTGATATTCATCAAAGTAACATCTTGTGAACCCATTGATTGTAAATTACCACGAGCCTTACGTGCACGTTCCTTTTGAGCTTTCATTTCTTCATCAAAGCCCTTTTTATCAATCTTAAGACCTGCATCTTGAGCAGCTTCAAAAGTTAATTCATATGGGAAGCCGTAAGTATCGAATAACTTGAAGGCATCTTTACCAGAAATAGTCTTATCATCGCTCTTCTTAGCTTCAGCAATGAGGTTGTCAAGTAAGTTTAGACCAGATGAAAGAGTTACTTGGAATCTTTCTTCTTCATTCTTAATTACTTTTTGAATGAATGCTTGTTGGTCAACAACTTCTGGATAGTGGCTCTTCATAATTTCGCCAACTACAGGTACTAATTTGTACAAGAATGCACCCTTAATACCTAAACGTTGACCGTTTAAGTCAGCACGTCTAATTAAACGACGTAAAACATATCCACGTCCTGAGTTTGAAGGAAGTGCACCGTCAGCAATCGCAAAACTTACTGCACGAACATGGTCAGCAATAATCTTAAATGCAACATCATCTTCTTTATTTGCGGCATACTTCTTGCCATCACTTAACTTTTCAGTTTCCTTAATGATTGGCATAAATAAGTCAGTTTCGAAGTTAGTTGGAGCATCTTGAATAATTGATACTACACGTTCTAATCCCATACCGGTATCAATGTTTTTATGTGGTTGGTCAACATATTTACCATTTGGTAAGTGGTTAAATTGTGAAAATACGATGTTCCAAATTTCAAGGTAGCGAGCGTTTTCTCCACCTGGGAAGTTTTCTGGATCATCTTCAGCCACATCGTTGTTTTCTTGACCACGATCGTAGAAAATTTCTGAGTCAGGACCACATGGACCTTCACCAATATCCCAGAAGTTATCTTCTAGCTTAACAATATGGTCTTCAGGTAAACCAACAACATCGTGCCACATGTGGTATGCTTCAGTATCCTTAGGATAAACAGTTACATAAAGCTTATCTGGATCAAGACCTAACCATTGTGGACTAGTTAAAAATTCCCAAGCCCAAGGAATAACTTCTTTTTTAAAGTAATCCCCAACTGAGAAGTTACCAAGCATTTCAAAGAAAGTTTGGTGACGAGCGGTTTTACCAACATTCTCAATATCGTTAGTTCTAATTGATTTTTGAGAAGAAGTAATTCGGTGATTCTTAGGCACAACAGAACCATCAAAATATTTCTTCATTGTAGCAACACCAGAGTTAATCCATAACAAGGTTGGATCATCTTGTGGAATTAATGATGCACTTTGCATAACCATGTGGCCATGCTCTTTAAAAAAGTCCAAGAACATTTGACGTACTTGTGAACTAGTCAATTGTTTCATAAAAAGTTCTCCTACAAATATAAAAAACACTATTGCATAAAACAAGGACGCTCCCAGCGCGGTACCACCTTGATTGCAACAGTGTTTGTTACCTCTTTAAATATTTATTTCTCTAATTATCTTAGGTAGCATTACTAAATATTTTCTAGACCTTCTCACCAAGCAGTCCTCTCTTTGAAGAAAATACTTTAATAATATGTCCTAAACGTGCTTTATTTTACTACAAATTTTCTAGTTGTCAAAATTACTACGTGCTTGCTCACGTTCACGCTTACGTTTACGCTTTGCTTTTCGAATTTGATGACGTTCTTCAAGCTTACGTTTTTGCTGACGATCTTTTTGAATGGCCTGTTTAATCTTCTTCTTGTAGCCTGGCTTTACTTTTTTCTTGGTTTTCTTAACCATACCGATCATACGGTTATCAAGTTTATGGTTGCGCGTTTGACGATTATCTCTTCTGTGATAGTGAGTTCTTTCAACTAATTCACCATTTCTAAGATCTTTAAAGTCAAAATGAATACCCAATTTTTCTAAGTCCTCAATCTGACTTATTTCATCATCATAGATTAAGGTAATAGCATGTCCTTCAAGCCCGTTTCTACCTGTTCGACCAATTCGGTGAATTACAAATTCTAAGTCTTTTGGAATTTCATAGTTAACAACTAAGCTAACACCGGGTACATCAATTCCACGAGCAGCTAAGTCACTAGCTACAACGTATTGATATTGTCCCTCTCTAACTTGACGAATAATTCTCTTTCGTTCGCGTTCAGTAATTCCACCATGAATTTTTGCTACTTTAAGGCCTTGTTCTTCAAGGTAGTCAGTTAATTCATCAACAGTCTTTTTCGTATTAGCAAAAACAAGGGCTAAATATGGTTGTCCCATTGTTAATAACTTATACAAAATTGATTTCTTATCTCTTGAACCTACGTCAATTAAATCATTTTGAATCGTCGGCGCAATAATTGCCGGATTGTCAATAACGATAAACTCGGGCTTTGACATATACTTTCTTAAAAAGTTTTCGAGCTTAACAGGAATCGTAGCTGAAAATGCACCTAAGACTGCTTTTTTGTCCAACCTAGACATGATCTCATCCATTTGACTTAAAAAGCCCATATCTAAAGTCATATCAGCTTCATCGATAATAAAAGCTTTTACATTCTCCAAGTTAATAAACTTTTTGGATGCAAAATCATGTAAACGACCAGGGGTTGCAATAATTAATTGTGGAGCTCTACTTTCGGCCTTTTCAATTTGACGATTACGGTCATTTCCACCACCTAAATATTCGATTGAAATATTTAGGCCACTAGCATCCCTTAACTGACGCGCAACTTTATACAATTGATTAGCTAATTCACGGCTCGGTGCAGTAACAATTGCTTGCGTTACAGGTGCGCTCTCATCAATCATATTTAAAATTGGAATCAAATAAGCATGCGTCTTTCCGGATCCAGTTGCAGCTTGTACTACAACATTCTTTTTATTTAAAAGTGCCGGAATAACCGAAGACTGGACTTTAGTTGGTTTCTTAAAATTAATTTTTTCTAATCCGGCTTGTAATTCTGGCCGAATTTTTTCATTTTGAAATATACTACTTGTTTGTGCCATGTTCTTCTTTATACTTCTTTGTTACTTCTACTACTTCATTAAAGACTTGTTTTACTTCATCCATGTCTTTTGCATTAGCTCCAGATGCTAGGGCATGACCTCCACCATCGTGCTGTTCAGCTAAATGGTTAATAACAGGTCCCTTTGAACGATAATGAACACGGAAAGTTCCATCTGGCTTTTCTACAAATACATTCCACGCTAAAACATCTTTAATTCGACCAGGAGTTGAAACAGCAACATTTGCTTGATCGTCAGTTAACCCCATCTTCTTCAAATCATCTTGCATCAAAATTGTATAAGCAGCCCCAACTGGATCAATCTCCATCTTATCCATTGCTAAAGCTTGTAATTTTGCTTCATCAAAAGTAACATCCGCAATTTCTCTAGCAATATCGGTAATATTAATTCCAGTTTTAGTTAATTCAGCTGCAACATCAAAAGTATGAGCTGAAGTTTCAGGATACATAAATCTTCCGGTATCACCTACAATACCTGCATATAAAGCTGCTGCAACTTCCTTAGTAATTGGTAAGTTTTCTGCTTTTAAGAAATCAAAAATAATTTCAGAAGCAGCTGGTGCATCTGGATCAACATAGCTCATATCTGCGTATGGATCTACATCTGGGTGGTGGTCAATCTTAATTAAAAGATCACCTTTGTCATAATTTTTGTTAGAAATACGAGGAGTGTTTGCAGTATCGGTTGTAATAACTAAAGCACCCTTGTAGTCTTCTGGCTTAACCTCATCCATCTTGTTAATCCAAATTAAGTCACCTTCATCATTTTCACCAGCACAAAGGATCTTTTTATCAGGGAAAGCTAGTCTCAAAGATCTAGCCAAACCAGCTTGAGAACCAATTGCATCTGGGTCTGGACTAGTGTGACGGTGCAAAATAATTGTTGGATATTCTTTTATCTTTTCATAAATTTCATCAAAAGTTGCCATTAATTTTTTCTGCTATACAAAACATGGAAATATGTAGAAGAATACGAATTTTCTACATATCAGAAAGATATATTTTTCCTTTCTTTGTTTCATTTACTGTCGTCTTCACTAGTGTTCTGATATTCCAAATAGGAGTAATCACATTGACCAGCTATTACAGCTTAAGGGCCTAGCCAGCCCCATTTATTTTCTTTATTTTGCTAAAGCTAAAAGGTTTAAAACCGCATTTTCATCTCGATCGTTACCGTAGCCACACTGATAACAAATATACTCATTATGTTTAGTACCATGCTTTTTGTTACCTTGCAAAGTAATTTTTTCATCACCTTTTTTGACATAACCGCATTTAGCACATCTTTGAGTTGATGGGTATCTTTTATCAGCCAAGATCAATTCTTTGCCATACCAATCACACTTATAAGTTAGTATTTGTCTAAACTTGCTAAAGAGCGATCTCTGCATACCCTTTGAAGCTACATGCGTCATCATCATTTGCTTTACTGCTAAATCTTCAATTACAATTTGGTCGTAATCATTAACAAGCTTAATAGTAAACTTCTGTAAAAGATCATTTTGGATATTAGCCACTTTACGATAATCCCTTTGCAGTTTGGTTCTCACCGCAAAGTAATTATTTGATTTTGCAGCTAACTTGCCGTTAACTTCTCTTTTACGTGCCAACATTCTTTGATAATGCTTAATGCGCTTATACAGTTTTTGCAATTTAGCTGGCAAAACATTGATTTGCCCCTCGGTATAGTTAAAATGACCAACATTAATATCAACTGCTGTTTTTTGATGAGTTTTAGTCTTAGCTGAAATCTCTTCTTCATAGGGAAGAGCTGCGTAATAAACTTCTTTTTCTTTGAAGATACTTACTACTTTGACTTCATCCATCTTTAAAGTTTCATAGCTTTTCAAATCAAACCAATCTTCTTTTGAAATGCTTCTTGGTTTATCAAGGCAAAGCTTGCCATTAACAATCTTGGCACGATCAGTTTTAAAGCCTTGTCTAGGTGCTTTCTTAGATCTAAATCTAGGCTTGCCCCAATCAGGCTGAGCTTTATCAAAGAAGTTCTTCCAAGCATTCGCCAAGTCTTTAACAGCTAGTTGTAGACATCTAGCAGACAAATCATATTGCCAGTCAGCTTTATTAGCAACTAGTTCATCACGGACTCTGCGTTCATTGGGACTTAGATTATCTTGCTTGTTCAAGCTATGGGCTTCATACATTAATTGCCAAGTTTCTAAGCCTTTATTCCAGCAGTATCGACGATAGTCACATAAAGCATCAAGATGCTTTTGCATAGTCTTATTAACTTTTAGCTTAACTACTTGAGTTTTAATCATTGCTTCACCTCCTAAAATACAAACATAAGTTTATCTAAGGAAGGAAAGCAAAACAAGTAAGTATTGAATTAAAGCTTATTTTCCATGTTTAACTTTCTAAATAAGCCTAATTTCCTATCTTCTTCTATAGATTTCTATATTTTGGTTAACAGTTAATCAGCTCCTAAATTTTTCTTTTTATTTTATCATTACTCATTATCAAAAATTTCTAGCGATATATTCTCAACGGGATGCTCTTCAAAATCAGTGACCGTAAGGCCTAAAAGTCGGATTCCAGTTGAAAGCATGCTTTTTTCTGTCGCAAACAAAGCACGCCCAGTATCGTAGATAACAATTTTATCATTAGTGCCCTGCTTTAGCTTCCTTCTTTTAGTAATTGTCTTAAAATTAGCATCGCGTACTTTTAAGACAACACAATTTGCAAGAAAGTGGCGCTCCTTTAAACTTTTTTCAAGTTCTCTACTATATGACCGCAATTTTGTTAAGGCAGTATTTTCATCAAATAAATTTTGATTAAAAGTACGTTCAATCCCAATTGATTTTCGATTTCTTTCCGAATCAGTCACTACATCTCTTAAGTCAATACCATGAGCATGCTGAGCCATAAGATAACCCATTCGATTAAATTTTTTAATTAAAATATCGGTTGGAATTTTTCTTAGATCAGCTCCGGTATAAACCTCCATCTCTGCCAGTTTTTCTTGGGTCTTTGGTCCAATACCCGGGAAGTTCTTTATTGGTTGTTTTGCTAAAAAATCGCGAGCACCTTCTGGTTTAATTACAGTTCTCCCAAAAGGTTTGGCATATTCTGAGCCCATCTTAGCTAAAAACTTGTTATAAGATACACCAAATGAACTAGTTAAACCAACTCTTTGATAGATTCGTTCCTGAAGTAAAGCGGCAATACGAACTGGATCGGTTAAATTAAGCTTATTTTCAGTAACATCTAAATATGCTTCATCTAACGCAACAGATTCTACCCGATCAGTTATCTTATGCATCAATTGATGAATTTCAGCTGATACAGCACGATATTTTTCAAAATTTGGTTGAATAATTACCAACTTCTCTGCTGGTATTAATCTTACCGCCTTAGCCGTCGGCATCGCTGAATGAGCTCCATAACGCCGGGCAATATAATTCGCTGTCGCTACAACCCCATGACCCTTATTTTTCTTCGGATCTCCACCAATTAAGACGGCTTTATTTCTAATTGATGGATTATCCCGCATTTCTACTGAAGCATAGAAGGCATCCATATCAATATGAATAATCTTACGACTCGTATTGTTTTTAGGCAGTAAATCCATTAACGGTAAATCCAGTGCTCGCTATCTTTTTCAAAAATATGATTACTTGATTCCGTACCGAACTCACCACTTGGATATTGTTCAAGTTGCTTAACATCTTTATTTTCATCTTGCCAAGCATCTTCAACTGCATCAACGAACTTCCAATATTGTTTCAATTCTGACCAATGAGTAAAGTTAGTTCTATCTGCTACAAACACATCATGAAGCAATCGTTCGTAGCCATCTGGAACTTGCTCCATTTCTTCCTTAGAAAACTTATAACTAAGGTTTTCTCTTCTTAACCCTGCAGAGGTAATCTTCTTTCCATTAATTGTAAAATAGATTTCACTAATCGGATCAATAATAATTGAGATATTATTTGAATGTGCACTACCGTATAAATTATTCATATGGTGAAGAACAATATCAATGCGAGAAACCTTATCCTTCATTTTCTTACCAGTTCTAAAGTAAATTGGCACATCAGCTACTGGGCCCTTTTTGAATTTAACTTCTCCAGCTACAAATGTTTCCACTTTAGAGTCTGGTGCAACTTGATCAGCCTTTAAATATTCTACTTCATTATCATCAGCCAAATATTGCCCCCGTGAGAAATGCTTTTTAACCATTTCTGGAGTTGGAATTACTAGGCTATCTAATAATTCTTGTTTAGCTTGGTGAATATGGTCTGAATCAAGTCCTTTAGGCTCAGGCATAGCTAAAAGTGTAATAATTTGGAAAATATGGTTTTGAACCATATCACGTAAAGCACCAGATGTTTCGTAGTAACCACCACGAGTTCCTACTCCTAGACTTTCTGCTAAAGTTACTTGCATATTTGCGATATAGTCATTATTCCAGATATTCTTAACAATTGGATTAGTCATTCTTAGAGGCATAATATTTTGAACCATTTCTTTTCCAAGATAGTGGTCAATTCGATATACCGACTCTTCATCAAAACTTTCGCCAATTTCTCGGTTTAACTTTTCTGCTGAAGCTAAATCATGACCAAATGGCTTTTCAATTACTAAACGGTTAAAGCCGCTACCAAGCAATTTTTGATCATTAATGTGAGTAGCAATTGTACCAAAAAATCTTGGTGCCATAGCCATGTAGAAAATTCGATTTCCTTCTGCTTGATATTTTTCATCAAGTTTAGCTGCTAATTCCTTTAAGGCAATGTAGTGGCCAATATCAGTTACATCGTGAGACTGGTAATAAAAATGTGAAGCAAATTCTTTTGCTTCTTTTTCATCAAAGTTGTCACAGCTTTCTTTAACTGCTTCAACTACTTGTTCTTGCAAATATTCATGGCTCCAAGGTCTTCTAGCTGTACCAATTACAGCAAAATGATCATGAATTAAACCTTTTTGATACAAATTAAATAAAGCTGGATAAAGCTTTCTATGAGCTAAATCCCCGGAACCGCCAAAAATAATCATAACAACTGGAATATTTTTCATTCTAACTACCTACCTAATTAAAATTAACTTTACCAATTTCTATTTTACAATATTAATCATGGCAATAAATAAAAAAACGTCCTTGCGGACGTTTTTTATTTATCTTCTGAATTAGTGTTTTCAGTTGTATCAGTAGCTTTTTCTTCTGACTTACTGTCTTTTTCAACAGTCTTTTCTTCAGTTTCAATTTTTTCTTCTTTAGCTTCATTAGACTTAACGTCTTGTGCAGGAGCTGCATCAGTTGGAAGAACACGCCGAATAGCCATTCTTTCAAATGTTAAAAAGATTCCATCTGCATCAATAACAACAGTCTTATCACTATCATTAATTGAATCAACTTTACCATGAAGACCATCAACCATAATTACTTGGTCGCCCTTCTTAAGTTCAGACATCATCTTCATACGTTCTTGTTGTTGCTTTTTTTGTGGCTTGATCATTGAGAAATAGAAGAAAACAAAAATTGCAATCATTGCAATGATCATAAAAATATTATTCATACCAGCAGCACTTTGTGCTAAGAAAAATGTATTCAAAGTATTACACCTCATTATTTTTATTAATTAACTTTCAAATAATAATTATACCGTATTTTTAGCTTAACTAAAAACTTACTTTTCATCTTTTGGCGGATAACCTAATTGCAGATATGCTTTTTGTGTAACGCTTCTGCCACGAGGAGTTCGAGTAATAAAACCTTTTTGTAGTAAGTACGGTTCATATACTTCTTCAATTGTGTCTGTATCTTCCCCTACATTAGCTGCAATTGTCTTAATCCCAACTGGACCTCCGCCGTAATTTTCAATCATCATTCTTAAAAGTTTTCGGTCTGTCTGATCTAGTCCTTCATCGTCAACTTCTAACAAATGAAGTGAATGCTTAGTTGTTACTAAAGAAATAGCTTCTTCACCCTTTACTTCAGCAAAATCACGAACACGTTTAAGCAAGCGGTTAGCAACACGAGGCGTTCCACGAGAGCGACGCGCTAGTTCAATTGCTGCTTCAGGATCAATCTTTGTATTAAAGACTACACTAGATCTTTGAATTATTTTTTCTAAATCTTCAACAGAATAGTACTGCATGTGTTCAATAATTCCAAAACGATCTCTTAGCGGTGCAGACAATTGACCTGCTCTCGTAGTTGCCCCAATTAAGGTAAAAGGAGGTAGCGGCACATGGACTGCATGCGTTGTCTGTCCTTCTCCAACAACAATGTCGATATAAAAATCTTCCATTGCCGAATATAAAACTTCTTCTACAGGCTTTGCCAAACGATGAATTTCATCAATAAACAAGACATCCCCCGGATTTAATTCTGAAAGAAGCGCTACTAAGTCACCAGCCTTTTCAATTGCTGGTCCGGATGTACTCTTTAAATGAACACCCATTTCATTAGCAATTACAAAGGCTAAGGTAGTTTTACCTAATCCAGGAGGTCCATACAAAAGAACATGATCTAAAGCTTCATCACGTTGTTTTGCTGCCTTAATGTAGATTTTCATCTCGCTCTTAACTTTATCTTGTCCAATATATTGAGCAAGTAGTTGCGGACGCAGCGATAATTCGATTGTTTCATCTTCTTCACTGCTTTCTGCTCCTATAATTCGTTCTTCCTCGTTCACATCTTTCACTTCCCTATCATCAATTAATTTCTAAATTTTATTTCTTAAGTAGTAAAGCTAATGCTTCTTTAACGTAACCATCAGCAGTATTTTCAGGTAATTTTGCTAATTTTGGCGTAATTCGATCAACTTCTTTTTGGGTATAACCAAGTGCTACTAAGGCAAGTAAAGCATCTTGCAAACTTGGAGTAAGATCGGCAGCAGCAGTTGATTTTTTTACATAGTCGCCTAGTTTTCCCTTCAAGTCTAAGACAATCTGGGAAGCAGTCTTTTTTCCTACTCCTGGGAAACGAGTCAGGTATTTTACTTCACCATTTTGAATTGCACTAGCCAAAGAATCAGTATCTTCAGCAGCCATAATTGCCACAGCAGACTTAGGTCCAATTCCTGAAACACTTAATAATTTTAAAAATAATTCTTTATCTTCTAAAGACAAAAAACCATACAAAGTAATTCCGGTATCTCTTACAACTTGCTCAACGTAAATTGTTGCAGGTTGATTTTCATCATAACTATAAGGAGTGGGACAAAGAATCTTATAGCCAACTCCGTTTACATCTAGAACGATATAAGCTGGATCAATTTTTGTTACTATTCCCTTGAGATATTCAAACATTTTACCTACTCATCTTTTTTAAACATCTTGTTAAGATCATTTTCGCTTAACTGGATAATAATTATCTTTCCTTCAAAATCTTGATAAGGATCACTACTATTTCTTAGTTCTTTTAACAACTCTTGGGCTTCAACTGGATTGAGCATTCTTCTTCTAGAACTTTGACGCATAGTTATTTCACCAGCAATTTGCGCCTTAAGCTTAGAAATATCATGCTCAGCTTGATTTAAATATAAGTCCAAAATCATCCGGACATTTTTTTCCACATCTGGCTGAAGCCACATAGGATATGTTCTCAAGATCAGGCTATTTTGACCAAAATCTTCTAAAAATAAGCCAAATTCTTGAAGATTTTCTAGATTTTCCTTTAATTTCAAATAATCAACATTGCTAAAGTCCAAAATTAAGGGACTAAGAAGACCTTGCTGAGAAATATTTTCACTATTTAAATCTTGAAGAATTTGATCATAAGCTAAACGGCGATATGCGTTAACCTGATCAATTAAATACAGATCTTCCTCATGGTGAGCAATCAAGTAAGACTTAGTTTGTCCCATATAAGTCAATTCAGGTAGATTATTAGCTAAAATTTCATCCCCAGATGAGATAATACTATCATCTTTTCCATGAAGATCTTTTTCTTCATCAAAAGGACTCAACTGTACTTGTTGATTTACGTTGTCATCCCAAGTTGACGTAATCACATATTTATCATCATTACGCACCTGATCTAAGCTAACAAAATTAGCAGCAGTTTCATGCACTTCAGCACTTTGGTCAGCTTCAACTTGCGGAGTAAATTCAACAGGACGAGCAGTATTAACTACATCCTTATTTAAGTTGAATTTCAATTGATCAATATTAGTTGATTTTTTAGGCGTTAATAAATTATTTAACCCTGAATCAAGCTGATTATTTTGCTCGATTGCTTCAGAAATACTGGTAGTTAACAGACGCTCTAATTCTTGTTCCTTTGACAGGCGTACTTCTTGCTTAGTTGGATGAACATTGACATCAACTAGAAGTGGATCAAGTTCAATCTTTACTACTGCAATCGGATAACGACGCGGTCTTAGTTTATTGCCATAACCAGCCATAATTGCTTGGGTTAAACGGTAGTTTTTGATATATCGTCCATTTAACAATAAGGAAATAAAGTTACGATTTGAACGAGTAGTATTAGGGTCAGAAATTAGGCCGCTAATCTTAAAGTCTGGACTATCTCCCTTAAGGATGTTCATCTTTTCAGCAAGCGGACGACCATAAATATTAGCTATATCTTGCCTTAAATCATTACGTCCATTAGTCTTCAACAAGACTTTGCCATTGTTAGTTAAGGTAAACGAAACGTCTGGATGTCCTAAAGCTAAACGGTTAACAATATCAACAATCTTTAAAATTTCAGTTCTTTCAGAGCGCAAATATTTTAAACGAGCTGGCGTATTAAAGAATAAGTCGCTAACTGTAATTTTGGTTCCTTTAGGCGAAGCTGCATCTTCTTGAAGCTTCTTTTCACTACCCGAAAATATTGCTCGAACGCCACCTAAATTATCATTACTTGTCGTTACTTCTACATGAGAGACGGCTGCAATTGAGGCTAAAGCTTCTCCGCGAAATCCTAAAGTAGAAATATTAAATAGGTCTCGTTCAGTAGCAATCTTACTAGTTGCGTGACGAGTAAAGGCTAAATCAATTTGATCTTTAGCAATTCCGCTCCCATTATCTTGAACTGTAATTTGCTTTAAACCAGCGTCAATAAAGTCAATTCTAATTCGCTTGCTCCCTGCATCAAGAGAATTTTCACATAATTCTTTTACAACACTCGCTGGTCTTTCAATAACTTCACCAGCTGCAATCTGATTAGTTAGTTCAGGCGAAAGTTCATGAATTTTACTCATGATTCTCAGTCCTTATCTTTCAATTCCTGCTGCCACTGAGCCACTAATTCCATAACTTGGAGCGGTGTCTTGTCAGCAAGATACACATTTTGAATCTCATCTAATACATCTTTTTCATCATCTGAAATTGCTGGTGCACTCGCTTCTTCAGGAACAAAGAGATCAAGTTGTTCACTAGCTGGTTGCAGTTCACTAGCGCCTTGCTTTTCTAACCGCTTAAGCATTGTTGTTGCTTCACGCAAAACCTTGTGTGGTAAACCTGCTAATTGAGCAACATGAATACCATAGGATTGATCGGCAGGTCCTGGAAGAATCTTATGTAAGAAAATTAACTTTCCATTTTCTTCTGTTGCTCCTACGTGAATATTCTTCAAATGCTTAAGCGTTTGATCTAAATCAGTTAATTCATGGTAGTGTGTAGCAAACAACGCCTTTGCGCCAACCTTGTCATGAAGGTATTTAACAATTGCACCAGCAAGTGCCATTCCATCATAAGTAGCTGTACCTCGTCCAATTTCATCAAACAAAACTAGCGACCGCTTAGTAGCATGTTGCAAAGCGTCGTTTGCTTCGCTCATTTCTACCATAAAAGTACTCTGACCAGAAATCAAATCATCTGCTGCACCAATTCGGGTAAAAATTTGATCAAAAATTGGTAAGGTTGCACTATCGGCTGGAACAAAAGACCCAATCTGCGCCATGATTGCTATTAAAGCCATCTGACGCATATAAGTTGATTTACCAGACATATTTGGTCCGGTAATCAAGAAAATATTAGTATCTTGATCCATCTTCACGTCATTTGGAATGTAGCTACCTGCAGTCATAACTTGTTCAACAACTGGGTGGCGTCCATTAACTACATTAATTTCTTGCTTATCAGTCGCAAAGTTAGGACGAACATAGTTATTTTGTTCACTAACTGTCGCAAAATTAGTTAAAACATCTAAACTTGCGATTTGTTTAGCTAGTTTTTGCAAGGCAGGGATGTACTTTTTAACATCTTCTCTCAGCTTTACAAATAAATCATATTCTAGACCAGTTGATTTTGCCTCAGCTTCTAAAATTAAAGCTTCATGTTCCTTTAAATCAGGTGTAATGTAACGCTCTGCATTAGTTAGGGTCTGCTTTCTAGTGTAGCGATCAGTTGGCACCTTGCTCTTATTTGAATTTGTAACTTCAATATAGTAGCCAAAGACCTTGTTATAGCCAACCTTTAAATTATTGATTCCAGTTACTTCACGTTCATGACTTTCCATTTCAGATAGCCACTTCTTACCATTATTCATGGCATCGCGGTAGCGGTCTAATTGTTCGGAAACGCCTTTTCTAATTAATCCACCTTCAGTCGTTGGAAGTGGTGGATTATCCACAATAGTGTTAACGATTAGGTCATGAATCCCTTTTAGTGGATCAATTTGTTTAGCAAAGTTTTGCAGATGTGGATTACTTGTTTCAAGCAATGCATTCAAAATTTCAGGAATTGCACCTAACGAATGCGCTAACTGAAGCATTTCACGTGCATTAACTGAACCAAAAGCAATTCGCCCTGTTAATCTTTCTAAGTCATACACACCTTTTAAGCTGTCGATAACTTTTTCACGAGTAAAGTAGTCATCAAGAAGAGCTTGGACCATTTCTTGACGGCGTGTAATTTCTGTAACTGAAAGAAGTGGTCGCTCAATCCAAGATTTTAATAAACGTCCACCCATGGCAGTACTAGTCTTATCTAAAAGCCAGAATAAAGATCCCATCTTTTTAGATGTCTTAGCTGACTTAATTAACTCTAAGTTAGTTTGAACCGTGTGAGACATCTGCAAGTATTGCGTGGGTTCGTAACTTTGAGCAACTTGTAAGTGTGCTAAGCTACGCTTTTGTGTTGAAAGAAGATATGCGACTAGTTGCTTAGTAGCTTTAATTTCAGCGCCATTAGTTAAGTTTTGAGCTACATAAGAAATTTCTGCATGTTCGCCATCAACTTCAGTAGGCTCAGAAACAGTAATGTTAGCCTTCTTTAAAAAATCCTTATTTAAGTCAGTTAAGTGGCCGTTATACACAACTTCTCGTGTTTGAAGGGATAATAATTCGTTTGCTACTCCTTCAAAGTCAGCCAGATGGGTGGAAAAAGTTTCCCCAGTGGATAAGTCACTGTAGGCTAAACCAAAGCCAGAATTTGTAGAAATAACAGAAGTTAAATAGTTGCTGTCTTTTGCCTGATCTGGCCGCTCTTGCATCATGGTACCTGGCGTAATTAATTGAATAATTCCGCGTTTAACCATCCCTTTAGCTTTTTTCGGATCTTCAAGTTGTTCACAAAGTGCTACTTTATAGCCTTTTTCTACTAAAGTATTAACGTAAGTATCCACAGCTAAATGAGGCACGCCTGCCATTGGAATTGGATTTTTAGTTTTATTTGAACGATGAGTTAAGGTTAATTCTAGAATTTGTGCGCCTTTGATTGCATCATCTTCAAATAATTCATAGAAATCACCCACACGATAAAACAAAAACGCATCGGGATATTGTTCCTTAATTTCGTAATATTGCTTCATCATTGGTGTCGTATCTTTTTTTGCCATTCGTTACCAAATATCCTTTCTTCCAAAAACCTATGTTCTATTATAACGTAAAAATCACTTAAAAATGTTAACTCTTGAGGCGCAAAAAAATTCTCCATGCCTAATTGCATGAAGAATTTTTCTAACATTAAATATATGCATTTTTCTGTAAGTTATACATTTCTTGATATTTTGCATTTTTATTCAATAAATTAGCATGAGTATCAAAGCCACTAACTTTTCCACTATCAAGAAAGAGTACTTTATCAGCAAACTTAACTGCAGACAGTCTATGCGTAACAAAAAAGATCGTCTTTTGGTTGTTTTCTCTTAAAAATCGTTCATAAATTTCTGCTTCACTCTTAGCATCTAACGCTGCTGTCGGTTCATCTAAAAATTCAATTTTACCATTTGCGTATAAGTCTCGTGCTAAAGCAATCTTCTGCCATTGACCACCAGATAAGTCAGTTCCATTTTCAAAATCTTTAGCTAGAATCGTGCCTAGTTGTAGATGATCATTTGCCAGCAAATTCTCTAAGCCTGCTGCTTTCAAAACATTATTTACTCGCTCTTTGTTAAATGAATATCCCGTAATCACGTTTTCTTTAAGCGTTAACTTAAAACGAGAAAAATCTTGAAAAGTAGCTGATAAATTTTTATGTAAGTCAAAAATATTAAAATCTTTTAAATTATCATCATCAATCGAAATAGCTCCAGTAGTCGGGTCATAAAATCGCATTAACAACTTTACTAAAGTAGATTTTCCTGATCCATTTTCACCAACAATTGCGATCTTTTCACCACTATTTACTGAAAAACTAACATTGTGTAAAACTTCATCATCAGAAAATGGGTATGTAAATGAAAGATCCTTAACTTCAATCTTCTTAAACTCATCTGGAAATTCTTGCTTTCCATTTTCAAAATCATCGTGATATTCAAGAAAATTAAAGTACTTTTCAATCCACAGTAAAGAATCATAGAGCAGACTGCTATCTTCCACCACGCGTGCCATACTTGTGGAAATATAGCCAATTACAGAAACAAACATTAACAAAACGCCAACTTCTAGAGCACCAGTTCTTACCGAGTTAGTAAACCAATAAAAGCCATAACCAAACACTCCAACAGTTAGAAGAACAAATAATGAACTAACAGCGAGTTGCTTTTTACGAATTTGATTTACATCCCTTTTAGTCTGTTCAAATAAAGTCGTATACTTTTCAATAATTTTAGGAAACATATTAAAAAGTCGAACTTCTTTAGCATCCCTGCGGTCTAACAACAAACTGCTATAGTAATGTAAGTATCTCGCATTTTTGCTTCTTTCAACCATTGTCTCAAATGATTGTTGCTGAATACGGTAATAAGAAATACTTTGCGGCACCATTACAACTAATAATAAAAGCGCCAGCCACCAATTATAACGAGCCAAGTACACTAACATAAAAGCTAACGTTAGAAACGACTGCAAAACTGATACTCCAAAAACAATTAAATTAACTGGACGCCAGCTTGCATCATCTCGAAGCATTTGTAAATCATCAAAGTATTTACTGTCGTCAAAAATCCTAATTGACTGTAAATCTTCGGATTTCTCCATCAAACTAATGTTAATAAAACCTGTTAATTTATCAGTTAAAATTCCCTGCACCATTGTTGATAAAGATGGTAAAAACTGTTGAAACGCAGTCGCTACGATCCAGACAATGATCATTTCCATAAAGGGAGAATGATTAGTAACCTGATCAATTACTTTTTGTCCAGCTGCTACAACAATTAACGGAACTACCGCTTGCAACGGCGCTAATAATAAAACCAAAGTTGCAATTAGAGGTGCTGATTTAAAGAATAAATGATAAGTTCTAGCTAATTCTTTGAAGTACTGATTTAATTTTTTAACGTGATTCATTTTGTCCTCCTTGATGAACGGATTCAACAAAATGAATTGTAATTATTCTCCGCTCACCTATTTATTGTCTTGTAAATTTTGATGAGCATTTAATACTACTGTCGGCATAATTTGATCCTCCTTATTTAATATTTTTATTAGATTATACTATATAAATACATTTTTTATTAATAATGTGTTAATTAATATAGAATTTCCTATTTAAAGAATTAGTTACTTTTTTTAGTATAATATTTTTTCCAATAGTAAATAGACAATACAGTAAAAATAACTACACCGATTAATAGTATGTATTCCCCTTGTATTACTAAATACAGACAAAATAAAGTCACATACGTACATACTAACGCTTCGTATAAAATTGGAATTCTTGGTTGAATAATATAATAGAGAATAAAACTTACGATTATTGATAGTATTATAAGATAAAATTGAAATTGATTATTCATACGTAACTCATTCCATTATTGTAGAATCTGAAAACTATATGTCATGTTCCAATTCAAATCCATATAAATCTGATTATGAAAATGATTATATTTCCAGGCAATTATTTTTTATATTTATCATTTTACTCACATCTTTAGTGCAAAATAAAAAGTGTCTAAATTGACACCTTTAAAATTTCAGAAATTTTATTCATATTATTGTTAGTAAAAAAGTCTAGGATGTCCTGTATTTTTTTATCATCGCCTTGAAAATATGCTCGATAAAAATTTCTCATTATTTTTCCAAAGCAATTTAATGGTTTTACTGGTAAATTGTCTAATAAAATGAATATATCTTCTACTAAGTCTAAATTTTGTGATGATGATCTAATCAATAGGGACAGATAATTAACCATTATTGAAGAGACTAAAATTTGCATCTCTCGTGGAAAGTTTTCAATATTAATATATTTTTTCAAAAGAGATGTTACTATTGGTTTCATTTCTTTATCTGACCATAAAGGAAGACTGATTGAGAATAAACTGAGATTTTCGTTATTCCAATTTTCTGCTTTGAAAATTAGAGATTTAACATGTTCTTTTATTTCATCAGGTAAAGTATCTATACTTCCCTTTAAATTTGCCTTATTCAGAATAATCATCGATTTTAAAAGATCTTTAGTATAGTTATCTGTTTTAATATGTGGTATTTCTAATTCTAGTTCTTTAACCTTATTCAAGTCTTGATCATAGTATGCCTGGCTTAACTGCTCTCCCCAATATTCTTTATCAATTCTATTATCCTTAACCCCGCATTTTACTAGAAATTTACTAATATCAACATCATGCATCTCTAAAATCTTAATTAAATCACTGGCATTAATCTCATGGATTCCTCGTTCAATTTTAGAATAATAAGATTTCGTTAGAATAGGATATGCCATCTCGGTCTGAGATAATCCTAGATTTTTTCTAGTTTCTTTTAAAGCTTCGCCAATGGTCATCACTGTCATCTTCTTTCTTAATAAAAAATTAAACTGTAATTTTTTATTAAGATATTATACTCTACTACACAAAAACACTCCATGATCATCAAAAATCATGGAGTGTTTTATCAATCTATTAAATTAGTAAATGTAATTAGTTTCTAAATTACATTCCCATACCCATACCTGGGTTTGGAGCTGCAGGAGCTTGGTTCTTGTCATCTTCTGGAGCGTCAGCAACAACAGCTTCAGTAGTTAATAACAAGGCAGCAATTGAAGCAGCATTTTGAAGTGCTGAACGAGTTACCTTAGTTGGGTCGATAATACCAGCCTTAACCATATTTTCCCACTTGTTAGTTGCAGCATTGTAACCAACTTCTGGGTCTTCATGCTCTAAGTGGTCTAAGATAACAGCACCATCTTTACCAGCGTTTTCAGCAATTTGACGTACAGGAGCGCCTAAAGCTTTCATAACAATCTTAACACCAGTTTCTGCGTCTTCGCTATCACCCTTAACAGTGCCTTGGATGGACTTCATAACATCAACTAATGCAGTACCACCACCAGCAACGTAACCTTCTTCAACAGCGGCACGGGTTGCGTTCAAAGCGTCTTCGATTCTGTACTTTCTTTCCTTTAATTCAGTTTCAGTAGCAGCACCAACCTTGATAACAGCAACACCACCAGCAAGTTTAGCAAGACGTTCTTGTAATTTTTCACGGTCAAAGTCTGAAGTAGTGTCAGCAATTTGCTTCTTGATTTGATCTACACGTTCTGCAATAGCTTCCTTAGAACCAGCACCTTCAACAATAGTAGTTGAATCCTTGGTTACAGTAACCTTGCCAGCCTTACCTAATTGATCAATCTTAGTGTCCTTTAATTCAAGACCTAAGTCTGAAGAAATTACAGTACCACCAGTTAAGATAGCGATATCTTCAAGCATTGCCTTACGACGGTCACCAAAGCCAGGAGCCTTAACAGCAACAACGTTGAAAGTACCACGGATCTTGTTCAAAACAAGAGTTGGAAGAGCTTCACCATCAACATCATCAGCAATGATTAATAAGCTCTTACCTTGTTGAACGATTTCTTGTAATAATGGCAAGATATCTTGAATGTTAGAAATCTTCTTGTCAGTAATCAAAATGTAAGGGTTGTCTAAGTCTGCTTCCATCTTGTCGTTGTCAGTTACCATGTATTGTGATAAGTAACCACGATCGAATTGCATACCTTCAACTACTGAAAGTTCAGTATCAATACCCTTTGATTCTTCGATAGTAATAACACCATCGTGACCAACTTTTTCCATTGCGTCAGCGATTAAGTTACCAACTTCAGTTGAAGCTGAAGAAACAGAAGCAACTTGAGCAATTTCGTCCTTAGTACTTACCTTGTGGCTAATCTTGTGTAATTCGTCAACAGCTGCCTTAGTAGCAGTTTCAATACCGCGACGAATACCAACAGGGTTTGCACCAGCAGTAACATTCTTCATACCTTCACGAACGATTGCTTGAGTTAAAACAGTAGCAGTAGTAGTACCGTCACCAGCAATGTCGTTAGTCTTTTGTGCAGCTTCAGAAACAAGCTTTGCACCCATGTTTTCAAAATGGTTTTCTAATTCAATACTCTTAGCAATAGTAACACCATCGTTAGTAATGTCAGGAGCACCATAGCTCTTTTCCAAAACAACATTTCTACCTTTAGGTCCTAAAGTTGTCTTAACAGTGTCTGCTAATTTATCAACACCTTTTAATAATGAGTGTCTTGCATTTTCAGAAAATTTAATCTCTTTAGCCATATTATATGCCACCTTTTATTTCAAATTTTATTACCTAACGACAGCTAATAAGTCGCTTTCACGAAGAACTAAGTACTTTTCGCCTTCGTACTTCAAGTTAGTGCCAGAGTATTTATCAAAAAATACAGTTTCACCTTTTGCAACTGACATAGGAATTAAGTCGCCATTTGCGTTGCGCTTACCATTTCCTACGGCAATAATTTCGCCCATTTGAGGCTTTTCTTTAGCGTTAGAAGCCAGGACAATGCCTCCAACTTTTTCTTCTTCTTCGTCTTTTACTTTAACGATCACGCGATCACCGATTGGTTGTAACACGTTAGTCCCTCCTGTACATAATTTAAATCTATAATTATATTACTTAGCACTCATATATCATAAGTGCTAACTTACAATTACGATAGTACATTGTTTATAAAAGAAAAGCAAGTATTTAGACACAAAAATTAGCACTTTTTTACCTAGAGTGCTAAAAAGTGCTAATTTACTTGGATATTTATTTAAAATTTCAATATGGATTGTCTTGTTCTAGTTCTAAACTCTCTTAATAGTAAGATCTCCCATGTTAGCACGACCTTGAAGTACTAATGTTGGCCCTTCTGTTGGTTGATCACCCTCAATAGTAAAATCACCAAATTTATGTTCAAGTTGATTATCAACTCGCCAAGAAGTTGGAATATAAATATTTATATTTCCCATCGACATATTGATATTAGCAACTACTTCATCCCCAGCAGGCTTAGCTGAATCAAGATATACATTAACATCTCCCATTGAAACATTCACAGTCACCGTTTCTAAGTGTTGCGAATGAACGTAACGCGAAGTAGAAGACATCTTTTCATTAATTACGATATTGTCACCATTGTCTGAACTAGATGTATCAGAGAATACGTGCTCAGCCTTAAATTTATGTGGAGCCTTCAAGTCTGACCAATTAGCATTAACTTTTTCACCATTAATAATCACAGTCGGTCTCCAGCTTTTCTTGAAAATTAATCTCAAACCTCCCCAGATTAAAAATGCTGCTAAAAGTACTGTCCAAGGAACAATACGCTCAATGTGAAGAGGTTTTGCATAAATAATTAATAGGAATGCAATTGAAAAAATACTGCCTCCTAAACTTTTATTAACTAATGATGTAATCAAAGTTGCTCCAAATACAACTGTCCAAAAAATTGCCCAAAAACCTAATTCTAGTGGCATCAAGTGGAGCTGATCTAAAACTAAAAATGCAGCTGCCGCAAGTAAACCTAGCCCCCAAAGAACTCTTCCAAAACTTGCCTTTCTCATGATAATGCCCTTCTCTCTTTTAATCTCTCATTTAAATCTCGGTAATATCTTCTTGAAACATAGACAGTTTTATATGAATCATGAAACTTAATCTGACAATTAGAGATCGATTTAGTAACAGCATAAATCTGATCTAAATTTAATATCGTCGATTTCGATACTCGCATGAACTGCCCACTTAATAAGTTTTCTAGTTCGTATAATTTATACTTAACAAAATATGCATTCCTAGTCGTATGCGCCATTACCTGCCTAGCGTCTGTTTCAAAAAAGAGAATATCGTTAATACTTAAATAATAGGAAGTATTGTCCATCATCCCTTCAATTTGATCAGGATGTTCTGAATCAGTTTGAAGTTGATGATAAATTCTTTCTACCTCAGGCGTTAAACTTTTAGCATGGATCGTTATTTCTGTCTCTTGCTGATCTGGATCAAGCTCAAGCTTAACTTTCACAATTCTCACTTCCTTGTTTCGTTCTTGATATTTATATTAAACATGGATATAAGATTAAAATCTAGTGAAATTGACTAAGCGGTTAATTTAAAGTTCCAAGCGGTCAAAAAAAGCATGAAACTAAAGATGTGGGGGAAAAAATTAGTTCATACTTCTTTTAATTTTTAGCTTAATAAATTAATATTCTCGATAAGCTGGAGCCTGGTATTCTTTCATAAACTGCAAAATTTTATCAAAATCAGTTTCAAAATAAATTGCATCTAAATAAATATCTTCTAAAAAGTCGTCTTTATTCATCCGCTTGAGTAATTTATCTAAATTATCATAGAAACCATCATAATTATAGAAAGCCACCGGCTTAGCATTATCACCAATTGCTGTCCAAGAAATAGCTTGACTGATCTCTTCCAAAGTACCAATACTGCCCGGAAGAGCCACCATCCCATCAGCTAACTCCATCATGACGTCTTTTCTTTTATTCATATTTTCAACTACGCGAAAATCTTGTACCTTCTCATAAGCTGCTCCGCGGTCTTTTAATTCTTCAGTAATAATGCCATGGACAATGCCGCCATTTTCTAAAACACCGTCTGCAACTACCCGCATTAAACCATATTTACCTCAGCCATAGACTAATTCGATCTGATGTTCTGCCATTTTCTTACCAAATTCATAAGCTGTCTTAGCATACTCTGATCGGTTGCCTGTTCGCGCTCCACAATAAACTGCAATCTTTTTAATCATTTTATCTACCTTATTTCTAAAAATTCTATGCGCATTTATCTTAAAATTATTTTCTCTCTGATTACAAATAAAAGTGCATAAAAAATGCACAAGCCTACATGAACTTGTGCAAAACTACTATAATATAGTAGATTATTTTTTGTTCTTATCTTTATCAGAGTCTAAAAAATAAATCAAAGTTTGAAGTTCAGTTGCTAAATCCACATTCTGAACTCTTACGCTAGATGGAGCAGATAAACGAAGCGGCGTAAAGTTCATAATTCCTTTAATTCCGGCATCAAACATTTCATTAGCTGTCTTTTGAGCCGCTGTTTGTGGAACACAAAGGATCGCAATTGTAATTTGTTGTTCACGAAGCTGTTTCTTCATTTCACTCATATCATAAACTGGCACACCTGACATAATTGTTCCAGTAATTTCAGGATTAATGTCAAAAGCAGCGCTAATTCTGATATTATTAGTACGCTTGAAGTTATAATTCAAAAGCGCATGTCCCATATTACCAACACCAACTAAGGCAACGTTAGTTAAAGTATCTTGGTTCAAAATCTTTTTAAAGAAATTAAGCAAGTTCTTAACATCATAGCCATAGCCACGCTTACCCAAAGCACCAAAGTAAGAAAAATCACGACGAATCGAAGCACTGTCAACTTGAACTGCTTCAGCAAGTTCAGTTGAAGAAACCTTTTCTTTTCCTTCATCATTTAAAAAGATCAAATAGCGATAATACAGCGGCAAGCGTCTGGCAGTAGCCTTAGGAATCTTAATTTCATCCATTAAGAGGCCTCTTTCTTTTATAAAATACGAATGTGAAATATTTACTAATCAAACTAATAATAGGCATTCTTTAAGGATAAATCAAGAAACAATTTTCACAAAGGTCATATTTTCATAAAATTTAAAAGATTCACTATGTTAAAATAAGCACTAGGAGAAAAATAATTATGATTATTGCACAAGCTCAAGACCTCGAACAACGTTTTGGAGGCAATACTATCTTCAGTAACATTTCTTTCTCAGTTCCTGACAATGCCAGAATCGGTCTTGTCGGACCTAATGGAGCTGGGAAAACTACCTTATTAAAGATCATGACTGGTCAACAAGAACCAACTAGTGGTCAATTTACTATTAATAAGGGATTGAAAGTCGGCTACATCGCCCAGGAAAATGGTCTCGATGAAGAAAAAACAATCTGGGATGAAATGCTTACTGTTTTTAATGATTTAATTGAAAAAAATAAAAAGATCACCAAAATGCAGGAGCAAATTGCCGACCATCCCGAAGATGAAGAATTGCTCAAGCGTTATGATCAATTAGCCTACGACTTTGAACAAGAAGGCGGCTTTACCTACCAAGCTGAAATTAAAAGTATTCTTAACGGATTCAATTTCAAAGAAAATACTTGGAATAAAGTAATTGGCACCCTTTCTGGCGGTGAAAAGACGCGACTTGCTTTTGTTAAATTGCTTTTGCAAAAGCCACCAGTATTATTACTTGACGAGCCTACTAACTACCTTGACTTAGACACTTTAGATTGGTTAGAAGCATTCTTGAAAAACTATCAAGGCGCAATTATTACTGTTTCCCACGACCAGTACTTCTTAGATCACTTAGCTAATCAAATTTTCGAATTAAACTTCGGTAAATTAACTACTTTCAAGGGTAATTACAGCCAATACGTTAAAGAACGTGAATTGATGGATAGCCAGCAAGAAGCTGCTTATGAAAAGCAACAAGAAAAGATCAAAAAGGAAGAAGAGTTTATTCAAAAAAACCTAGTTCGTGCTTCTACTACTAAACGTGCACAAAGTCGGCGTAAAGTTTTAGATAAGATGGAGCGAATTAAGCCACCTAAGCATAAGCAAAAAGTCCGCATTAACTTCACTAGCGAACGTCCTTCTGGAAAGGAAGTCCTAATCGCTAAAGATCTAACTATCGGCTATCCTGATAAGGTAATGGTTTCTGATATCGACTTCCAAGTCAACAAAAATGACCGCGTTGCTATTATCGGCCCTAACGGAATTGGTAAGTCTACCTTGCTCAAGACCATTATGAAAAAACTTGAACCAAAAGATGGCTCAATTAAATATGGCGCAAGCTTAGATATTGGTTATTATGACCAAGAACTCCAAAGTTTAGATCCTTTAAAGACTGTTCTTGATACAATTTGGGATCGTCACAAGACAATGCCTGAAAAAGATGTCCGCTCTATTTTGGCTTCCTTCTTATTCACTGCCGAAGATATCGATAAGACTGTTGGTCAATTATCTGGTGGTCAAAAGGCTCGACTTACTCTAACTGTTTTGTCTCTTGAAAAAGACAATTTCTTATTAATGGACGAACCTACCAACCACTTAGATATTGAAGCTAAAGAAGTGCTTGAAGAAGCTTTAGATAATTACGACGGCACCCTGCTCTTTGTTTCTCACGACCGTTACTTTATTAATGAGTTAGCTAACAAGATTATCTCAGTTCGCGATGGTCACGCTAAGATCTACAATGGTAATTATTCTTACTACTTAGATGAAAAAGCTAAACAAGCTGCTGCTGTTCAAGAAGCAAAAGCTGAACAAACTGAAAGTACTACTAGTGCTAATCAAAATCAGGGTAAACTTTCCTATCAAGAGCAAAAGGCTCGTGATTCACAAAAACGTAAGTTAGAACGCGCTGTTAGTGATGCAGAAGCTAGAATTGAAAAATTAGAAAATGAAGAACAAGAGATTCAAACTGAAATGGCTAATCCAGATATTGCTGCTTCTTTTGAAAAGCTTGGACCTCTTCAAGAAAAATTATCTGCTGTTCAAGAGCAACTAGATCAAGCAAATACTGACTGGGAAAATGCTTTAGAAGCACTAGATGAATTTGAATAATTTTTGACCATCCGATGAGGGATGGTTTTTTATTATTTTAAAAATTTTCGGCTAATTTTAAATTCATGTTAAAATAGTACCTGTCAAAATGAATTGACGGGAGAAGAAAAATGAAATTTAGAAAAAAGATGTTAACTCTTGCCGCAATTGGAACGGCACTTTTAGCAGTTGGATGCTCTAAGACTCAAACTAAGGAGTCTAGTAGCAAAATTCCGACTAAGATTACCAAGAATACTACGGTAACTTTTTGGTATTCATTAACCGGTTCTTCTGAAAAAGCCCTCAAGAAGATGACTGCGGACTTTGAAAAAGAAAATCCAAAAATCAAGATCAAGCTTGAAAGCCAAGGCGGTAATTATGCGGATCTTCAGTCTAAGCTTTCCTCAACAATGCAATCACCTGATAATTTGCCGACTATCACCCAGGCTTATCCAGGATGGTTGTATAATGCCGCTAAGCAAAAAATGCTAGTTGACCTCACTCCTTATGTTAAAAATGATGACCTTGGCTGGGGCCCCTATGCTAAAAGTAATATTAAGCAAGCACTTTGGAACGGCGCAAAAATTAACAATACTCAATACGGAGTCCCATTCAATAAGTCAGTTGAAGTACTTTTCTATAATAAGACTTTACTAGATCAATATAATCTCAAAGTTCCGCAAACAATGGGCGAGCTTAAGTCTGCTTCTGAAAAGATCTATCAAAAGAGTGACCATCAAGTAACTGGGGCTGGTTTTGATGCTTTAAACAATTACTATATGTTGGGGATGAAGGAAAAAGGCATCAACTTTACTAAGAAGATTAACTTTTCTGGTAAAGATTCAAAAGAAGTAATTGACTACTACGCTGATGGGGTTCGTAAGGGCTACTTCATGCAAGCTGGTACTGAAAAATATATGTCTACCCCATTTAATTCTGGTAAGGTAGCAATGTTTATCGGTTCAACTGCTAATGAAGCATATCTAAAACAAGGCTTGAAGAAAGAATATCAATTTGGCATTGCCCCTCGTCCAAGCAAGGTTAATGCGCAACAAGGAACTGATATTTATATGTTTAACCAGGCTAGCGCTAGACAAAAGTCAGCTGCCTTCAAGTATCTAAAATTCTTGACCAGTAAGAAAGAACAATTCTACTGGACTAAAACTACCGGCTATATGCCAGTTAATACGCAAGTCCTAAACTCACAAGCTTACAAGTCACTTAATACAAGTAAAGTATCAGCAATCTTGGCTGAGACTACTAAAGACTTGTACTTCTTACCAGTAACTAAGAATGCCACACCTGCTTATGACCAAGTTCAAGCAAGTATGCAAGCAATCTTAGCTGATGCTAAAAAGAAGAAAAATATTAATCCAGCTATTCAGACTGCCAAGCAAAAATTTGATGCTAGCTGGAAACAATAATTAAACATAAAAAATATGCCTAATTAGATCTATCTTGGTCTAATCAGGCATATTTTTGTATACGGTTAATATTAATATCGCTAATGTCCATTTTTATTGTTTATTTTCCACCCCTTTAGGAACTAATTGCCAGTAAGTACCATCTTGACTTTGGTATGCTCCATTAGAAGCCTTTTTTAAATCAAAGGTTACTTTCCTTGTTTTAATTTTATAGCCATCTTTCAATCGCTCAGTTTTAACCCGTCCTAATTTCACCCATTCACCAGCTTGTGGTCGAGTATTTCCATTCTTCGAAAAGGCATTTAAAATATCTTTACTTAATTTTGATGGCTTGCTCTCTTCATTGCCACCTAAGCGTGTGGCAATATAAGCAGTATTTTTATCAAACATTAAATAAAAAGAATTACTTAACCGGTTATCTTCTTTTTCTAAAGTCATTAGACTTTGACCAACCCATTCCTCAGGAACCGTGGTCTGATTATGATAAAACCATGCTCCTCCACCAACGAAAAGCAATAATGCTACAAAAGTAGCCACAAATAGTTTTTTATTTTTCATAGCTCACTTTTCCTATCTAGAAATATTTACACAAATAATAAATTTATATTTATCATTTGTTGTTTATAATTATCACAGCTTTTTCAGTTTTTATTCATTATGTTGTGCTATACACAACTAAATTTGCCAATATTCCATACAATCTTTATATCCACATTTCATCAGCAATTTTTTTATTTGAGTTGCTTTTTCTGTATTCCCACTAAATAAATTAAAATATAACTCATGACAAATTCGATAAAGCAAAAAATGAGTAGTCGTTTCTAAGCTCGCTAAATAATCTAATGCAGCTTCAATATTATCTCCGTTTAATTTTTGCTTATAGCAATAACAAAGATAATTATTACAAATAATTGCTACTCTTTCCCTCATACTCTCAGAACAAGAATTCTTTTGATAATGTTTTAATAATTGACCAAGAAAATAGTCTACTTGCTCTAAAGAAAATATCTTCATACAATCAGAAAATAATTGTAATGCACCGATATTTTCCACCCAATTTTCATGTTCTGAAAATCTAGTAACTATTTTATTTTTAAAGGCTAGACTTAAGTCAGATAAGCTATTTTCTAAAGAAGCAATAGCAATTATTGTTCGATATTTAAAAAGTTGATGCTCTTTTAAATCTAGGATTTCATTTAAATAAATTCCTATTTTTTCCCTTTGATTGTTATTAAAAGCATGCAACATCTTTTGCTTCAATTCTTCAGCTTTTTTATCTTCAGACGTATAGTAATCATACTTAACTTTATTAAAAAAATCACTGATATCAATATGGTGTTTCAAAATAATTCTAAATAAAGTATCAATTGAAATACTTTCTAATCCACGCTCTATTTTTGAATAATGATCCTTGTTAATAATGCCCTTTATCATCTGTTTCTGAGTTAAGCCTAATTTTTGACGTTCTTCTTTTAACGCCTGTCCAATTTTCATAATCTCATCTCCTTATTTGATTTTATTTATTTTTTATTAATTTTATAACAAAAAAAGAATTCAGAAAACTGAATTCTTTATCTAGATGATTAATTTGACTCGTGTTAATTAGTTACTTTTGGTTGTTAATTCCTCTATATCTCTGGTTTAAAACTAATCCTAAGTTTCTGTCTAATTTTTTCAAAAGTATGTTTCCTTCTATCCCTCACGACTCACCAAATAATCATTAGCCTTATCCAAAATTGCTGACAAGTCTTCAGATCTAAACTCCTTTTCTAATTCTTTCTTGAGCAGCGTGATAATTTAACCATTCAGAAGAAGCACTAGATAATTACGATGGAACCTTGCTTTTTGTTTCTCATGACCGTTACTTTATTAATGAGTTAGCTAATAAGATTATTTCAGTTCGTGATGATCACGCTAAGATTTACAATGGTAATTATTCCTACTACTTAGATGAAAAAGCTAAACAAGCTGCGGCTGTTCAAGAAGCAAAAGCTGAACAAACTGAAAGTGCTACTAGTGCTAATCAAAATAAAGGTAAACTTTCCTATCAAGAACAAAAGGCACGCGATTCTCAAAAGAGAAAACTAGAACGTGCAGTTAGCGATGCCGAGGCTAAGATTGAAAAATTAGAAGCAGAAGAAAAAGAAATTCAAACTGAAATGGCAAATCCAGATATTGCCGCTTCATTTGAAAAGCTTGGACCATTGCAAGAAAAATTATCTGCTGTTCAAGAGCAATTAGATCAAGCAAACACTGACTGGGAAAATGCCTTAGAAGCCCTTGATGAATTTGAATAAAGTGCAAGATCGAGATTAACTATACTCACTTTCTCCAATACTTATAAATAAAAATATGCCTAATTAGATTTTGTTAATCTAACTAGGCATATTTTTTATATTGATTAATATTAATATCACTTATATCCATTTTGATTATTTGCTTTCTGTCACTCCTTCTGGAACAAATTGCCAATAAGTACCATCTTGACTTTGATAGGCACCTTTAGAAGTCTTTTTCAAAATAAAACTTACTTTACGCGTTTTAAACTTGTAACCATTTTTTAACTTTTCGGTTTTAACTCGGCCTAATTTTACCCACTGACCTGCTTGTGGACGTTCATTTTCTTTCAATGAAAAAGCATTCAAAATATCTTTACTTAATTTTGAAGGTTTACTTTCTTCATTACCCCCTAAGCGTGTAGCTAAATAAGCCGTATTTTTGTCAAACATCAAATAAAAAGAATTACTTAGTTTATTATCTGATTTTTCCAAAGTCATTAAGCTTTGATTAACCCAGCCTTTAGGGACAGTTGTCTGATTATGATAAAACCATACTCCACCGCCTACTAAAAATAATAAAGCTACTAAAGCAGTCACAACTAATTTCTTATTTTTCATCTTTGTCCTCGTACATTTAATAGTTCGTAGCAAGTCCATATGCTACTAACCTAACATTTCCCCCATATACTGACACCCATCTAGTTTTATTAGTTCTATAATTATGTTCCATCCAAGTACCCTTTCGATATAGATACCCGTTATATTTACCATCATTATAGTAAACCTTATCAGGAGTAGTATTGGCTAGATTCCAATTATCTCCTCTTTGCCAAGCACTATATCTATAAACATTAGATACATATTTATATAACGGTCCATTTTTACTAGGTCTATATACCTGGAGGGAAACCTCATTTTTTGGAGATACTACTTGTGCTTTAGCTGTATTATTTACATACGTTACTCCTACACTACATGATAAAAGCATTGCTAATAATAATTTTTTCACTGACATTTTATTTATCCTCCAAACTTAAGACATCTTTCAATAATTGTGGATTACGAGAATAAGGGGTAGGTATACTACGTACATTTCTACTATATAGGTAGCCTCTATAAAGAGTCATCGATCCTCTCCCAACTATCCTTTCACGAGTAACTCTAGATAAATATCCACGATAACCATTATATTCAAAATAATGAGTCGGACTGTTATCATAAGCTCCCAAAATAATCCAAATTCTTGAAGGAGTGTATTGGTTTACACCCACTGATGACTCACTCCTACTAGTGTTTACATCAGCCGCATCAACCTTAGATGTTTAAAAAACACCTAAGATTGACAACATTAATAAACTAGTTACTATTTTTTTAGATTAAATTTCATTTTTCCCTCCATAAGCATAAATATTACATTTTCACAAATGATAGCTTAAAATTTATCATTTGTTGCTCACAATTATCACACTGTTTTTCATATTTACTTAATTAGTTGCGTCAGACACAACTAAATTTGCCATCGTTCAATACAGTCTTGATATCCACAATTAATCAGCAATTTCTTTATTTGATCTGCTTTTTCTATATTGCCTTCAAATAAATAAAAATATAGATCATAACATATTTATAGAGCAGAAAATGACCAGTAGATTCCAGTTTTTTCAAATAACTCAATGCATTTTGAATATTACTTCCACCCATTTTTTGCTTATAACAATAGCAAAGATAATTATTGCAAATAATAGCTATTCTTTCTTGCATATTTTCAGAATAAGTATGTTTTTGATAATGCTTTAACAGTTGCTCAAGAAAATAATCTAACTGTTCCAAAGTAAATATTTTCATACAGTCAGAAAATAACTGTAATGCTCCAATATTTTCAAACCAATTTTCGCGTTCGTAAAATTTAGTAATTATCTTATTTTTAAGAGATGGACTTAAGTCAGACAAATTATTTTCTAAAGATGCAATAGCAATTACTGTTCGATATTTAAAAATCTGATGCTCTTTTAAATCCAAAATTTCATTTAAGTATATTCTTAATTCTTCCCTTTGATTATTATTAAAAGCGTACATTATCTTTTGCTTTAATTCTTCAGCCTTTTTATCTTCAAAAGTATAATAATTGTCTTTCACTTTATTGAAAAAGTCACTAATATCAATATGATGTTTCAAAATAATTCTAAACAATGTATCAATTGAAATATTCTCTAATCCTCGTTCAATCTTAGAATAATGTCCTTTATTAATAACTCCCCTCACCATATTTTCTTGCGTTAATCCTAATTTTTTTCGCTCTTCATATAGTGCTTCTCCAATAGTCATAATTTCATCTCCTAGCATTTTTATTATTTATTAATTTTTTATTAATTATATAACAATAGTAAAGTTTAGAATATACTAGAAAGAAAGATTTAATGTTAAAAAAATCTTCACACCACACGAAAAAAGATCAAGATTCTCAATGTACTGAGACGTAAAAATTAGACAAATATTTGTTCTAGCTGACTAAGGCTTGATTTCGATATTCAATCGGAGTTAAGCCTTTTAGTCTGCTCTTTATCCTTTCATTGTTATAGTATTCGATATATTCTTCAATTGCGTGTGCTAATTCTTCGAGATTATGATACTTGTATTCTTGATCATAGAACATTTCTGTTTTGAGCAGACCGAAGAAGTTTTCCATTAGACCATCATCCATGGAATTGCCTTTACGAGACATGCTTTGCGTGATGCCATGAAGCTTTAAAGCTCGCTGATAAACTCTGCTCTGATATTGACAGCCCTGATCTGTGTGAAAAATACAAGCATTAAGTGCCTTATGCTTGGCAAACGCCTTATTGAGCATGGACATAACTAAATTCATATCTGGATGACGTGAGATTGAATAAGAAACGATATCACCACCACAGCCATCAAGAATTGGTGATAAGTAAAGTTTCTGGCCATTTAAGTGAAATTCAGTGATATCTGTATACCATTTCATATTTGGTCGTATGGCAAAGAAGCATCGCTGAATCAAATTAGGAGCTATCTTACCAATCGTGCCTTTATAACTAGAGTACTTGCGCTTATTGCGTCTGCGACCTTTGAGCTTAAGTTTATGCATCCAGTATCGAACTGCTCGATCGGTAACGGTATAGCCTTCTTTTCGCAATTGCATAGCCACACGACGATAGCCATAACGTCTTTGATGATAGTCGAAGATTTCTTTTAGTCTGAACAAGAAAATTGGTTTCTTTCTCTTAGACTTATCCTTCTTGTCTTTAGGTTTAATGATGTTGTAGTAAGTACTGCGAGCTATTAAAGGCAAATCTTTATTTTGAGCCAAGACTGTAAAGATATAGTCCAAGCTAACTTTGAATTCTCGCCTTAGTTCAGTGACTGCCTGAGCTATTTCTTGTGATGTTTCTGATCCAAGGCGTTTAGTTTTTTTACGTAGGCGTTGACGATACGCAATTTCAAATTTTCTTCTTCGAGTTGCCGGATCCGCTTCTCTAAATCCTTGTGCGATATCTGGACTTGCTTTTTCTGACTCATGAGCAGAATGTCGTCCTTTCTTCTTGATAACGACATTATACCCGTTTTTCTTGTATTCGCGAATCCAATTAAACAGGATACCATTGCTTCTTAATCCTAGCTCTAAAGACACATCTTTAATCGATTTGGTGCCTGTCAAAGCTTGCTCAATAGCTTCTTCTTTGAATTCTTTGGTAAATACTTCATTGGGTCTATCGTAGATTGCAATTCCATATCGATCAATAAGTTTAATCATGTAGCTTAAGGAACCTAAGTTCATGTTTTCTGATCTTGCGATAGATGAAATTGTTTTACCTTCTGATTTCCATTGATTATAAATATCTAATCTTTGTTTTTTATTTAATTTTGACATAGTAAAAACCGTAAAAGTGTCTAACTTTTACGGCTCACTTCACAAAAAATAGAAAATCTTGATCTTTTTTCATGTTTATTTTTATTCAAATTCCTTACGAATCTGCTCACCTTGTTCGTCTAGTTTTGGTGCATCTTTTTGTAAACCATATGAATTCCAAGTTCCATATTTAAGTGGTGAACCTAAAACTTCATTGCCATCAGGTAGCGTCTTAACCATCCCGCGCTCAATAATTTGATCAAGGCGTCTAGTCTTATCCACATTCAAAACTAAACCAGCTGGCACACCTGCTTCATGTAAGATCTTATCCCACTCAGCAGCAGTCTTAGTTTTAAGTACATCCTGCATTGCATTTTTAACTTTTTGCCAGTTTTTCTCACGCAAATCATTTGTCTTAAAATCTGCTTGATTAATCCATTCTTCATGCCCTAATGCATTAGATAATAATCCCCATAAATGATCATTTCCACAACAAATAGCAATTGGCTGATCTTGACAATCAAAAGTATCAAACGGATACATATCAGGATGACGATTGCCAATTCTGTGTGGTACTTCATGTGGCCCAAGAGCAATCATTAGGTCTTGCACCATTAAAGAGAAGGTAGAATCTAGCATCGAAACATCTACAGTTGTACCCTTTCCTGTTCGCTCTCTTGCTACTAAAGCAGTGGTAATCGCGCTATAGCCCATGATTCCTGCAACAACATCAGAAACTGAAGTTCCAACACGTGTTGGCTTACCGTTTGGTTCACCTGTAGCATCCATTAATCCAGATACTGCCTGAACAATGGTATCGTAAGCCGCCTGTTTAGACCATGGTCCGTATTGACCAAAACCAGAAATAGAAGCAAATATTAGCTTTGGATACTTTTTAACCATTTCTTCTGGATCAAATCCTAGGCGTGTCATTACACCTGGACGGAAGTTTTCTACAACTATATCAGCCTTAGCAATGATGTTTTCGACTAAAGCATGATCTTTTGGATCTTTCAAATCTAAAGCAATTGATTCTTTACCTGCATTACAGATTCTAAAGTATTCACTTGAACCATCTGCAATGTATGGTCCCATGTGGCGGGTATCATCCCCTGTTTTTCTTTCAATATGAATTACTCGTGCACCTGCGTCGGCAAGCATTCTTGTACAAGTTGGACCTGACAAGACATGGGTGAAGTCCACAACTAAGATTCCTGCTAGTGGATATGGCTTATCTTTATCTAAATGAGGATTATTTGCTTCTAACTTGGCATAATTTGGTTCTGACATTTTTATATACGCTTTCTTATTTTAATTGTATTCAAGTCTTATTTTAGATAAAAATGAGCAAAATAAAAAGCCGTTTGATATCGACGACTTTAATTTTAATTATCGTAAATCAGAATGAAATAATTCATTATGAGACCCTAGTCTAACCAATCGAAAGACTTTTTTATTTTTGTTTTTTGTATGAATAACAAGCAAATCAAGTTTCCCCTCAAATAAATGAAATTCAAAATATCCTACATAATTCAATTCCTCATTAGTTAAAAGATGTGGATCCTATTCTTCCGGTATTTCTCCAGTTTCTTGCATATATGAAGTTATTGCTTGAATTTCATCCCATAACTCAGGAACTTTCTTACTCCAACGATTTACATCCTGAATAAAATTATCTTCGGCCTTTATTTCATACATTACTCTAATTCCTTTGCACGTTTTTTCATATAACTAATCAATTTATTAGTATCTTTAAAGGCTGGAGTATCGTCTTCAATTAAGCCCATATCTTTAGCTTCTGCCAGTAAAAGAGCTTTCTTAGTATCGTCTGTAAGCGTATTAGAATTGGTTACTGAAAAGGGAATTCCATTATGTCTAATAATTTGTTTAAAATACATTTTAATACTAGTAGACATGTCTAAACCGAGATTATCTAAAATTCTTTTAACTTCATCATGATCTTTAGAATCTGCACGATAACTATATGTATGTGCCATATTAATCACTCCCCTTTTCTAAAATTATACTACAATTTATATACATTGTATTTAATTTTAACTAGATATAATCTTGCTTAAATTATAGAGAATCTCATCACACTGATTATTCTCAGAATCAATATCCATTTAAATAATCATTAGCCTTCTCCAGAATAAAGGATAAATCTTCAAAACTAAATTCCTTAAAGTTTTGCTCTCTGATTCTTTTTTGTGCATCTTCATAGTTTAGCCAAGCAGTCTGCCTAATTTCACTTTCTTGTCGTTTTATTTCCTGATGAGAATTGTATTTTGCTAAAAATAAAGTTACGGTCTTTTCAATTTCTGAAGTAACTTGATATGAATAGCTTTTACTAAAATCAAAATTAAATTCAGGCTTTAATCCTACTTCTTCAAAAATTTCTCGTTTTGCAGCTTCTTGCGCTGTCTCTCCAGCTTCAAGATGTCCTTTTGAAAAAGCCCACGCACTCTTAAATTGCTTATAAGGCTGACTTTGAATTAATAAATATTGGATTTCGTTATTTTTCTTGCGCCAGATAATTGCACCTGCTGAATGTTCATGTTTCATGATACTTTTCCTTTAATTATAATTCTTCCTTAAATCCATTCCTTGACCATAACCAAAGCGCAGATTGAAAATCAATAGGTACATAATTGGTACCCTTTAGTGCTTCAATCCAAGCTTTTATTACATAATCCTGTACTTTTGTACTTTCTACTTCTTCATCTGTAATCAGCCCAAGTTTATGCGTAGCTCTAATAATATGCCGATCTGCAGCAATATAAATTTGATCAGTATTAATCAAAGGTAGATTCGTATACTGATACATCACATATAGCCAGTAATTACACAATTTTTTACCAGACAGGTATGGAAAATCCTTTTTCCTCTCTACCTGCATATAATGACGAACTTTTTGAATGTCATTGTCAAAATAAGCAAAAAAATCAGTTACTTTCCCATTGAAATTATTAACTAAAGTCTGACAAAGTCTAATCCAAATTTGTGTCTGCTTATTTTTCTGCAAAGCCAAACTATATTTAGTTAAGGCTGCCTGTACTTCAATAAAATCTTTATCCCCCACTTCTTGTGGTTTAAATACAAAATTAGTCTCATTATCCTCAAAAGTAGCTGTAGCACTTTTCCACAAAGTATTAGAATTTCTTTGATAGTCTAAAGCAGTTGGCAATGTATAAAAAATAGCATTTTCTTCAGAATGGTGATCTAAATTTTTAGGACGCGTATCTTCTGTCATATCACTTCCCCAGTACCTTGATTTATATATTTCAGTTAAATGCTCAAGTTTATTTAGTAGTTCTTGATTCATTAATATATTTTCCTCCCCAAAATAAAAAACGTTCTGTCAGACATAATTATATCTAACAAAACGTTTTAGTTTCTATCTTAGTCTAAACCGCACTTTTCAAAAATTTCATCAACATGCTTCAAGTGATAATGATAATCAAATGCATCATCTAAATCGTCTTCAGACAAGTAATTCATAACTTCACTATCTTCAATTAACTTTCTAAATGAAGTTTGCTCTTGCCATGACTTATTAGCTAATTTTTGCACCATATCGTAAGCTTTTTCACGTGATAAGCCTGCTTCATCAATTAACTTTAAGAGCACACGTTGTGAATAAATCAAACCATAAGTACGATCCATGTTCTTAAGCATTGTCTCAGGGAAAACATCGAGGTTAGTCAAAATCCTGTTAAAACGGTTCAACATGTAATCAATTCCAATGGTTGCATCAGGTAAAATTACACGCTCAGCACTTGAATGAGAAATATCTCTCTCATGCCATAAAGCCACATCTTCATAAGCTGGCACCATAAATCCGCGCATTACTCGAGCCATACCGCATAAGTTTTCCGATCCAATTGGATTATGCTTGTGAGGCATTGCAGAAGAGCCTTTTTGACCAGCTCTAAAGTGTTCTTCAACTTCATGAATTTCACTACGTTGCAAACCGCGAATCTCTGTTGCCCAATTTTCAATGCTTGTGGCAATTAAAGCAATCGTAGCAATGTAGTATGCATGTAAGTCTCTTGGCAAAACCTGACTAGTAACTGGTTGCTGAGTTAAACCAAGCTGCTTTAAAACGCTAGTTTCAACTGCTGGTGGGACATTAGCAAAAGTACCAACAGCTCCAGAAATCTTACCAGATTCAACATCTTTAGCAGCTACTTTAAAGCGTTCAATGTCACGATTAATTTCCGCATACCAACGAGCTAATTTCAAACCAAAAGTAGTTGGTTCTGCTTGAACACCGTGAGTGCGTCCCATTTCAACAGTGTATTTATATTTTCTAGCCTTATCTGCAATAGTTTCTTTTAAAGCTTCTAAATCTTTCAAAATGATCTCATTAGCTTGCTTTAAAATATAGCCTTGTGCAGTATCTACAACATCAGTTGAAGTTAAACCGAAGTGAACCCACTTTTTCTCTTCACCTAAGCTTTCAGAAACTGTTCTAGTGAAAGCAACCACATCATGGTGGGTAATGGCTTCAAGTTCTGAAACACGCTCAACTGTAAAAGAAGCATTGTCTGCAATCTTCTTAGCATCTGCTTCTGGCACTTCACCAAGTTCTGCCCAAGCATTAGTTGCAGCGATTTCTACCTTTAGCCAAGCAGCGTATTTATTTTCTAAGGACCAAATTTTGCCCATTTCTGGACGAGTATAACGTTCTAACATAAATTACATTTCCCAAGGATTCTTCAAAACAATAGTTTGTTCACGATCTGGACCAACTGAAACAGTAACTAAAGGAACACCTACTAATTCAGAAACGCGGTTCAAGAACTTCTTAGCATTTTCTGGTAAATCTTCCCAAGTCTTTACATTGGTAATATCTTCTTCCCATGCAGGAAGTTCTTCGTAAACTGGCTTACATCTGTATAATTCCTTCAAACTTGCTGGGTAGTAGTCAATCTTTTCACCATCAAGTTCATAAGCAGTACAAATCTTAATCTTGTCAAAACCAGAAAAGACATCTAATAAGTTCAAACTTAAAGCGTTGATACCAGCAACACGCTTAGCGTGACGAAGAGCAACTGAATCAAACCAACCAACACGACGTGGACGACCAGTAACAGTACCGTATTCATGAGCAGTTTCACGAATGCGATCACCAACTTCATCTAATAATTCAGTTGGGAATGGTCCTTCACCAACACGAGTGGTGTAAGCCTTGCAGACACCAATAACAGTATCTAAGCGGTTAGCACCCATTCCGATACCAGAAGCAATTCCACCTGAAATAGTGTTTGAAGAAGTTACGTATGGGTATGTACCTTCATCAATATCAAGCATTACTCCTTGTGCACCTTCAAAAAGAACTTTTTCGTCGTTATCTAAAGCATTGTTTACAACTACTGAAGTATCAGTAACGTATTTCTTCATCTTTTGACCGTATTCAAGGTACTTTTCAAAGATGTCTTCAAATTTAAGTTCAGGCTTACCGTAAACCTTAGTAAATAAAGCATTCTTTTCAGCTAAACTAGTACGTAATTTTTCTTCAAAAGTATCTCTTTCAAGTAAATCGCAAACACGAATACCAATTCTTGAAGCCTTATCCATATAACAAGGACCGATACCATTCTTGGTAGTTCCGATCTTCTTGTCACCCTTAGCTTCTTCTTGATAAGTATCTTGCAAAATGTGGTAAGGCATAATTACATGTGCTCGATTAGAAATCTTTAAACCACTAATATCGATGCCTTCTTTTTCAAGATTATCTAATTCTCCGAACATTACTTCTGGATTGATAACTACACCATTACCAATTACAGCACCATTCTTAGCAGCAAAAATTCCAGATGGAATTAGGCGCATCTTGAAAGTCTTGTCACCAATTTCAATTGTGTGGCCTGCATTGTTACCACCATTTGAACGTACAGCCATTGCTGCATCCTTACTTAAGAAATCAGTAATTTTACCCTTTCCTTCGTCGCCCCATTGACTACCTACAACTGCTATTGCTGTCATTTGATTTCACCTCATAAAAATCATTTTCTTAAAACCGAAGACTAGTTTAACAATCTAAGCTTCAATAGTCAATTATTTCCGAACGTTTTTAATAACTAATAAAATAAACATTCATTTTTGCTCTTGACTTTACCTAACAACCCCCGTATATTAACTCATGTAGTTTTAAAAAAAGCATGAGGTATATTACATGAGCAATTACTTTAGTATGGAAGCCTTCGATTATGATGATATTCAACTTGTACCGAATAAATGCATCATTAAAAGCCGTAAGGAAGCTGACACTAGTGTTAAATTTGGAAGCCGGACATTTAAAATTCCTGTCGTTCCAGCAAACATGGAAAGCGTTATTGATGAAGATTTGGCTATTTGGCTAGCAGAAAATGGGTATTATTATGTAATGCACCGTTTTTATCCAGAAAAACGAGCTGATTTTATTAAAACGATGCATGATAAAGGTTTATTTGCCTCAATTTCAGTTGGAATTAAAGATAGCGAATATGACTTTATTGACTACTTAGCTAAAGAAAAGATTATTCCTGAATATATTACAATCGACGTAGCTCACGGCCATTCAGATTATGTAATTAAGATGATTAAATACATTAAAGATAAGTTGCCTGATACATTTTTAACAGCTGGCAACATTGCAACTCCTGAAGCAGTTCGTGAATTAGAAAACGCTGGAGCTGATGCAACTAAAGTCGGCGTAGGCCCTGGTAGAGCATGTATTACTAAGTTAAAAACTGGTTTTGGTACCGGAGGCTGGCAATTAGCAGCACTTAGAATGTGTTCCAAAGCAGCCAGAAAGCCATTGATCGCTGACGGTGGTATTCGCCACAACGGTGACATTGCCAAGTCTGTTCGCTTTGGCGCTTCAATGGTAATGATTGGATCTCTATTTGCAGGACATGAAGAATCTCCTGGCAACTTAATTACAATTGATGGTAAGAGATATAAGCAATACTGGGGGTCAGCCTCCGAGGTTCAAAAAGGAGCTTACCGTAATGTTGAAGGAAAGCAAATGCTAGTTCCTTACCGTGGTTATATTAAGGATACCTTGCGTGAAATGCAGGAAGATTTACAATCTTCAATCTCCTATGCTGGTGGTAAAGATCTAAGTGCAATCCGTGTAGTAGATTATGTTATTGTAAAATCTTCTATTTTTGATGGCGATAAGTAAATCAATAACGATGTCAAACAGCTATCGTTATTTTTATTGGCTTAAATATTAATTGATGTAAACTAAACTTAATAAGTAATTTTTAGAAAGCTGGTGAAGAAATGATTAAAACTGCCAAGCAAGTCTTAGCTAAGCCGTTTACATCAAACTTTTTCTTTATTTTCTTACAAGGGATTATGATTGGAATGATAACGGGCCTAATTGTTGGTACCTTTCGATGGATTATTGACCACACAATGAAATTTCTCTTTTTCATTTATCCTTTAATGCGTCAAAAGCCAATCTACTTAATTCCGTATGTTATTGCTACTTTATTAATTGTTTTTATCCTTGGTCAAGTCATTAAACCAGTGTTGAATAACATTACTGGTTCTGGTGTACCTCAAGTTGAAGCTGTAATGCTTAATGAAAACAAGATGAATTGGTGGAGCATTTTATGGCGAAAATATGTAGGTGGACTTCTTGCAATTTGTCCCGGTCTATTTTTAGGACGTGAAGGTCCTTGTATTCAAATGGGTGCAATGGTGGGGCAAGCTTTTGGTGAAAATCTTTTCCATGCCGATCCGGATGATCTTAAGCGCCTGCAAGGCTGCGGTATAGCGGCTGGCCTTAGTGCAGCTTTTTCGGCTCCTTTAGCTGGGGTTTTCTTTCTAGTAGAAGAAATAACCTTTAACTTTACACCCAAAGAAGTTTTGACGGCCCTAGCTGCCGCTATGTCTTCCGACTTAATGACACTATTCTTTTTTGGTACTCAGCCTTGCCTTTATCTTCCTTTAGAAAAATCCTTGCCACTTACCTCCTATTGGTTTGTTACTATTATGGGCGTGGCATTAGGCTTACTGGCTCAGCTCTATCAATATTGTCTCTTAAGTCTGAAGCCAGTTTATTCAAAACTTACTAAGATACCTAAGATTTATCACAGTATCATCCCCTTACTCCTAGTAATTCCAATTGGTTTATGGAATGCAACTTTACTTGGCGGTTCTCATGATTTCATTTCTAGTCTTTTTGAACCGATTTTCATGAAAAATATCCAAACGGGGACTTTGAGTTTAATGTTACTTCCATTAATTTGGTTTATTGTTCGCTTTATCTTTTCTATGATCTCTTATGGTGCCTCTGTACCTGGTGGTATTTTTATGCCAATCTTAGTTCTAGGAGCACTTCTGGGCGTTGTATTTGCAGTAATTATGATTCACTTTAATATTGCTCCTAAGCGTTGTTACGGCATTATAATTGTCACTTCTATGTGTGCTTACTTTGGTGCAATTGAAAAGGCTCCTTTTACAGCTTTAACGCTTTTAACAGAAATGGTTGGGTCAGTTGAGCAGATCTTCCCAATGCTGATTACTACTTTTATCGCTTACTTTGTGTTAGATCTCTTAGGTGGAAAACCAATTTACGCAGCTTTAAGAATTCAGATGAATTATCACAAGTTATCTAACTTACCTGAAGTCAAACATGCAGAAGAATAATTCATAAATATTTTCAAAACAAAAGGTGTTAATCATTCATCGCAATAAGCGAAGATGATCAACACCTTTTTATATAGGAAATAATGATTCTCCTACAAGTTAATTAAAATACTTAATGCTATGCCCCAAATGATGGCATAAACTACAGCTACCATTACTAAGTAAATAACTGCTCCCCAGAATGGGTCGTGAATCATATTTTCCGTTCCCGGATCTGGGCAAACAACTAAAAGAAATGATCCCAATGCAAATAATGCATAGAAAATCCAAACTAAAACTTCTCCAAATCCAAGCAAGCCTGAGCTTAAACTCAAAATTAAGAAAAAGAATGCACAAATTGCAATCCAGAAGTTCCAGTTAGTTACTTGAGCAACCTTATTAACATACTGCCAGAAGCCACCTGTGTTACCAAACACGAATAAGTGACCAACCATGGAACAAAGAATTGTAATAAGCTGAACAACAAATAAAATTACTATTGCCCAGAAAGTTGCACCAGATCCATGGTGTACTAATGGCATGTCAAACAGGTTAGCAATATAATTACCTGCAACTGCTAAACCAATGAATAATACAATATCTTCACCTAATAAGGTAACAACTCCGTACCACTTCTCTGCAGGATTGTGACCTAAAGGATAGCGCCATGATTCTACTAACCAACGCCAATAAGTGTTAGGAGTTTCTTCCTGTGGAGATTGAGCTTCATCTTTCATACTAATTCCATCCTCAAGACTATTTATCTTCCATATTTATTATAACAATAATTGCTATAAAACGGCAAAATAAGGGCTTGTGGGCATTTGATTGAAATAGAGTAGAGGAAACTTTTCTAGTTTGCCCCTCTCATTGCACCGTACGTACG
>NZ_CAJURR010000013.1 GCF_910589175.1 uncultured Lactobacillus sp.
TCATCTGGAATACGTTGAGCAACCCAGTTGTGTCCTGTAACGATTTCCATGTACCTTATGCACGAGATTTTGATATAATGCACTGATCCCATTGCAGTATTGGTTTGCGTCATCGTACTTTGATTTAAAGCAATTGCAATACCAAAATCCACAATTTTAATATTGCCTTTTTTATCCATTAAAATGTTTTGTGGTTTTAAGTCGCGATGGATCACATTGTGCTTATGCGCCAATGCAACGGCACTTAATATTTGATCCATGATATCAATTACTTTAGGCAAAGGAATTGGATTATTATGTTGGATATATTCTTCCAAATCAGATCCATCCACATAATCCATTACTAAATAATGACAATTTCCGTCTGTTCCTACATCAAGAATCGAAACAATATGCGGATGACTTAATTCACTAGTAGAAAGTGCCTCTCTTTGGAAACGTTGAATAGTTTGAGGATCTTTTTGCAAATCTAGTCGCAAAACTTTAACTGCAACTTTTCTTTGCAGAATAATATCTTCAGCTAAATAAACATTAGCCATCCCGCCTTCGCCTAAAACAGAGATAATCTTATAGCGACCACCAAGCAAATGGCCTTTCTCCATTGCTATTTGTCACCATCCTTTTCTACATAGGCAAGCAAGCAAACAGTAATATTATCTCCACCACCTAAACGATTAGCTTCATTAATAAGTTTATTACAACGCTCTTTTAAACTTAAATTTTTAGTGGCAAGGATTTGTTGAATTTGAGGATCAGTTAACGAATTTGTTAATCCATCCGTACAAAGCAAAAAAATATCACCAGCATGTACTTCAAGAATATCAAATTCTGGATTTACAGTACTTGAGACTCCTAAAGTTTCAGTAATAATATTTTTTTGAGGATGATTTCGAGCTTGTTGCTCGGTAATTTGGCCCATTTTAACTAATTCATGGACTAAAGAATGGTCTTCAGTAATTTGCTTAAATTCATTACCTCCATAGAGATAACAACGTGAGTCACCTAGATGGGCAATTAAGATCTTTTCCGTAAAGGCAATTGCTAAAACTATTGTGGTGCCCATTCCATTTAGATCAGAAAAACGATCGGCTGTATTCAAGATAGTTTCATTTTCTAATCTTAATTGTACAGTTAACCATTTTTGAGCTAAGTCAGGATCAGTAAAATCTGTTTTTTCAAAATTATGACCTAAATGACTAACTGCCATCGTTGAGGCAACATCTCCTCCTTGATGGCCACCCATACCGTCACAAACGATCCCCATAATAATATTATTTTGATTTTTAAATACCTTTACAAAGTCCTGATTAGTTTCTCGGACTCTACCAATACTTGAAGCAAATGCTGTTTTAATCAAAATTATTTACCCTCGTTTTTTTAATTTTGCAATAAAAAATCCGTCACTGCCGTCACTACTTGGAAAAATACGTACCATTTCTTGCTTAGGAAGCTTTCCTACTTGAACTGGTATCAACTCAAAATCGGGATGCACTTTTAGAAATTGCTTAACTACTCCTTCATCTTCTTCATAGCTGATGGTACAAGTTGAATAAACCAATTCTCCTCCATTAGCTAAAAGCCCACTCACACTTTCCAAAATAGCTAACTGAATCTTTGCTAAATTTTTAATATCATTTAGTGATTTTTCATATCTAATCTCTGGCTTTCGCCTAATCAACCCTAAGCCCGAGCAAGGCGCATCTACTAAAATTTTATCAAATTGTCCTTGATTAAAATATTCTTTCGCCTTTCGTGCATCTAAAGCCTTCGTCTTTACTTTATCACTAACATGAAGACGTTCGGCCGCATTTCTTACAAGCCTTAGTTTATTCTCATGAATATCTAAAGCAATTACACTACCTGTTGTCAAGTTTTCAGCGATTTGAACCGTCTTACCACCAGGGGCACTACATGCATCTAATACCTGTTCACTCCCCTTAAAGTCAAACGCATCCACAGCAAGTGAAGCAGCAGCATCCTGAATAGTAATTTTTCCATTTTTAAACAGAGCGGTTTGCGCTACTCCACCTTTATTCAAATTTAAATTATGCGGAGTTAGACTAGACTCTTCAAAACTAAAATTATCTTTTTTTAATTCTTCTTTGATTTCTTCAAAGTCTGACTCTTTTGTAGTCATTCTAATTGAATTAGCAGCAGGTTGATTACTTCGTACTAAAATTTCTTTTGTTTTATTTTCACCAAAATGATCTAATAAATATTCTACTAACCATTTAGGAAAACTCTCTTTAATACTTAAATATTCAACTAAATCATTAGTTGGTGGCAAAATTTCACCTTGACGCTCTAAAGCACGCAAAATTCCGTTAATCAGCTTATAACTGCCACTATTTCTCTTACTATATTTTTTAGCAAGCTTGTTTGCCTCATCAAAAATCGCGTTTGCTGGTACTTTCTCTAAGAAAAAGTACTGGTAGGCAGACATTAAAAGAAGCGGCTTTAAAAAACTATCGCGTAGTTTTGTTTTAATTAACGGTTTTAATTGATACTCTAAAAATATTTTATATTGAATTGTACCATATACAATTCTAGTAGCTAAGGCCTTATCAGCTGGCTTTAAATCATGTTTTATTAGTTCATTGTTTAAAGCAATATTAGAATAGCTTTTTTGATTAAAAACTTTGATCAAAGTTTCTAAAGCAACCGTTCTTGCATTACTCATCAATTATCTTATCTCCAATTGTAAAATGACTACCTTGACCATTGAGATAATCTTTAATATTCATTTTCTTCTTACCAGTTGGCTGAACTTCAAGTAATTCTAATTGGCTACCATCAGCCATACTAATTACGAATTTCTTTTTATTAGTAACTAAGGTTCCAGCTGGAAAACTAGTCTTTTCAGTCAATGGCTTTGCTTTCCAAACTTTGAATCTCTTTCCACCAAGCATAAAGTAAGCACCTGGATCAGGATTAAGGGCACGAATTAGATTATTAGCTTCTTTAGCAGTCATTGATAGGTTGATCTTTTCTTGGTCTTTAGAGATATTAGGTGAAAAGACAACCTTATCCTCATCCTGAGCAGTCCGAGTAACTGTCCCATCGATAAACTTAGGTAAAGTTTCTAAGAGAAGATCTCTTCCCAAAATACTTAACTTATCAAATAAAGTACCACTTGTATCTTCATCTGTAATTGGCAAAGCTTTTTGGGCAAAAATATCTCCTGCATCCATCTTTTTCACCATCTCCATAATGGTGACACCAGTCTCTTTATCCCCATTCAAAACGGAATATTGAATTGGTGCACCACCACGATATTTAGGGAGAAGAGAACCATGAACATTAACTGGAGCTACTTTAGCTGACTTCAAAAACTTCGTTGGCAAAAATTGCCCATAAGCAGCGGTAATAATAAAATCTGGTTCAATCTTCATTAATTCTGCAAGTTCTTCTGATCCTGACAATTTAGCAGGTTGATAAACTGGAAGATTATGTTTCAAAGCTGTTTCCTTAACAGCAGATTGATGGACTACTTGTTTACGCCCAACGCGCTTGTCAGGTTGAGTAACAACCGCTTTAATTTCATATCCTTGTTCAATTAATCCTTGCAGAACGACACTACCAAAATTTGGAGTTCCTAAAAAAATAACTGATGACATAGATTCAACTTCTTTCTAAATTTACATTATTCTCTCTGGTTCATTATCAATATATATATTCAAACCACGTTTTTGTGCTAATTGTGCATCATCTTGAACTTGATGAAGCAAATCATGCAACTTAGGCTCATACTTATATTTTACCAAGATTTGGTAATAATATTGATTTTTAATTTTAGCTACACTACTTGGCGTTGGACCCAAAATAATAGTTGGAGCATGTAACTCTCGCATTAATTTTCTTTTTATTACGAATGCCTCTTTAGCAGCTGACTGTTCATTTTTTGATGTAACAGTAATTAGGGTAGTATAAAAAAATGGTGGATAGTTTCCCTGAAATCTAACCTGCATTTCTTTTTGATAAAATCCCTCATAATCCTGATTTTGCGCTAGTTTTATTGCATAATTTTCCGGATTATAAGTTTGGATCATAACTCTACCAGCTTTTTCAGCTCTTCCAGCTCTCCCAGCGACTTGGGTCAATAAATCAAATGTTTTTTCTGAAGAATTAAAATCTGGAAGAGATAAGGCTGTATCAGCGTTAATTACTCCCACTAAAGTAACATTTGGAAAATCTAGTCCTTTAGCAATCATTTGTGTTCCTAATAGAATATCGGCTTGATGATTACCAAAACTATCCAAAATCTTCTTATAGCTTCCCTTACGCCTAGTAGTATCAACGTCCATTCTTAAGATTTTAGCGTCAGGAAGTAAAGTTTCAAGTTCTTCTTGAACTTTTTGCGTTCCCGTACCTAAAAATCTTATTTTTTCACTCTGACAATGTGGACATTTTCTTGGAATTGGCTCCTTATGGCCACAATAATGACATTGCATCTGTCCAGTATCTTTATGCAGAGTTAACGAGATATCACAATTCGGGCACTTTAAAACAAAGCCGCAATTGCGACAAAGCATAAAACTAGCAAACCCACGACGATTAAGAAGCAAAATAACTTGTTCTTTTTTAGCTATTTTTTCTTTAATTGCATCTACTAATGGAATTGATAAATCAAACTGTCCACCAGCAAATTCAACAGTTTTTAGGTCTATTAGATCCACTTTAGGTAGCGACTTTTGATTAGCACGTTTAGTCAGACGTAATAATTCATATCTTCCTTTTTGAGCCCGCGCCCGGCTTGCTAAAGAAGGCGTTGCACTTCCTAAAACAACTGGACAATTGTGAAACTTACTTCTCAATAAAGCCACATCACGTGCATGGTAGCGAGGAGTATCATTTTGCTTATAGGAAGACTCATGCTCCTCATCAATTACTATCAAACCAATATTTTTTAAAGGGGCAAAAATTGCACTTCTAGCTCCTACTACAACTTGAGCTTCTCCCCGTCTAATTCGTCGCCATTCATCATATTTCTCACCTTCAGATAAACCACTATGTAAAACAGCAACATTATCTCCAAAACGCTCTTTCACTTGTTTAACCATTTGAGGAGTTAGGGAAATCTCTGGAACAAGCATCAATGCATTTCGCTTCTGTTCAAGAGTGGTACTGATAGCGTGAAGGTATACCTCAGTTTTACCGCTCCCAGTAATTCCCTCAAGAAGAAAAGTCTTGGCCTCTTTTTCTTTAATACTAGTCCCAATTGAATTTAAGGCGTCTAATTGTTCTGAATTTAATTTAACTGAATGCTTACTAGTATTAGATTCAAAATCTTTTAATGGGTCGCGATAAATTTCCTGCTCTTTTTTTAAAAGCCATCCCTTTTTTTCGGCTGATCGTAATGTAGAACTTGCGATTCCCAGTTCAGATTCAATATTTGAACCCAATTTTGGATATTCGCTATATTTTTCAACGATATTATTAAGCAATGCTCGCTGATTTCTTGCTGTTGTTCTTATTCCTTCCAAAATCTCTTGATATTCTGCCCTAGTTTTAGTCAAAAGATATATAGCTACTTGTTTCTTCCTAGCTTTATTTTCAACTAAATATTCGATCTTAGCTTGATTATTTTTTATAAGCTTTTTAATTTTTACAATTGTCTTAAGATCAGAAACTTCATTTAAATCAAGCGGTTCACCTTTAAAAAGAGTATTTTCTTTAATTTCATCTGTAAGGGGAACTAGAATTTTACGATAATTCGCCTTCATTACGCGTGGTAACATTGATTGAAGAATTGTAATTCGATATGAAAAAATTTTATCAGCTAAAGTTTTAGAAAGAGCAATTAATTCTGGCGTAAGTGGTGGCAATTCATCAATTACAACAAGTAAATCTTTTAATTTTCCTGTATAAGAAGTTGTTTCACTGATTCCGACTACAAATCCTTGTACTTTTCGTCGACCAAAAGGAACGACCACTCTTGATCCAACAGCTACATCACTTAGTTCCTTCGGAATATGATATTCAAACACTCGATCAGTTTGTTTAGCAGCTACATCTACAATAACTTGCGCAATCATTTATCTTATCACCTACTAAAAAACCTTCATTGATTAACAATGAAGGAAAAGATTCTAGCCAATATCTTCACGATGCTCAGGATCAATTGTAACTTTACCAGCAGCAATTTCCTCAAGTGCTTCGCCCACTGCTTTATCAGACTTATAGTGTTTTAAAGCTAATGGAGCGCCTGCTTGAATCTCATGAGCTCTTTTAGCAGCTAAAACTGAAAGAGAATAACGAGAATTTACTCGAGACAGCAATTTATCAATAGATGGGTATGTAATTTTCATCTGTTAATCCTCCTTAACCATATTTCTATAATCATTAATTACTCGCGGTACACGCACGTGTTCAGCTTCAACAATAGACTTAATATGATCAACAGCATTAGCAACAGTATCGTTAACTACAGCGTAATCATAATCTTCCATCATTAAAATCTCTTTACGTGCCTGTTTCATTCTCATGGCAATTACCTTGTCAGAATCAGTCCCGCGATTAACAATTCGATGTTTTAATTCGTGCAAATCTGGTGGTGTCAAAAAGATAAAGACACCATCTGGCATTAACTTGCGAACCTGTTTTGCTCCATTAACATCAATTTCAAGTAAAACATCTTTACCTTCATTGAGCATCTTTTGCACTGGTGCAAGTGGAGTACCATAATGATTGCCTACATATTCATTATATTCCAAAAGCTCGTTACCTTTAATTGCTTCTTGGAAACGATCCTCTGAAACAAAATAATAATCCTTCCCATTAACTTCGCCTGGACGAGGCTTACGAGTAGTCATTGAAACAGAATATTCAAATGAAAAAGCTTTTTGCTTCACCATTGCACTTTTAACGGTCCCCTTACCAACGCCAGAAGGACCAGATAAAACTAATAATAAACCTTGATGTGCCATTTTCGCTCCTAAAAATTATAGTAACAAGAATATATTGCACTAAAAAACGAGTAATTTCAAGAGTTTCGCAAAGAGATATAAATTCCACTTGCAATCAAAAACGTTTGTTCGTATAATACATAGTGCAAACGCAAGTTCGGGATATAGAGGAATGAGATATGAATTTATTAAAGTCGCTTAATAATTATAGTAAACAAATTTATAATTACTTCTTTAATTATAATATTAATAAGCTTACTACTTTTGCACAAGATCCAGGTAAAATTATTAGAATTTTAGAGCATGCACTTTTTCATAAAGAATATATATTACTGACCTATCAAAATGGATACACTGAGATTGGTCAACTAATCAAAAGGACATCTGCTGGGCGCTTCGTACTAGATAGCTATGATAACAACATAATTAGAATAATCGATTTAAACGAGATCTTTAACGTCGAAACAGCATAAAAATAAAGGACTTTTCAGTACAAATGTAATTTTCACTTTAAACTGAGAAGTCCTTTTTATTTTATTCATTAAAACTTTCCATTAAGTCAGCTGCATTTCTCTTAGCAGCATCTGTTACATCCGAGCCTGCCATCATCTGAGCAATTGCAGTAATTGCTTCTTCTCGCGTAAGAGGACCTACTTGAGTATAAGTAGCTCCATCTTTAACTTGCTTTACAACTGAATAACGTTGATCTCCAGCAGCAGCTACTTGAGGAGAGTGAGTAATTGTAATAACTTGTTTTTCTTGACCGATTGCATGCATCTTTTTACCAATTGCTGCTGAAACTCGGCCTGAAACCCCAGTATCAATTTCATCAAAAATCATGGTTCCAACTGGTTCTACACGACTAAAGATTGCCTTTAACGCCAAAATTAAACGTGATTGTTCTCCACCGGATACTATTTTTACTAGTGGCATCAAAGCTTCCCCAGGATTAGGCGCAATCATAAAGATAACTTCATCAGTTCCAAGTTTTGTAAATGAATTAGTTTCATTAATTCTAATAGAAAAGCGTGCTTTTTCCATATATAAATCAGCTAATTCTTTTTTTATTTTTTCTTCAAGATCGCGTGCAATCTTTTTCCTCTGTTCATGTAAGTTCTGAGCTTTTTGACTAAGGCTCTTTTCAATGATTGCGAGTTCTTTTTGAATTTTTTCCTCGTCTAAATCTCCAGTTTCAAACTTGTTTAGTTCACTTTTAACCTTTTGTGCGAATTTAAAAACATCGTCTAAAGTTGGGCCATATTTTTTCTTCAAAGTATTCAATGTATCTAATCGACTAGAAACATATTGATATCGCTCTTCGTCAAAGTCCATTTGATCCATTAAAGTAGACAGTTCACTACGAGCATCATTTAAAGAATAAATACCATCATTAAGGCTGGTAGCAAAATTCTCAAACTTTTTACCATAATTACTCAAATCCTCAGCAGCATTTTGAGCATCTCCAAGTAAAGTAGCTAATCCATGCTCATCATCATCGTATAATTGCATAAAATAATTAGCTGTATCTGCAATTTTTTGATAGTTATTAAGCTCATTAAATTCTTCTTCTAGCTTCTCATCTTCATTTGGATCGTTCAAATCAGCACTTTCTAGTTCATTATTTTGAAATTCCAAAATATCCTGTTTTTGAGCAATTTCTTGAGCATCTTCTCTTAACTTACGTAGTTGAGAAGTAAGATGACGCCATTTTTCAAAGTCAACTTTATAGCTATGCAATTCTTTCTTAAATTCAGGCTCTGCATAATTATCAATCAAATCTATTTGTCGATCTTGATCCATCAAAATTTGTTGATCATTTTGACCATGAATATCAACTAAATTTCGTCCAATTTCACGTAAAACATTGATCGTAGTCAGCTGTCCATTAATTCTAACTACATTTCTTCCCTTATGTGTTAATTCTCTGCTAATTATTAGCTGATCATCTTCAAAAGGCAGACCATATTTTTCACATAAATTTTCAATAAGGTCCTTTTGTTCGCTTAACACAAATAAACCCGTGATGACAGCCTTTTCTTCACCCGAGCGAATCATTTCACTTTGTGCACGACTTCCTAGGAGTAGAGAGACGGCATCAATAATGATTGATTTACCAGCACCAGTTTCTCCAATTAGAACAGTCATTTTTTCTTGAAAGCGAACTTTTAGAGTTTTAATGATTGCAAAGTTTTTAATATCTAATTCAACTAACATTTTTTCTCACCTAAAGGCCACTAACTGCACGTTGAACTACATCGGAAGGATTCCCTTTCCATAAGTCTTGACCTGGATTTGCTACGTCTTTTCCTAAATGAATAAGAAATTCAATATTTCCTTTACCACCTTTAATTGGTGAATAGTCTACTCCCAAAATATTAAACCCTAATTTTTGAGCAACTTCCATGGTATGTTTAATAACATTTGCATGAACTTCATGATCATGAACAATCCCATGCTTACCTACATTCTCAGGACCTGCCTCAAATTGTGGCTTAATTAAGCACACTGCATCGCATTTATCTTTTAAAATTTCATACATTGGCGGCATAATTAAATCTAATGAGATAAAGGAAACATCTGTCATTGCAAAATCAGGCAAGCCATCAGTGAAATCTTCTGGCTTACTGTAACGAAAATTCTGTTTTTCCATTACTACAACTTGAGGATTATCCCGTAACTTCCAAGCCAGTTGATTATATCCTACATCTAATGCATAGACCAACTTAGCCCCATTTTGTAAGGCAACATCGGTAAACCCACCAGTGGATGCTCCAATATCAAGACAAATTTTTCCCTTTAAATCAATATTAAATACTTGAAGGGCTTTTTCTAATTTGAATCCCCCACGGGAAACATATTTTTTACCATCATCTTTTATATGAAAAACTTCATCTTCCGGAAATTTTTCTCCACTTTTATCAATTCTTTGATGATTATGGTCATTAACTAACCCAGCCATGATTGCTCTTTGAGCTTGACTGCGAGAATTAAAAAAACCTTGTTCAAACAATAATACATCTGCACGCTTTTTAGACATTTACTATAATACCTTCTGATACAAATTAAAAAATTCACCTAATAAAGGCTGTTCAAAAACTTCTACAGCTTTTCTTCCTGATTCAATCATTTCTAAAAGTTGTTTACGACTAGCTTCAATCCCAAGCAAAGTTAAAGTATTATTTTTACCTTCCGTTGCATCCTTATGAGTAGCTTTTCCCGCTTCAGTTGCTGTCTCTACTACATCTACTAAATCATCATATATTTGATAAGATCTGCCAAAACGCTTGCTAAAGCTGTCTAATCTATTAAGCTCAGAGTCACCTGCATCAGCATAAATTGCAGCCATTTTAACGCTTGCTTCAATTAGGCAGCCCGTTTTCAACCACTCCATCTGATCAATCATCTTAGCATTTTCTTTAGCTGAATCGTTATTAGTTGTATCAATATCAAGATATTGACCACCGACCATCCCATTTGGTCCGACAGCTTGAGAAATAGTAATTGCTAATGCGGCTGAATTGCTCCCCTCGGTGATCCATTGAATTCCCAATGGAAGCAACGCATCCCCTGCTAGTATTGCTTCTGCTTCTCCCCATTTTTTATGAGAAGTAGGTTTTCCACGACGATAATCATCATTATCCATTGCAGGTAAATCATCATGAATTAGAGAATAAGTATGAATTAATTCAATTCCACATGCAATTCTTAATTCTGGCTCTTCGATTTTATGATTTAGTGTTTCAAGAGTTGCTAAGAAAAGCAAAGGACGTAGTCGCTTACCTCCAGCCATTACTGAATATGACATAATTTTACTAAAAGTCGGATTATCAACTTCAGTAACTAGATGTTCTTTTAAAAAATTATCAATTTGAGGTGTATATTTTTCTTGAAAATCTTTTAACTTCATTTATTCTTCCTCAGGAGCAGACGCATTTTGGGGATCTAGTGTCTTTTCGTTTCCATCTTTATCTACTAACTTGGCCACAGTTTGTTCTGCATCATTTAGCTTTTTTTCTAATTCTCTGCTTAATTTAACTCCTGCTTGAAATTCACTTAGAGCATCTTCAAGAGGAACATTACCACTTTCAAGCTTATTAACTATTTCTTGTAATTCATTTAACTGTTCTTCAAAATTATTTTTCTTAATTGCCATTTTTTTCTCTCCGAATATTTTCTACATTTACTTGCACTTGACCATCTTTAAAATGTAACTTTAGTTTCTCATCAATTTTTAGCTGGTCAACTGAAGTAACTGTATTTCCTTCTTGATCAGTTGTATAAACGTATCCTCGACTAATTGTTTTCAACGGACTAATATCATCTAATTGTTGCATTGCTCGATTTAATCTATTTCTTTGATCTTTAAGATAGTTATTCATAGTTGAAAACAAATTCGATACTACAAAATTTCGTTCACGTTCAAGTTGCTCTAATTTTCTGCTAGGACTGAGTGCCTTAAGACGTTCTTGAAGTAAACGTAACGTAGAACTATCTTGCTGTAGTCGATTTTCGATTGCTTGATTGAGACGATGCGTAAGCATATCAACTTGTTGAATTTGTTGATCATAAACTCTAGTCGGCTCTTGCAAAACTGGTGCATTCTTTAACCGATCTAAAATTTGCCGCTTTGTATGAATATTAGCCTGAACGGCAGCATAAAGTCTTGCACGTAATTGTACAATTTGCGTTAATACATCCGCTAAATTAGGCGTTGCATATTCTGCTGCAGCCGTTGGAGTAGCTGCCCTAGCATCGGCTACCAAATCTGCTAGAGTCGTATCAGTTTCATGTCCTACGGAACTGATCACTGGCATTTGCATTGCATAAATCTGCCGCACAACTTTTTCTTCATTAAATGGCCACAAATCTTCTAATGATCCACCTCCACGACCAATGATTACAACATCATATTTATCGCCTTGAGCTTGGATTTGCTGTAAAGCAGCCACAATAGTATCTGCTGCTTCATCTCCTTGAACTTTAGCTGGATACAAATCAATCTCAGCATGAGGGAAACGTCGATTAGCAGTAACCATAATATCATGAATTACTGCTCCTGAAGCACTAGTTACAACTGCAATTCGATCTGGAAATAAGGGAATCTTCTTTTTATGTTCTTCGTTAAATAATCCCTCCTTTGCGAGTTTTTCTTGCAATTGTCTTAATTGCTCATAAAGAGCTCCTAAACCCGCTGGTTCCATAGTTTGAGCATAAAATTGGTAAGATCCCTGTGGTCCATAAACATCTACATAACCACTAACATAAACCTTCATTCCCTCTTCAGGCTTAAATTTTAATTTTTCAAAAAATGAGCGAAACATCACTACATTAATTTTTGATTTTTCATCTTTTAATGAAAAATATTGGTGGGAATTCATTCTAAATCTAAAGTTAGACAACTCTCCCTGTAAAAACACTTTATGCAAATAGGGATCATTTTTAAACTTTTGTGAAATATAAAAATTTAAATCACTAACAGAAAGATAAACTTTATTATCTACCATGTTGTTTCCTCGTCAAAATTACTGCTTGTTTCATTAAACTAGCAACTGTTAAGGGACCTACTCCTCCGGGTACAGGTGTAATTGCATTAGCTTTCGGAGCAACCGTATCAAAATCGACATCCCCCATTAATTTACCATTCTCACGGTTCATCCCAACATCAATTATGACAGCTCCTTCTTTTACCATATCTTCAGTTACTAAATGTGCCTTACCGACATCTGAAATAATCACATCAGCATTTTTAGTTAGCTCTGATAAGTTTTTTGTTTTTGAATGAGCTATCGTAACAGTTGCATCCCGTCCAACTAAAACTGCAGCTAAGGGCTTTCCTACAATTACGCTACGACCAATAATGACTGTATTTTTACCGGCCATTTCAATTCCATAATAATCAATTAAAGTTAAAATACTGCGAACTGTTGCCGGAATTATATCACTCTGTCCTTCCCATAGACGCCCTAAGTTAAGAGGTGAAAATCCATCCGCATCTTTTTCTGGAGCAATTGTTTCAAAAATAGCCCTTGGATCTATTTGAGGAGGAACAGGTAATTGTACCATTATTCCATTAATACTTGGATTTTGATTAAGTTCTTCAATTTTTTCTAGAAGTTCAGCTTGAGAAGTATCAGCAGGAAAATGTAAACCTACTTCATTAATTCCTACTTTTTTAGCTAAATTTCTTTTAACTCGCAAATAAATTTTACTTGCTGGATCGTCTCCAACTTCTATTACGCATAAAGTTGGATTTATTCCGTCGCTTTTTAATTTTTTTATTTCTTCTATTAAGTTCTCTTTAATTTCATTTGCAGGAGTTTTTCCTTCTAGTAATTTTTTCACTTAATCACCTCATAAAAAAAGTCGGCTCAACGAGCCGACTCATTAGTTAGTCTTTCTTAATGAAATTGGCCAAGAGACCATTAATAAACTTTTTAGATTCCTTAGAGCTAAATTCATCACATAAATTTAACGCTTCATTTAAAGCAGCTACCGGATCTATTACTTTGCTATTTTGCATTTCATAAAGAGCTACTTCAAGGATTGCCAAGTCAATTTCGTTAATTCTATTAAGACGCCAACCCTTTTTTAAATATTTACTTAATTGCTCATCAAGTGCTTCTTTATTTGCTAAAACACCATTAACTAATTCTGTAGAATAGTCTGGGAAATCTTTCAATTCCAAAGCCTTTAAAGCTTTTTGACAAACTTCCTCTGCATCAGTTAATTTACCTTGGTTAGCCAAATAGATTGCTTGCATAGCAATTCTTCTCATCTCATGCTGTGTCATTTAGTCTTTAGCCTCGTCCTCTTTATCATCTGGGAAAAGTGCTTCCGTGTCAGCTTTTGCTTCAGTCTCGTCTGCTTCTGAAACCAAGCCAACTACATGAACATTAATTTGAGTTAAATCTAAATCTGTCATTTGCTTCAATTGCAAAGTTAGATTCTTTTGCAGTTGGACGCATACTTTTGGCACATTTACACCATAGTCAAGATAAGTATAAACATCAGCAGTTAACTTATCGTCTTCCACACTTAGGGAAACACCTTTACCTTGGTTAGAACGACCAAAAAGAGTATCGATGCCAGTTTTTAGCGTCCCACGCATTTCGCTGACGCCATCGACTTTTCTGGCAGCAATTCCTAGAATAACTTCTAAAACACCAAGGTCAACTCGGGTTTCATCGCCTTTGTCATTGCTTGATAAAAGAATCGTTGAATTATCAGCCATATTTTTTACCTCAAAAACTATTTGTTTGCACGAGAAACATAAGTACCATCAGCGGTATTAATAGTTAATACATCACCTTGATTAATAAAGAATGGTACGTTAACTACTAGGCCAGTTTCCATAGTTGCTGGCTTACCACCACCGGAAGATGTATCACCCTTAATATTAGGTTCAGTTTCTGCAACTTCCAGATCAACTGTATTTGGTAAGTCAACACCCAAAGTTTCACCTTCATGAGTAATAACGTTAACTACCATATTTTCTTTCAAGAACTTGGATTCTCTTTCAACTTGAGCTTCTGGAATTTCAAGTTGTTCATAAGTATTAGTATCCATAAATACAAAGCTTGTACCATCATTGTATAAGTATTGCATTGCTTTAGTTTGAATATCAGCAGTATTTACTTTAGCAGTTGAACGGAAAGTATATTCTTGAACTGCACCAGTTCTTAAACTCTTAAGTTTTGAACGAACAAAGGCACTACCTTTACCTGGCTTAACGTGTTGGAATTCAACAATACGCCATAAATCATTGTTATATTCAATAGTTAATCCATTTTTAAATTCATTAACTGAGATCATTGTCATAGTAAAATTACCTCATTTCTACACTTACTTATATTACCAATCTTATCTATTGTTTCGCAACATTAACCGCATAATTACACAAAATTATAAGATTAAAAGTTCATCTTTTGGCAGTTGTGACATTACATAAGGATGATTATCTTTAATTAAAACATCATCTTCAATTCTAACACCGCCACGGTCTGGCAAATAAATTCCTGGCTCAACCGTAATTGCCATATTATTTTTCATAACTTCTTTACTATATGACATTGCTGGCGTACAGAGTTCATGCACTTCTAAGCCAATTCCATGACCAATACCGTGACCAAAGTACTCTCCATATCCTTGCTCTTTAATGTAGTTTCTACCAGCTTGATCGATATTTTTACCAGTATTTCCAGCAATTGCAGCCGCAATTCCCCGTTTTTGTGCTTCTAGTACAATATAATATATTTTTTCTAGTTCAGGCTCTACTTGGCCTAATGCAACTGTTCTAGTAATATCTGCAGTATAACCATGATAAAAACTTCCAAAGTCAATTACAATTAATTCACCTTTTTGAATCTTTTTATCACTCGCCACTCCATGAGCCCAACTACCACGATATCCGGAAGCAATTATTGTCTCAAACGAAGGACCATCTCCACCATTCATTTTGAACAAATAATCTAATTTTGCTCCAATCGCACGCTCACTAACACCAGGCTTAATTAAAGGCAAAATTTCTTTAAAACTTTGAGCTGAAATATCAATTGCCTTTTGCAAAGTTGCTAATTCGAGCTCATCTTTTATATTACGAACTTTTTCTACTAATTCAGCACTTAAAATAAAATTAAGATTAGGACAAGCATGCTTAAGAGCTTCAAATTGAGTTGCAGAAATAAATTCTCCTTCAACTAAAACAGTTTTAACATCAAGTTGCTCTAGTTGTCCGGCAATTTCTTTTACCACGTCCATAGTTTGCATAACTACCTTCATTTCGCCAGGTGCCTGATGGCGAATTTGGTCCTTGAAACGTGAATCAGATAATAAGACGCGATCTCCATTTGCAGTTAAAATAAGTTCAGCTTCTTCACCAGAAAAATTGGTTAAAAAGCGATAATTAGCTTGATTAAAAATGACTAGCGCATCTGCCTGCTTTTCTTTAATCAATTTAGTAGTTTTACTAATCCGATTATTAAGTAAAGTTAATAACTCTTGATCTGAAGACATAGGCTTGGATCCTCCTAAGTAGATAAAAAAAGACTGAACGTTCCTTAGGGACGTCCAGCCTGCAAAAGAAAATTATTTTGCTTCTTCAACTGGGTAAACAGAAACTTGTTTACGATCTCTGCCCAAACGTTCGAATTTAACAACGCCACTAGTTAAAGCAAACAAAGTGTCGTCGCCACCGATACCAACGTTCTTACCTGGGTGGATCTTAGTACCGCGTTGACGGAAAATGATTGAACCTGCATTGATCTTTTGACCATCAGCACGCTTTGCGCCTAAACGACGACCAGCTGAGTTACGACCGTTAGCAGTTGAACCACCACCCTTGTGGTGGGCAAATAATTTAAGTGCTTCAAGATTATTAATCATCATAATTTGTTTCACCCCTTAATTAAGCTTCAATGCTTTCGATAGTTACCTTAGTGTAAGGTTGACGGTGACCATACTTAGTATGTGAGTGCTTCTTAGGCTTGTACTTGAAAGTAACAACTTTCTTTTCTTTGCCTTGCTTTTCAACTTTAGCAACAACTTTAGCACCTTCAACTACTGGAGTACCAATCTTAGTTGATTTACCATCGTTTACAAGAATAACTTCATCAAAAGTTACTTCGTCACCAGGCTTAACTTCAAGTTTTTCAACAAAAACGCTGTCGCCCTTAGCAACCTTGTATTGCTTACCACCGGTTTTAATAACTGCGTACATTTGTACACCTCCGAAAAAAATACTTAGACTCGCCGCATGAGGTGGAATTAACGTTAATTCTCTTCTAACCTCATAAACGTGCGGTTGCAGATGTGAGGTTTCCACAAATACAACTCTTACAGTATACTCTCATCCCTCTTTTAAAGCAATTCAATATCAAAATTTCTAAAAAAATAGTAGAATATTTAGTAGATATTTTTTAAAAGGAGCTGATTAACTGTACATTATGATGAAATTTTACGGATACAAACGTTGTTCCACCTCTAAAAAAGCACAAAAATGGCTAGATGACCACCATATTGCATATGAATATCAAGATTTAGTAGAAAAACCACCTAAACAAGAAGACTTGCTTAAGTGGCTAAATAAGTTTCAAGATAGAGGTTTAAGATATTTTTTTAATACATCGGGCCAAGTCTACCGTCAAATGCATTTAAAAGATCAGATTGATTCCATGTCAATTGAGGAAGCTGCCACATTACTTTCACAGAACGGAAAATTAATTAAAAGACCGTTAATAACTGACGGTGATACACTAATTTGTGGCTTCAAAGAAAATACGTACGAAAAAGTCTGGCTATAATCCCCATTGACCTCCATGAACCCGAGCTACTGTATCGGTGATGATAAAAGCGTCAGGGTCAATCTCATGAATTTTACTGATTAAAGGACCATATTCACGCGTGTCAACTACTAAAAGTAATTGTTTTTTGTCATCATCGCTATAGCCACCAACAACATCATAAATTGTCAAACCATTATAATTATCTAGTAACATAGTTTTCAATTCATCAAAATGCTTATTACTCATAATGCGAACTTGATATTTTCGATCAAAGCCTGCTTCTGCATAGTTCATCGTTATAGATGTAACTACTTGAGATAAAGCAGCTAATAAAAAGGCATTCCATCCATCAACAAATATATTTAGGAAAATAATTATCATATCAATTCCAAGTAAGCCAACTGCTGGATTGATATAAAAATATTTTTTCAAAATCATTGGTGGAATTGTTGTCCCTCCACTTGATGCATTTACACGATAGAGCAGAGACACACCTAGTCCCATTAGTACCCCACCGTAAATTACAGCAAGTAATTGGTTATTAGTAATTTTAAAACTTGGGGTAATTTCCATTAGTATTGGCAATAATAAACTACCTAAGGCAACGTTCTTCGTTGTCTTTTTTCCTAAAAAAATGGCTGCTAAAACCAACATTAAAATATTAACAACTAAAACCGTTATTGAACGGTTAATTCCCCATACTGCGTCAACTAAAATCGAAATACCAGTTGATCCTCCCGCAGCAATATTAATTGGACCATAGAAGAAATTAATAGAAATGGCGATAATTTCTAGGCCGGCTAAAAATACTACCCAGCGCATCCAAGATTTCTTTTTAATGTTTTTTGTCATTTCATCATCCTTCCTAAAAATAAGTTATTAATATTTTATCTAATTTCTATATAGTTTGTCAGTTTCATCTCCCATTCCTAATTATTTTTTAACATTTTATATTCTAATTGCTGGTTTCCTTCATAAGCCGGCATGCCATTTTCTGCTCTATACAAAGCGCGTTCAAATGCTTGATATCCTTTGCTGGAACTAACAGCAAATTTTACATGATATTTGCTTGCAAACTCTCTAATATTCCAAGTACTGTCATGAGCTGCAAAAGCTGTTACCAAGATTACAATATCTAAATCTTTAATTTGATTTTCAATTACCTTTTTCTTTCCCTCAAAAGCATCAATTGGAATTGCAATACCATTGTAGCGATTAACAATACCTTCTAAAATTGCTTCGTTTTGATTGTCTCCAACTGCAATCCCAACTCTTTGATAATGCAAATTCATATCTAATTGTGTCAGTTTCTGCGTATTTTCTCGACTTGACTTTTCTTTTTTAGTTTTAGAAATCCGTTTTGGTTGCTCAGTTTCATAGATCCATCGAATTTGAACGGCACTAGCTGGATCTTTCTTAAGTCTTACATCACCGGTATACCAAGCCAAGTCAACAATCGAACCATCTTCTAAATGTACACTTCCATTTTGATAGTAACTAGAATCAAGGGCAACAATCACCGGCTTATGATTAATTGTTAACCTTTCTCCGTGAATATTACGCGAAACGCTTAGATTTCCCGGACTTCCTTGTACTACACCATACTTAAAATCTTCTATTTTGTCATAATCACGGCTGCGCAATTTTCTATAGCCGACAACTCGTAAAACTTCAGCTTCATTTAAGCCATCGGATAAAGGTATAGCTTCAACAATATCGCCGCTCTTTAGGTTTAAATCGTGTATTTGACCTTCATTAACCTCAAAAACTACTTCTCCATTATCATTGATTAGATCTGCACCCTTCAATGCACGAATAACTGTATAACGTCTTCCCTTGCGATAGTCACGTACTTTTTCTTTTTTAGGCTTTAATGCTTCTTCAAAAATTTTTCTATTTACTACACTACTCGTTTCTTCGGATGATTGAATTGCTTGATCAAGCTGCCCTAGTTGTTTTCCAAAATTAGCAGTAATATTTTGATCAAAAGTTAATTTATGTAGTGCGCCTAAAGCTGTCTTTTTAGCATCTTTATTGCCAGGATGCTCAATTAATTTAGTTATTCCTTGCAAAAAAGTATTTATTTGGGCAATAATTTTTGGATCAAGTTCACCGCCAGTTACCCTTTCACTGCTTTCCCCTGTCATTCCCAGGACTAACTTAATTGCATTCAAGCTATTTTTAAGGCTCTTTTCGTCGCCTTCTGTACTATTTAATATTCTTTTTAAATTATTTCGATAGTCAAACATTTTAACCACTTTCTTACTTACTTTTTATCTATTATAGCGATTTAATAATATTCAATTCAAAATTTCTTTATCAATTCTATCAATAAAGTGATATATTAAAGGTAAAAAATAAAAAGTGAGGAAAAATCATGACTAAGTACACTGTTAAATTATCTGAAGAAGATTACCAAATGTTAAAAGATTGTCATTCAAAGAATCCTTCAATCATGAAGGCTTTAGAAGAAGCCAAAAAAGAAGATTAGACTAAACAAAAAAATCGTGATTAGTTAATTGCTAATCACGATTTTTTATTTATTTTTTGGACGCTCTTCGACTAAAAAGCAACATTCCAACTAAAGTACCTATAATTAAGTCAATAATTACTGGAATAATCATAAACTTTCCTGAATTAACCATAAACATATCAAGAGCTGCCCAAATTATTCCAACCAGGATTCCTTTATACAGATACTCCCACTTAAACTTAAATTTTGGTTGATCTACGCTCAGCCAAACACCAGCTAAAATAAAACCTAAAAATAAACTTATAACGATAAGAATTACAAACAGACTAATTACTCTAGCAGTTGGTAAGGTGCGTAGGTTTGAAAAATCAGTTAGACTTTCAAAGCTAAAAAATAAAAGATAAACAAACCATACTGTACTAAAAATTAATCCCAGTTTTATTAAGCGATTAATAGAAAACTTTTTCAATTTTTAAGCCCTCCATTCGCCGCCTTGACCATAAGTATGTTTATCAAGTTCATTAATAATTACATGAATATGTTCTTTTGGAGCACCAGTATTCTTATGAACAGCTTCGGTGATATCTTTCATCATTTGAGTAAGTTGTTCATCACTTCTACCCTTAATTAGCTCTACATGTACAAATGGCATTTAAAATTCCTCCTTTTTATCTTTAATCAAAATTATAACAAATCTATTTTAATTAAGCAGTCCTTCTTAAAATTCTCCTTGCACCATCACGGACTGCAAAGTATAAGATTGGAGTACAAATTGCTGTCGAAATCGAATTGATGATCGTTGCCGGCAAACTAACAAAAGAGCTAACTAAAGCCACATTTAAACTAGTTCCTACCATTAAAGCTTCTACAATTGAGACACAGTAAGTAGTAAAAATTTTCGTAAATCCAGCAATAATTCCTAAAATAATAATATTTTTCTTACTATCTTGATAGTGCATCCCCTTATATACTGCCGTTAAAACACTTGCAACTACTACGACTTCTAGCATTGTTAACCACGAAGTTGCAGCGTAACCATTAAGCAAGTCAAAGCCGCCCAATCCAATAATCCCAGCTAGCATTCCATTACGATAACCTAAATATAAAATTGCAACAGCCGTTAACGTATTACCAAAATGAATAAATGGACGCCCTACTAAAGCAGGAACTGGGATTCTTAAAACCCAAACACCCAAATAAATTATTGCCGCAAATAATCCAGTCATAATTATTGAAACTAATGAATTTTCTCTTGTGCGCATTTATTATTTCTTTCCTTCCACTTTGTTCATTAACCAAGATAGGGCACCTGCGTAGTTAGGTCCCAAGCGTTTATCTTGTCTTAGGTCAGTCTTTTCAATCGCCAATTTAACAAAATCACCTGCTATTTGTGCACTTTCTTTTAAGGAATATCTAGCTAAAAAAACTGCTAATAAGCTACTTGCAAACATATCTCCAGTGCCAAAAAATGAGCGAGTAATTTTTTCATTTTCTATTACGAAAATTTCACTATCGTTTGCTAATACCACCATCTTCACTTTATTTTCTAAGAAAATGCCAGTAATTACCAGACCATCTAACTCAAACTTTTCTTTTAACTCGACAGCAATTTCTTTAATTTCATTTATTGAAAAATTTCTATATTCCTTATTCAGTAACAGACATGCTTCAGTTAAATTGGGAGTTAAAATAGTTGCTTGCCTTGCAAGTTCGCGCATTTTTACTACATATTCTATATCTAAGCCGCTATATAACTTTCCTGAATCTGCCATTGCTGGATCAAGCAGTATTAAATCAGTATTTCTAAAATCAGAAATATGCTCAATCCAAAAATCAATGGCATTTCTTCCCAAATAGCCTAAGTATAAATTTTTAAAAGTAATTTTTTCATCTTGCCAGTGAGCAATAATTTTACTCATTTCATTATTTAGCGCCAAAAAGGTATTATTACCAAATCCACCAGTATGAGTAGATAAAATTGCTGTTGGTAAAACATCTGGCTGATATCCACATGCACCTAAAATTGGTAAGGCAACGCTTAGAGAGACCTGCCCAAGACAAGACAAATCTTGACTAATTAAAAGTTTTTCCTTCATTTTATTTTTCTTTCTAACTTAAGTCGTTTTTTCTTAATACCATATCGCTTCGAATTTAACTCAGCTTGTAATAACTTATTATGCCAATAAATTAAGGCTACTTTAATTGCTAAACGATTATACCAACAATAATCATGCTTTAAATAATTAAATGAATCTTTAAGATCCAGTAAGTGCTCTGCTGTAACAAATTGATTTCGACTCCAGTGCCAGTCCGCTGCACCATTTTTTCGAATTCTAATTTTTTCAATCCGGCCAACCGTTAATCTTGCTCGTCCCCTAATATACTTACTCCGAGCTACAGTAATATAATTACCAATCATCGTTTTTTTCCAGAATTGATTATGTTTCTTTTCAATAAAAAGAGCTCGTCTTAATACTTTACTTAGACAATACCATTCTTTATTACCATTTGAGAGTTCGATTAAACACCAAATATATTCATGTCTTTTTTGCAAATTTTTTCCAACTTTTTTTTACTTAACTTAATTTTTCATATAAAGGAATTAAATCATTGATTCCTTCTATAATAAATTTCTCCATATTATCAACATTATCATGATCACGAAAGGCAAACTTTCCTAGTAAAAAGCTACTTTTGATAGCCTCCTGATCAAATTGAGTTTTCTTTTCATAATCGCTCAGATATTCTGCTAAAGCTAAATGATTGCTGAATTCCATTTCATTTTTATCCCACAAATACCAGTTTGAAATATCTAAACTAGAACCCCACTTTGAAATATCAGTTAAAAGCGTATTGTATTCACTCACAGTTCCCTGACGCTTATCACTCTTATAATATTGAAACATCAAATAAACTTGTAATTGCTTCTTATCAAGCATGACGCCAATACAAGGATTATAGTCTGCTAAGGAAGTTAAGCGATAACTGGCCCAAAAATGATCTCTTAAATTCCATCCATTAGTCCAGCTTTCAACATGAACTTTTGCAAATTTTCCTGTCGGTAGTTGTTCTGCCACATTTAATTGAACTGTTTTCCAAATTTGCCAGACGCCTTTAAATTCTTGTTTAATTGTATCTATTTCTTCTGGTGTTTTATTAACTTTTAATTTTTTAAAAGAAAATTCTTCTTGGTCAAATATCTCATACATTTTATTAGTTAAAACTGTCATTCTTTTCTCCTATAATCAATCTTTAAAAGGCACCTCCTCCGCTGCCACCACCAAAGCCACCTGATGAACCGCCTGAAAATACGCCAGATCCACCAGAAGCAGAAGAATTTAAGTTAGCACCTGAGTCAAAGCTAGAACTAAAGTTACTTGCAAAACCATCTTTCCCATCACTGTAAAAAGCACCCCAGAATAATAGACTTGTATCGTCAATTTCATCTGCAAATTCTAGTTTCAATTGTTTTAATACTTTTTTAGATACACCAAGAGCAACGGCATATGGCATTATTTCTTCCCACAAGATCAGTTCTCCAATATCACGCATCTTGAAATTACCAATTTCATCTAGCATTTTCTTAAATCCGCGAACTTGATTAGTTACCTCTGCTCCTCTTGCTGTATAAGCTGATAATTTTTTCTTATTATAAACAACTGCCAAAATTGCCAGTACTAATAAAATTGCAGCACATATAAACAAAGCAATATTTTCCTCATTCGAAAAGAAGGCGCTGAACATTGCAATACCACTCAAGATTAGTAAAGTCACCATCAAAATTGAATTAGCGTGCTGTTTATGTTCAAGCTTTTCATCAAAAAATTCTGCTCTAGTTGCTTTCTGCATTTCTTGTTCTTGCCACTTATTGAACTTCTTTCCCAACTTAGAGGAGTGGTGTTTTTTAAGTTCGTATGTTGTAAAACTCTTGCCATTGCCTACTTTATCAAATAAGTAATTTAACAAAGGTTTATTTTTTATTATATTTTTATCAATTAAAGAAATTTTGTAGTACGTTCTTTTTCTTATCTTGATAGGATCAATTTTAATCTTTTTTTGGACAGCTAATTCCATTAGAGATGCAGTTAAAGACCTAGAGCTTGGCTCATCTCCTGTATCTAAAATTTCAGCCATTACCGGTGAGACTGATGGAATCTCATAATTCCTAGCCAGTTGCTTTTCTTTTTCCGGTTTAACTCCGGACTTTTTTAAAGTAAAGCTTCTAATAATTGCTAGTAAAGAAAATAGCCCAGATATTACCAAAGCACCTAAGCCTAGGATTCTGTTTCTTTGACGCCGTTCATTAGCTTGTCGTGCAAATCTTGCTTCTTGATCTAAAACATATTCTTTATGATTTTGATCTTTAATATTCTTATTTTGATTAGTTACCTCAACAGGAAACAGACTATGGACCTCAATTCCTTCATTTCTACCTACATTAGAGGCTGTCATGATAATATTGCCTTTTTGCGGATTAACTGTAATTTGGCCAGACAAGTCTCCATGTGCCCAAGCTTTTAAGTCTTTAACTGGGCCCGGGAAGAAAATACCTACTCGTACATTATCTAGGTCTGTATCCCATCCATCTCCAATAATCTTAAAATTAAGTTCAGCTGTATCTTTCCAGTTCGTGATTGCATTTGTAATTTCATAAGTATAAATTACTGTAAATTTATCTCCATCCCTTACGCTATGCCAAACTTTAAAACGATAGCCATGATCACTATGACTTAATTCATAAGTATTATTTTCATAAGTCGCACTTGGTACTACCATTTGTGAATTTTTGTCAGCCAGAATTCTAACCTGCGGATTTTTTAACTCTTGATTATTGGCTAAATTTTGCTGATAGAAAATACCATGAGCGTCATCATCAAATTTATAGGTTATCCTTCTCTCCATAGATAATGAACCATTTGGATTAACTCGGGCTGTCACATCAACATTTGTAATATCATAATTCACATCGGCCAAGACTGGTTTGGTAAAGGCCATAACTGAAATTAAAAAAAGAATCATTTCAGTCATTACATAAAAAAATTTTTTCATAGAATCCTCTAACAAAAAAAGTGAGTTTTTGCTTAATTATAACTTAATACACGAAAAAAGCACTAGATTTTATTCTAGCACTTTAATAGCAATTCAATTTAAGCGGTAACTTTTTGTTTTTTATGAATATATTAATAGGGCAACAACGATTCCAATATTTGAAATTATCGATAGCATTTTAACTATAGCCTTTTCTACTACTCTTTTACAATATGTCTTCTAAAAAATGCTGCTTCTTCGTCATTAGCTTCCTTCGCTAATTCATCTTTTTGATTAATTAGAAAAACATGCGGTTCGGGATGCTTTTCATCACCCCAAGATTTTTGAATAACTTCTATGCCTTTAGCCCTTAAAAATCCATCTAATCGTACTGCACAATCATGAATAAAGTCTTCATTAGCTGTTGAAATGAAGGTAGGCAAAAAGCCTCCAGTAATATATTTTTCAACATCAATTAAGTCCTGATTCTTAGCACTCTTCATTACTTCTGGATCAAAGTAAGCCAACGTAGCGTCCATCATCATCCCTGGATCCTTCATAAAAGTAGCTGGTGAGTTTAAAGCAACTGCTCTAAACTTCAAATCAGGGAGGGTATAGCCAAATTTTTCTCGATATACCGGATTAGTCAAAATCGCTGTGTATTGTTCAGCCATTTGACCACCGGCAGAATCCCCAACTAAGAAAACATTGTTTTTATCAAGATTATATTCATCTGCATGTTTTGCTACCCAGTGAATATATTCATTGACTTGATTTAATTCTTCTGGAAACTTTACTTCTGGTCCCAACTTATAGTTAGGATTTATAAAAGCAAAGCCTCGTTTAGCCATTCCTAGTCCATAAAATTGATAGGTTTCTTTAGTACCGTAAACCCAACCACCTCCATGAATATTAATGATAACGGGAATTTTTCCTTCAATATTTTTCGGTAAATATATATCTAATAAATTCCATTTAGAATCGTTACCATATTGAATATCATCTACACGCTTTATCTCCGGAAGATCATGGGGTAACCCACTATCTCTTTTATCATCGTTCTTCTTCCAGTCAATACGCATTTTTTCAACAGCTTCTAAAATATCTTGTTCTTTCATAATCGTTTCCTCTCTTAATGAATTTGCTTTTTTATTTTGGATGCACTTTCACCATACAATTTATTAAAGGCTCGATTCATCATTCTAATACTCGAAAATCCATTATTAATTGCAATTTGGGTCAGATTATTCTTTGAATGTTTTAACTCATGATAAGCATGCTCAGCCCTGACATTATTAATATAGGTTTCTACTGTTAGTTCCATTTCTTTCTTAAAAAAACGAGCTAAATATTCTTTAGAAATATTACATTGATTAGCAATCACCGTTAAATTTAATTCTTCTTGATAATGATTATTAACGTATTGAGTAATATATTGCAATCGATTAATGATATAAATCTTTCTTCCACTGATACGTTGCTGATCGCTTTTCTCTTCGGTAAAATCACTTAAAAGTAAACACAAAATTTCATCAATTAACCTTTGCTGTTCTAAATATTTAGTAGGAATATCGAGAAAATAAACTTTGATAAATTGACCAAGTAAACTTTGTAATCTAAGGTAAGAGATTTTCTGTTTACTATCAAATTTAGTTGGATCATTAATTTTAATAATTTGATGGGCAATCGAAGGATACAGAATTTATAACATAATCATAGGGAAAAATAATTGACAAAGCTAATGCATTATCGTTTTCAAAATCATGAATACTATGTATTTCTTGAGTATTAACTATTAAAATTGTTCCGGACTCCGAGGAATAGTGTTCCTTATTAATTAAAAAATCAGCTATTCTCCCATGCTCAACATAACTTAATTCAATCCCGCGATGCCAATGCGGAGCAATATATTTTTCAGAGTTATGATCATGAAAAATAAAATACCAAACCGGTAAGGGATCTGTAGGAACAACTATTTCATGTTGCTTTATTTTTTTACCATATGTCATTATAGTTTTTCACCATTTACATGTATAAAAAGATTATACAAAGCACCATAGAGGTTAGCTCCATTCTTAAATTTAGCCTCTATGATTTTCGGCCGAGTAAAAGTTTCTCTAATTAATGTATTACCAGCTAAAACCTTATCATATGCTTGGTTAATTCCTTCTACAACAATAGGCTGTGCAGAAATACCGCCGCCAATGGCAATCGCATCTAAATCAACAACTGCTTGAATATCAATAATAATGGTAGCTATTCTCTTGCAATATTCAGCAAAAATTTTTCTAGCCTCTTCTTTCCCCCTATTAATAGCTTCAAAAGCTGCTAAACCATCCATTTCATCTTCATTATTAATTGCACGGTTTACCCTTTTTATCATTTGAACTGCAGAAGCATAACCGCCGGCAAACCCATTAAAACCTGCTTCGTTCATATTAAGTTGCAAAAAGCTTAATTCTCCTGCCTGAAAGTGTGCTCCATTTAAAAGTTGTCCATTTACAATTATTCCTCCTTCAACTCCTGTTCCTAAGGTAATTGCGGCACAATTCTTCATGTCTTTTAAACTTCCAAGCCAATTTTCAGCCAATGCACTAGCCTTACCATCATTAATTACTGCAACTGGAATATTGTATTTTTGATACCTTTCGGCAAAATCAATTCCATCAACGAAGGGTAAAGTCCCATCAAAATGAATTTTTGTATGGGCAATCTTTCCTGGGGCACAAAATGCCAATCCCTTTACTCCCTTTTTGATATATTTTTCTACAATCTGATCAATATTTTCCAGAAACTAATCCTTTTTTTGAGAAGTCTTTATTTTTCCTTCTTCAATAATATGTCCTCCATTGTCCAATTCTGCATATTTTACATTTGTTCCCCCAATATCAATACTTAGATAGTTCTTTTTCATTTTTATCCTCTCCCTAAATGTTTAGCGCTTACATTAAACATTTTATGGTGTATTTTCATCTAAAACAAGCCGATTATTGATATTTTTTATTCCAAAGATTGATACACGAGCAACTAATTCATTGCAAGACAAAAGGCTTACTTTTGAATAAAATCAAAAAATTGAATTTTTTCTTTTCTTATAAGAACTATGTTTTAGCTTGGATTATAAAATTCTTCCTCTTAAGGAAAGTTTTTACAGAAGAACCTACTTTTGAAAATTTATATGTCTTTCTTAACGTAGCTCTAACCAAAATTCGTTTTTTATTATCATTTGTACAAGTCAACATAGTTAAAAAATTACTCTTAGAATTAAGTGCTAGATTGACCTGAGTTGGAAAGATAATATGAACTGATTCTATTTTATATTCTTTTACTAACTTAAAATCAGTAATAAAAACCTCCCTATCAATCAGTTTATTATTTGCAAGTGGTGAAAATAACGCCTTACTAAACGATCCGAGGTTGTGTGCCCCAATAATAATATTTGAATTACTATCTATTTTTCTTTTGACTAACATCCCTGCACCAAATTGATAAACAGCATCATTTGTATTTTCTGCTACCGGAACCTCCATATTTAAACTAGGAACAATAAGAACTTCCTGATATTTAATATCATTTATCATAAGTAACATATGGTAATTTTTTAGTGGTATAAACCGATTTTTCATGCAATACTTTACGTTGAAGATCGTTACCAAAATTAATAGCGAAAGATATAAGAATAATTAGGATACTTCCTAAGTACCAAAGTTTTTTATGTTTCATAAAGTTTTCTCCCTATAACCTCTATTAGTTGATTTCCCAAGAATCATAGCAAGCTATTAGTAATAAATTATATTTTTTACTTAAATACATACACGAAGTAAACGTGGTAAACATCATATGCCAAACTTACATCTACAGACAATTTAATTTGACAATGTCTTTCTCCAAAATTAGCTTTATTGATGGAATTAAGAAACAGGAAGGCAAGTTAATATATAGATATAAGAATTAATAGTGCTTTAGAACAAATTCAATATTGGTCTATTTGAGACAATGAAAGCAATTCCTTTTAGAAAACTTACAAACCGTGATATAATAAAAAATCCTCATGTTAGCTCTCGAACATTCTATCGATATTTTAAGGATGAAAACGACTTGCTAGAGAAGGTTAAGGACAATCTTATTTATGAGCTTATGTTTTTTTAAAAAAGGGATCGTAAAATGCTAGAAAAAATAAGCTTCTGAACATAGACGCAAATAGTTATCATCATACTTTAACGTTTTGTGCAAAGAAGCGAAAAGAAATTCTCCTTCTTCTTTCCCAAAATGGAGATATTGGTTTTCTAATTAAAATAAAAAATTTGGGAAGAGAAGAACTTAAAAAAGATTTGAATTAACAAATCGAAAAATCGAAAATAATTTTTATCTAGACAACACCGTAGATAAGAATCTAAATGTAGTTATCAACTGGCTTATCTATTATGACAATCTTTCAAAAAACAATATTAGCAAATTATTAGCTCAATCCAGTCTGCAAAATCTTTAAACTTTACGTAAACAAAGTGTGTCGATTATAAACCGATAGATTGTTGAGTCGAAGATATATTTTCCACTAAGATAAAAAAGGTATTAGAGGTGTGTAAGAAAAATGAAAAATATAATTATACTCAACAATGAAAAAGAATTAATAAATCAAATTCAAGTTTTGCTTGAAGAAGATCGAAAAAGCCTAGAAACTATCAATGGTATAATAGCTGAAACAAAAAAGAAGACAGTTACCCTATCTTCTTACTCAAATACATTCAAATATTTCAAAAAAAATCGTAATTACATTTTATGGTTGTTCTACGAAAATAATCAATCCTGGCTACAAATAAGAGAAATTTTTGAAAAAGATCAGGAAAAAAGGATCAACCTTATTTTTCAAAAAATGTGTCTAGGTAAGACACCAATCTATTGTGTTCTCAGTCAAATTTGGGTAAAATACCAGACTGATAAAATTATAGACTATTTAATACAACAACTACGCTATAAATAGACGCCGGAAAATCAAATGTACGCTCTTAGGATGATCATTTAGATTTCTTACCCTACTTTTACCTAGTAAAAAGACTTTCTTTCTGTAATTCAATAAGCCAGAAAGAAAGTCTTTTTATAATTTAAACTTATTTATTTAACATATACTTTTGCTAATCAGACCAAAGATAAGTTCGATTTATTATAGTCCAATGTGTTCCCAAGGTTTTAAGTCAATAGCTGGCTCTTCCCAGAGTTTAACTAAATCGTCAGACAAATATTTCTTATCAACAACGACATCATACACATATTCTTCAAACCACTTCTGGCTCATTTCGTAGAATCCTTTATGGCCATACTTATCACCCCAAGAATTTTCTACTTTCCATTTGCGAATTTCGCCATTATCTTCATCTACACCGACTAAGGTCATATCATGGGTTGCAGCTCCTTCACCAGTAGCTAAACGATCTGCTTTACTCATTTGAGTATCAACACTAAATAGATCATCCGTTTTGTATAATTCAGTATCAAGAAAACCAGTCTTACGTTCCATCTGCTTTAAAACGTCATTTCCAAAAATAACTGCTTTTCCATCTTTTAATTGTGCTGCAGCTGCTCTTGCTAACACTTCAATTGGTACATTTAGGCCAGTAATCGGAGTACCACCAGCCACATTATCGTATAAACCTTGGTGATAGCGTTTGTTGTAATCATAATTAGGTGAATTCAATAAAACAACGTAATCATCCCAATTAAAGTCTTTTAAATATTTTTCAGCAAATTGACGTGGCGTTAAATCCTTTTCTAAATGATATTTCTTATCGTCGTCTCGGTACTCTAAATCAAATTTCTTAGGTGGCTCACCCAAAGCAACTGCTGCCATTCGGTAAACCTCATTTAAAAATTCCCTCTTAGCTTTTTCAGCTTCTTCTAGCTTACCTTCTTGAACTAATTTACGAAGTACCAAAGCATCTTTTCTTTCTTTACGAGCTAAGGAATCGATTAAAGCACTAGTATTATTTGAAGTTGCATTTTCTGGCATTGCATATGATGGAACAACACCATATTTTTTAACCAGATTAATAGCCATTTGCCACAATCCACCATCTTGACCTGCAAAGTCAAACCAAGTTTCGACTTCACGATCATCAATTGGTTTATCAGCTAAGCGAATCATACTATCATAAAAAGCATTTGCTCTCTCAATCTTATCCCAAAAGAAATTATAAGCTTGTGAGAAAGTAAAATCTTTAACATGATACTTTTGGCCAAAATGATGACGCAAAACATTTAAAGTAGCAAATTCCCAACAACGTCCAGAATGCTTTTGATCAGTAACTCCACCGATATCTAATTCAGTTGAAAAAGTGTGATTTAATCGCTTTGAAACTTCATCATTAAATGATGCTTCAAATAATCCACTTCGACGTGCAGCTCTAGAAGCAATTTTATTTTTATCATTTTTGTTAAAGTCTGCAGAAAAAGCCGCTAATTCTTGTTCAGATAAGGCACCCATTATATCTCTCCTTTTGTCTTCATCAATTTAATTAATTTTAATCTTACATTAATATAGAAAATAAGCAAGTTTTATAACAAAAAAGACTAAGTATTCTTAAATACCTAGTCTCTTTATTAAATAATTTAAAATGTAGACAGAAAAATATCTTTTCTATAATTATTCAAAAATTTCATCAATATCAAGTACTACTACAAATGCGTTTGGCGTATCGGTACCAGAAACAATCTTCTTTGCATATTCATCATCTTCATGAACATGTGGCGTAGCCAAAACTTGAACAGCAGTATGGGATGGTACATCAGCTGCTACTAATGCTACTTTTGAACCATTTTTAATATTTTCAAAAGCTGCACCTTTAGTTTTTTCAAGATATTGCATATGAGATGGGTCTAATACTGTCATTGAACCTTTAGGACCAACTTGTGGATTGCCATTTTCATCAACAGTAGCAATGTAAACTAAATTGTTCTTAAAAAGGTCAGCTTGTTTATCAGTTAATTTATTTGTGTTTAATTTTTTCATAGTATATAGTTCCTTTCTACTACTAATCAATTATAAGTATAGGCCTATTTAATAAAAAAATCTTCTTTTTTGCTCAAATTTTTATAATATTTAATTAAATTAAATAACATTTATACCAAATATCAATCTATATAAATAGCTTTTTCTTTTTTATTGTCTTATTAATGAGTCAAATTTAATAACATTTAGCTTATATGAAATCGTTTTATTTTTCATTAACATCAGGAATTTTTTATTCCTTATCCATCTTGATAAGCCTCATTAAGCTATAAATAAAAAATTATATTAAAAATAAGAAAAATATAATTTAATGTTGACTTATTTTCAAAACAGCGTAATATTATGGTCACAAACATTATTATCAAACAGCTTTGATAAGGAAAAGTAATTAGGAAATCGTCTTTCAGAGAATTTCTGGTTGGTGTGAAGAAATAGATAGATTCTTAATGAAAATCACCTTTGAGCGTAAACTACGATTTAGAGTGGTTTAAGGGACAGCCCTTTATAGCGACGGCGTATCGTTCTCCTGTATTGAACCGTACGTTAATTAAAGACTAGTTTTCTAGTAAAAATAGGTGGTACAGCGACAAGACGCCCTATTGGATCAAATTGATCTAATAGGGCGTCTTTTTGTTTTCTTAATCATGCTGTTAGTGGATTTTTGACGAAAGGAGATTTTATATGAAGATGTCAAAGTCCAAACTGCTGTATGTAACTCTCGCAAGCTCTCTTACGATATTCGCAACTGCTTGTGGTGCTAAGAAAACTGATTCCAGTAATCAGACAATCAAGTTTTCTCAGAATGTCCCCAAGAAAGCCATTAAAAAAGGTGGCACTCTTACCTATGCACTAGAAAACGAATCACCTTTTACTGGAATTTTTCTCTCAGAAATTGCTGATACCAGTCCAGATGTAGAGGCTGCCGCTCCGGGAGACGAGTCACTGTTTTCAATCAATGATCAATATCAAATTACTGATAAAGGAGCTGCCACGTTAAAATTAAATCATCACGATAATACAGCTAAAATCAAGGTAAAGGACAAAGTTCGCTGGTCAGATGGTAAACCAGTAGTTGCCAAAGATCTAGAGTACTCTTATGAAATTCTTGCCAATCCTAAGGTTCAAACTACTCAATATACTTCTTCATTAGAAAATATTAAAGGTATGGCTGAATATCATCAAGGAAAAGCCAAAGAAATTTCTGGAATTGAAATGCCAGATGGTCCTAACGGGAAGACATTAATTCTTCATTTCAAAGAATTAAAACCAGCAATGCTAAATGCTGCTAGTGGTTTTTACTGGGAACATGCCGCTCCTTATCACTATTTGAAAAAAGTACCATTCGAAAAATTAGTATCTAGTGATCAAGTTAGAAAGCATCCCCTCTACTTTGGTCCTTACAAGATGGATAAGACAGTTCAGGGTCAATCAACTAGCTGGTCTAGAAATCCGTATTATTGGCGTGGAAAACCTAATTTTGCTCATATCTACATGTCAAATATTACTAATTCAAATGTTTCCCAAGCAATCAAAAGCCACAAATTTGATGTAGCCAGTGTTTTAGACTCTCAATGGCTGCAAGTCAAAAATACTAAGGGAGTTAATTTCGTTGGCAAAAAGACTCTCAGCTACAACTACCTAGCCTTTAAAGTTGGTAAATGGGATCAAAAACTAGGAAAAAATGTAGAAAATCCTCATGCCAAAATGAATAACCCCGCCTTAAGAAAAGCAATGGCTTATGCTATGAATGTAGATGTTATTAATAATCGTTTTTATCATGGCTTAAAATTCAGAGTTAATTCACTAATTCCTTCACAATTTACGCCATATTACGATAAAAACATTCCAACTTATTCTTATAACTTAAATAAAGCTAATGAATTATTAGATAAAGCTGGCTACAAAAAAGCTCCTGGTGCCCTTTACAGACGTCAGCCTAACGGTAAGCCTTTAGTAATTAATATAGCTGTGCGTGGATCAGGCGAAAACAGCGAGGCGATCTGGCGCAACTATATCCAGCAATGGAAAAAAGCCGGCCTAAACGTTAAGTTTCTTGGCGGTCGCCCAATGGAATTTAATCGCTGGGTTGCCGCAGTTAAATCTAGTGATCCAAAAATTGATGTACTTGAAGGAAGCTGGGGCGCTGCCGGTGACCCTTCTCCAAGCGTATTTTATGGTGAAAAAATGCCATATAACTTTGCCCGCTTTGTGTCTCCAACTAATACTAAACTTTTAGATGAAATTGATTCTGCCAAATCTTTTGATAAAAATTATCGAGTACAAAAATTCCATGAATGGCAAAGATGGATGTACAATAAAGCTTACGTCGTTCCAACTAGTGGAGCTTACTCGGTTACTGCAGTTAACAGTAAGGTTACGGGATGGTCATTAAAACCATCTGCTAATGTTTGGTATGAAGCTGGCTTTAGCAAATAATTCATAAATCACAACTAATCAACATATATAACTTTAATATCGACTTGTCCTAAAAATGAAGTATCTATAAATGGATACTTCATTTTTTATTTATCAATTTTTAGATATCGACCATGCTCATCGACTACGCCTTTAAAATGATACTTTTGACCATCTTGCACTAAAAGTTCTCCCAAGTCGATCTCACCGTAGGCTTTATCTGCATCCGTAATAGTTACATCATTAAAAGTGTGTTCAAAAAAATTTCTCACAATTTTACTTTTTACTTTAATATCTTTTGAGCGCTCAAAGGCTGCAGATAAAGTAAATCCCTGATCAAGTTGAGTTTTAATAAAAATAATTAAATATAAAGTTGAAAGAGTATATCTTCTAACTCCACTTTGATTATCATCGACCGGCTTAATATATCCCTTTTCTTCCCAATACCGTAACTGTCTTTGCGAAACACCAACCGTTTTACTTACTTCGCCTATTCCGACTTCAATATTTTGAAACACATCATGAAATATCTTTTTTGCTTCCATTTTTTTATCCTTAAATATCATAATCTCAATTCTAGTTTAAAATCTTATGACAGTTTTAGCAACATATATGTCAAAGATAATTACATGTTTGTAAGATTATTTGACAATCATTTTCTTTAAGATTATAGTTTTTATAGTTAAATTTTAATATTAATAACTTAGAAAGGATCTTCAAAATGGATAAACAACCCACCGATATTCATGGAAAGTCCTATAATCGAAACTTACTGGTATTAGTTTTAATTATTGGTTCTTTCTGTACTGTGTTAAACGGGACATTGCTTGCTACTGCTCTACCTTCAATAATGCGTTCCTTTCATATCAGCACTGCAACTGCTGAATGGCTTTCAACAGCATTTTTGCTAGTTAACGGAGTAATGATCCCAATTTCCGCATGGCTAATCAATCGCTTTGGATCAAGAAAAATGTACTTGAGTGCAATGTCTGTTTTCTTTATTGGAACAGTTATCGCAGCAATTGCACCGAACTTTGGCACCCTACTTGCTGGTAGAATTATTCAAGGATTAGGTGTTGGAGTCACGATGCCTCTTCTTCAAACCATTATGCTTTCTATCTTTCCAGCTAATAAACGTGGGGCTGCTATGGGAACTGTTGGTATTGTTATCGGCTTAGCTCCTGCCATCGGCCCAACTTTATCTGGATGGATCGTTGATAATCTTTCTTGGCGCTACTTATTTAGTATTATTGCCCCAATTGCTGGCGTGGTTATTATATTAGCTTTCTTTTTAATTAAAGATGTACTCCCTACTAAAAAAGAAAAAATTGATATTTTATCTGTAACCACTTCTACTGTTGGATTTGGGAGCTTACTTTATGGTTTCTCCGAGGCCGGCAACAAAGGTTGGACTAATCCAGAAATTTTAATGTTTATTGGTGTAGGGATAGTATTTGTCATCATCTTCGGTCTTCGTCAATTGAAAATGTCAGATCCTTTCTTAGATATTACTGTGTTCAAACACTTTGAATTTTCTTTAGCTGCAGCCCTTAGTGGTATTACAAATTTGGCCATGGTTGGTATCGAGATGGTGCTACCTTTATATATTCAAAACTTACGGGGAGTATCTGCATTTCATTCAGGTTTAATGCTTTTGCCAGGTGCTCTAATGATTGGAATTATGTCACCAATTACGGGACGTTTATTCGATAAATATGGTGCCCGCAAGATGGCCATTACGGGAATGACCCTTTTAACATTAGGTACAATCCCATTTGTATTTTTGACTGAGCAAAGTTCCTATACCATGATTATCGTTTTATATGCAATCAGAATGGTCGGAGTAGCCTTAGTTATGATGAATGTTACTACTTCTGGGATGAACTCATTGCCTTTAGACAAGATTTCACACGGAACTGCAGTAAACAATACATTTAGACAAGTTTTAAGTTCAATTGGTACTGCCATTTTAGTCTCTGTCTTAACTACTACGACTAACAACAACATGCCAAGTAAAGAATTACTGAAAACTTTACCACTTCAATATAAAAATCAAGCTATTAATGCTACTTTAGATGGGTTCCATGCTTCATTTGCTATGAGTATTGTCTTTGCTTTAATTGCTTTGGTTCTTGCTTTCTTCCTCAAGAAAGGTAACCGTGCCCGTGAAAATCAAGAAGAGGTGAATGGATAATGATAATCGTAATTTTAATCTTAGCAGCAATTTTATTTATTTACTTCAACGTCATCCCTGGTAAAGGACATACTATAATCTCCTGGCTTTCTTTAACTGTTACATCACTTTGTATTCTGGGGATTGTTGCACATGACTATAATCACTGGGGAATGAAGACTGAGACACAAATAAGTAAACAAAGTCTCGTCTCAAGTGCTAATCCCAATCTTCCCCTTCTACTTTATCAACCTCTAGGTAATGGTACAGAAAAAGTATACTTATATAAAACTAACAATGAACAAAAAAAGCCAAAGGCTATTAAACTTGATAAAGTATCGACCGAAATTAAATATAGCGCGCAAGCCAATCTTCAAATAGAAACCACTCGATATGTTTACCGAGATAATTTTAGTCGAATTATGTTTGGAGTCTTTAGTCATAATAATGAACTCAAACAGAGAAAATATATTTTTACCATTCCATCAAGCTGGAAAGTAATTTCAACTAAAGATATGAAAAAATTACAAAAGCAACTAGAAGAAAAAATGCAGGTCCAAAAAGCTGCAGGCCTTCATTAATTTTTATCTATATCCTAAAAAAGAAACGTCTATACGGACGTTTCTTTTTTTACTTTCCTTTTCCATTTTCATAGGCAAGAATTTTACTTGCTAAGGAAAATTCTTTATCTAAGTCTTTTAAATAAAGATCATTTTCATTTTTACCAACATTCTTATTAAACAAGCCCTGCGCTTGTGTATCAGGAATTCCTTCACGCATTTTTTCTATTTTTAAACTACATACTACCGTTGGTACATTTGATAATACTTCGACTAATTTTAACCATAAATCATCTACTGTAATGTAGTGCTTAATATAATCTAAATTAAATAATAGCTTTTCATCTAATAGATGAGGTGGGTATAAAACACTGCCAGCCCCCGTAGCTAATAATTTCATCGATGGCTGTTCATACTTTTGACTGCACCAATTCCAATCATCATATGCTTTAATCGATCCATCATCATTAAAAGTTATTTCATGTGCTCTTCCCGTGACAATACATTTCGGAAATTTTAAGTACGTTTTATATAATTCTGATAGCATTTCTTTGTAGTAAATAACATCATCATCTACTGTAACAATAATATCGTCAGGAAACTCTTGCATAGCATAGTAATATTTTTTATGCGGTTTTAGATCTAAGGGAACAAAGCGATATTCAATTCCCCTATCGCGTAATTCAAGAAGAGATGATGGAAGATGACTTTCTTTAATATCATCAGTCAGATAAACTAAAATTTTATCGGCTTTTTTAGTCTGATTAAGCAAACTTTTAAGGCAAATAGATAGTGTATTCAACCTATCCCCATAGCTTGTCAAAGAAACAATTATCCGAGGATTCAATGCCTTTTTCATACTGCTCATCCCTTTCAGTTTAATATTATTAATAATTATCTCTTGATAGCGTTTTATAATAAATTAATATGCTCATTATTTACTATTTTTAAGACCCAATTTATAAACAAAACAAAAAAGCTACAATCATTTCTGATTGTAGCTCAACATGATCTTAATGAAGAAAAATAAATTGTTACACTTCTTAAAGGAGAAGTTTTCGGATCAGTCATCTATATCTTAGTCCATTTTTCTTCCATTGTTAAATCCAAATCTTTAATATAACAAATATCGGTTCAAGTTATCTAATGAGCAACTTTCTTTGCTTTAGCATTAACTCTAATTAGACTAGCAATTTGATCAATATCTGCATTATTTTGGGCAATAATCAGGTCTTTGTTTGAACGTGGATAATCAATCACTTGACCATGATTGGCAGCAAAAGCTTGTAAAAATAATTTACTGCTTCTCCCATTTCCCTCTCTAAAGGGATGAAGATAATTTAATCTATCCAGTAAAAAAGCATAGTCAACATTTGCAAGTTCTTTTTTAGAAGACAATTGTTGTATCTTTTCGTCTATTTCTTCAATTCCAAAATTAATACGAGAATACTCTAAAAACTCTGTCTCTCCTTTAACTAATTCATAATCTCTAATTTGACCAGCCCAATCGTAAAGCCAACCAAACATAATTTTATGAATTTTTTTCAAATCTTCAACACTAGTGATTTTCTTATTCTTTCTCAAAAAAGCCACGGCCCGAATTCCTGAGCCTAAGTATTCTTTTTGTGCTAATTCTGCCGCATCAGTAATATTGAGCTTATTTTTAAGCGTACCATTTGGGTAAAGAAATTTTTGACGATACCATTCAGAATCCTTTTCGGCCTCATTCATTTTCTTCACCCCAAATCCGATCAATTTCACTTTTAATCTCCTTAGATGGATTAATCGCCTCATCAAGTAGCATTAAAATATCCTCTTCATCTGGTTGCCAACCCTCTAAGTGTTCACTTTCTACAACAAATCTAATTTGTTCATACATTTCTGGATCTTCAATATAAATGCCTTGAATCATTTGATTAGTGTCATTAATTTTCAAAGAATAAACTGGATCAAGTAATTCCAGTAAATCTCCTGGTCGCATATTTAAAGATGACGATAATGCCGATAAAATTGTACTTGACCAATTATCTGGATTCTCATTAAGTGCATCTTCTAAATCTTTTTCCATTAAAGAATTACTTTGTGAAATATCCTTTAAGGTTAAATGATGATTTGTAAGTAAAATTGATATTTTTGATAACATAATTGCCCTCGTTCATTTTTACCTTACTATATTTATATATTTTAAATCAAAATTGGATTTTTCACTAAAGAATTACATAAAAAAATAGAGAATTAGCACCTTTAGAATTCCTAATTCTCTATTTTAATAATTAATCTAAATTCTATTATTCAACTGTAACACTCTTAGCCAAGTTACGTGGCTTATCTACATCAAGGCCCTTATCTTTTGATGCATAATATGCAAGAAGTTGAGCTGGCACAACAGTTAATAGAGCAGACATATAATAGTTAATTTCTGGTAAAACTATATTGTCGCCTTCTCTAGCAAAGTCTTTACCAGCTATAGTAACAACGTTAGCACCTCTAGAGACAACTTCTTGAATATTTCCCCGAGTTAAATCAGCCGTTGCAGGATCATTAATTAAGGCAATTACTGGGGTATCTTTTTCGATAAGAGAAATAGTACCATGTTTTAATTCCGCTGCTGCAAAGCCTTCAGTTTGAATATATGAAACTTCTTTAAGCTTTAATGCGCCTTCTAAAGCTACTGCATAATCAATTCCGCGTCCAATATAGAAAGCATTTCGAGACTTAATTAAGTACTTATCAGCAATTTCTTTTAGACTTTCTTTACTGTCAACAAGTTGCTGCATCCCCTCTGCTGCAATAGCTAAATCATGCTTTAAATTCCAATCTTTAGCTTCTGCTTTATTAAGTGCTTCACCCAGTGCCTTAGCTAGGATTGCTTGAACAGCAATTTGGGCAGTATATGCCTTAGTAGATGCAACTGCAATTTCAGGACCAGCTTCTAAAAGCATAGTGTAGTCTGCTTCTCTTGATAAGGTTGAACCTTCTACATTAGTAATTGTTAAACTTGGAATATTACGCTTATTAACTTCTTTCAAAACAACACGAGAATCAGCTGTTTCTCCTGATTGAGTTAAGAAAATAAAGAATGGGTTCTTACTCATCATTGGGAAGTGGTAACCTGCTTCTGAGGCCAAACCTACTTCAGTTGGAATTCCAGTATAATGCTCTAACATTGTCTTACCGACTAAACCAGCATGATAGCTCGTTCCGGCAGCATAAATATAAATACGATCTGCTTTTGAAATAGAATCAATAATTTTTGGATCAACCTTAACATCATCGTTTTCATCAAAATAAGTTTGAGAAATTTTACGCATTACGCTTGGTTGTTCATCAATTTCTTTAAGCATGTAAAATTCGTAAGTTCCCTTTGAAGCTGCATTAGGATCAATATCTAATACATGGGGCTTACGTTCAACTTTTTTACCATCAACAGTTTCGATTGTGTAAGAATCTTTAGTAATGTCACCAACATCACCATCTTGTAAATCAACAAAAGTTTTGGTTTGATCTAAAACAGAAATTGCATCAGAAGCAATAATATTGAAACCATCACCAAGACCTAACATCATTGGTGACTTATTTTTAGCAATAAAAACATGCTCTGGTTCAGTATTATCAACTAAAAGGAAGGCATATGAACCCTTAACTAATTTCAAAGCTTCTTTAAATGCAGAAAAGCCATCTAAATTCTTCTCACGAGCAATCTTACTAATTAATTGGACAACCACTTCAGTATCAGTATTAGAATGGAATTTTACTCCTTGTAAGTATTTTTCTTTTAATTCGGCATAATTTTCAATAACCCCATTATGAACTAGGTAAAAACGCTTAGTTTCGTCAAAGTGAGGGTGAGCATTATCAACTGTTGGCTTACCATGTGTAGCCCAACGAGTATGACCAATTCCTACTAATCCTTGTTCATCAGGAGTTAATTTTTCTTTTAGGTTAGAAATTCTACCTACTGCTTTAGTTAGGTATTCGTTTCCATTTAAGTCATTTAAATAAATACCTGCAGAATCGTAACCACGATATTCTAAGTTAGTTAAGCCATTTAAAATAATATCTCTTGCAGGTTTTCCAACAACACCAACAATTCCACACATAAGTTTTCTCCTTTTGGTATAGTTCCTTTAATTAAAATGGACTATAGTTATTTTGCTGTTATATTAGCAATAATAACCCTATTAAATAAATTGGTCAAGATATTTTGTTTATAATTGGTCTATATCAAAAAATAAAAAATTGCACAAAAAAAGACGCCCTATACGGAGCGTCATATCAGTGATTTGGGTGAGATTCGAACTCACGACCCACGGTTTAGAAGACCGTTGCTCTATCCAGCTGAGCTACCAAACCAATTCCTTAACAGAACATATTCTAGTATAGGGAAAAGGGACTTATATGTCAATTACTTTTTTGAATTTTTTTGATTTTAATTTAAATTTTTATCTATCCCCCCTTTGGGGATATAAAAATAAGGAATAGCGAGTGATATTTGCCATTCCTATTCCTCTAAATCAACTTATAATGCTTACAGGCATTAAAGATGCCATCCGCATCAATATCACTAGTTACATAGTCAGCAATAGCCTTTACTTGCTCTTCGCTGTTTCCCATTGCAACTCCAATTTTAACAGCTTTTAACATTTCTAGATCGTTTTCCCCATCACCAAAAGCCATTGAGTCTGCTAAAGTTTGACCTTGTAGTTCTAGATACTTTTCAATACCAGCTAATTTACCACCATCTTTTGAAATGATATCTACTGCATATTCATTCCACCAACTTAATTTACAATTAGGTAAATCATCCACTAAATTCTTTAATTTTTCTCGATCTCCATATGCAATAAATTGATAGACTTTTTCTCCGTGATATTCACCAATAGGTGCAACTTTACTTGAAACAGCTTTTTGAGCAGCTACCACCTCATCAGTTACAAAATTAATATACGGGCCCTCTTTACCGATCGTAGTAATTGGAACAGTTTTTTCTTTGATTAATTGGACCATTTTTTCAGTATTCTTCTCATCAATTGGATTACCAAAAATTTCTTTTCCATTTTCATCTAAACAAAGTTGACCATTCATCGTTAAATAACCGTCAAATTTCAAATCTTTGACTGGCAATTTTTTCAATTGACTCATATCACGACCCGTAGCTAGCACTAATTTATAGCCATTTTCATGTAAAAGCTTGAGTGCCTTCCTAGTACTTTCTGGAACGCTGGCAGTTTTATGAGAAACTAATGTCCCATCCACATCAAAAAATATTGTTTTTACCAAATCCTGTCACCTCTATCTTTTTAATTATATCAAAAATGCGCTTTCAAGACTGAAAGCGCATCTTTTAATTATTTATTTTTCAAATTTTAGTCAACAGCTTTAGCAATTGCAGTATTAACAGCAGCCTGTTCTTTCTTAACTAAGCTAACCTTAGTTTCAATTACCTTAGTATCCATCTTAATTTCACGAGTTAAGCCTGGAGTATTGATCTTTGGTTCAAAGAAGTCTTTGAATTGATTCAATCTTTCTTCAGTATGGAAAATATTTGCAGTTACAGTAATAAAGGTTGCAAATTCCATATCTCCACCTACAGTTGCTTCAAGCCATGGCCATTCTAATCTAATCCAGTTCCAAGCTTGTTCTTGACCAAATGGATTGGCTAAAACATTACGGTACCATGCACGTAAGTCTTGTGGCTTAATAACTTCAGAATTTTCAAAGTCATCAACAATTGCATCAATGATTTCAGGCATTTTAGTTGAAGTGATACCGGCACATAAGTCTTGCTTCAAACTTGCGTCAGAAGTTTCTTGATACTTCTTAAGAAGTTTATCAAATAGAGTCATGTTACCAAAGTTCTTAACTTCGTTAACCAAAACAGCACTTCTAATATCAGCTGAAATACCTTCTAGATTATCAGAATTTTCTGAATAAATAGTGTGTAGACCATTAATTGTCTCATCATTATCCGCATATAGGGAAGCTGCAACAACATATGGTCTAGTTAAGTTATCGTCATTAGATTCACCAGCTTTTGGAAGTAATCCTAGACGCTTAACTTGTTTTTCAGAAAGCAAATTATAAAGCTTCTTTAGGTCTTTTTCTTCCTTAGAATCTGAAGTTACAAAATTACGTAAAGTAGTCATAATTCTGTATAAAGCATTGTTTACAATTGGTGAAGTAGAATCTGCAAACTTAGGAAGAAGTGGAACAATGTCTGCATAAGACATGTGACCACCTTCAGCTAATAATCTGAAGTCTTGTAATAATTGCAATTTATCAACCGCATCTAATTCATCAATGTGGCTCAAAATATCATCAAGTAAGGTCTTATCATATTTAACAATGAAGTCTGAATTGTTGCCTACATTTAAACGGAATGGAACACCGTTGTCAGCAATTAAATCAGCATAGTCACCAACAACTAATTTTTCATCCTTCATAATCTTTGGAACAGCAGCATAGTTTGAATTTAGTGGAATTTGCCACTTACGTCCTACTTCCTTACCTTCACCGATAAAGAATTGTTTTTGAGTTAAAACTAACTTACCATCTTCAACTTTTGCGTTTACTACTGGATAACCTGGTTGTTCAAGCCAAGAATGCATAATCGCACCAATGTCTAAGCCGCTTGCTTCTCCAAGAGCCTTCCATAAGTCATCCCCAGTTGCATTGCCATATTTATGAGCAGCAAAGTAGTTCTTCAAGCCTTCACGAAGAGCTTCATCTCCAAGTAAGGCACGAACCATTACTAACATTCTTGATCCCTTTGCATAAACAATGGCTGAGTCAAATAAGGCATCAATTTCAGCTGGATCATTAACCATAACATGAACAGATTGAACACCGTCTGTTGCATCCCTTTGGAGAGCTGCTGGAACTTCTGAAGTTTGGAACATTTCCCAAATCTTCCAATTTGGTTCCAAGGCATCAATAGCTACATATTCCATCATATTAGCAAAACTTTCGTTAAGCCATAGATTATCCCACCACTTCATAGTTACTAAGTCTCCAAACCATTGGTGAGCTAATTCATGGGCAATAACTGTAGCAACTAATTGCTTCATTTCTAATGAAGTATTATCCGGATCAAGCAATAAGTATGCTTCACGATAAGTTACACAACCCCAGTTTTCCATCGCACCAGCTGAAAAGTCGGGAAGTGCTACTTGATATGAATGCTCTAATGGATATGGAGTTTCATAGAAATCTTCAAAGAATTCAATTGAACGCTTTGCAATGTCTAAGGCAAAATCTAATTCTTTTGCTTGGTGAGCTCTTGTAGCAAAAACACCAATTTCAACGCCAGATTTTGTCTTAGTCAATTTTCTTTGCATATCACCGAAGACAAAAGCAACCAAATAACTAGACATACGTAGAGTTGGTTTAAAGTAGTGAACACCATCTTTAAGCTTCTCTTCTGGTTGGTTAGAAATAATACTTTCACCGGGTTTTTCATCAAACTTAATTGCAAGTGCAAAAGTAGCTTTTGCTTCTGGTTCATCAACACATGGGAAGGCTTGACGAGCAAAGGTGGTTTCAAATTGTGTACCAATTAATTGCTTCTTTTCACCATCAACTTCGTAGTAAGAAGGATAAATTCCCATCATTGTATCAGTCAACTTACCTTCGAAGTCAACTTCAATTTTCATCTTACCTACTTTTCCAGCTTCAATATTAATTACTTCATCTTTATCGTTGTAATTAAAATCAGCCTTCTTTTGATCTACTCTAACAGAGGTAATCTTTAAGTACTTTTGATTTAGTTTAACTAATTCTTCTTGTGCTTCACCGATTACAACAGTCTTACCATGAAATCTCTTCTTTTCACGACTAATATCTAAATAGATATCATAATGTTCCGGATGGAAAGTTTCATAAAAGCGTTTAACTTCTGCCATATTTGGACCTCCAATATTTTAACTTCTCAACTATTTATTATAAGAAATTAAAATCCTACTTACCAGTTTTTGAATTAAAAACAATTTAGTTCTCTTTATTAAAATCTAAATAATAAGAAAAAATTAAGTTGAATTTTTTCTTATTATTTAGTTAAATCATAAATAACACATATAATTCATTTCAGGAGAAAAGTTGTGAAAAACGTCTATAAGCTTCTAGTTGCACTTATATTAGCCATAAACGCAGTTTTCATTTATACTCATGCAGTTAATTTTGATCAGCCAACTTTTGCTTCAATAGGTTCTACTGGCGGAGAATCAAGAAGAAGGCATCATTCTTTTTCGGGAGGCGAAGAATCAAGAAATCATCATTCTTCTTCAAGTACTGGTCACAGATGGCACCGTTCCTATTCTCCCTTTACTTTTACTAGTCTACTAATAGCATTTATTCTAGTACCAGTATATGTCTTGTTTATGTTTCTCCTCTCTACTGTCTATAACCGTGTGGATTGCTTTTTAAGTAGATTTTTTCTAGCTTGTCATTTAAAGTATCAATACAATACTAAATATCTATTTAAGCTAGGTTTTCATACAACAAAGCATCGCACTTCAATAAGTGATCATATTTTTCCTCTATTCAATCCTAATATTAAATTAAGCAAATTTAGGTGGCATTTAAGTCTTCCTAAGCTCAACTACACGTCTAGTACAATTACTGGATTAGACGATAATTTGATCGAAGTTTATCGCCAAACCCATTATCTTTACAATCAAATTTTAAGAAATCGCTCTGTCAACCATTACTATTCTCTTAGAGCTCTAAAGAAGTATTTGGATCACCGATTCTATAAAGCCCTGAAAAAGAAAATAAAGCTTAAAGTTTCTAAAAACACAATTGGTGAAACCATTATCGAACAGGTAAAAATATCAAAATACGTCAAATTTGACAATGAGTTGATTCTTGCCCAACTAGATATCATTGGTCACGTTAAAAAAGTTCAGGTTAAGGAAAATTTTCAAAATAGCTTTATTCGTAATAAATGGACTGATTATGTAATTTTTGGAAAGAATAAATCTGGTCATTATCAAATTATTAACCTAGTTTATGATCAGACTTCTTCTTCAAATAAAAATTCTCGAAAGAAATTTACTCAAAATAAAGTTTAAAAAGTTTTAATTTGAAAAGGGGAAAAATATACGTGAAAAAAATAATAAAAATTGGGATACTAGTTCTTCTTTTGTTTTCTGGAACTAATTTCATATCTAATCATACTGATCTGCCTAAAGTAACATATGCTTCTATGGGTTCTACTGGTGGAGGCGGATCTTCCGGCGGTGGAGGATCTTCATCGGGTGGCGGCAGCAGCTCGTCTTCTTCTAGTGGGCCGGATACTGATAGTCCTGGTCCACTTTCTCTCTACGTTTTTATTATCATTGGTGGCATATATTTATTAGTATCATTAGGAAACTTACTTAGCTATCAAAGAGATTATAATAAACTCGCTAAACATCTTTATAAAGACTATGATTCACTATTTTTAGTAAAGCTAGGCTCTGTTAGCTACAATCATGATTCTCCGGCCGATGTTGGATTAAAGCTATTTAGTCCTAACCTAACAATTAAAGAATTTCAATCTTTGTTAAATAGGTTACAGATAAAACTATCTTCGGATAACATAGATACACTGGATAAAAGTTTCATTGATATTTATATTCGAGCTCAATATCTTTATAGTCAACTTCTAAGAGAAAAATATGTTAATAAAAATTATAAATTAGATAGCTTGAAACAGTATTTAGATGATTCTTACTATAAAACTATGGTTAGAGAAATTAAATTTAAAGTTTCTCAAGGAACAATTGATGAAACCGTTGTTGACGAAGCCAAAATTTCAAAATATGCAAAACTAGATAAAAACTTAATTCTTGTTAAATTAGATGTCCGTGGTCAAGATAAAGAAATTCAGTTTAACAAAGACTTTGAAGATAGTTTTTCTCGTAATAAATGGAGTGATTATGTAATTTTTGGTAAAAATACTGATGACCAATATAAAATTTTGGCCTTAGTTTATGGTGAACATTTCCACTTAAATGGAACAGACTTTAATCATCAAGAAGGCTTAAATAAAGATACCTATAAAGAAAAGAAAATCTAATTAAGCGCTGCAATTTTTTGCAGCGTTTTTAATTCTTCTTTTATTCAATTAAAACTAGTAAAATAAAAATTAAGAGAAAATGTAAAAAAGGAGTGTTCTATTAAATGAAATATAATCAATATGGTTACCTAAAAACAAATTTCGACCAAATGGTTAAAGAACTACAATCTATTAACTTCTTACCTAATGATTGGAAAGAAAATAGTTTTTCTGGCCTTTTAGCAACGCTAGTTAAAAACTCCGTTGCCGAAGCCAAAACTTATGGTGCAAAAGAAGCTAAATTAGCAGAGTTTGCAGTTAGTGATCATAAAAATTTAAAAGATTTTTTAGCTGAAAATCCTAATTCAATTTCACGTAACCAATTTTATAATATTGCTTTGCAATTACTCGGCTATCATGTTGGCTATGACTATGACTTAAATGATCCACTAGCACGAATGAGGTCTAATGCCCTTCCTTATACTGATCAAGAAGAAATTGATCGTAATGAATTAGTTAAAGTTTTCTACCGCCTACTTAACACTCGAGCTAAAAATGGCCAAACTTTCATTGATAATATGGCTGGTAAAGGTTACTTCACCCAGTTTTATGGTAATAATAAATTTATGTACTTTAATGGTAAGTCACTCCCAGTTTTTGATATGAGTAAGGTTATTCGTGAAGTGGTTTATGTTGAAAGTGATCTTGATACTGATGAAGATGGCAAACCTGATTTACTTCAAGTCACTGTCTTTCGTCCTTATCAATCAAACAACTTTAAGTTCCCTGCTCTCTATACAGCAGATCCATACTTCGGAGGAATTATTGCTAATGAAAAGCGAAACCACAATGTAGATATCAATCTAGAAGATGCTACTAAGAGCCCTTACCCTAAGTATGAGGCAATGCCTAAGGCTAAAGCTCAAAAGCCAGCTAGTGAAGATCAAGCTGCTACAGAAGGAGCAGTACACAAAGCAGCCTATTCGCTAAATGAATACTTATTAGCACGTGGATTTGCCAATGTTTATGCTGGTGCAATTGGGACACGTGGTTCCGACGGTTTAAGAATTACTGGCGCACCAGAAGAAACTGAAAGTGCTAAAGAAATCATTGAATGGCTTCATGGTGACCGAATTGCATATACTGACAGAACTAGAAAACATGAAACAAAGGCTTCATGGTGTAATGGAAATATCGGAATGACTGGTCGTTCATACCTTGGCACTCTTCAAATTGCAATTGCTACTACAGGGGTAAAAGGACTTAAAACTGTAGTTTCTGAAGCTGCAATTTCTTCTTGGTATGATTACTACCGCGAACATGGCTTAGTCATTGCTCCAGAAGCTTGCCAAGGGGAAGACTTAGATATGCTGGCTGAAACTTGCCAGTCTAATCTTTGGGATGCAGGTGACTATCTAAAAATCAAACCTAAATATGATGCAATGCAAAAGCGTCTTTTAGAAAAATCAGACCGTGAAACTGGCCAATATTCTGATTTCTGGGAAGCTAGAAATTATCGTCACCACACTGATAATATTAAATGTTCTTGGATTTCAGTTCATGGTCTTAATGACTGGAATGTTAAGCCTAAGAATGTTTATAAAATTTGGCAAAAAGTTTCTAAATTACCAATTGCACATAAACTATTCTTACACCAAGGTCCTCACTACAACATGAATAACCTTCTTTCCATTGACTTTTCTGATTTAATGAACCTCTGGTTCTGTCATGAATTGTTAGGCATTAAAAATAATGCTTACAAACAATGGGAAGATGTAATGATTCAAGATAATTTACAATCAGATATCTGGCATGAAGAACCAACTTGGAATAATGAATTAGGTAAAAAAGAAATTTACTTTCCAGATAAGCGTGGCAGCCTATTAAAAGATGGCGGAGAAGACAATGATAAAGTTTCATTTACCGACCAAGGCGGAAAAATCTTTAAAGAAGCTAAGATTTCTGAAGACAAATGGCAGTACGACTTCATTTCTGGAGAAGAAAAATGGCTTGATCAACAATTGCGTTTTGTAACTGATGAATTCATCCATACTGTTACAGTAGTTGGACGTCCTAAGATTAAAATGAGTGTTTCTACCTCTCTTCCTAAAGGACAAATTTCTGTAGCTCTAGTTGATTTAAGCACTAGAAAACGTCTTACCCCAATTCCTAAGTCATTTAACGATCAAATTCAAGAATTAGGCTACCGTTTCGGGACTGAAGTAATGAAAGAATTCGTTCCTGATAAAGAAACCAAGGCTAAATTAATTAGTAAAGGTCACATGAATGTTCAAAACTATGCTGATATGAAACATGCAGAAAAAGTTGAACCTGGTAAATTCTATGACTTGGAGTTTGAATTGCAGCCTACCTTCTATCGCTTACCAGCTGGTGCACGATTAGGCTTAATCATCTACTCAACTGATCAAGGAATGACCAAGCGTCCATTAGAAGAAGAAACTTATACTATTGATTTAGATAAGACACAATTGATTTTTCATGAGATGTAATGGTTGATAGGATTATCTCAAACTATTAATAAGGAGAGGTTTAGAATATGGAAACATCAAGTTCAACAATGTATTGGGTATTATTTTAAATAATATTTTAAAATTTACAGTATGCAAAAAGTAGCTAGTCTTCAAAAAATGAAAACTAACTGCTTTTTCTTATTTTGCTAATTTTAAAATTACTGTAAAGATAATCATATCATCTTTATGACTAACATGAATTTTCCCATGAAATGTGTGAACAATCTCTTGCGCCATTGCTAATCCAATTCCAAATCCTGATTGCTTTGAATTGTGTGATTCATCTTCTCGATAGAAGCGCTCAAAGAAATGCGAATAATCTTTTCCTTTTCCTTCTTTATAAGTATTAGCAACCTTTAAGATGGCATTTGTTCCTAGCCTTCCTTTAGTTAAGGTTACGTGCACTTTCCCATCTTTATCGCAATATTTACGGGCATTGTCTAATAAGATGTTAATCAGTTCACTTAAAACATTTTTCTCTGCTTTAACATATAAATCTGGCATAATCATTCCATTATATTTAAGATGATTTTTTTGCATCACAGACTTAAAGCTATTAACATTCTTTTTAACAATTTCAGAAAAATTCACTTTATTTAGAACTACTTCACCGGTTTCACCAGTTCGAGCTAGTGCAATTAATCGATTAATTAACCTTGTTAATCGATCAACTTGTTCCTTAGTGCTTTTATTCCATTCAGAATTATTGCCTAACATTTCTTCCATTTCGGTATTAGCAGCAATAATTGCCAAAGGAGTTTTTAATTCATGGCCAGCATTGGTAATAAACTCACGCTGTTTACGATATGTTGTAATAATCGGACCGATCGCCTTTTTAGAAACCAAAATCAATACCAAGGCAAAAACAATCAAAGCCCCAATTCCTAAAACAATCGATACCCTAACTAGAAGAGAAAAACGATGATAAATCAGTGATTCATTCAAATAAACAATAAACTTACGACCAGTCTGATTTTTTCCAACACGGTAAGCATACTGATTATTACCAATTGTCACTACGCCATCTGTTGTCTTATCCTTAAAAATCCTCTTACTTGTACTAAGAATTTCAGCGCGTCCAACATCATAAACATTGTCATCATTTACTATCCGCGGATTACTCTGCGGAGTCTCGGCAACAGTGAAATAACGATATTGAAAAACTGCCTCCGGATTATATTCACCTGCTAAAAAATTCTTATTGATCGGATCTTTTTGATTACCAAAGACTGGCTTAGCATTCCGCGGGGTTAATTGTCCTTGATTGTTCACCAAGGCTGTTAAAACTCGATCCACTTCATTATGACTTTGAGTATAGCTAACTCCTAATAAAGCACCTAAGGTAATTACGAGAACTATAAACAAAGCTGTAATCGACATTCCAATAAATTTCCACCGAAACTTTTGGATCATTTTAGCTCACCTACCTAATTAAGGAAAAACTACCACCTTTTTCACCGACAATCTGAACTGAGCTCTGAATCGACTGCAACTTTTGTCTTAAGTAAGAAATATAAATCCAAACGACTTCTTCACTAGCTTCATTATCATCTTTCCAAACATGTGCTAATAAATCTGAAGTTGAAAATTCTTTTCCTTCATTAAGCATCAAATAATTCAAAAGTTGAGTCTCTTTACTTCCTAAACGAATCGAATTATGACTGACCAGTTCTTGTTCAGCAACATTTAAAGCAAGGTCTCCTACTTCAACCTCATTAGGTGTATATTGATCGTCACGTCGTTCTTTTGAACGTAAACGTGCTAGCAGCTCTTTTAGTGAAAATGGCTTAGTTAAATAGTCATCAGCTCCACTATCTAAACCAGTTACTCGATCATCAACTTCTGCTTTTGCAGTTAGCATTAAAACATAAGTCTTATCACCTCTCTTGCGAATCTCCTTTAGAGCAGTAATTCCATCCATGACTGGCATCATAATATCTAAGATGATAACGTCATATGAATTTTTCTTAGCAAGTTCAACTGCATCCCGACCATTAAAAACAGGATCCACCTCATAATTAACACTCTGCATTGCTGCTACTAAAACACGAGATAATTGTTCTTCATCTTCGGCAAGCAAAATTTTCATTACGTTAATCTTCCTCTCTAATTAAATGGCGCAAAGTTTGCATACTTACATCACAAGAAGCTAATTCATCAGCCACTCGCTTCAACTCTTTACCAATCATTTCAGGATTCTTTATCTTGTGCTTATACTTCATTTCATGCTCTAAACTAGCCCAAGTATCCATTGCTATTGTTCTAAGTTGTACTTCAACATAGTAGTGACCAGGGGTGTTTCCTACGATATCTTCTTCGGGTCTTTCAACATCTAAAATCATGTGGTAAGAACGATACCCATTTGGTTTAGCATTTGTAATGTAATCTTTTTGCTTGACGATTTCTACATCGTCCCATTCCTTAATTAAATCAATACAGGTATAAATGTCATCAATAAAATTGCAAACTACACGAATTCCTACACTATCTCGATTTTCTTTTAGAGCTGATTCCGGGGTCACTGGCAATTCTTTTCGTTGACATTTTTCAATCATACTTTCTGGCCGCTTAACTCGGCCAATCAAGTGTTCATATAGGCTATCGCCGGTTTTCTCCTGATGAAGTTGATTTTCTTTCCTAAAGTACTCTAATATTTGGTTAAGTAAACTATCTAGTACCGGAGTATAGCCACCATAAATATCCATATTAAACCCTCTTTATTAATTTACTAATATTATAGCAGTCGAGATTTTTTTAATAACTATAATAATGTTAATTTAAAGAATTTTTGCTTTTCATTAGAAAAACTAAGAAAAAGGCAAGATTCCATATTAATAAGCAGATCATAACCCACAAAATAGAATTTTTAACTAACCATAAAATTAAAGCTCCAATAATAAATATGGCTAATAGAGTTATTACTTCGATTTTTTCAAATTGACATACTTTTTTACTATAAACTTGCTTCACAATCAAAGAGAAATAATAAAGTACAATCGTAACTACAATTAACCCATACAAAAACTTACGGTCCACATTCTTATTATTTAAATATAGGGCATCTACAGTCATTAACAATACAGAAATCACAATTGCAATATGACTATACATTAAGACAAATCCTCTACTAATTTGATGATGGTTAATGATCTTATCAGATAAAAGTACATAGCTAGCAAACATTAAAACTAGTGATAAAAATAAAAATGCAGCATACATAAGGGGAGTCTCACTATTGAAGTAATTTGCTAAATTAACAATTGCTTCTCCAAACGCAATAATAACTATCAAACTTACTCTCTCCACCAAATGAGGGAAATTAACTCTTTCAGCCTTAAATTTTTCCCATAAAAAGATTGGTAAAATCAAACCAATAATATAAGCAGCAATACAGAAATAAATCCCTACAGAATAACCAAGTATCCACCCTAAAATTACTAAAAAGAACTCTGTTCCTAAAATAAATAAGAATTCTCTTTTATCATTAACTTCATTAACCGAAGTGAATAAATATTGGCAACATATTGTTGCAATCATTACAGCCATCGCAATATTAAAATAATGAAAGGTTATGCGCCATTCCGTATTAATATTGTTGGCTAAGTAAACTGCTGTAAACATATTTAAAACAAGTCCGGCAATGTCTAAAAAGTTATTCTTGCTGTATCGATTAAAATAAACAACCTGATAGAACCAGATTTCCATTACTACAACGACGACTAATAAAAACTCTAAAAAGTAGCTAAAGGAATACCTCCATTAACAGGATGATGAATCATCGCCGTAATTCTAGAAATCGCATATACAAAAACTAAATCAAAGAATAATTCAAACATATTTACCGGTTTAGCAACTATTTTATTCAATTGAATCTCTCCCTCAAACTTAATTAGTTTCTATCTTGCCTTATATTCATAAAAAAATCAAAAATGCCCTTAGTCTTATCCGACTAAGAGCAAATTGATAGCTTAATTTTCTAATTCTACATATGTTTTTACACTCTGTGATACTGTTTGATAAACAGTTGAAACATGCAGAGTATGTTCTAAAAAGTCTTGTTTTTCTTCTTGAGACATAGAGCTTTCAAAAGAAACCGTAATCAACATTTCACTAACAACTGACTTTCCATGGCCGAGTTTAGTAGTAATTGCCTGATTTGTTACTTTAAAGTTCTTTACATCTAAATGATGGACATTTGCAATCATCCCTGCAGAAATTGAAATACAAGAGTTAACAGCACCAGCTAAATATTCTACTGGATTTGGAGCAATATTTTTACCACTTGCTGATTCGTCCGCCATGAATTTATTTTTCTTTGTTCGATTTTCAATTTGCCAAGGAGTATCAGTTAATTCACTTTTTACTGTATATTTTGTCATTTTTTCTCTTTTCTAAATTAATCCATGTTTTACCAAATAATCATGAGCTACTTTAGCAGGTTTCTCATGCTTAACATTAACTTGGTAATTCATTTCCTGCATCTCTTCAGTAGTAATTTTACCAGCCAATTTGTTTAAGGCCTTCACAATTTGAGGATTTCTCTCTGCAAATTTTGCCCTCATTAGAGGCGCGCCCTGATATGGTGGGAAGAATTTTTTATCATCATCTAGCGTGACTAGATTATATTTCTTAAGTTCCGCATCTGTTGTATAACCATCAACAATATTAGCTTGATTATTAGCAATAGCATGGTAGCGAATGCTTGATTCAGTGCTCTTAATTGAAGCAAAATCTAATTTATAAATTTTCTTTAGACCAGGATAGCCATCTTTTAATGAAGTGAAGTCCGGATCAAAGGCTGCATGTACTTTTTTATTTACACGGTTTAAGTCACTCATCTTGGTCAAGTGATTGTCTTTAGCAAATTTTTGCGTTGTAGCTAAAGTATAACCATTCTGGTAAGCCATTGGCTTCAGATATTCCATATCAAATTGTTTCTTTAAGTCGCTTCTGGCTTCCACATAAACTTCATTTGGATCATTTCCGGTCTTTTTACCAGTTTTAACTAAAGTTTGTAAAACTGTACCTGTAAATTCAGGATAAATATCAATCTTATCTGTTTGAAGAGCTTTGAATAAAAATGTGGTTCCACCAAAGTTAGGTTTTAAAACTACCTTAGTATTGGGATCATTCTTTTCGATTAGGTCCTTATACATATTAATCAAAATAGCTGGTTCAGATCCCATTTTTCCAGCAATGGTAATCGTCTGTTTCGGTTCAGCAACATTCTTAGAAGTATTAGCATAATGGTTATACAGGCTACTCCCACCCCAAATTACTAACGCTATCGCAATTAGTGCACTTCCTACTTTTAGACGTTTATTATTTTTTGAAATGAATTTCAAAACACCACTAAATATTAGAGCAAGCAATGCAGATAAAATTGCTCCCATTAAGACTTCAGTATTATTGTTTGAATTAATCCCAACGTAGATATAAGTTCCTAAGCCTCCGCCACCAATTAAAGCAGCTAAAGTAGCAGTCCCAATAATCATAACCAGCGCAATTCTAATCCCTGCAACTATCATTGGCATGGCCATTGGAATTTCTAGGCGCTGCAACTTTTTCCATTTAGTTAGCCCCAAGGCAGTGGCTGCTTCTTCTAAATTTTCGGGTATTTCCGTTAATCCTGAATAAGTATTTTGAAATATTGGCATAATTGCATATAGAACTAACGCAATGATTGCTGGCACGGTTCCTATTCCAACAAATGGAAGCAGTAAACCTAAAACTGCCAAACTAGGAATTGTTTGAATTATTCCCGCAACTTGAAGTGTAAACTCCGCTGCCCTTTTATGACCTTTCAAAATAAAAGCCAGCGGAATTGCAATTACCATTGCAATCAATAAAGCAATTAAAGAAATCTTAATATGAACAAGTGTGGTAGCCCAAATTTGTTCATGTTCAGTTAATAACATCTGCCATAGTGATTTAATCATGTCCAGCCACCCACTTTAAAAAGAAATTCCAAACTCTTTTTGGCTCAATTAAAAATTCTCCAAACCTGGTCTCTGCAACAAATAGAGTATCAGGATGGTTAGAACAATCTTTAATTAAATCCTCTACGCTATCGACATGATATCGAACAAGTGTCTCCACTTTAGGATAGAATCGTGGATCTACGCCCAATTCACTCTTCAATAAAGTTTCAAGATCAAGCTTTTGATTAATTCTATTTCCTGCAAAAAATTGCTGTACAAATTTTGTAGCCGGATGTCTTAAAATTTCTCTAGGTTTGCCAACTTGCTCTAAAACGCCCTTATGCAAAACTCCAATTGTGTTTCCTAAACGAATGGCTTCTTGCATGTCATGTGTTACAAACATTACTGTCTTATTGAATTGTTCATGTAAATTAATAAGTAAGTCTTGCAGTTGCTTTCGTACAACTGGATCAAGAGCAGAAAAAGGTTCATCCATTAAAACAACTTCAGGATCCGCTGCTAAAGCTCGAACAATACCAACTCGTTGTTGTTCACCACCAGATAGCTCACTCGGCATCCGATCGCAATATAATTTTGGATCCAAATCAACCGATTTTAATAGCTCTTCCTGTTTTTTTCGCCGTTCTTTGTGATCAACACCTTCTTGCTCTAACACAATTGTAATATTTTCACCAACAGTTAAATTTGGAAATAAACTAGCTGTTTGCAATACGTACCCAGTTTTTTCCCTTAGTTTACGCAAATTATATTCTTTTATTGATTTATTATTTAGAAGAATTTGTCCCTTTGTTGGTTCAATAAGGCGGTTAAACATCTTTAGCAACGTTGTCTTTCCGCTCCCACTTGGTCCAACTAAAACAAAAATATCTCCTTTTTTCACTGCGAAAGAAACATCTTTTAAAATTTCTTGTCCATCGTATTTTTTTGAAATATTTTTATATTCAATCATCATTTTACCCTTATAAAAATAGTTATTTATATTTTCTCACTATTTATAAGAACTTGGCAAAAAGATTACATCTTTTTAAACAAAAAAATAAGACTGACAAAATAGTCAGTCTTATAGCTTCAAAGAAGTCTTATTATTTCTTCTTTGAATTTTTATCTTCTTTTTGTAACTTTTGAGCCATGCTAATAATGTACTCACGTAAATCATCTTTAATCTGAGGGTGAGATAAACCGTATTCAATTGATGTTTCAAGGTAGCCTTCCTTGTTACCAACATCATGACGTTCACCATTAAATACATGAGCAAATACTCGTTGAGTCTTGTTCATAGTATCAATTGCGTCAGTTAATTGAATTTCACCACCACGGCCAGGTTTTTGATGTGCTAAAATATCAAAAATTTCTGGAGTTAACAAGTAACGACCAATAATTGCATAGTCACTAGGTGCCTTATCAACGTCTGGCTTTTCAACAAAGGCCTTAACGTTAATTAAACCAGGTTCAATTTCGCTATCTGGATCAATAACACCGTACTTAGAAACTTCTTCATGTGGTACAGGCATAACAGCAATAGTTGATGCATGAGTCTTGTCATAGCGATCAATCAATTGCTTAGTTAGTGGAACCTTATCTTCCATTAAGTCGTCACCAAGCATAACAGCAAATGGTTCATCCCCAACGAAGCTACGAGCTCTTAAAATCGCATCCCCTAAACCAGCTGGGTGTGGTTGACGAGTGTAGTAAAGGTTAACACCTAAGTTAGTAATTGATTGAGTTAAGTGTAAAAGATCAGTTTTACCTTTTTCTTCCAAATCTTGTTCTAGTTCTGGGTTAGCATCAAAGTGATCTTCGATAGAACGCTTGTTTTTACCAGTAACAATCAAGATATCTTCAATTCCAGACTTTTTAGCTTCTTCTACAATAAATTGAATTGTTGGTTTATCAACAATAGGTACCATTTCTTTAGGCATAGCCTTAGTGGCAGGTAAAAATCTAGTACCTAAGCCGGCTGCTGGAATAACTGCTTTTCTTACTTTCATTTTATTCTCCTCACAAAATAAGCTTTCCTTAGTGTATTTTACCAAACTTCTAGAAACTTATTTAGACAATTTACTATTTTTTCTAAAAATTCTCAAAATCGGGCTACGACTGTATTCAATTTTTCTACCTTTTAATTCATCCCCTGCAGCATTAATACAAATGCCTAATAAGAGTAAGAATGAACCAACATTTAGCCATAACATAAAGATTATGAAAGAACCGACAATTCCGTAGTTTTGCCAACGCGTACCGAATTGTCTTAAATATAACCCAAAGAAATAAGACAATGCGCTCCAGCTTACTACAGTAAACCATACTCCTGGCCAAACAATCCGTTTCTGGACAGTAATATTAGGAATGACATAGTTAATATATAAATTTATAATAACCGTCATTAAGATTATAATTGGCCAGCGATAATTTTCCAATTTATATACCCACCATAATGATAAATTAAAAATTGGAGCTAAGAATTCCATGATTTGCCTACCAAAAGTAAAAACAAAAATCATTATCGAAAAGCCAACTACTAAAATTACTGAAATGGCAAAACTAAATGTTCTAGCAAGTAGATAGTTCCACCATGACTTACCCTTTTCTTTTTTATCAACGCCATAAATCTTATTTGCGGCTAAACGGATGGAATTAACTAAACAACTTAAAGACCAAATTGCAATTACAATACCAAGAGAAATAAAACCACTTGAATGCTTTTTCAATAAAGCATTAATAATTGGCATAATTAGACTAGAAACTTGAGATGGAAAAATCAATTCAAGATAGCGAGCAATTGGCTTTGTATCAATACTAAACAGAGGTAAGACATTTCCAATAATAATGATGATTGGAAAAATACTTAATAGCACATAATACGCAATAATAATTGAAGTCTGATTGATCTCGCCTTGGCTAATATATTTAGATAATAATTGAAAAAATTCTGTTATACGGCTTTTAGTCTGATTGAGAAAAGAATTCATAAATTTTACTATCTGCTATTAATCTTCATCTAAAAAGTGAGGAAGATATTTTTCGTAGCCATCATATGGCTTTTGCAAAGTTAAGATCTTTGGCCCATCTGGAGTAATTGCAAAAGTATGTTCAAATTGAGCTGCCTTTGAACCATCTGGAGTTGCGTAGTAAACCCAATCATCATTAGGATCTGATACATTCTTTTGTTCAATTCTCCAGTCTCCACCAGCTTCAACCATTGGTTCAACTGTAATAGTCATTCCTTCACGTAAACGTAAACCATGACCTGCTTTGCCCCAGTGAGGAACTTCTGGATCTTCGTGGATAGATGGTTGAATACCATGACCTACAAGTTCACGTACATCACCATAGCCGTTTTCATCTTCAACATAATTTTGAATAACGCTACCAATATCACCAATACGGTTTCCAACAACCGCTTGATCAATTCCCATGTACATTGCTTTCTTAGTAACGTCCATTAACTTTTGATCTTCAGCAGAAATTTCACCAACACCATAAGTAGTACATGAATCAGTTTCGTAACCATCAACGTTGCAAGTAACATCAACGCTGACTAAGTCACCCTCTTTTAGAATTTTATCTTTTCTAGGAATTGCATGAGCAATTTCATCGTTTACACTAATACAAGTTCCATATTTATATCCTTCAAAACCTTGTTCTGAAAGACGACCACCATGTTTTTTCATAAAATCTTGAGCAAATTCTTCAATTTCCCAAGTGGAAATTCCAGGTTTAATAACATCACGTAAACCTTCAAACATAGCTGCTAAAACGCGACCAGATTTTTGCATACCTTGTAACTCGCGCTTTGATTTAATTGTTATCATTAAAAAGTCTCCTTTTTTAATTTATATACTCTTAGCATACCTTAAATAGGTATGATTTTGTAGTTATTAAGAAAGTCTCAACCATTCATTATAAAGCTTTTCTTAAATAATTTCTCTTAAGATTTACAAACTTCTATACTTCTTTAGTATAATAAGAGAAAACGTTATAGAAAGAAGTTTTTTGCATGAAAGCACAAATTGTCTTTGCCAGCATGACTGGTAATGATGAAGATATGGCAGAAATTTTAGAAGAGAACTTACAAGATGCAGGTTTTGACGTAGAAAATATTGACGTCAGTTTTGCAGATGCTAGTTCTTATCTTGATGCTGACCTTTGCGTGATGATTACTTACACATACGGCGAAGGTGTTATGACTGATGAACTGAAAGACTTTTATGACCAACTAATCACACTTGACCTATCCGGCAAAAAATTTGCAGTAATGGGTTCAGGAGACAAGACCTATAAAGATCATTACTGTGAAAATGTAGATGATTTTGAAAAGGCATTTACTAAATGCGGCGCTATTGAAGCAGCAAAACCAGTTAAAATAGAAAATGCAGTCGATGATGAAGACATCGCCTTAATTGATCAAGCTACTGAAGAAATAGTTGAGGCATTTAATGGCTAAAAATCACCCTAAAAGAAAGGGGCAAAAGATTACTCAAGAGCAGTTAAGAGAACTCGGGAGTAAATTGGTTGCTAGACACCGAAACTTCTATGTCTATGTTATTTTCGGGTTTCTAGCAGCCGTTATCAATATTGCCTGCTTTCTTTTATTGCATAATATTTGGAAAATGCCTGTGATTTATGCCAACACAATCGCATTTATTATTTCTAACTTAGCCTCTTTTTCTTTTAACAAACATGGTGTATTCATTCAAAATGTCGATAAAAAGCATGGCGTAATTTATCAAATTTGTTTATTTTTTATTTACCGAGTTATTAGTTTAGTACCTGATAACTTAATTATGCTAGTTGGTATTTCTTGGCTTCATTGGAATGCATTTTTTGTAAAAATAATCGATCAAATTTTAGTAGGTATCTTCAATTACTTAACTACTAAATCAATTTTTCTTAATACTAGTGGTAAGTTCGCTAAAAAATTTAAAGATCACTTTAATAAAAAATAATTTAAAAAGCTCCAGAAAATGGCTCTTTTGCAAATCCTGTTGATGGATAATTTTAAGAAGGAATTAAGCAGC
>NZ_CAJURR010000014.1 GCF_910589175.1 uncultured Lactobacillus sp.
AATGAACTTCAGCGTTCTTTTTTAGTCTAGAAAATTACTTTTTTCCCAGACACTTCTTTATTTCTTCAATGTGTTTATTTCTTCATGCTAGCAAGCATTTGATTGATATCGACAATACCTGCCTTACCCGCATTCACAGAATCTGCATCATTACCAAGCATTTGACTATTGAGCCAATCAATTACCATTGCAAGATTCATCCCTGCAATTAGGTGAATATTTTGACCACTCATAATCAAACGACTAACTGTGTTGGCTGGTGTACCACCCATTAAATCAGCAAATACTGTTAAATCTTCTTCAGGAATACCGTTAATGGTATCTTGAAACTTCTTTTCAAAATCTTCTGGTCCTTCTTCCGGAAGTAAGCATACTACATGAATATGTTCTTGAGGACCCATAATTAACTCTGCACTTTTTTTAACTTCTTCAGCCATCTTACCATGACTGATTAACACTAATTCTTTTGTCATAATATTTTTCCTTTAATTTACTGCTAAATCTTAGCAAGAACACCAACGCCGCCAAGAATAACTGAAAGAACTAAAACAATTAAGATAGCCTTAGTTGAAGTCATCTTCTTCTTTCCAAGTAACCAGTAAACAAAGCCAACAATCAAAGCAGGCAAGAGTTTAGGAATGATCATATCTAAGTTATTTTGAATATCCATGGTAACTTTACCAATTTGTGGTACCCAAGCAAACTTAACGTTAACCATCGTAGCTACTAAAGCACCAACCATAAATACACCAAGTACTGTAGCAGCATCAGTTAAAGCATTCAAACGGTCTCTCATATCAGTAACAAGAGTTACCCCTTTGTCATAAGCAAACCGCAGTTGCTTCCATCTGAAGAAACAGATAGCAATTTGAGCAGCAATCCAGATAAATACACCAACTGGGTTTCCTTGAGAAGCCATCGAAGCAGCCAAGGCACCGAAAATTGTTGGAATCAATGCAGCAAAGATTGAGTCACCAATTGCGGCAAAAGGTCCCATTAATCCAACCTTCAAACCAGTAACAGTATCTTTACCTTCAACACCTTCATTTTCTTCAATAGCTAAGTCAATACCGGTAATAATGGTATTGAAGAAGTTAGAAGTGTTAAAGAACTGAACATGCGTCTTCATCATTTCTTGTAATTCTGGAGTATTATCACCATAAATCTTACGAAGTTGTGGCAAGATTAAGAATAAATACCCAGTATTCTGCATTCTTTCATAGTTCCAACCTAGTTGGAAACCGAATAGAGAACGTCTGTTAATTTGATTAAAGTCTTTATCTGTTAATTTATAAGTTGGTTTAGAGTTCATCATCGGTGATTTCCCCCTCTGAAGCTACATTAGTGGATTCTGTAGTAGTTGTGGCTTCTTTTGTTCCGCCTTTACCACTGCCACCTTTGCCACTAATTTCATCTTTGTAGTGTAAGATTGCGAATGCTAATCCAATCAAAGCTATTGCAAGCATTGGTAGGCCATTGAAAGTTGCAGTAAATGATTTATTTGCTGCTTGAAGACCTGTACCTAAGGTTTGAATGCTTGTAAATAAAACTGAGAATAAAGTAGTAAATGTGAATCCCATAATTAAGTAAGCAATGTGCTTCTTAACTGGTAAGTAACGAAGCAAAATAGCAAAACCAACTGCAGGAAGGACAGCACCGGCTACTGTTAAACCAGTACCTAACCATTTTAAGTTTCCGTTCAATGAGTTAGCAATTGTTTGAACTAAGCCGCGTCCAAATGCTAAAGCAATAAAGACAGGGATTGCACGAGATAAAGCCCATGGAATCGCACCATAGAGGAAGTTTCTTTCGATTCCCTTATAGTTATTTTCTTCAATTAAGTGATCAATTCTGTGAGCAAAATAAGTGTTAGCAAATCTTGCTAAAACATCCAATTGAACCATGATTGCAGCTACAGGAACCGCAATTGAAGAAATAGCTACTTGTGGGCTCATTCCCTTAATACTTACAGAAAATGCTGTTGCTAAAACTGTACCAGTAGTTGCATCAATCTTAGAAGCACCACCGAAGGTACCAACACCTAAAACTGTAAGTTGCATGGCACCACCAATAATTAAACCGGTTTTTAAGTCACCCATGATCAAACCAGCAATTAAGCCAGCTCCAACTGGTGTATTCAACGATGAATAAATTTGTAATTCATCAAGAATTTCATACCCAGCATAGAGGGTAAGTAGTAATATTTGCCACCAAGCCATAATTAAACCTCCTATTTAATCTTTTCGTTCATTAATTTCATAAAGTCATGAGAATCATCGCTTGGAGTTAACTGAGCTGTGATTTTCACATCCTTATCCGCTATTTTCTTAAAGTCTTCAACGTCTTTTTCCTCAACATTGATCTGCTTAGTCACTTGCTTAGTAGTATCAGTTTGAGACATGGTACCTACATTCAAGGTATCAAGTTTAAGACCTAAGTTAATTAAATCTAAGAAGGCTGCTGGCTTTTTAGCGACAATAAATACTCGCTGATTACCATAACGATCATGAATTAAGTGATCGGCTGCAACCTTTGCTGGTAAAACACTAAGACGAGTAGTAAGAGGTGTAGCCATTCTTAATCCACTTTTTTGAATATCGCTTTTTGCTGCTTCTTCATCAACAACAATAATGCGATCAGCTTGAAGTTTTGGAGTCCAAAGATTAGCTACTTGACCATGGACAAGCCGTCCATCAATTCTAGCTCCCACAATATTCATAGAGATTCCTCCATCTTTTGTAAATACTTTGTAAACGCTTTCTACATTTTTAATCTTAGTATATTAAGTTTTACTAGTCAACTGGTTGCGACCACTTTTTTAAGATTTTCTAAAGCTACTTGTAAAGGTATAAACTTTTAAGCTTTGTAACGTGATTCACCATTTAGATAAGTTTCACTTACCGTCATATCATGGTTTAATACAACGAAATCAGCTGGATGATCTGGCTTAATCACACCACACTTATCAAGTAAATTACAGCTCTTAGCTGGCACATAACTAGCCATCATAACTGCATCTTCAGGTGTTGCGACATTCCAATCAACCACATTCTTAACTGCATCCTTTAAGAGCAAAATACTACCTGCCAAATTATTAGTTTCTTTTAGGCGTGCCATTCCGTCTTTAACATAAACTGGTAATTCCCCTAAAACATAGTCACCATCTGGCATTAAACCTGCTTGCATACAATCTGTAATCAAAGCAATATGTTCTGGCCCACGTGCATTTACCAAAGCACGAACAGCTGGTTCTTCAACATGGTGACCATCGCAGATTAATTCATCGGTCGTTAAACGTGAAGAAAAAGCAGCACCAATAATATTAGGTGAGTGTTGTGACAAACTGTTCATCCCATTGAATGTATGAGTAAATACGCTAGCACCAGCTTCAACACACCCAATAGCATCTTCAAAATCAGAATCTGAGTGGCCTAAAGCAACAACTAGTCCCATTTTTACTGCTTCACGTACAAACTGACGAGCATTTTTTCTTTCAGGTGCCATTGAAATCTTAATTAGCAGGTCATCTGAAGCTTTACGCCATTTTTTCAAAAGCATAATTGATGGATCAGTCATGTACTTTGGATTTTCTGCTCCACCATGCTTTGGAGTAAAGAAAGGTCCTTCAAAGTGCAAACCTTGAATTTTAGCACCAGTTTCTTCACCCTTATGTGCAGCAAACTTTTCACAAGTTTCTGTTAATTCTTTGTCACTAGCAGTAATAGTAGTTGGTAGCCAGCTAGTTACACCAGCTTGAAGCAATCCATTTGAGATCTTGTCAATCCCTTCCCAATCACTCTTCATCGTATCTTCATCAAGCAAACCATGAATATGTGTATCTACATAACCAGGGGCAATCCATTGATCGCCATATTCTTTAATTAAGCCATGGCTAGGCTTTTCATCTTCTCGATAATATAGACCAAAGTTACCATCATCTTGAACCTCAAGATAACCTCCCTTTTCAGTTCTATTTTCTAAAAAGAATTTTCCTGCATGGATGTAATATGACATAATATTTAACTCCTTAAATTAATTTATATTTTAATCTGAAACTGTTTTCAAAATTTGAATTTTATTTGATGAATTTGTGAATTGTTACTCCTTTGACAACCCGGTTAACAGTTCCGGTTGGGGATGGAGTATCTGGGGTATTTCCTACTTTGATTGAAGTAAGCAATGCAATTGTTTGTCCAAACATAATATCAGGTAAGGCTAAATATGCATCAGGCACTTCTTTTCCAGCAAAGGCAAAGAATTTCCCATCAAAATCTTGACCCTTTTTAAGCTGACCTACCCCCATTACTAAAGGAACAATTTTGTCTCCCTTAATCTCATCTAAAATATCCAAATCATATTTTCTTGTGTAGGTATTATTAGAAACAAAGTCAAAAACAATCGTCTTCTTATCTAAAAATGATTTTGGACCATGTCTCAATCCCATCGAAGTATCAAATAAGGCTGCTACTTTTCCAGCGGTTAATTCCAAAATTTTAAGTCGTGCTTCTTCAGCTAATCCACCTAAAGCACCACTACCAATATAAGTAATTCGATCAAAATCAATATCAACTAACTTTTGAATTTCATCTTCACGGTCAATTACAGTTTGGCCCATTTCAGCAATCTCATTAACAATTGCTTCTTTTTCAGCATCACTTCTAGTATCAAAAACTAATAAAGTAGCTAAACTCATGCATGAAAATGAACCAGTCATCGCAAAACCTTGGTCTAATGACTTAGCAGGCATTAAGAGAACAAGGCCATTTGGATCATCCTTTAAGTCTTGAGCCAAATGGCCTTCTGGAGCACAGGTAATAGCAATTTGATATAAATTAGCAACTAATTGCTTAGCAAGCTCAACAGTTGCAACTGATTCAGGAGAATTACCGCTACGAGCAAAAGAAACCAAAATTGTTGGTGTATCCTCTTCAAGATAATCTTCTGGTGTTGAAACAATTTTAGTTGTATCAATTGCTTCAAAGTCGTACTTAGTACGGTCTCCATGCTTTCTCAAATAAGGCATTACTGTATTACCCACATAAGCACTAGTTCCTGCACCAGTAAAAATCACTTTTACCTTATCGAATTTTTTAGTAATTTTAGCTAAAAAATTATCGATTTCTGTTTTCTTTTCTTTGTATATCTTAAAAGTTTCTTTCCATAAAGAAGGTTGTTGTTGAATTTCTCTAGTAGTAATATCTGCACCCATCTTTTTTAGTTCTGCATCGGTTTTAGTAAACATGAGCCTATTCCTTTCAATAATTAAACTAAATGATTATATTGACGTGATCGATAAATAAATCTATCTCCTCTAGCAAGAGAAATAGTGAACTCGATCGGCACATTTTTATCATTGATTGCCCGTCTAAAAATCTTCAAACTTGCATCCCCAGGCTTAACACCCAAGATTTTGCTGTCATTTTCGTCTAAATTAACGGCTTGTACATCTTCAAAAGCAAGAATACTTTGTTCATTATATTTTTGCTTCATCACTGTATATAAGTTTTCCTCTAGGTCTGACATTTTTAGATCAGGGAAAATTCTTTCAGGTAAATAAGTTTCTCCATACATTAGTGGTACTCCATCAGCTAGACGTAACCTAACTAATTTGTATGCCTTCTCACCAGCTTTTAAATTAAGCTGATTTGCAACGTCTTCTTCCGGTGTCACAAGTTCTAATGTGCGGTTTTGTGTTGTTGGCTTGTGACCTGCTTCAGACATTTGCTCACTAAAAGAATACATACTTCCCAAGTTGGTTTGATCTAGATAAATTGTCGAAACAAATGTACCTTTTCCATGCAATCGATAAATAATGCCACGTTCTTCTAAATCATTTAATGCTAATCGAATCGTATTTCGACTAACACCATATTCTTTCAAAAGTTGTCGTTCACTCGGTAATCGATCATTTGGCTTCATTTCAGTCTTAATTTTCTTTTCGAGATCTGAAATAACTTGCTGATAAAGTGGTTTTTTCATCTTCTAACCCCATCCAATCTTTAACTGGTTAGTACCACCTTCTACAGAATATTCCAAAAAGCGCTTTATGTCAAATCTAAAAAAACACGAAACTCATTTTTTCGTTATAATATGAACTATACGTAAATGAAAAATTTAATTTAAAGAAGAAAACTAATTATGTCTGAAATTACTAACAAACAACAACCTCAACATTTAAGTCGTTTAGTCCACGTGGCTAAGGGTACTCGCTACTATGATTTGCAATTTGCAGATGGAACAAGAGCACGTTTATATATTATTGCTAAAGGGATCTTTCGTTTAATCGTTGATCCAGCAGCAGAATTTAAGCCTTTAACTCCATCATTAACTATCGCAGCAAGTAACTTTAGTTTGCGTCCATTTGAAGATTCTCAGCTTTTAGTAACCGATGAAACCTTTACCATTAAAAGTGGTCAATTTTCACTTCGCTTACAAAAGAATCCAGCTATCTTCAGTATCTTTGATGATCAATTGCATCGCTACCGTATGATGCAAAGCAGTCCAATTGAACTCGGTAATGATTATTCCAGCGAATTCTTACGTCAGAACAAAAACGAATTCTACTACGGTGGCGGGATGCAAAACGGAAGCTTCAGCCACAAAGGAAAAATTATCGAGATTAAAAATACTAATTTAACCGGTCCAGGTGCTGTTGCTTGTCCGGAAGGATTTTTCTGGTCAAATGCTGGTTTTGCAGAATTAAGAAACACCTGGAAAGATGGTGTCTACAACTTTAAGAGCGATGATGGAGCTACAGCTATTATTACTCATCAAACTCCTATCTTTGATAATTTCTATCTTTTAGGAGATTCTCCAGCAGAAATATTGCGCCAATACTATAAAATTACCGGTTCACCTCTTTTCTTGCCTAAATATGCCTTAGGCTTGGGTTATCTTGGTAATTACCTTGATACTTGTTGGACAGGAGCTAAGCCTCAAGAAAATAGTGCTATTAAATTTGAAGATGGCAATACTTATAAGATTGCTCACATCGATGATGATATTGTAGCTAAGTCCTCTCTTAATGGAGAAGAACAGTACCAATTTTCTGCACGCGCAATGATTGAAAGGTACAATTCTTATCATCTTCCACTTAGTTGGTTTGTTCCTAACTATGAAAGCAAACAAGATTTAGATGAAGATGAGATGAACAACTTAGTCGATTTTGCAAAAGACCAAAATGTAAAAATAGGATTCTATGGATCCTTGCCTACTGATGCACCAGCTAATTTTTTAAAGTTCAAGACTGATCCGGCTAATTTCCCTAATGAAAAAATAATGCAGGACTTTGCTATCGCTAGTGAACCTCTAATTGATAAAAATCAAACCAATCGTCCTTGGGCAATGGCAAGTAATGGTTGGAGTGCGATTCAAACTTTGGCTACTACCGCAAATGAAGGAGTTGGTGGCGAATGGGATCAAATTTCTACTGAAATTGCTAGCTTTTTAAGTATGTCTCTTTCTGGGCAGCCAAATGTCGGAAGTGCTATTGATGGAAAAGAAGGCGGCGGTAACGCACAAGTAAATATCCGTGACTTACAATGGAAAGTCTTTACCCCACTTCTTTACTCAATTGATAATTATGGTAATATCCAAAAAACACCATTTGCATTTAATGCAAAAATGACTAGAATTACTCGCGCCTATCTTAAACTTAGAGAAAAAATCACTCCATATCTCTATACTCTTACACGCGCAGCTCAAGATGGGATGCCAATTGTTAGACCGCTTTTCTTAGCTTTCCCTCATGAGCGAGTTAACTATACTAACCAAGTTAAACATGAATTTATGCTGGGAAATAACCTTCTAATCGCTCCTATTACTAACGGACGAGAAGATCCAAGTGGCGCTTCCCTAAAGGATAATCTTTACTTACCTGACCATCGAACAATGTGGATTGACCTCTTTACTGGCAAGAAATTAATTGGTGGGCGAATTTACGATAAGTTGCATTACCCTCTCTGGCATCTTCCTGTATATGTACGCGGCGGTGCAATTTTACAAGAGTCATTAAGAAGTGCAATTGTTTACCCACAAAGTAAAAGCTCAGCCATTTTATATGAAGATGATAATCAAACTAATGATTATGAAAAGGGACATGCAGCTACCACACAAATCACTAGCTCTGTTAGCGGATCAAACCTTCATATTACTGTCTATCCAACTGAAGGCAGCTACACTGGTCTTGAAGAAAAACAAATTACTAATTTAACGATTATGTCTGATCGTTATCCTGGTAAAGTTTCTCTTAAGCTAAACGATCAATTTGTTCCACTAACTGAATATAACGATCTTGATAGCTTTAACAAAGCTGAAGAAGGTATCTTCTACCAGCAAGACTACATGCCATGCAAAGAGTTTGGTTACTTTACTGGTCAACTGCAACCAGCTCTTAGAGTGAAGATACCGGCTGTCGATATTCATGACAACAAGTTCGAACTAATGATTGAAAACTTTAGCTACGGCAGCGAAGTAGAACAACACGCTATTATTGATTCAGCAATGGCTTCTCCAAGAAGTGCTGCAATTCTAACTGACCGCTTAACTTCAAAGAGTATTACTATTACATGGACTAATCCAACTAATTTTGCCGATAAAAATGTTATGGCTGATATTGAAGTTAACGGAATTGTTCATACTAATATTGACGGTAATACTTTTACTTTCCATGAGCTTGAACCTAATACACGCTACCGCTTCAGAATTAGAAATAAGTTCGGTAATAAAGTATCTGATTGGTCAGAATACTTTGGCACCCATACAAAGCGTGATCAAATGGATTATGCCATTTCAAATGTTACAGTTTCAAGTACGGGAGAAAGCGAAGAAGATTTACCAGTCGAAAACCTAACTGATCTTAAATTAGCTAGTGAGTGGCTTTCTAAAGATCAAATCACTAAAGATAGTCCTCTAGACTTAACTTTTAATTTTAACCATATTTATAAACTTAGCCGTATGGTTTATGTTCCTCGTTCACGTGATCGCATCGGTCATGTTTTACGTGTTCAAGTTGCTATTTCCAAAGACGGAGAAAACTTTAGCGACTTCAGTAAAGAAATTAATTGGCCAAATGATGCTAAAAACAAGGTAATTGGCTTAAGAGACGTAGTTGCCAAATCAATTAAACTTAGAATTTTGGCAACTTCTGATAATTTAGCCTCTGGAAAAGAAGTTCTATTCTTTATGGCGAAAGAATAAAATTAAAAAGTCCGAAAAGGAAATGTATAGTCATTTCATCTTTTCGGACTTTTTTTCATAGTTTTTTGTTTCACGTGAAACTAAACGTAAATTTTTCTATCTTTCAACCATTCAAGGCTCAATTCAAACCAATGTGCCAGATGTGGATCAGCTTTACGTTCAGCAGTTGCCAGTTCAGGAGTAGCAAGAGAAAATCCATGGCCACCTTTATTAAACAAGTGTGCCTCAAAGCGAACTCTATTTTTTCTTAATGCAGTAATATATTCAATCGTATTATCAATTAAGACAATCGGATCATCTACTGCTTGAAAAATAAAAGTAGGCGGTGTTTCAGGAGTAACTCCTAACGCTGTATCTAATAAATCCTTCGCAGTTGGCATTTTTTCCTTAGCATAAGAAGGTAAAGGAAAACCAATGTCTTTAATATTAATTAACGGATAACCTAAAATAGTCGCATTTGGTGATACTTTATCATGCTCAAAATGATATTCAGACTGCCATTTTTGACTTTCTGCCATTACATTCATCGAACTAACAACATGGCCGCCAGCTGAAAAACCAATTGTTGTAATTTTATCCTTATCAAGACCTAACTTCTCACTGTTTTCTCTAAAGTATGCAACAGCAGTTAAACCAGATAAAGCAGCGTCAGGATAAATTCTGCCAGGATCGGTAGTTAAATTATATGACACTATTGCTGCATCAAAACCATGAGCTGCATAAGCTAGGGCAACTGGTTCTCCTTCTCTTAATGATAAATGATCAAAACTACCACCTGGAAAGACTAACATTAGTGGTCTTTTCTTTAGGAGAAGTTGCGGATTATCTTGCAAACTATAATAAGTAACGTTAAATTCACGCCCATTAAAATTTGTTAACGTCAAATTATCTATTTTCATCTTACTGTGCCTCTATTTATCTCTACTTTTTATTTTCTTTATTCGTTAAAGTATGTGCTAAGAATATTGTAGTTAATGGTACCGTTAAAAGCACGCCAATGAACGAATATACAATAATTAAAAACTCATCCACAAAAAGTTTATCATTTAAAATTTCAAATAAGGAATAATTTAGTCTCATATACCAAATAAATATTGGGAGAAAACTACCAAATAAACCAAATAAGATTGTATTCATGGCGGTCCCTAATACATCCGCACCAACTTCATTTCCGCTTTCGATTAATTGCTTTTGAGTAATGTTAGGGTCATGCCGCTTTAACTCAAGTAAACCAGCACTCATTGCAACACTGGCTTCCGCAATTGCACCTAGCATTGAAAAGATTGCAACTAAAATTGCGATTTGAGAAAAACTAATTCCTACATTTAATGATAAACCAATTAATTCTTCCCCTGCCTGGTCTCCAAAGCCTTGAGTTTGCGCTAAATTTTCAAACAAGATAATTATCAGCATTACAATTACACTTACACATAAGGCAGTTAAAAAGGCATTTTTGGCTACAGTATAATCATGTGTTCCTAAATAAATAATCGTCAGTAATTTCAAAGGAATAAATATTGCTCCGACTAATACAATATTTACTCCCCAAGAAATAAGCAGTGCAACTAAAATCAGTAAACAGGCATTGATAACGACGCTTAGATAACTCTTAAAGCCAGTTTTTCCTCCAACTATAATCATCAATATCAAAAGAATTAATAAAAGAGCAGTTAAAGTTGTCATTTTTCTACCACCTCTGCTTTTTTATTTCTTAAAAAAACAGCACTACATAGAGTTGCAAAAATCACTGTCAGTACAATTCCGATCGCCGAGCTTAAACTCTGGATGACCCCTAAAGAAAGGGTATATTTAAAGGTATAAACTAAAGTATTATTATCTCTTAGATACAAAATTGTCATAGGTAGGGCTTCAGCCATAAAAATTAAAACCAATACATTTATTAGTGGCCCCATAATTTCTTGTCCTAAAGTTCGTCCGCTAATAAATAGTTCTTTAAATGTTAAGTCGGCCTTATGTTTTGCAAGTGCATAAAGACTAGAAACAATATCCGTTGCTTCATCCATGACTGCGCCAAGAACTCCTAGAATTGTTTGAGATAAAAATAAAGCTCGAGGATCTTGAGTAGCATAGTCAACTGCCTCATAATCAATTCCACGCTCATGAGTTACTCTCATAACTAAATAAAAGATACCAAAAGAAACAAAAACTCCTAACAAAGTAGCAGTTAAAGTTACCAGCATCTTTTGATTAAAGCCTTGTACTATTACTAGAGATACAAAAATAAACAGAATTGCTGCGATACTATAAATCAAGAAAATTCTTGTTCCATTTTCCTTTACATCACTCTTAATTACAAAATAAAAAATGATACTATTTAAAATCATTGAAATTAAAAGTAAGCTAGCCTGTTTTCCTGTAATTAAAACAATTACACTAATAGTCAAAAACATACTTAAAACAACAACCCAGTCACGTTTTGGTTCAACTAATTTAGGTTTACCTTTAATAAATGAAACAATTACACGCTGATGTGGTCGATACTTTTGTGAAACCGCTTGGGACGGCGAATATGTGTTAGTAACTAAGAATGTCTTCCCCTTATATTTTCCGGATAAAATTTTTAAATGTAAATTTTGTTGACGTACCTCGTCTTTGTTTTCATAGTTGTCTTTTGTCTTATCAACTAGTGTATCTTTTGTTTGACTATCAGTAATGACCGCAATTGGCTTACTTGCAAAAGCAGTTGAAAAATAGGTAATTAGAGTAAAACATATTCCCACAAATAAGACTACTAAACTAAGCCAAATTTTCGCATTCTTCTTCACTTTTTCGCCTTCCCTAAATAATTCAATGGTTAGTATGCTACTATAGTAGCATTAAAAGTTTTTACTAATTATTAAAAAATAGTAATTTATCTGAGGTAGATTTAATGGAACTTATGATTTCAACTTTTACCCTAGCAATTGCAGCGGCACTCAGTATTATTATTGCTCAAGCAGTTGACAAGGTATTTGTTAACTATGTAAGCATGCTCGTTGGGATAATTATTGGGCTTATCCCCTTCTTAAATAGCCAAATTGCTAGCTTTGATTCAGAAATTTTTATGGAACTAATCGTAGCTCCGCTTCTTTTTTTTGAAGGTCAAAAAACTAGAATTCATAACATTGGTAGAAGAATTAAAGAAATTATTGGATTAACCGTGGTTATGGTTTTACTCGCCTTAATTGTAGGCGGCTTTAGTATCCATTTTCTTGCTGGCATCAGTCTTCCACTTGCATTTATTATTGGGAGTATTAGTACACCAACGGATGCAACGGCAAGTGAAGCCGTAACTAATGGTTTGCGAATGCCTAGACGAGTAACAGCTTCATTAAAAGCTGAGTCACTTTTTAACGATGCTTCCGGTATTATCTTACTTAATATGAGTTTACTTTGGTTCGCTAATGGTTATATCAACTATGGTCAAACAATTCATGACTTCTTTATTTCTTCATTAGGAGGAGCAGTATTAGGATTTGCAGCAGCTTGGATAATTATTATTTTTCGTCAAAGCCTCATTAGATCAAGATTTAATTCTTTAAATGCCCAAAACTTAATTTATGTTCTTACTCCTCTGGCACTTTATGCCTTTGCAGAAGAGCTCCATGTTTCTGGAATTATCGCTGTTGTGGTTGCCGGCTTATTACATAATGCAGAATCTCAACAGAGTTTGCTCCTTAATTCAAGACAAATCCATATGGGACGAGATTTGCAAAATCTTATTTCAGATATTTTTAACAGTATGGTCTTTATAATTTTAGGATTAATGATGGTTAGAATATCCCGTAATAAATTATTTAATGGAGATCTAGCAAAATGGATTCTCGTAGGCTTCATTGTTTATCTCGCAAATTTACTTGTTCGTTATGTCTACGGGCGTTTAATTATTCGCTATGATCGACGAGAAAGCACCGTATTTTCACTTGGTGGTATTCACGGAGCAGTTACCTTAGCTTTAGCTTTAACAATCAATGCTACTTTTTTAGGAACTAAAAATTACAATCTAGTTATTATGTCTGAGGCAGTTTTAATTATTTTGAGCATGCTTGTGCCTACTATTGTATTTCAATTTATCCTTCCTCATGAAGTTAGTGATGAAGAAGCACACATTGTTATGGAGAAAATCCGTAATGAAATGGTTAAACGAGCCCTAATTTCTATCCATAAAATGTACCTACCTAAAAGAGTAAAGCGCCACGTTATCTATACTTTGCTTAATCAAAAAAGAGTTGTTAAAACTCGAGAGTACATGCGGGTTTTGTTTAAAACAATTGATCAGCCGAATTTAACTAAGTCCGAGCAGTATTTACAACGTCTAGCCTTTTTTAGAGCCTTCGCTGTAGAAAGAGAATATTTGGAAATGATCGGACAAAAAGAAAGCAAGTATCGCACATATATCTTAAGCCTTTATAATGATGTTCTTCTAGCTGAATCACTAATTATCGAGCCCGAAGACGAATAAATAGTTCTAAGAAAAAGTCTAAAACAAAGAAAACACTGGTATACCATCGTTAAAATAAACATTGATATACCAGTGTTTTTGTTTTCTAAAGAATCATGGTCTAAATCAAATTAAGACTTATTTACCAGACTCAATTATTTTATTTATTGAAAAAGCGATCCCACCAATGGTGTTTTTTCTTAGGACGAATTTGCATTTGAGCTAAGGTACGATGAATATTTTCTTCTACCTGTTGCTTACGACGCTTTTCTTCGTTCTCTCTAGCTTTTCTTAAAATTTCTTCATGAGCTTCTTGCTCACTTTTTTGTTCTTCAGTAATCTCTTTGGCAGCTTCCTGATCTTTATTATTAGCTTTTGCTTTTTCTTTAGAATCATCTGATTCCGGCTCAGCTAATTGGTGTGAACGATCAATTAATTTTTTATTTTGAGCTTCAACACGCGCTACCTGCTTCTGCAAATCTTCAATTGCTTTATTCTGACTTGCAATAGTATTTTGTAGCATTGTTAAAAGTTTTACCACTTGATCAGCATCAACAGTGGCAGTATTAGTAGCAACTGATTTTTGCATTTTTGCTGCTTTTTTAGCTTCTTCAGTTTTCTTATCGCTTACTGCAAAAATCTGTCTTGCTGCTTCTTGCAAGGTTAAATCAGCATTTTTAGACAAGGCTCTAAAAGCTTTTAAATCTTCAATATCCTTTGCCGAGTACAAGCGAGACTTTTGCTTGGTTCTTTCATAGTAATCTTTATTTCCAGTAACCTTTTCGACAATTAAAGAATACTTTCTTAACGTTGCTACGCTAATATGAAGTTCTTCCGCCGTTTTTGCTGGGGCCTCAAGTTCTTCAAAATTATGGTCGCTTGCCATCCTAAATTCTCCCTTTACTTAAACCAAGTTTAATCATGTTTATGTAACAAAGTCTTCTTATGATCGTAGCGTTCCATTGCGTAATCAATTAATTTAGTAATTAAGTCAGTGTATGGAATTCCAATTTCTTCAAATAACTTAGGATACATACTAATATTAGTAAAGCCTGGAAGAGCATTTACTTCTGTTAAAATAACTTCGTTATCTTCAGTACGAAGCATCGAATCGATACGAGCCAAACCACTACATTCAGTTGCTTGGAACACCTTTAAGGCATTCTTTCTAACTGTTTCAACAATTCCTTCAGGAAGCTTAGCAGGAATTTCTAAAGTTGATGTTGAATCATCATCGTACTTATTTTCATAAGTGTAGAATGAATCCTTTGCATTAATAATTTGACCAACACCAGCAACGATTGGTTTATCGTTGCCTAAAACAGCAGTTTCTACTTCAGTACCATGAACAGTTTCTTCGACTAAAACCTTGTCATCATACTTAAAGGCTTCAGCTAAAGCAATCTTATATTCTTTTTCGTTAGTAACATGACTTACACCAACTGAAGAGCCTTGGTTTGATGGCTTAACAAATAAATCTGAACCCAATTGGCTAGCTACGTATTCATAGTCTAACTTCTCGTTATCTGGATCGTTATATTCAAAACGCTTAACTGCGATCCATTTTGCCACAGGAACACCAGCACGTTGAGCAAGGATCTTAGTCATTTCCTTATCCATCGTTACAGCTGCTGCTAAAACATCGTCTCCAACAAATGGCTTATCTAAAACTCTAAATAGTCCTTGTAAACAACCATCTTCACCTAAGTTTCCGTGTACAATTGGGAAGAATACGTCAATTTCAGGACGATCTTTTAATTCAATAATGTTAGAAATATTAGCTACTTTATGAGGATTAGCCACTTCCATTTTAGGATTATCTAATACTTTGTGAGAATCTGCATCATCAGCTAAGTATCCATCGTTAGTAATCCACATTGGATAAACATCAAATTTATTAGTATCGATTTCTTCATAAATGTTGTGGGCAGACATGATAGAAACTTCATATTCTGAAGAATTTCCACCGAAGATCAAACCTACCTTAATTTTGTCAGTCATATTTTTATCTCCTTTTTGTCCTCGAAACCTTATTATAAACAATCGTGACGCTATAATGCATTAATTTCGAAAAAAAGTCTAAAAAGAATGAAATTTTTTTATAATTACGTTATATATATTACTATCATTCTACTATCTGATTTGCTAAAAGGAGTAAATATGACTTTCACCAAAAAAGCAGCAATTTTTTTAGCAACTATTGTGTTAAGTACAGGCGCTTCTACCGTTATAGCTACCAACACACAGGCTGCAACATTTACTAAAGATGAAATTCAAGAAATTCATCAAATTCAAAATCAATATAAAAATTTAACTAAGGAAAGTTTTAATGCAGGTAATCTCTATGCCAGCACTCCTCATCTCACGGCTCCCTTTTCACCTGGCTCTGTTACAAATTCTTACATTAATTCTCAATTAGATTACATCAATTTTTATCGAGCTTTATTTGACTTACCAAGTATTTCGACAAATAAAACAGATAATGATAACGCTCAAATCACGGCAAGCGTTATGGCTGCAATCAAAGCTAATCCATTCACTAACCAACATGGCCTACCTAGTGAAACTAAACCTGATTATATTAGCGATACGTATTGGACAATTGCCAAAAACGTTTCTGCAAGTTCAAATCTTAACTTTAATGTAAGTAATCAATCTGCTGGTGATGTAATCACAGATCTATTGACTGATACCTATAATCTCGATGGCTCAGACACTGGGCACCGTGCATGGCTTTTATCTAGTCGCCTGACAACTACAGGTATTGGGGCGGCTTATGGTGAGAATAACTACCGCTATTCTGTTCAACAAGTAGCTTATCCAAGTGATGGCTACAAGGCAGCCGCAAAAAGTACAGTTGCTTATCCAAATAGTGGTGTTTTTCCCATCGAACTACTTCAGGGAAATAATATTGCTTGGTCACTCTACTTATCTGACAAAACCATTTCTGGCACTCCTAAAATTACAATTACTGATCTCGATACCGGTCAAACTAGTCAAGCAACAAAAGTTAATAACTTTAGCAACAAAGGATACGGCTATTTTGATACTATTCTGACCTACTTTCCTGGAGACATTAAGTTAGTCTCAGGACATGAATATAATGTAAACATTTCTAATGTCTATCAATACAGCTTTAAGCTTTTTAATCAAGTAGCTACTAACCAACCAAAATTAGACGTTTCAGAAGATAGCACTAAGACTAAAAATAAGGTTAAAAATTCATCTATTATCTCATCTTCTCAAAATATTAAAGAAAGTGCTGATAAAACGACCCGTAATATTCTAAAAAAAGTTGATGATCCGTCTTCGAATATAACCATCAAATCTGCTCTCTTACTTCAAGCAGAAGAGTTACGTGATTCTTTAAATAAAAATCGTCGCATGAACCCGATAATTTTTGGTCGCTCTTATCAAGATGGATACTCTTATTATAATTTGGGCGAAGATCAATGGTTCCATAATTTTTATGTTTACAATAACCCGGACCTAACTGCGGGCGTAGTAAATATTGATAATCATTCTCTTGATACCCATATTTACACTAGTCCTTATCCGAGTTTACAAAAACAAACTTCTAATCATGTTACTCCGGGAAAAAGCTATGCTTATGGACAATCCATTACAACCAACCATACAACCTGGTATTATCTTGGTAAAAAACAATGGATTCGGCAATTCAATTAATAAACTAATACTTTAGAAGAAATTATAAAGTAACTAATTTGTAATTTAAGAATATTCCTTTAGTCCAATTCAAACATATTATATTATTTAAGAATAATTAATGTTTTCAACTTGATTTAAAGCTAAATTACTGTAAGAATAAGTATTGAGAAATGGTTGAGGACCCTTACAAGAGCCATTATGGCTGTTGCATATTACAATTATTTTATACCCTAACTACTTTACACTTACTTGAATACAATTAAGATCATCCAATCCGGCGCCATTTCCCAGAAAAAGGTCTCAGGTTAAAACCTGAGACCTTTTTTGTGTACTTATTAAATTTTTCTATTCAGCACTAGTAATCTGCCAAGTAATAGTACTAATTACAAATAAAACTACACCAACAATTACCAATTCCAAGAAAATACCACTAGCTATTTCTAAAAAATAACCGATATTTAAAATAAAGCCTTCAACATCAAAAATTGTTGGAATAAATGCTAATAATCCAAAAATCACAATCATACAAGTTGATGCTCTCATCCCTCCAGCAGCAATCATATGAATTAAACGTCGAGTTGAAACAATTTCCTGTAACCTTCTAATTTGTTGGTAAGCTAAGATGCCTACAAAAATAATTATCAAAATACTCAAAACTAATAATACTATCTCAATGTTTGCTATTAAGGTAGCATTTGCTAAGCCAAAACTCGTTATAATTGCATATAGACCGCTATTTTTATTCTTCTTGAGCTTTTCTTGTACTGATTTTGCCTCCATGGAAGAATTATCATCTATTTTTGTTAATATAATTTTTCTAATTTGACCAGCTAAACTAGAATTTTCAGCTCTAAATAGGTGGAGACCTAAAGTATAATCAATCATCGCATCCGCAATTGGCCTTGTTTGTTCAACGGTAAGAAGATTATTAGTGCTATTATTACTGCTTCTATCAGCACCAATTGCCGCAGCAAAATTATCAAATTTCTGATTAATGTATCGTTCAGCTACTACTCCGTTGCTTTCCTTTGCAATTTGACTCTTCATAAAAATTGGATTCATAAAAGTTACTAAGCAAAAAAATAAGACCACAATTGTAAAGATTGCAATTCCAAAGGATCTTTTATCATGCACAGTTTGAGCTTGATCAATTCTACGTAGCTCACTGCGTGTGCGTACTGTCATTTTCTAGACCTTCCTTAAAAATTTAATTGTCAAACATCTCATTGATCATTTGGGTCAAAGTAGCTAATTCATATTTTTGTAAAGCAGATTTTGCTTCATCAATTGTTTGATCTATCTTAGACTCATCTATTGATAGAAATGTTGACATAAAAGTTTTTACCATTATATCAGAAATTTCATCTGCATCTAAATCCAATTCGGTACGTTTTATGTATAAACTTCCCCCACCTGTGACAATGAAGTTTAAGCCAATTTGAACCTGACGATCACTTCCTAGATCATGCTTAACCCCTTCATCTTTAAGCCAATCGTCAAGAATTTGACTCCACCGATCAAGGGAATCACTATCGCTTAAAATGCTTTTAACTACACGCTCTACTCCTTCATCTTGAATACCTTGTTCTAAAATTAAATAAATAAAAATTTTCATTTTAGAATATGTATTTAATTCTTTAAAGTCAGTCGCATTTAAACTTTTTAAAACAGCCGTCATAAAGTTAGTAACAATCTCTGTAATTAACAGATTTTTATGTGGGTAGTAAGATTGGAGCAATGATTTAGAAATCCCCGACTTATCCGCAATCATTTGCAGCGATACATTTTCCATCCCTCTCTTTTTTAGTAGGATAAAAGTATTGCGTAATATTTCATGCCGTCTTACTAAATTTTTTTGTCGTGCCATATCTTTTTCCTCGTACTATTTATTCTATTCCTATACAGTATAGCGTTTTCAAGATGTTAATTACAATTATTATACCAAGTGCTATTACTAATAACGAGTTAGGATGCGTTTTTTTTAAATTAATCCTATATAAAAAGCTGACGATTTAATCCGTCAGCTTTTCTCACTATTTGCTTTTTCTTCTCCCTAAAAGAGTATAACTTAAGGCTAAAGCTAGAATAAAAATAATTGAAATAATTAATGGTAATCTAGTTGCTGGAATTAGAGCTAATATTACTAAAATTACTAAATAAAAAATTATCGTAATCCAGCTAGTTATTGGAAAACCAGGCATTCTAAACTTGCCAAGTTGTCCCTTATTTTCTGCTCGATACTTCAAGTGAGTCCACATAATGATTATCCAAACCATAATAAAGTTAATTGTTGAAACACTAGAAATAATATCAAAAACTTGAGCTGGCATAATATAGTTAAGAATTACTACAATGAATAGAATCAAAGAGGAAAATGTTAAGGCATTATTCGGAACAGCCTTTTTACTTAACTTACCAAATCTCTTTGGTGCATTATTTCCGCGAGATAGAGCATATAAGGATCGACTAGTTGAAAAAATTGCACTATTTGTCGCTGACATTGCTGCTGTTAAAACAACAAAGTTCAAAATTCCGGCAGCTGCTGGAATACCAATTGCTCCAAAAACTTGTACAAACGGACTTGTTGTAGTAACAATCTTATTCCATGGATAAACTGCCATAATAGCAATCATCGAGCCAACATAAAACAATCCAATTCTAACTGGCAAAGTATTTATTGCCTTGGGAATATCTTTATCAGGATTAGCTGTTTCACCAGCTGTCAAGCCCACGATTTCAATTCCTACAAATGCAAAAACTACCATCTGAAATGACTTCAGAAAGCCCCAGGGTCCTGTTGGGAAAAAGCCACCATAGTTTACCAAGTTACTTAGCGAAACGGTTCTAGAATCGATTTTAGTATGCATAATTAAAAGAATTAGCCCTGTAATGATCAAAGCCAAAATAGCTAAAACCTTAATCATTGAAAACCAACTCTCAAGCTCTCCAAATAGTCCCACGTTAACCATGTTAACTAACATTAACAAAATCACAATTACTAGTGGTCCTACCCATTGAGGTAGATCTTTAAACCAATATTTTAAGTAAATTCCTGTTGCCGTTAAATCAGCCATAGCTAAACTAAGCCAGCATAGCCAGTAAGTCCATCCCGCAACAAATTCCATTCTATTTCCAAGATATTTTTTTACTGATTCAATAAATGAATGTTGCTCAGGATCAGCTAAAATCAATTCTCCTAAGGCTCTCATCATAAAAAAGCTAATAATACCAACGATCAAATAAGATAAGATAATTGATGGACCCGCACTTTGAATAGCTGTACCAGACCCTAAAAATAATCCAGTTCCGATCGCTCCACCAATGGCAATCATTGTTACATGACGGCTCTTAAGTGACCTTTTTAGCTTCTCCTTTTCATCCAATTTTATAGTCCTCCCTTAAAGACAAAAATGCCCCTAGTATTTAACATATACTAGAGACATTTCTTTTTATGAAATTAAAATTCTTGTATAGTCAATTAATTGGCTATTTTATTTGTTTGTATTATAACTTGCTTCACGAAATTGTCAAATCGGTTTTTGAACCTTAGTTAAGATTTGGACATTATTGCGAATTATATCTTTATTCTCAGTAAATGTAATTATTGTGAATATTATCCAAATGAATACAAATATTAATACCTTTAAAACTTGCCCTATTTCACTATAAAAAATTCCTGTGTTGTTAGTGCCAAGAGGCGTAATTGAGAAAACTAAGAAATCATTCAAAGCATGTATAATCATTGGTATCCATATTTTTCCACTATAAAGAAAAAGTGCAGCCATAAAACATCCGAAGCCAAATGAGTTAATTACTTGTAATGTTGTTCCTAAGAGAGAGAATCGATGCTCTCCACCAAACGCGTTGCCAATGTGTGGTAAGGCAAATAAAATTGAACTAACTACAATGGTATACGCAATTTGCTTGTTTTTATTTTTAAAAATAAGCAATAAGATCAAAATATTTATATATCGAACTGTTTCTTCACCAATACCAGCATCAATTGCATCAAAAAGCACTCTCCATGGTTCTCTAAAATAAATTGAATCAAATGGATTAATTAAAGAAAAATCCCAGCTCCACAATAATTCCTGCAAATTTAACGCCATGTTACTAAATACTTCACATAGAACTATATAAATAGTACATCCTACTAATAGCAGAAATACTATCACATTTTTTCTTTTACTAAAAAATGCAGTGTTCAAATTCAGACTAAACTTATAACCCCATTTTTTAAGAACAATGTATCCGTATACTAAAGTTGTTAATCCATATACAATCCCTGATCTATTTAAACCTACTAATACGCTTGCTTGAGACAAAGTTCGTAAATAAAGTGGACTACCAATGGCTGAAAGCATGTATGTTACCCATACTGATGCTATCAAACGAAAAATAGATTTTTCAATCTTCCCATATTCAACCGAAACGACTGGAATTAATACAAGCATTGTCCCAATAAAATATAGCCAGAATAGTATTACTGTTAACTTAGAAAAATCCTTTATAAGTAAATCTATAAAACAACCAAATTGATCTATGAAAATTATAGGTAAAAATACAATATTTACTGCTTGGGAAATTTTTATAAATTTATTTATTAAAATAGATATGACTAATATACCTATATAAATCCAATCTTTGATTGTATGATAATTTATTAACATAACTATCGCAATCACAATATTTAAATAAATTTGGATTTGTAATACTCTACTATGCTTCATATGATTCCACCATATTAAAAATTTAATGTCTGAAAAATATATCTACAATAAAAGCTTAGAAGTTAAAAATCCTACTAAATCTTGGTATTAACTATGATTTAATAGGATTTTTGTTTTTATTAATAAACATGTTTTTCTCAAACAATTTAAATATTTTAATTTTAATGTACACCTTTACTATAAAGTTGACGTGGATCACGATAGGTCCCTCCTGGAGTGTCCCACAGATAGGTAGTTCCACCTTTGTCAGGATTTAAGAAGCAATTTCTGCGTCCGTTATAGAAAAATTTTGACTCCAAAACGCTATTTAATTTTACTGATGCATTATTTTTCACGTTGAAAGTTACAGTATCAATATCGACTTCTGCTGCAGATGCCTTATGTGAGGTTAAACTTAATGCACCTAATCCTAAGGCCACTGCTCCAATAGCTGTTACAACTTTCTTTAATTTCATTTTTACTTTCCTCCTTTGTTTTATTAAAAATATTTAATTTTTAATAAATTATATTGTAATATTAATATCATTTCAAGAAAAATACGATTTTAAATATAAAAAAAGCTAAAAAATAGATTATAAACCTATTCTCTAGCCTTTTAATAAATATTAAATTTTAATGTGAATTAACCTTGAATTCTATTTTGTTCATCAAAAATTTGGTGAATTGACTTATCGTTGTAAATGTAATCAATACCTTTAGCAAGTAAACGTGCTACAGATAAACGAACCATTCTATCTGGGTACTTCTTATGCTTGATAGTATCAGTTACTACGATTTGTTCTACTGGCAATTCGTTCAATATATCGATCGCATTTTGAGAAAGTAGTGCGTGAGTTGCAGCAACATAAACCTTCTTAGCACCGGCAGCTAAGACTGATCTAGTTGAAGAAGCAATTCTAGAACCAGTATCAATCAAATCATCAACGATAATGACTGTCTTGTCCTTAACATCCCCAATCATATCATGAGCTTCTGCGTCATAACGTGCACCGCGTTGGTCAACAATAGCAATTGGAGCATCGAAGTATGAACCAAAAGTACGTGCAAGTTTTGCACCAGAGTGATCAGGAGAAACGACTACTACATCGTCATTATCCTTACTTGCAATACCATTATCTAAGAAGTATTGAGCTAAAATTGGCATCGCATGTAAGTGGTCAACTGGGATATTGTAGAAACCTTGAATTTGAGATGCATGTAAGTCAACGGCAATTAAGTCATCAATATCAGTCAATTGAAGCAAGTTAGCCAATAATTTTGCAGTAATTGGTTCACGGGAGCGATTCTTAGTGTCTTGACGAGAATATGCCATATAAGGAATTACTACGTTAACAGAGTGAGCAGATGCACGATGTAAAGCATCCAATACAATCATTAATTCCATGAAGTTTTCATTCACAGGATCTTGAATAGATTGAATTACGTAGACATCACAACCTCTAACACTTTCTGTAATGTTTACTTGAATTTCTCCATCACTAAAGTGTTGAACAGCAGTTTCAAGTAATGGCTTATCTAAAGCAGCCGCAATTCTTTCTGCTAGAGCTTGGTTTCCACCAAGTCCGATTAATTTCATTGAGTGCAACATTTCGTGCAATTCTTCTTTTTTCATTAATTTGCCCTTCCTTGTAAAATTAACAGCTATTCCTATTATAACGAAAAATTCCTATTTTGCTCTACTTTTCAGCTGTAGATTATAAATGATTCTTTTCAGCTGCCTTAATTTGATCTAAACGACCAACAACATAAGTATAAAAATCTTCCGCATCTTGTGGATTTGTATTTTCAAAAGCACGTAAAATAACAGCTAGCTCGTCTTTTCCCATTTGATGTAAGGTGGCTGTTTGATAAAGCATGGGATTATCTCCCTTAGGTACTAATTTTAGAAAACCATTAATCAATAGATGTGCTTTTTTATAAACAACTGCTTGCAAACTATGAAGATCTAACACTACTTCCCGCTTACCTAAAAATAAAGGTGCTGTATGCCTCACAGTAATCTTATCTCCCTCTACTACCATTTCTCCATTCATTCCATGCACTACTATTTCTTTCATAATCCTTAACCTTCTGCCTCATTAATTCATACTTTATATATTAATTCTATCTGATTTAGATACAAAAAGAAAAAGAGGACTAATGAACTAGTCCTCTTTACAAAAATCTTTAATTAAATCTAATAATTTTAAACTATGAACAACATAACTGTAGTGAGTCTGTCGCGGCATTAAAACTAAACGACAATTAGGTAGTAATTGACTATACCAGCGAACATGTTCGACTTTAACCCAATCTCTTTCTCCAACAACACATAGAGTAGGTGTTTTTATTCTTTTTAGAGTTTCAACGGGAATATGACTTTCTCTTAAAGCCACTTTGCTATCTCGGTCTCCCTTAAAAAATTCCCGGATTGTATTAGCAGCAATATGTTTTGCGTTCACACCGTTTCCATTAACGTAAGTTCCGGCAACTATTACTTTAGAAACTAACTCTGGAGCCTGAGCAGCTAAGGAAAGTGCCACCAAACCACCTGACCCAAATCCTAAAATATATGGTTTATCTAACTTAAGTGCATTAATAAAGGCCCGTAAATCTTCTACTTCTGTTTGATAGTGCTCACTTGCCTCTCCTTCACTTAGTCCATGACCACGCATATCAGGAACTACCACAGTATAGTATAGAGAAAGAGGTGCAACTAGCTTATCAAAGATCCCACCGTCTTGATGATGTCCATGCAATAAAATTAAGGGATGTCCTTTACCTAATTTTTGATAGTAAATCTTTACCCCATTAACTTTTACTTTCATATTGATTCCTTTAGTTGTAAGTTCTTATAAATCTTGATGGTCAAAATCACTCAAAGATGCTTTCTTGGCGATTTTTTTACTTTCTTTTTGGGCCTCACGCTCTGCCATCAAGCTTTTAATAATTTGGCGCCAAACTCGATAATTTGCTCTAAAATTATCTGGTATTTTCTTTGGATTAAGGTCGTGAACCATGCTATCTGCTCTCTGCCAATAATGGTAATAAGGCGTTGAGCTATAGTAAAAACCATTAGTCAAAGACACATATTTTACATTGAAAATCTGATCTTCCATAAATGCCAGATCTTCTACAAAACGCAAGTGATATTTTTTAATGATACTAATTTTGTATCCCTTATTCCAGGTGTAGCCCTTAACAGGTGAGCCAAATACATTAGTCATCTTTAAATAAGCTTCTCTTTTATCAATTAAGCCCCCGCTTTGCTTATTTCCTACAGGATGACTTTCATGGCGCTTTTCAGAATCAATCCAAAAACCACAAGAAACAATATCAACATCTGGGTGTTCATCAAAGGCTCTGACAAAGTAAGCAGTATAACCTGAATCTACCCAATCATCCCCATCATGAAAAGTGAAATATGGTGTAGTTACATGAGCCATTCCAACATTTCTAGCGTCTGAAAGCCCTCCATTTTTCTTATTAATAATATCAAAATAAAGAAACCGATCACGATATGACTCAGCTATTTCACGAGTTCTATCCTTTGATCCGTCATTAACAACTAGTAATTTAAAATTTCTATCTTTTTGTTTAGCTAAAGCGTCAAGTGCCCTGCCCAAATATTTTTCCATATTGTAGACGGGCATAATTACCGTTAACATTGGCTGGCGTAACACGGCGTCTGCCTCCTTTTGCTTATGATTATAGCATCTTAATACTTATTTACATAATTCGGTTAACTATTTAGGTTATAATATAGCCATCAAATGAGTATATTTCATAAGGAGAAAATTTTATTATGAAAAAAATACTGACTACACTTGTTGCTATCTTATCAAGTGGAATCTTAGGGTTAAGTGCCATTACTAATACTAAAACGGCTAAAGCCGATGATAATGACACTCCTGTTGTAACATTAGGTACATCCCTGACCGCCTCTCAAAAACAAGGCACGATTGATACCTTAACCCAATCATTAAATGGTGCTAATTATACTACCATTACCATTACTGGATCTGATCTGGTAAAATACCTCAATCCTTCTGGTTATGACTTTACTAATAACTCCGGCGTTTGGTCTAGTGCCATGGTTCAAAAGACTAGTTCCGGTAGTGGTATTAATGTTCATATTTTACCTTATAACGGTCATAATAACATTACAACTATTACGGCTAACCAATATAAAAATGCAGCCCTAACTGCTGGAATATCTGATGCTGATATTTATGTAACTTCTGCTACTCCAATTGATGGATCAGGTGCTTTAGCCGGTGTTTATGCAGCTTACGCTAAAAATGGTGATTCTTTAAACCAAAAGCAAATTAACGCAGCACAAACTGAAATGAACACTTTGAGTAAAATTACTAGCCAAAATAAAGGTAAAGATGGCTATTCTGATGCTCAACTAAATAATGCAGTTGCTGGCGCTAAAAAAGAAATGGCTAAGCAAGGTCAAAATATCTCAGATAGTCAAGTTAGAGATATTGTTAATAATCAAATTAATATCAACCATCTTGGCGATACTATTACTAACAATCAAAAAGAACAAATTATCAATGTTCTAATCAAAGTTAAAAATTCCGGTGCCTTAAAGGATAAGAATTTCCAACAACAAGCTAGCCAATTAACCGATCAAATTCAATCAGGGGCTAAAAATATTTTTTCTAAATTTAATACTCCAGAAACTAGAAATTGGTTCCAAAAACTAATCGATTCTATCGTTAGTTGGTTCAGAGGTATCTTTGGCGGTGCAATTGTCTTAAATTAAATACTAAGAAAAAAGACGACTACTATGTAGCCGTCTCCGTCGTCAAAACTAGTACCTGCGTGCGTTCTAGTCTTTCACTTATTATTATAGCAACTACTAAAAAAAGTGCATCAAAAAAGTCTGCAAAATTGCAGACTTTTTTATTTAGCAAGCGGATTTTTAATAATTAGTTTGTTTCAGTTGAATCAGTAGTCTCAGTCGAATTTTCAGTACTATCATCAGACTCGCCATCTTCAAATTCGGGTCCTTCATCTTCAACTACATCTTCATTACTGTTATTTTTATCTATAATCTTCTTGGTTACAGCAGCTGCCGCACCAATTCCTGTACAAATTGCTGCACCAATACCAACTGCTTTAAAGAACTTTTTCATAATATCACCTCATTTAAATTATTTTCTGCGCTTTCACTTCTAATTATAGTCGCTCTTAGTGATATTACGAATTTTTGGACTTTCTATTTCATTTGATCCATATATTTGTTTAACTCATTATCAACGAAATTATTTCCTTGATTGTCAGCATGTCCCTTGGTCCAGCTAAATTCACTATCAGAAAAGTGTTCCAATAAACTATCCAGTCTTTTCCATTCAGAAGCATTGATTAAAGGTCCATTTGATCGCTTCCAGCCACGCTTCTTCCAGCCTTCAATCCAGTGCTTATTGATCCCGTTTAAAACATATTGCGAATCTAAAACAAATAATAAGTGCTTATCATTGAATTTTAGCTCAATTAATTTTTCTAGGGCATTAATCAATCCAAGCAGCTCCATCTTATTATTTGTGGCACCGAATTCTCCGCCAGAGCCATATGTACGACCATTATCCCATTCAATTAAATAAGCCCAAGCAGCTTTATCAGTTTCATTAACATGACCGCCCTTATGAACACCAGTATTTCGAGATCCTCCATCGGTGTAGATAGTAGCAAAATATTTAGAAGAAATCTTTTGTTTAGGTTGCGAAGTTTCTTTAACAGAAGCTGACTTAATTTTTTTAATAGCATTCCTTAAAGAATCTTCTTTAACAATATCAGGTTGGGTTTCCTTATTCCAATTAAGATACTCAGTAGCATCGGTAATTTTTTCAAAGGATTTATACTCTGCACCAGAAAATCCATCTACTTGCTTTTTAGCATCTTCCCATGTTCGATAAACGCCTGGTGTACGGCCTTTTTTTACTGCATAGTATTTCATAATTATTCCTTTCTTCATTTGCTCTAACCTATAAAATGTTAGAATAATTTTAACGCTAAAATTACAAAGAAAGAAAGGAGGAAATAGAGTGTTTTTTATCCAAAAAAAATATAGTGAAGAAGTCGAAAAAAACAATAAGCATAAAAATAAAGAACCTAGCATTGCTCGAATGACTGTTTTAGGCTTAATGGCTACTTTTACCCCTACTCGCTGGCTCCTACGAATGCACAAAAGAAAAGTTGAAGATAGCTCGATTACTGAAGAAATAGATCCAACAATGGAACAGATTCCTGTTTTTTATGTACACGGTTTTCGCGGCGGCGACTATACGACAAATAAAATGGTCCAAGCTGCCTGCAAGGCAAAAGGCACTGATAAGTTTCTTAAAGCCACAATTGATCCATTTGGTAATTTCATCTTAGAAGGAACTTGGACAGCAGATAAGCAGCCCATTGTACAACTTATTTTTAAGGATCGAATTGCGGGCGTTTATGCCAGCTCTTACTATCTCCGGGCCGCTCTTTCCTATTTAAGTAAAAGATATCATTTTAAAAAATACAGTGCTGTTGCCCATTCTTTAGGCGCTCCCTCAGTAATAAAAGCTGAGATGAAAACAAGTTTAAGGAAGAATTTTCCTCATTTAGATCACTGCGCCTTAATTGCGGGACCTTTTGATGGAGTAATGTATTTAGGTGACTTACCTAATGTCAATCGTCTTAATGAAAAGGGACGCCCCATTTTGATGAGTACGTCTTATATGGGGATGCTTTTTAATCAGAGACGTTTTAATCCTGACATTTCAGTTTTAAATATTTATGGAAATATTTTAGATGAGACTAATACAGATCGGTTTATTTCTGTTGTTTCTGCTAAATCGATTCGCTATATTCTTGCTCCCGTTGCTCATACCTTCCAAGAAGTAGAGGTACGTGGAGATGCCGCTGAGCACAGCGTTTTACACGATAATCCTTTTGTAATTAATATTATTAACAAATTTTTGAAGTTAAGTGATTAATTTTATAAAGAGAGAAAATAATTATGTACTATATGCCATTTTTTTATGACCCATATTTTTGGATGATTATCTTAGGTGTAGCAATTTCCGGCTGGGCCTCAATGAATGTTAATTCAACCTTTAATCGTTATGATCAAGTTCGAAATCAAGGAAATTATACTGGTAAAGCCGCTGCCCGTTATATTCTTGATCAAGCCGGTCTATATGAAGTAGAAATTCGTGAAGTAGCTGGAAACTTAACGGATAACTATAATCCTACCAACAAGGTTCTCAGTCTTTCCCAATCTGTCTACAATTCTGCTTCTATTGCAGCAGTTGGTGTAGCAGCTCACGAAGTTGGGCATGCCCTTCAAGATGCTAGTGACTATGCACCCATGCGAATGCGTTCTGCCTTAGTGCCAATTGTTTCTCTTGGTTCTAATTTATCAATGCCACTAATTCTTTTAGGACTAGTCTTAGGAATGAACCAAACCCTAATTAAAATTGGTATTTGGTGCTTTGCCTTAGTTCTGCTTTTCCAAGTAGTAACATTACCAGTTGAATTTAATGCTTCTCATCGTGCTTTGCGGATGCTAAATAATGGGGCTATTTTATCCCCGCAAGAAATGCCGATGGCCCGTAAAGTCTTATTTGCGGCAGCTTTAACATATGTCGCAGCTGTTTTAACAAGCATGTTACAATTATTTAGACTTCTACTGATTTTTGGAGGTCATGATAACAATAACAACTAAGTAGTAGGGAGGGATACTTATTTTTTCGAATGAATTTTGGGCACTTCTTTTAGCCGTTAATACGCTCTTAGCCTTCTATGTTGTATTCCACCGAAAAAGATCCGTTGCTACTTCTTGGGCGTGGTTAATTATCTTACTGATTTTTCCAATTTTAGGCTTTATTTTGTATGGTTTTATTGGACGTGGATTATCGCAAGAAAATCTTTTTGCCATTAACAATCAAAAGCACATTGGTTTAAATAAAGTAAATAAGATGATCCCTCGTGTTCCTAAATCCGCTGGACCAACAGATACTTCTAAAGAAGCCAAAATTTTAATTGATTATTTCAACTTTAAGCACGATTCTCCTCTCTCTAAAAACAATAAAATCAGTTTTTACACTGATGGCGAAAAGAAATTTGAAGCTCTTTTTAAAGACATCGAACAAGCTCAAGAAACAGTTAATATTGAATATTATTCCTTCATGAATGATGATTTAGGTAATACCTTTCTCAATTTATTAATCAAGAAAGCTCGCGAAGGTGTTAAGGTGAGACTTATCTATGATCCCTGGGGGTCTCCTGGGGCTTCAAAGGCCTGGTTTAAGCCTTTAACTGACCTAGGCGGTGAAGTTGTTGCTTTTATAACAGCTCAAAATATGATTAAAAAATACCGAATAAATTATCATCTTCACCGGAAAATTGTCGTTATAGATGGACGAATCTCTTGGACTGGCGGCTTTAATGTGGGCGACCAATATGTCAGCAAAAGCAAAAAATTTGGTTACTGGCGTGATACACATCTTAGAATCGTCGGTTCTGCGTCCCTACTATTGCAAGAGCGATTTGTAATGGATTGGAATGCTTCAATTACTGATAAAAACCAGACAATTTCATTTAATGAAAAACTCTTTCCAAAAATTGAAGAAAATCAACTAACAGAAGACGATGTCGCAACCCAAGTTGTTTCAGACGGTCCTGATACTTCTACTCCATATTTACGTAATGGCATGATTAGAATGATGATGATGGCTAGAAAAACACTCTGGATTCAAACACCCTATCTTGTGCCTGATGATCCAATGATTGCCACTTGGGTTATTGCGGCTCACTCAGGCGTTGACGTTCGTATCATGATTCCTTCAATGCCTGACCATCCCTTTATTTACCGTGCTACACAATGGTATGCAAATTACTTACTTCACGAGGGAATAAAGATCTACGTTTATGATAACGGCTTTATTCATGCAAAAACTGTTATGGTTGACGATCGCTTCGCTGCAGTGGGATCAATGAATCAGGATTTTCGTTCATACAGCTTAAACTTTGAAACTGATGCAATCTTCTACGATAAAAATATTACCCGGGAATTAAATCATATTTTTGAAAAAGATTTAGATAAATGTACAGAGTTAACTATAGAGATTACTGACAAGTGGTCGCGTTATCTTCGATTTAAACAGGCTTTTTCTAGATTACTTTCCCCCATTCTATAGAAATAAAAAGGATAGGTCTTTACTACTCATAATGTGAGTAGTAAAGACCTATCCTTTTTTAACTTTACATCATTGATTGAACTTCTATTCCGACATTTGAACCAAGATATTTTCTGATATTAACAATTACATCACTAACCTGCTGTGAAAAGCGAAGATAGTAAGCTTGACGATTATTAGTTTGAAAGATTGCCATCACAGTTGGCTTTTTAGGATTGGGAACGGTAATTAATGTAACGTGAGCAATATCGCTATACTTAACTGTTCGCTTAAAATATCCACTTACAACTAGACGTTTCTTAGCTAGTCCGCTAACACCATCAATAATGCTCATCAGTAAAAATGTAGCAATGAAAACATTCATGAGTATTGTTGGATCAGTGAAGTAATCTAAATAAAAACCAATTAGTAAAAAAATTAGCGCCCAGATAACCGATGAACTTCTAAATCGGGCCTTATAATCAATATTTGCTTGCCAATACCAGCTATAAAAAATATAGCCAACTAGCAAGATATCAAAAGCAATATATAAAAGTGACATAATTTACCTTCTAAAATTATTTATTAACGTTAAAAATCTTACACTAATTATAACAAATACCACTTTTTCTCTCAGCATTCTATAATTGACTTAGCTGAAAATTAATAATAGTAGGAGGTTTTATTATGAATTTAGATAAGCAAATTGCTGCACTTCAAGCTGATCTTAATGCAGCTCATCATGTTACCTACTTAACAGGTGCAGGCGTTTCAACTCCGTCACATATTCCTGACTATCGTTCAAAAAATGGGATTTACAATGGAATTTCAGAAAGCCCAGAACAAATTTTAAGTGAAGAAACTCTTTTTCACCAACCAGCTAAATTCCATCACTTCGTAATGGAAAATATGTATTTTCCAGATGCAAAACCTAATATTATTCATCAAAAGATTGCTACTAGTTGCAATAAAAATGGAACCTTAATTACTCAAAATGTAGATGGTTTAGATAAAAAAGCCGGCAATAAACACGTCATAGAATTTCACGGTGATCTTTATGATATCTACTGCACTAAATGTCATGAAAAAATTTCATATGATACCTACAAAAAATCATATCTTCATGAAAAAGATCAGGGAATTATTCGCCCAGGGATTGTTTTATACGGTGAACCAATTAACGAAAAAGTACTCACAAAATCTGTTGAAAAGATTCATGATAGCGATTTAGTTATTATTGCCGGAACAAGTTTTGTTGTTTATCCTTTTGCCCAACTTCTCGCCTATCGGCAAGCTAATGCTAAAGTTTGGGTCGTAAACAACACGCCTGTACCAGCTCCTGAGGGTGTTTCAACAATTATTGAGAATGCTGAAAAAGTATTTGACAAATTATATATATAACCGCTATTATCTTAACTAACATTTTATTTAATTTGTTTCCCTCCTCCTTATGTTATTTTTTGTTGTACAATATAAGGTACAGTTAATATATCAATTAAAAGAAAGGTTAGGATTAAATGCCACTTGCCCAAGCAAAAGTTTTCTATTATGATTTTGTTGAAATTAAGCCATGGATCTACGAACTAGTTATGAGTGACTTAGGGCTAGCATTTGTTGGAACAAAAAATAGTAACATTGAGGCATCTATCCTTGGTTTTTATCCTAATCATATTTTGATTCAAGATTCAAAGAAACTTGCTCCTTACGTTCAACAATTAAAAGAATACTTTGCTGGGATACGCCGTTCTTTTACCGTTCCAATCGACTATTCAAGTTTTGGGACTCCCTTTCAAAATCAAGTTGTAAAAATGATTGAAAACATTCCTTATGGAACTACAATTTCTTATAACGATTTAGCAGCTTCCATTAATGATTCTACTTCAGTTCGATCAGTTGCCCATGCAGTAGCTTTAAACCCATCTTTAATTTTTATCCCAAGTCATCGTGTAGTTTTAGCTCCAGATAAGGTAGGAAGTTATAGAATGGGAGAGAAAGAAAAACAACGTTTAATAAATCTCGAAGAAGGCTATTTAAATGCAGCTAATTAAACTTTATCAACCTTTTTTTGACGCCAATAATTGGGCGCATGTCTTAACTAGTGGTCAAGATTGGATGATGATTCTTACCCTAATTTTGATGGAGTGTCTACTTTCAGTTGACAATGCCGTTGTCTTAGCAGCTCAAACACAAGTATTGCCTACCAAAGATGAACAAAGAAAATCCCTAATTTATGGTTTATGGGGAGCTTATTTATTTCGTTTCATTGTAATCGGAATTGGTACCTACTTAATTAACTTCTGGGAAATCAAATTATTAGGTGGCCTATATTTACTTTATCTAGTTTATAAATACTTCTATGACGTTCGACATCCCGAACAAGTCGCTAAAAAAGAAGAAGAAAAAAAAGAGAATCACAAGAAAAAGAACTCCAAAAAAAGAAAGCACCATCTTTCTTTATTTTGGAGAACTGTGATCTCAATTGAGTCAATGGATATTGTCTTCTCAATTGATTCGGTTTTAGCTGCCTTAGCCATGTCAAATAACCCAGTAGTCGTTCTAGTTGGTGGAATGATTGGAATTTTATGCATGCGTGGCGTAGCCGAAATTATTATTAAGCTAATGGAAATTATTCCAGAGCTTCAGACTATGGCCTATGTCTTAATCTCAATTATTGCGATTAAATTGCTTATTTCATTACCACCATTAAACTTTAAATTACCTGATGCAATCTTTGCTGGTATTGTATTTGGCACGGTTATTTTAACAATTATTTTTCACTATGTACGACAAAATGTACACGGTAAGAAAATGCCTTAACTTAATTGCTTATCAATAAATTCCTTAAGTACAACTGCTTGGTTGTACTTTTTATTTTTAGCTCCATATAAGAAAAGAACATTTTCTTTGGCTAGTTTTTCTTTTACATTTTTAATAAAAGCTGGTGTTGCTGGATTAGCTTTCAATTGCGCTATATACTTAGACTTGAACTCAGGATATTTATTGTCTTCGTGATTAAACCATTTTCTCAATTCATTAGTCGGCCCAATTTCTTTATCCCATTCATCTAAGTTAGCTTTTACCTTGCTCATTCCTCTAGGCCATAAACGATCTACTAAAATTCGATAACCATCTGGTTGTTCATGGTCATATATTCTAACTACTTTTATTTCATTCATGGTTAAATTTCTCACTCTCTATTAGTATTTATCTTCAATTATGAGTGTACAACTTTTTTAGAAAGAAAAATTAATATGAATTACACAGAATTTTTCACTAATCGTTCTACAAGTGAAATCAGTAAAGACCTACTAGGTAGAACCTTATCTTACAATAACGGAAAAGAAATTCTATCGGGTACTATTGTTGAAGCAGAAGCCTATGTCGGTGTAAAAGACCGAGCTGCTCATTCTTATGGCGGCAGACGTAGTCCCGCAAATGAGGGCTTATATCGTCCGGGTGGCAGTTTATATATTTATTCTCAAAGACAATATTTTTTCTTTGACGTTTCTTGTCAAGAAGAAGGTGAACCGCAAGGAGTATTAGTCAGAGCGATCGATCCTCTAACAGGAATTGACACGATGATTAAAAACCGCAGGGGTAAAACAGGGCCACTTTTGACTAATGGCCCTGGAAAAATGATGCAAGCCTTAGGGATTACCAGTCGCAAATGGGATTTAGTTAATTTGGCCGATTCGCCTTTTGATATTGATATAAATCACAAACGCCAAATAGAAAAAATTGTTGCCCTTCCAAGAGTAGGGATTAATCAGTCAGATCCTGAATGGGCTCAGAAGAAATTAAGATTTATCGTTAGCGGTAATCCTTATGTTTCAGACATTAAGAAAAAAGACATCAAAAAAAATCACGGATTTATTTGACAAAAGATTAAAAATCGTTTAATCTTTTCATCAGTTAAATAAATCCCCAATGCAATAGAGGTTGCGATAATCACAGAATTTACTTGAGTACGCGAATACAGTGAGAGTCAATTTTAGGATTACCGCCGAAATAAATTTTCTTTCGTGAAGTTAATTTGTTGGGATGTAAGAGAATATCTTACATACTGTCCTGGTCGTCCCCAGGGAGCGCTATATGATTTGGTTTAATTACTGATGATTTTCAAACCTCGTTGTTTTTGGTAAACAACGAGGCTTTTTATTTACGCTTTTATTGTATTGGCTTTATTTGAAATAATTTTTGGAGGTATTTCAAAGTGAAGTCAAAAATAAGATGGTTTAGTGCTTTATTAGCCCTAATTTTAAGTTTAGTTATCGGTTTTAGCTTTAATTCTACTCAAACCGAAGCGGCTAAAAAAGAAGCACCCCTAAAAATCGGTATGGAAGCTAACTATCCACCATACAATTGGACTCAAACAACTGATGCAAATGGTGCAGTTCCAATTGATGGATCTAAGCAATATGCAAACGGATATGATGTCCAAATTGCAAAAATCATTGGTAAAAAGCTTCATCGTAAAGTAGTAGTAGAAAAAACCGAATGGGATGGATTATTACCAGCCTTAACTTCTGGAAAGATTGATTTAATTATCGCTGGTATGTCCCCTACTGCTGAACGTAGAAAGGCTATCAATTTCTCTGAACCTTATAGAAAAGGTACTTTCGTAGTAATTACCAACAAAGATGGAAAATTTGCTCAAGCAAAAGGCTTAAATGACTTTAAGGGAGCTAAATTAACTGCTCAACAAGGTACTCTTCACTACGACTTGATCAAACAATTACATGGTGCTAAGCGTGAACCTGCAATGAGAAGCTTTTCTGCAATGCGTCAAAGTTTACAATCAGGTACTATTGACGGTTATGTCGCTGAAGATATTGAATATCAAAGTTACAAGACTGTTAACCCTAACATTGTTGCCGTTAACCTTAATAAGATGCAAGGTTTCCACATTCCTTACGAAGACTCAATTACTTCAATTGGTGTTAAGAAGGGCAACACTGAATTATTAGATCAAGTTAACAGTATCTTAAAAGGTATTTCTAATAAAAAGCGTGACCAATTAATGGCCCAAGCTGTTAAGGAACAACCTCAAGCAGGTGGCAGCAAAAAGGAAAATTGGTTTATGTCAATTATGCGTCGCTACGGTTCAATGATCCTTGGCGGTGTTGGTATGACTCTTCTTTTAGCCCTAGTTGGTACTATCGCTGGTTTCTTCATTGGTTTACTTGTTGGTATTGTTAGAACCATCCCAACTCCTAAGTCTACTGGTAAAAGATGGGGCTTAAAGATTGTTAACTGGCTTTTAGCAGTTTATATCGAAGTATTCCGTGGAACTCCTATGATGGTTCAAGCAGCTGTTATTTACTACGGAATTGCCCAATTATGGCACCTCAACTTAAACCGTACTGTAGCTGCTTTAGTAATTGTTTCAATTAATACTGGAGCTTACCTAGCCGAAGTTATTCGCGGTGGTATTAATGCGACTCCTAAGGGACAATTTGAAGCAGCTTCTGCTCTTGGTATGACCCACTCTCAACAAATGTGGCACATTATTTTGCCTCAAGCAATTAGAAACTCTTTGCCATCAATTACTAATGAATTTATTGTTAACATTAAGGATACTTCAGTATTAAGTATTATTTCAGTTTCAGAATTGTTCTTTGTTGGTACAACCGTTGCCAGTCAAACCTTCGAATTCTTCCAAACTTACTTCATTATTTCAATGATCTACTTAATCTTGACATTCTCAATTACTAGAATCTTTAATTTCATTGAAAAGAAGCTTGAAGGTCCAAAGAACTACAACTTAATGGCTAATCAATTACAAGTAGAAGATCCAAAGGAGACTGGATTTGAACATGAACAATAATAACGAAGAAAACATTTTACAAGTACAACATTTACAAAAGAAATATGGTGATCATACAGTATTAAAAGATATATCTTTTAATATTAACAAAGGAGAAGTAATGACCATTATTGGTCCATCTGGTGGTGGTAAATCAACCATGCTAAGATGTATTAATCTTCTTGAAGAACCAAGCAGTGGAGAAATTTTATTCCATGGCAAAAACATTCTTGATCCTCATTTTGATCGTAACCAATTTCGTTCAAAGGTTGGAATGGTTTTCCAGCAATTCAATTTATTCAATAATAAAAACGTGCTTCAAAACTGCATGATCGGCCAAGAAATGGTTCTTGGTCGCTCTAAAGAAGAAGCTAAAAAAGTTGCTATTGAAAACTTGCAGAAAGTTGGAATGGATCCATTTCTTACTGCTAAACCTCAACAATTATCTGGTGGTCAACAACAACGTGTAGCAATTGCTCGGGCAATTTCTATGGATCCAGAAGTTCTGCTCTTTGATGAACCTACTAGTGCCCTTGACCCAGAAATGGTTGGTGAAGTACTTAATACCATGCAATTACTAGCTAAGACTGGACTAACAATGGTGATTGTTACTCACGAAATGGGATTCGCTCGTGATGTATCTGATCAAGTTGTCTTCATGAGTGATGGAGTTATTACCGAACAAGGAACACCACAACAGATCTTTAACGATCCACAAGAAGAAAAGACTAAGAAGTTCCTACGTAACTTCAGAAATAATGAACTTTAAGCAAAATAATATAGAATTTGCTTTTCCCCTATAAATTATAAAAAGGCTGATACTCTTTGTCATAACCATTGAGACATCAGCCTTTTTATTAGTCTATTGTTATCTACCTATTTATTTTTAGTATCTTTTCTTTTAACAAAGTACAAATTATTGAAATCATAATTCCTAAGATTCATACTATTCTCGAAAAGAGCTAAAGGTCCCAATATACTAATTGAGACTTTATTAAACGTAAAAGAAAGGAAAATACATAATGTTTGATTTTGTATTTTGGGTTTTAGTAATTTGGTTTATTATAAATGTGATTTGGATGTGGTTCGTATTAAACAAACAATCATATCAAAAATCCTTTGCCTGGATTAATGTAGCAGCAGTGATTATTGGTTTTTGGGTTTACTACGGTACTGGCGCTCACTCCGGTGGATTAGCTGATTGTTTCTTATGGCTAAATTGGCTTAACGTAGTTTTAGCTTGCCTTCAATTTTACTTCGGCTACCGCAAACTTAACAGTACTAAGTAAGCTCTCAAAAACTACTTTAATCAACCAAAAAGGCTAGTATTCACTGAATCAGTGGTGTACTAGCCTTTTATATCTATTAGAGTTAAATAATTTCGCTATTTTCTCGCTCTTTTTCTAATTTCCAACCAATATCAAAGTATGTTTTGCGTTCATTACGCAAGGCACCATAGTCACTTTGCAAACTATCAATCGCGTCCTGTAATTTTTTATTTTGCTTCCGAATTGCATTTAATTCGGGATCGTTAACAATCCCTTTTAAATGAACCTTCCCTGCCAAGTCCCTTTTAGCAGCTTGAAACTCTTCCTTCAAATTAGCTAAAGCATCTTCATACTTAACTAACTTTTTATTTACGATAGTTAATTGATCGTTTAATTTAACAAATAATTGATATGGCATGTTCGATTTAATCTTATTGCATTCACTACACGATAAAATTAAATTATCAAAAGAATTATCATGCGATAAAGAAACGGGATCTTTGTGATCTACACTCGTTCCGCGTCGGCCGCAATACTGACAACGGTAATTATACTTATGCCTAATTCGTTCCCGATCTACAAAGTCAACTTCATTTAAAGAAAAATCAACTTCAATTCCCATCTTCTTCATGTTTACTGCAAAATCAACATTATTCTCAGGGACATAGTCTATTTCACTGTCTTCGCTCTTAATAATTGCTATATTAAACTCACGACGTGAAATTTGTTGTAGGGCAACTTCATTGCCATCATAATCTTGAATGAACGATTCATACTGTCGTCTATTATTATTGTCTACAAGGTATTGATTTAAAGAATCCGGCTTAATCTGACCATCATTCTTCCTTCCTATAAAGGTATAGAGCATTACCTGGGAAATACTTTCAACTACCGGATTTTCATAGTTCTCTGCATCCAAATTTCTTGTTAAACAAATATCACAAATACTTGTTAACTTAGGGTTCATTAACCCTTCTTGCTTAAAATGAAGACTATCAAGTCGTAAACCACAGGACGTACACTGTAATTTCAACCTATTCTTCCCCCATTAACAAAATACTAAATGCAATTCTTTGCATTTTATCTTTACCAGCAAAATCGCCTTTAAATAAATCTGGCAAAATTTTCTTAATAAAGTATTGAACACAAGTTAAATCATCAAACTTTTTAATAGTTTCAAGACTTTCTTTAAACATTTGCATGAAAACAGGATTTGGATTTCCTAATTCAATTTCACCATAAGCTTCATAAAGTAAATCCAACTTATCACAAATAGATAAAATCTTACCTTCTAAAGTATCATCTTTTCCTTCAGATAGGCGCTTAGTATAAATTTTTTGAAATTCTTTTGGAATTTCATCTTTAATAAACTTAGCAGTCATTGTTTCTTCAACGTCCCCAATCATCTTACGTAATTGCGGAGTTGCATACTTAACTGGAGTCTTGATATCACCAATAAAACGCTCAGTATAATCATGGTTAAGACTCTTCTCATAAAGAGCTTTCCAGTTTACTTTTTGCTTCCCAATGACCTCTTCGATATCTCCCATCATTTGAGCAAGTTCGGCTGTTCTAAAGCTATGATCAGCGACAGAATGGTGTTGATATTTAAAATATCCTGGTGCACGGTCAATCGACTCCAAACTATTAAAACCTTGAATATACGCATTTAATCCCATAAAAACTTACCCCTTCCAGAAATATAAAAATGTCTAAAATTTTTACTATCATAGCAAAACTACTCTACTCTTGCAAATCAAAAATAGAGAAAGATTTAACACCTTAATCTTTCTCTATTTCTCTAATCCCGTCAACTCATTTGTATTTAAAGCAGCTAAAACAATCAGTGTTGCATCGTAGTAATTATTAGCAGGAAGCGGTTTTGAAAAAATATATTTTTCATGTTCTACCAAAGTACCATATCCTTCATTTTGATACTTACTTGCGGCTACAAAGATCGGTGCACTAAAACTTGCAGATTCATACTGATATAGTGGTTTTCCACTCAAGGTAAACCCACTTGATGTTTCTTCTTTTTGTTTAAAGAAACTCAGCATTTTCTTTACGATATTATTTGCTTCTTTATCATTACTTGCTGCTAAGAGCATCGGAACTCGGCAGGCATTCGCGCTGTAATTACCATCATCTTTGGTTGCTACATCATTAGGCTTAGCAGGAGATGCCTGTTTTTGCTTTGAAATCCAAGCAAAATCTGGAACCAGTCCTGTTTTATGGTGGCTACTAAGCTGCTGTAAATAAGTCAGCATCTGTGATTTTACTTTTAACCAACTCCGATCTTCAGTTGCTTGATAAAATTCTTCAAATGCTTGTGGCATTACATCAGATGTTCTTATTACATTATAAAAATGTGATTTTTTATTTGCCCAATTTCCTACAGTAATTATTTTAGCCGAACGATTGCTTTCTAACTTTTTGATATCATTAATTAGTTTAAGCGCTTGAATTTTATATCTATGCCCTGGCCAAACTTTATCGGCTTCAAGCAATGCTTGTGCAATCATCATATCGCCGTCACTTGCGCTCACTGGATTATTCTGTAAGCTTCCCTTTTTATTTTCTTGTCTCCAGCTCATTAAGTTTGAATTAGACAATCGATGCTTTAAATAATAATTATCCAACTTTTGAAAATCAGTTTGGCTTCCTAAGTGCTTTTCTCCAGCCTTCACAGCTAGTAACATTCCATATCCCTGTGCTTCAGACAAGGCAAAAGGTGGCTTATTTTTTCCAGCTGCGTTAACATACTGCTCACTTTCACTTTGATTTTTTATATAGTCTTCTCGCCAAACCTGATAATATCTTTTTTCTATCGTGCGATCATTGCTCATTCTTACATATCCAATAATTCCTAAATAAGCTACTATCACACCTAAAATCAAGATTAAATTTTTAACTCTCATGCCCTATCCTTAATCTGCAAATCTCTTTGTTTTTACCCATTTACTCCCATCGCGCTTAAAAATTTTATCTCCGATCACTGAACAAACTGCTTGGATGGAAATAGCAATAAACAATTGTGAATAGGTAAAATACGACCCCAATGCTAACCAAATTTGATCACTAGTGGCTTGTCCATACTGTGTAGCTAAGGCTAAATTGATTTGAGTTACATATAAAAGAATCATCAATAACCAATTAATTAATAAAAGTTGCATCAGTAAGAGGTTAGAATCCATTGCAAAAATAATTGACATTTTAGGATTGAAAAATCTTATCACTACACATCCTAAATCCACGAAGAAGATAATATCGGAAAGAACAACTGCTAAGTTAAACCAAAAGAAAATACAAGTTAGATAAAATGTTTCTAATTTAACGCGCCAATTACTCATATCAAATAAATGCTTAAAATTATTTATCACAACTTGATAGTTACCTTTTGCCCAGCGCAATCGTTGATAATAATAATCACGTAAGTGCTCAGGCTCTTGTTCAAACGCTTCTGAATTATAAGCTAAAGCAATCAAGTATCCATCTTCCATAATCCGAAAAGAAATCTCTGTATCTTCAGTTAAAGCACCCTGTTGCCAACCACCAATACTTCTTACATACTCGGTATTAATGATGAAATTTGTTCCTGGAATTCGTCCAATTTTAAATAAATTCCAGACCCCAACATGTTGAATACGTTGAGAGACAATAACTTCTTGATTAATACATCTAGTTAAAAAGTTTTGCTTTGCATTACGTGTTTTATTTCTTCCAAAGGTGGCCATGTAGCGACTTGGATTTTCTAAAACTTTTTTAACTAAAAAATACAAGGCATTTTGTTCTGGTAATGCATCTGCATCATAGACACAGATATATTCTCCTTGAGCTATTTCTAAGGCATCATTCAAAACGCCAGCTTTTCCTCCAGAACCCTGTCTTTCAATAATTTGTACGTTTCGATACCTATATTCAGGCATATCAACTGCCTTTCGCATCTCAGCAGCTGTCTTATCTTGACAATTATCCGCATATAAAAGTACTTCTATTTTTGAAGCAGGATAGTTTAAATCAAGGATTCCTTTTGTCGTTTTAGCAATTACAAGCTCTTCATTATGGGCCGGTACTACAATCGTAATCGTAGGGTAGCGTTTTAGAGGGGTAATAGAAATAATCTTTTTACTGTGTTTAATCCAAAAGCGAATCGCACCATAAAGCGTTACTAGTGACGCTAAAAGCGAAAACCAAATAGATACTAAAGTTGAAAATGCTAAAAAATTATTTAACATGATGATGCTTTCCTAAATGAAGGACTGTATGTTCAGTTTGATGATAAATAGTCCAAAGACTACGAATCATAGCAAAAAATGCAATTAAAAATATTAATGTAACTAAAATAGCCAACATAAAGAAAACATCTATCATGATTCGACTCCCTTTAAATATTCAACAACTAAATCTGTTTCAAGCTTTCGTTTTAAATGTTTAAGAATTGCATCAAGATCTGGGTATAATATCAAATCTTCCTCAACAATATGCTGAGTAGCCATTTTAAATGCTGGGTGATAGTCTTCATATTTTAAAGCTCTAAGCTCGTCTTTTAATTCATCATTCAAAACCATCAAAGTTCCAGGTGCAATAGTATTAGAAATAATTAAAAATTCACCATTTCCCAGGTAATATAAATTTTCATCAACTAATCTGCTCTTTTTAAGCACTTTAGTTATTTGTTTCAAAATTTGACTATGCTCTTCTAAATTAAACTGAGCAAACTGTTGGTCATGCTCCCATTTAATGATGGTAAAGTCATCCCACAAAGGTAAATAACTTTTTTCTCTTAAAATTCTGCTTATCTTTTGGTACAGCTTTTGTGCATTATAAGTCGTTTGCAGTTTTACATTTTGATCGTAGTGGGTAATATAGCGATAAACGCTAGCTTCATTTTTCTTATAGATACTCCACCTAAAAATGCATTCTCTCAACTGACTCGCTAGATAGGCTTCTATTGGAAACGAAAGCAATAATATTGCCTTAGCATATATATCTAATCTCACATAGCCAAGGGTTAAGCCGCTGATTCCCAATACAGTTAAAATTAAAATAAGCCATGTACTAACAATATTTGGCAAAATTAGGCCAACAAGTGCGCCTAATACCAGAAGCATCGCAACTCCCCAAAAAACATTATCTAAAAAATTATCTGCTACTCCTAAAAAAAGAGACGGCAAAATAAGGGCGAAAATTGCTTTTAATTCTAGCCCTTTTATCGAAATGTTATTCATTTTAAAATTTATATCCTATGCTTTATTACTTTGTCCTCTATAAGACAATTTATATAGTAATATAATTTCAAATACAACAAAATGTTATTATATTAATTTCGATTTATATAACTTTTGATACAAAAAAGGAGAGACGCTAAATAGCGTCTCTCCTTTTATTGAGTAGTAAATTTAATTACTTGTTTTCGTCTTTAGCAGCTTTGTTTAAGAAAGCAACTACTTCAGCAGCTCTCTTAACACGAGCTTTAGAATTCTTCTTGTTCTTAGGTCTTAAGTTTGGTGTAACACCTGTGTTGTAGTTTTCACCTTTACGCATAGATCTATACTTCCTCTCAAATAAAATTTTCGAAAATCTTTTATTATCATACCACGAAGAAGCACGTCACTTCAATACCTAGCAGATCTTTCCACCTAATTTTTTCATCTCATCTGCAGATAATTTTTCACCTTTAAATTCGGAAATGGTAACTCCGCCATCAATAATCCCCTCATTTGAAGATAAAGATAGAACAGCATCACGAGCGTTAAGGACTAATCCATCCTCTAAAAATGCTAATTCTTTATCAGATGTATACATATTTAAGTCCATATTATTTTTAATTTTAATAGAAAAATCAGGATCCTCATGATCTAATAAAACAAGCTGAAAATTAGCACCGATTGTACAAGTCCCACCTAATTTAGAATAACCATTTGAGCCATCATTTAATGCTAGTAAAACAACTTGTCCTGGTTTAATCTTCTTTTCTAAAGCCTCTTTAGCACCATCTTTTATTTTTAGTTCAATATTTTTTGAATCAAGCATAGTCTATTCCTCCTATGTTATCTACTAACTTAAATATAGCAGTTTTCTTTCTTCTTCCCCTAATAAAATGCTCAAAATAATATTAATAGGAAAGTTTAATCCGAAAAAAGCGTTGCGAACTTACGCTAAAGAGTTCAAAATAGTAGTGTTGATTTAATTTTAAGAGGGGACATTAATGACCGTCATCAAAAATATTGCTAAAGACCGTATTTTACAAATTACGGTTGTCATAACGATCATAAGCTTATTCTTCGCCCGACCACGGATTGAAGATATTAACTTCCACACACTATACTCAATTTTAGCGATGCTAACTATTATTCAAATTTTTTCTTACTTACACGTTTTGGATGTATTAGCTTATAAGCTCACAGCTAGCGCTAGAAGTACAAGAAGATTAACTGCAATTTTTACAATCTTATCAATTGTATCCGCAATGTTCTTAACTAATGATATAACTGTTTTAACTCTTATACCATTGTATTTAACAATTGCTAAACGCCACCATTTACCTGAAATACTACCTGTCACCTTAATTGGGATGGGAGCAAATATTGGAGCTGCTTTTACCCCATGGGGTAATCCTCACAATATTTTTGTAGTTAATCGCTATAACGTTTCACCACTTAAATTTTTTAGTTGGTCACTTCCATTATTGCTGGTCAGTTTAACTATCGTTTTATTGTTCATCTTTTTTGTTAAAGATAAACCGATTCCTACAGTACCTTTAGAAGATATTAGGATTAGTGTCAGACCGATGGTTTTGACTATTGCTGTTTCAATTTTCTTCTTCTTTGGTGTTTTTAATATTGTTCCAGCATATGTTCCAGCAATTGTTGCCGTAATTTTGGCTCTTATTATTAATCCTTCAATTATGTTACATGTGGATTATGCTTTACTCTTAACTTTCACATGCTTCTTTATTTTTATTAGTGATATCCAGCAAATACCATTTATCGTTACGCTTATTTCAAAGACCATGTTCTCTGAACATTCTGTCTTCTTGACTTCAATCATTTCAAGTCAATTTATTTCTAATGTTCCTTCAACCATCCTAATTGGTAAATTTACTAATTATGCTGAAGCCCTATTCTTAGGTTCAAATATTGGAGGATTTGGCTCACTTGTTGGATCAATGGCTAACATGCTTGTTTTCAAAAGTTTCGTTGAAAACGGAACAGTATCAAAGCGCAAATTCTTCTGGGTATTTTCAGTCCTCGAATTTGCTGGTTTACTTATCCTAACAATCCTTGGATGGATAGTCTTAGACTTTGTTATTTAGATATCGTAAAAAAAGCACAAAACTGTGCTTTTTTATGTTTTAATTTTCTGTTATTTGGTACAATATTCCTAACCTTTTTAGCTTAATATTTATGATATAGAGAAAGGATTCAGTTTATGAGTTTAACATGGATTATTATCATTATTTTAATTTTATTGGTAGCTATTTATATTGGCATCTATAACGGCTTACAAAAGGCTAAGGTTCATGCCGATGAAGCCTGGAGTCAAATTGATGTTCAATTGAAGCGTCGTAATGACTTAATTCCTAACTTAGTTGAAACAGTTAAGGGTTATGCTAAGCACGAAAGCGGCACTTTAGAAAAAGTCGTTTCATTAAGAAACCAATTAGTAAATCTTCCAGCTTCTGATCACGAAGAAGCTAATAAACTTTCTAATCAAATTACTGATTCGTTGAAGAGTATTTTTGCTTTAGCTGAAAATTATCCTGACTTAAAAGCAAACCAAAACTTCTTAGCACTTCAAGAAGAACTTACTAATACTGAAAATAAGATTGCCTACTCACGTCAACTTTATAACTCAACAGTTGCTATGTTTAATGAGAAGTTACTAACTTTCCCATCTAACTTAGTAGCTAAGATGCATGGCTTTAAGAAAATGGACTATCTTCAAACACCAACTGAAGAAAAGGCCGTTCCTCAAGTCAAATTTTAGGTTAATTAATGCTCTATCAACAAATAGCACGCAATAAGCGTAAAACAGCATTTTTGCTTGTTATATTCGTTATTATTCTAGCTCTTGTTGGTGGTGGGTTAGGATACTTAATTAATGGCGAACCTTTTTCCGGAATCGCCATTGCTCTTATTGGTAGTTTAATTTATCTTTTTATTGTTCTTCAAAATCCTGGAAACCTAGTGATGAGTATGAATCACGGGCGAGAGATTCATGAAGAAGACGATCCAGAACTTTGGCACATTGTTGAAGATATGGCTCTGGCTGGACAAGTTCCGATGCCAAGAGTTTTTATTATCAATGATCCAAGCCCGAATGCTTTTGCGACTGGACGAGATCCTAAGCATAGTTATGTTGCCGTTACAACTGGCTTACGAGAACGATTAAATAGAAGTGAGTTAGAGGGCGTTTTAGGTCATGAAATTTCTCATATTAGAAATTATGATATCTTAGTTTCAACTATTGGAGTTGCACTAGCAGCAGTAATTTCTTTTATTTCTAACTTCGCCTCTCGCATTTGGTGGTGGGGCAGCAATTCAGACCGCGATGACCGAGACTCAAGTCCTTTAGAAGCAATTTTTAAGGTAGTAGCAATTGTTTTTACCCTAATTTTAGGACCACTTGCTGCAGGACTTGCCCAAATGGCTCTGTCTCGTAATCGAGAATATCTAGCTGATGCGGGCTCAGTAGAACTTACTAGGAATCCACAAGGCCTAATTTCAGCCCTAGAGAAGATTTCTAACAGTGAGCCAATGAAAGATCCAGATCCATCAAGTGCTGGGCTCTACATTGAAAATCCACTTCATAATCGTGGATTAAGCTCACTCTTTGATACTCACCCGCCTACTGCGGATCGAATTAAGAGATTAAAAAATATGTAAAAAGGGATGCAATTGCATCCCTTTTTACATACCTATTTCAAATTAATATGCGCTTCTCTAAATAATCTCTTTCTCATTTCTGCTGGTGTCATCCCATAATAATGCTTAAATTTTTTATAGAAAAATGACTTACTTGAATAACCAATAGTTTCGATTATTTCTTTTAACGATACATTTGGTTTAGCGAGCAGTCTTCTAGCCTCTCTCATACGCCGATCGTCAACATGTTCCACAAAACTCTTACCAGTTTTTTCTTTTACCATTGTAGAGAAGTAATTTCGATTAAAACCAAAATATTCAGCCGCTTCTGCTAGCGTAATGTCATTATAGTGCTGGTCAATGTACTGAGCTAAGGTCTCATCCTTAAACTTATTTTCTCTTCTTTCACTCAATTTAAAGTTCTGCTCACGTAAATTGCGCAAAATCACTACTTTAAGTAACTCTAATCCAATTGTACTATTAAATGCCGCATGATTAAGATCATCTTGTACTATCTCTCTGATACTTTGGCTACTCCACATCACTGAGGTAGTCGTGAACAAAAAGGCTTTATCCTGAGATAAATTCTTTAAAAATAGGGTACTTAGTTTCTCCTCAGTGGGAGTATCAATTGTTACGTTTTTTATTTGCTCTTCCCACGAAAAATTACTGCTCAGCTTAAATTTTATAATTACTGTATTCTTGTCACTAAGCTTGATTGCATACGCGCTATCTTTTTCAATTAATAAGATGTTTCCACTTGTTAAAGAAAAAGACTGCTTCCCTACCTGTACTTCACATTTACCTGCAAGGCAATATATTAATTGACTACTTCCGGACTGATATTCAATAAAGTCATAATGCATCCCCTCTAAATAAAGATGGTAGGACAAAAAATTCTGGGTTCGAAGCTCTACTTCACTAGCTTGATTATTTTGCATTAAACTTAATAAATAATTTTTTAATGTCGCTGTTGCCATCTCAATCAGTCCCCTTTGATTCTATTCTGTTTTAATTATAACCTTTTTATTATTTTTAATTGTCTTTTAGTCTTATTAAGCGTAAGCTTAGACTGTAAATACATCTGGGGTGCCTATCGGGCTGAGAATATACCCATTGAACCTGTTTGATTAATATCAGCGTAGGGAAAATGACTATTTTTAGACTTTTATTTAAGTCACCTCTTTGAGGTGGCTTTTTATTTTTGGAGGAAAAAATGAAAAAATTACATATAAGAGATATCATCTTAATTGCCTTAATTGCTATTATTTTTGGTTTTATTTATTTAGCTAGTGACGGCCTCTATAATGCTCTAACCGCTCTCCTAACTCCAATTGGCTATGGGATGTTAGCTAATGACATTATGATGGGAATCTGGTGTATGGCAGGACCATTAGCCGGCTTTCTTGTTCGCATTCCTGGCTCTGCTTTCTTAGGAGAGTTCTTAGGTTCCTGCGTTGAATTGATTGCTGGGGAACAGTGGGGAGCTGTTAATTTAATTTCTGGTGCCGTTCAAGGTCTAGGTAGTGAATTAGGTTTTACCTTTACTAGCTACCGTCGATATGATTGGTTTACGCTTTTCTTATCTGCTACAACCACAACCATTGTCACTTATTTGTACGATTTCATAAAAAACGGCTATAGCTATTTTTCAACCTTTAATATGATTCTCTACTTTGTAGTTCGCTGGATCTCCATGCTCTTATTTACCTGTGTATTAGTAAAATTAATCGTAAATCTTTTAGAAAAAGCTCATGTCATCCAAACAAATCAAAATTAACCAACTTTCTTTTCAATACCAAGACAAATTAATTTTTAAGAATTTAGATTTTACTATTAACCAAGGCGACTTTGCCCTATTAACTGGTCCTAGCGGTTGCGGAAAATCTACGCTTTTAAAATTAATTGCTGGCCTTGAGCCTACTTCTACCAGCAAAATTACTACTGGCTCTTTAACTCAGCCATTTACTAATTGGGGTATGGTCTTTCAAGACCCTAATCGTCAATTCACCATGGCAACACCAAGAGAAGAGTTAATTTTTGCTTTAGAAAATAAACTAATTGATCGAGTTACTGCTCAAAAGATTATCGATGAGGTTAGCCATAAAACGAATATTTCGCATTTGTTAGACCGTCCCTTCCTTCATCTCTCAGGCGGTGAAAAGCAGCGTGTAGCCTTAGCCGTCTTAATTGCAATGCAAAGTGACCTCTTCTTATTAGATGAGCCATTTGCTAATTGCGACTCTCATAATCGAAATTTTCTGCTTAACTGCTTAGATTCACTCCATCAAGAAGGTAAAACGATTTTGATTAGTGATCATAACTTTGCTAATTATGAAAAAATCGATCCCAAAGTTTTTGCTATCAAAAATCAAAGAATTCAAACTACTCCTCTACCTTCTCAAGAAGAAGTAGTAACCAATTTTTCTCTTCCTCATACAAAGCAAGAATCAGTATATTCTTTTAATTCTTTTTCACTATCATTTCCAGAAAAAGAGTTACTTTCTTCAACTAATTTAAAAATCTATTCTGGGAAAGCAACCCTCTTAACTGGAGAGAATGGTAGTGGTAAAACTTCTTTATTTAAGGCCTTAAGCAAGGTTATTACTTATCAGGGAGAACTACTCTTTAAAGATAAAGAGGTTAAAAAATGGCGTCGCCGCCCTTATTTGTCAAAAGTAGGACAAATTTTTCAAAATTCAGACGACCAATTCTTAAATGTTACGGTAAAAGAAGAATTAGATTTTAGCTTAAAATACAATCAAAATCCTTCTCTAAATGAGTCTAAACTTCAGTCTATCCTAACTAAACTTAATTTAGAAAATATGGATGAACAAGTCGTTTATTCTCTCTCTGGTGGTCAAAAAAGGAAGCTTCAAATTCTCGTCATGTTAATGGCCTATCCGGACGTTTTATTACTAGATGAACCATTTAGTAGTTTAGATCAAAAAAGCGTCTCAGAAGTCATTTTTTTACTAAAGAACTACTTCTTAGATGAAAACCATAGCTTAATCGTAATTAGTCACCAGCTCGATCAGATTCAAAATCTATGTGACTATCGTCTTGTTTTAAAAGACCAACAACTTTTCTACGCTAAATAGGGGTAAATAAAATGAATCCCGGACTAAAATTATTTTTAATCTTAATTATTTCTCTGGAAATATCACTTGTGCCTAATTTAGGAGCAAACCTCATTATTATCGGGGCTTGTCTTATCTATCTTCTGTTTAAGCACATTAATCTTAAGAAGCTATTTTTATTATTTATCATTCCTTTATTTGCGGCTTCCGTAGTTTTTATTACAATTTACTACTTCACTCCTAGTCGCAGTCTTTATCAAGCTTGTGTCTTATTTACGAGAATTTACGCCTATGTCTTTTTAGGAGCTGCTTTCACTGAAACGACTTCTTTTCTTGCTCTAGCTCGTTCACTAGAACAAAATTTTAAATTACCTAGTAAGTTTGCTTATGGAACTCTAGCTGCCTTTAATGTTATTCCCAAAATTCATGCCGAAGTGAATCGAATCCGCCTAGTTGGGGATATGAGACACTACCATTTATCTTTCTACTCACCGGCCTTATATTTTAAAGCAATTTTAGCCGCAATTTCTTGGTCTAATAGTTTAGCTGATGGAATGATTTCACATGGCTATCGTGAAGACAAAGAAAGAAGTGTAATTGTTCCGATCGCCTTAACAAAAAAAGACTGGCTTATTTTTAGTAGCATCATAGTACTACTTCAACCAATCTTGTTTCTTCTCAAATAATTATTTATGGTATGGACTGCCGCTATTAATCATAAATGCACGGTAAATTTGTTCAATTAAAACCAAGCGCATTAATTGATGAGGCATTGTAAATTTACCAAAACTGATTAAGTCATCTGCTCGCTTATTTACTGCGTCACTTGTACCGAGACTTCCTCCAATAACAAAGGTAATGTCAGAATGCCCATAAGTAGTTAAATTAGATAACTCTTTCGCAAAAGCCTCACTAGTTCGCTCTTTCCCCTTAATTGCAGTTACATAAACATATTCTTTATCTTTTATCTTATCTAAAATTCTTTTTCCCTCGATTTCTTTGACCTGTTCCATTTCAGCAGGACTTAGTTTTTCGGGGGCTTTTTCATCTGGAACTTGAACTATTTTTACTTTTGCAAAACGACTCATTCTCTTTACATATTCTGCAATTCCGTCTTTAAAATACTTTTCCTTTAATTTCCCTACACAGACAATTTTTATATTCATGCTAATTTATCCCTTTCACACATCTAGCTTTTTATTTTATCCCCTAATTGACATAGCGTCCACATGAGTTTTCCCCTGGCTGTGGATTACTAAAAACTATATTTAGTGGTTTACTCAATTACCTCTCAACAAATTGTGGTTTATAAAAAAGTGGATAACTTTTTTACAAAATTTATTCCACATTTTTATAAATTTGATTAATTTTCCAAACTTTTCGCTCTATCCCTTACAGACTAGGCTTGAACAGCCGTTCAACTTTAAAAAAATCAGAACTTTATTTACACACAATTCACAAGTTTTCCACATTTTTATTTTTATTATTGCTAACTTATACACAATCCACAGAGTTTTCCACATTTTCCCACAATCTATTTGATCATTCTAACATCTTGACAATTTTAAAATACGAACTTTATTAGGTTTCACGCTTTAAATATTAAGAAAAAGCTATGATTACCGCTTACAAATCGTATAATCATAGCTTTTTTGCCTCTATTTAATAATATTCAATTAACTTAAGGTAACTTTGATATCCTGTGATTTTCCATCTCTAACCACTTGAAGGGTTACTGTATCGCCAATCTTATGTGCATAAAGAGCTGTATGTAGTGAAACAACGCTATCCACATCTTTGCCATCAAGCTTAGTAATCACATCACGAGCCTTAATGCCGGCCTTATCTGCACTACCATTCTTAGTCACACTAGCAACATAGACACCAGATTTAACACTATCAGGCAAACCAAGTTTCTTGCGGCCATATTCTGTTAATTCATCAACTGATACAATTCTTACACCTAATTTAGGACGCGTAATTTTACCATTCTTAACCAATTGATTAATGATTGAAACAACTTCATCACTCGGAATTGCAAAGCCCATTCCTTCAACAGCAGTCCCATCACTAGAAGAGGACAATTTCATTGAGTTAATACCTATTACTTGACCAGACATATTAACTAATGGACCACCTGAATTACCAGGGTTAATAGCTGCATCAGTCTGAATAACGGTTGCCTGATTAGTTACTTGGCCAGATGAATTAGTTACATCTATTGTTCTATTCTTAGCAGAAATAATACCTTGAGTTACACTAGTTGCATATTCGCTCCCAAGTGGAGAACCAACAGCAATTACTTGTTGACCTGGCTCTAAGTTCTTAGATGAACCAAATTGGGCAGTTTGAGTAACATATTTACCATCAATAGTTAAGACAGCCAAGTCTGTTTCTGCATCAGTTCCGACTTTTTTAGCCGTTACCTTTTTACCATCACTTAAAATAACTTGGATTTCATCACTTCCAGAAACCACGTGATTATTGGTTACAATGTAGCCTTTACCATTAGATTTCATGTAAATAACTCCAGAACCTTCACTGTAAGTTTCTAAATCTGATTTAGAATTCTTCTTTGAAGAGCTGGAACTATCAGACCCAAAAATACCAAATGGATCACTAGTTGAAGAAGAACTTTGTCTCTTCAAATTTACAACAGAAACAACAGAATTCTTTACCGTATTAAAGGCATTAGTCATCTGACTGCTGTTCTTACTGTTAGACTTCTCAACCTTAGCTGTTGGCGCAACAGTTGTTTGTGGAGCATTCTGTCCGTTAATTTGAGACAAACCTGCATAAGCTACTCCACCACCGAGTAATCCTGCAACCACTCCTACAATACCAGTTTTAATTAGAGCATTATGCTTATTAGAGTTCTTAGTATTATTTTCTGCCATAAAAATTCTCCTTTTCTATTCACTCTAGCCTAATCACAAATTTTGAATTTTTTATGAATTCAAGTCAAATTATTTGCTAAAAATTATATTTCTGTGAGTGATCCGGCTTCTAGTGGATTGGTATCAATAATTTTAACATCTGCGGGCAGATTTGCATCCCCTGCAACCAATAAATCATGTGCAGTCTCATGAGCTAAATACTGAGTATTATTATGTTGACTACGGTGGGCCAAAAAGATGTTTTTAGTTTTTGGAGAAACAACATCAAGTAGCGTATCAGCTGCCTGATCATTTGAAAGATGTCCAACATCAGACATAATTCGATGCTTCAAAGCCCAAGAATATGGTCCATTTCTAAGCATCATATCATCATAATTAAACTCCATTAGATAGCCATCTGCATCCTTAATTTCATCTTTAACAGCACTTGAGACATATCCTGTATCTGTTAAACAAGCAAATCGTTTACCGCCACTGCTAAAAACATAATATTGGGGCTCAGCTGCGTCATGACTAGTAGCAAAACTAGTTACATCTAAGTCCCCAAAAGTTTTAGTTACCCCTGATTCAAACGTATTGATCTGTTCAACGGGCAAGTTACCAATTTTCTTACTTTCAATTAAATAATTCCAGGTACCGGAATTCGCATAAGCTGAAATTTGTGGATACCGCCTCATTAAGACTCCTAAGCCACCTGAATGATCGGTATGATCATGACTAATAAAAATCATATCAATATCTTTAATATCAACTCCGACTTGAGCCAGTAAGTCCTTGGTCTTTTTTCCAGATAAACCTGCATCCATTAAAATTTTATGTTGCTCAGTTTCTATTAAAGTAGAATTACCTGTTGATCCGCTTGATAAAACTGATACTTTCAACTTTTTCACTCCTTAGAATCATCAGTCGTAACATTATTTTGAATAATTGTTCCCGTAAATGCATTTACACGCTTCAAGGTAACTGTCTTAGAAGTATTATTTTCAATTGCTGCTAACCAAGTTGGAATATAAATAGTATTTCCCTTAACTGTTAATAATTTAGTATAAACTTGCTTCAATAAGATAACCTTAGAATTATTTGGTAATTCACTGTAAGTATATAACGAGTCAACCGCTGTTTTTGAACTAATTGTATTTTGCCTCTCACGGACAGGATCTAAATCATCAACATAGCTTTGGGAATAAGAGACAATTTGATTATCTTTTACAATAATATGAAGCCGAGCTGTTGCAGCAAAGAATTCTCCATATTTAGTCTTTTGGTTAAAAATATAATCGTCCCCCTCAGATAATTCTGAAAGGTAAGTATAATTTTTACCTTGATATACATTTTGGCTGTCATCCTTAAAACGCATCACTTGTCTCAGGGCTTCTTTTTTATTTTTAGATAGAGTAATTGGCTTATCTAAATGAACAGAAATAAGATTTTCACTTGAATTATTTTCTACTTGTCCCTTTACCTGCTGAGTAGCTTTTTTGATCCAAGAATTATCAGTCTTGGCAGCCAAATAATATCCATCTTCTTGTTTATCGTTAACCTTTGGAATAGTAATCTGATCAGCACTTGTTTCGCTCTTAATATCAGTCTGAGTCGGAGTAGAACCAGCAGATAAGAGAGTTGGCGTTTGCCATAATTCAATTCCCAAAAAGATATTAATTCCGATAAATACAATTAAAAATATCCATTCAATTCTTTTAAAGTCCATCTACTAGTCCCTCCTTTCCTGCATTGTCTAACTGATTATTTGTATTAAGCCACTCATCTAAGGTCTTCCACTGCTTGTTAATCTTTACATAGTAAGCAGGCTCTAAATCTACTAGTTTCTTATTTTTACTGTTAGAAGATTTAGCCGTATAGCCAATAATAATTCTTTCGATATCTTTTCGGTGATATCCCTTTTGGTATAACTCATCCATGGCTACAGTAGTTGGAATTAAAGTTTTCTTTTCCCCATTAGTTGGGATTGGAATCTGTAAGTCTAAACTGTTGAAGTTAATCGTCATCCCATTAGATGCAAATTTCACCTGTGCTCGCATCTTATATTTTCCTGGTAAAAAGATTGGATATTCTTCGACATAATTTTGATAAATAACTGTATTATCATCCGCATCAAAGAATCTTAAATCTGGTTCCGATAAACCAATCTTTCGTACGAAATATAAACTATCATTTAATTTACGACTAATTGTCTTAGGAATTTGATCTTGTTGATAATCAATATATTCATAATTATGAGTATGTTTAGCAGCAATTAAACGCTCATATACTCCATTAGAGTATGTAATCGTATCGCCATTACTATGCTGGGTAGGATTATTTGATCCTAACAAACGATAAACAAAATATGAATCAGATTCCTCATTAGTTAAGTAGCTATATACTGGTAAGCTTAGATTTTTTTCATAGAAAGGTAAATAGTCATCATGCACCTTTTCAAGAGTGACTGGCATTTGAGTTTGAGCGTTTCTAATATGCTCAATTAGGGTCTTAAATGAGACATCGTTTAAACGAATGCGATAGAGTGTATGGTTCTCATCATTACCTAGATAGATGTAGTCGCTAGAAGTCGTTGAGACAAAAATGCGATTAAATTCCCGACTATCATTTTTTCTTACGTTAGTTAAAAATAATGAAATCGTTATCTGATCTGGGTATGTTAGCTGAATATAGTTTGGATTTCTCAACATTTTTTCATACTTAGTTTGACTAGACCAGATTCGGATTGGCAAGAGCGGTCTTAAAGACTGAGTTAATTTAGAAAACTCCAAAGGTAAATTGTTCTTTGTATCATAGACTTGATACATCTTTTTATTTTTAAAATAAAAAGTTTGCGTTGGTAGATAGATATCTCTTAAAGAACGTTGACCTAGATCCTTAGTTTGCGTTTGATTAGATGTTTCTTCAATTCTAGAAAATCGAGCATCTGATCCCCAAATGACAGCCGATAGAATAATTGATAAGACAACCATTGCAATTAAGCTAACACGCAGTGCCACTCTAGAAACTTTATCTTTAAACTTCATCCCAGTTTTCTCCTTCCTCACTAATTGCTTCATATGGCAAAGAAATGTAGAAAGTTGATCCGGAACCTTCAGCACTATCTGCCCAAATCCGGCCATGGTGTGCTTCTACTATTTCTTTAGAAATAGCTAATCCTAGTCCAGTTCCACCTTGCTTACGAGAACGAGCCTTATCAACACGGTAAAATCTATCGAAAATCTTATTTAAGTCTTTTCTTGGAATTCCCAATCCTTGGTCAGAAATACTTAAGATGACATGCTTTTGGGCTTGAAGAAGGCGAACTGTTATAACGCCCCCATCAGGTGAATACTTAATCGCATTGTTCATAATATTATCGATTACTTGCATCATCTTATCAGTATCAATTTCTACCCATAAAGCTTGATGAGGAAATTCACGCTTGATTGAATACTTCTTTTTATGCGTTTTATCTGTATCAGATTTCAGCATCATATCAAAACGGTTTAGAACGTGGTTAACAAAATCATTTAAGTTAACCCATTCTAAGTCCATTTTGGCTACACCACGATCCATTCTTGATAAGCTAAGGAGATCATTAATCATCCTAATCATTCGCTCAGTTTCATCTTGGATAACATGTAAAAACTGAGGTGCAATATTTGGATCCTTCCATGCCCCATCATTTAAGGCTTCAACATATGCCCTTAAGCTTGTTAATGGGGTTCTAAGTTCATGTGAAACGTTAGACACAAATTGCTGTTGTTCCCGTTCATTTTTTTGCTGTTGCGTAATATCATGCAAAACACAAACTAGACCTGAAACAAAGCCAGTTACACGCTGAATTAAAGAAAAGTTAGCATGTAAAATCATTTCATCTCTTGTATTGTCATTTACGCGCACAACTAATTCTTGTTGCGTACTTAAGAGATCTTGAATTGTAACATCTTTTAAGCCAAGCAAATTAGTAATCGGTTTTCCAATAACATCTTTTTCAGTTTTGCCTAAAAAGTCTAAGGCAGTTTCATTAATGATAGTAATATTTCCGTGACGATCAGTCGCAATAACCCCATCTGTCATATGGGTCAAAACATTATCTAACCGTCTTCGCTCACTATCAGAAATCTCTTGAGTTCTCTCAATTCGTACCGACAAAGTGTTAAATGCTTCAGCTAATTGCCCTAACTCATCTTGCGCATAAACCCGGACGTGTCCCGAATAATCTCCATTTGCGACCCGTAAAGCTTGCTTACGCATTTCTTCAATCGGCCGAGTTATGGCCCGGGAAATTACCAAGGCAACTACCGCACCTAAGACAGCCGCAATTAACGAGGCAATCAAGAAGTAAATAGAAACTTGCCGTAAGTTATTGAATACACCCTGTAAACTTGCTCTTACATAAATAGCTCCCACAGGCGTATTAGTTCCATTAGCAGATGTTAATGGCGAGATTTGTACCATATAGTTTCCATTATCATTAATTACTTTAGAAACTTGTTTTCCATTTGAAAGCACGCTTTTTATATCTGCATTACTGGTTCGTTGTCCAATTCGATTCTGATCATTAACATTTGAAACAGCTCGGATCACGCCTTTATTATCTACTACCATTAATTGACTAATATCGCCAAGATTATAATTTGAAATAATCTGGCTTAGTTGTTGATTTGCACTCTTATTATTTGCCCTACTCAATTGACTAGCAATTTGGTTAGTAATAATGTTTGGTACTTGAATTGAAGACTCAAAATTCTGAATTGAGTTTTGTTCAAGCTGTCTAGTAAAAGATGCCCCAACTACTTCAATCGTTGCTAGTAGTAGCAACATAAAAATTATTGCGATTTTAAAATTAATAGAATTAAATACACTTTTTATTTTCTTCATTGGTCCTAATTGCAAAAAAAGCCACTATCACTAGTGACTTTGATCCTTATTCATCTGATGGGTTTTTAACGTAATATCCTACTCCACGTCTGGTAACTAAAATTGTTGGTGAACTTGGATTGTCTTCGATCTTTTCCCGCAAGCGTCGAACAGTTACATCCACAGTTCTAACATCTCCAAAATAGTCATAGCCCCAAACGGTTTGCAGTAAATGTTCTCTAGTCATTACTTGTCCCATATGCTGTGCTAAATAATGAAGTAATTCAAATTCACGATGCGTTAATTCAATTTTTTCACCATTTTTTTCAACCATATAAGCTTCAGGCATAATCACAAGATTGCCAATGGTAATATTCTTATCTTCATCATCTTCAGTAGCCTTTTGAGTCAAGTCACGTCTACGCAAGTTTGCCTTTACTCTAGCAACTAATTCTCGGTTAGAAAAAGGCTTAGTAACATAATCATCTGCTCCCATTTCAAGACCTAACACCTTATCAATCTCAGTGTCTTTAGCCGTTACCATAATAATTGGCATATCATGAGTTTGGCGCACTTCACGTGCAACCTCTAAGCCGTCTTTTTTTGGTAACATCAAGTCAAGAATCATTAAATCGGGATCATACTCCTCAACTTTTTTAACAGCTTCTTCGCCGTCGTATGCAGTGTCGACATCAAAGCCTTCCTTAGTCAGATTAAATTTAATAATGTCAGAAATTGGTTTTTCATCGTCAACGACTAAAATCTTCTTTGGCATAAATGATGCCTCCTCAGTATTAATAACTATATTATACTGTTTTCCCCACTTTTTTTAAACTTATGCAAAAAAAAGCTTGCACTTTCTTTACTTTACTGGCATAATACTATTTGTTGGTTATCCAATGGGTGGTTAGCTCAGCTGGCAGAGCAACGGACTCTTAATCCGTGGGTCCAGG
>NZ_CAJURR010000015.1 GCF_910589175.1 uncultured Lactobacillus sp.
TGAATTTCTCTGTTTTTTTATCTGGAATAAAAGCCTAGTTTTTTCCCAGACACTTCTTTGTTATTAATACTTATTAAAATTGTATATCTTTATCAACTTTTAGGATAAGCTATTAGATATAACGAACAGATGAAAACAGTACTAATAAATATTAAAGAAGTGAAAAAATGAAAAAATTTTGTTCGAAATGTGGAGCACCCTTAAAACCTAATGATCAATTTTGTTCAAAATGTGGTACTCCTGTTGATGGTAACAGTAAACAAGAACTGGAAAAAATAAATTCTATTAAGCAAAGACCGCAAATCAAAAGAAGTGAAATCCACAATTCTAAAAATAATTTCAAAACAATAAATATTATTATCGGAGTAGTTATCGCTATTGTAGTGCTCGTTGCTGGAGGTTGGGGGATTTATCAACATGGACGCTCTTCAGCAGAAAGCAAAATAATTGGTGGTAATGGCAGACTAACTACTGCTGAAATAAAAAAGATGCCAACTAAACAACTGGCTGCTTGGGCAATTCTTTACGCAGATAAAAAATATGGTAAAAAATGGGGAGAAGCAGCCGATGAATTAAGAAGTGGTCATTTAACAATTAAGAGCTATCGAAGCCATAAATTTGGTGACTACGAAATTAGTGCTACAAATGGTAGTACTTTGTATGCTGTAAATAACCAAGTAGGATATCTTATCTCTAAAGATAAAAAAGAGATAACTTATGTCGGAAATAAATCGAATTATAGTAATAGAGATGTTTTAGAACAAATTTATCCAGTGGTTAAATCTGAAAATACTGAAGAGAATGTAAATAATTGGAATAATAATTTAACAATTGTTAAGGGAAAAAATAGTGCTGCCTCTTCAAGTGTTAAAAAATTTACGACTAAAGAAAAGAAAGATACTGAGACAACTAAATTATGGTCGGATGACCAAACAGATAAGTTAATTAGTTATATGGATGAGTTTGGTGATAAAATGCATCAACCATATTCACATTATATTGGCAGCGGAAGTATAACCACTGCAGCTGGTCAAGAATATCCAGGTTTTCTATCAGAAGGAAAATTCAAATTGAGTTCAGGTGATAAGGATAGTCGTGATCCTGAAGATATGGATAGTATTAACCTCAAGTGGAATCCAGATGTTACTGACAAAGACAGTGATAGTAATACGTACAATGTAGTTGCAATCTTTAACTATAATGGAAAAAGTACTGAACAGCATATTACATATCTTTTTTGTTTTTACCATGGAGAGCCAGTGGCTCTTGTTGATCAAACAACTAATGGAGAATATACAGTGGTTCATGCAACGGCTAACCATGACTTAACTTCTAACTTTGAAGAAATTGCTAATAATGACTAGAAAAAGAAAATCTGGTAGAAACCATCTACCAGATTTTTAATTTATTAATATACAGCACCATCATAGAAGTTGTATCTTGGACGGTTGAAATCAAATGTAGCTAATTCACTCATTTTAATTACGTTGTCAGCAACGCCCCAACTCATCAAGTTGATTGATTCACCATATAATTCATCAGGAATTACAAGTAAAACATACTTTCCTTGAGACATAGCGTAACCTAATTCCATTCCTAAACCAACGTCTTCTTCTTTAGGAACGTAAACGCCAAGCATAACGTCGCTAGTTTTAATACCAACTAAGTCACCGCTGTAAGTTGCTTGAGCCCATTCTTTATCATGTAAGTATTCGGGATGTTCGTCAACGCGAATATCTTTATATTGATTTTGAAGAGGAACATAGCTGTTTTCTAAATCAACCGTTGGATTAGCATTGAGAGCGCTCATTGCATCTTTGTAAGCTTTGTTTTGAGTTTCAGTAAACCAACCGGCACCAAAATAAACTGTCTTTTGTTTTGTCATGGAAAAAACCTTTCTTTCTTATCGGTGGAATATTTTTACATTAACTAACTTTAACAAAATTTGCCCAAAAGAAACACCCACTTTTGTGTTTTTGAAATCGGTTTTATATAATGAAACTAGAAATTTTTGCTTAGGAAAGGCGGAACCTACTACGAATACTAAAAAAAGTCTTTTCGATCCAGAAGCTGTCTTTGTAACTGACTTAACTGATCGAAACGAGATATTCAAGACCGTTTCTCAAAAATTATATGACTTAGGCTATGTTAAAGAAGATTTTTTAGGCGATATTATTGAACGTGAAGATAAGTATCCGACTGGAATTTCGATGAGACCTTTATCTAGAGAACTTCCAGATGTTGCAGTTCCTCATACTGAAGGGGATTACGTTAGCGCACAATTAATTGTGCCGATTGCTCTTAGAAATTCGGCTACTTTTAATAATATGGTTAATCCAAGCGAAGCATTGGAAGTTAAGTTCTTATTTTTGATTTTAAATAATGATCCAGATATGCATTCAACTATTTTGGCTAAAATTATGGACTTTCTAGCTGGAACTTCAGTTGATGATTTAAATGAATTATTTAATTCAGATTCAAATGAAGAAATTTATGATTTTTTAGAGAACAATTTTGAAATTGAAAAATAAAAAAGAAGCTGCAAGGCAGCTTCTTTTTGTCTCCAGATTAAATTATTAAACTTCCGGATAATCAGTACTTGAAAATGAAAGTGAAAAGTAATCACATCGTTTATAACCAATGACTAGTTCAACTACTTCACCTGTAGTAGATAAAATAGTTTTTTTAACTTGTCGTACAACAGGATAATCTTTTTGTATTTTAAGTTGCTGACTAATTTCACTATCAGCTTTTACAATTGTGTCCGTTTCAGTAAAAGGCTCATCAAATAGGTACAATTGCTTATCCTTTTGCAAGGCTTCATAGATACTATGATAATTATTCGGATTTTTAGCTAAATCTCGGTTAATAAATTTAGCTGGTATAAATGAACGGTGCACCATAAATGGTGTGTCACCAATTAAGCGTAAACGTTCAATATAGTAGTAACTATCATATTTGGGTAAGCCGAGTTTTTTTAATATTTCGCTCTGCTTTTCTTCTTGAAGTTTCAAAACTTTAACTGTATCTTCCTCTTGTTTATTTGAGAAGACTTCATTATCACTAAGACGAACTAATTTATCTTTTCTTGATCGTGAAATAAAAGTGCCTTTTCCTTGGTGACGAACTAAGTAGCCTGCCTTAACGAGGTCTTTTACAGCTCGAATGACAGTAATTGAAGAAACATTAAACTTATCTTTTAATTGAGCTTCGCTATAAAATTTATCTCCATATTTAAATTTGCCAGAGATAATTTCTTGCTTTAGCTCATTTTCAATTTGTAAATATTTTGGAATATCCATAATCTATATCAATCCTCAAGATAGATTCTCCTAAGATCCATGATATCACTGCTTGAGAGCTTCATGGTAGAACGAAGATATTCATTGATTCCTCCGTATTGCTGGTTTAGGACATGTACAGCATGGTCTAAGTATTCTGGATATACTGACTGAATATCCTTAATAGACTGCAATACACGCTTGCTAGAGCCGTCAGCGGCTGCTTGCTTAAGCATTGCATCAACAAAACTTTTTGTTGTGATATTAGTCAGAGTATAGTCATATTTGATAGTAGTAAAAGGTACTCCTAATGCTGATAAGATCAACAAAGCTCCAAACCCTGTCCGATCTTTTCCGGCAGTACAGTGGAAAAGAAGAGCATTCTTGTCTTTATCATTTGTAAGTAAAAGGTCAAAGAATTTGCGGTAAGCCTTTTGAGCAGTTTGTCCATTGATCATATCTTCATAAGCAAAGAACATATGCTTGAAACCAAATTCAGGATCTTTTTCGGCATTCTCTTCTAAAGCAAAGATTCCCTTAGATGCATTAGTTAGATCATCACTAAAAACTGGATCAAAAACATACTTAGCGCCTTCGGGAACACGATCCGGACGATCATTTTTTTCTTTTTCTGTTCTAAAGTCAACGTCATACTTAACGCCATGCTTTTGCAATAATTCTAAGTCTGATGAAGAAAGATCAGCTAAATTACCAGTTCTAAGCAATTTGTTATATTTGATTGTCTGACCGGATATAGTTTTATAGCCTCCAAGTTCGCGGAAATTGCGACCATTTTGGATGCCAATTAATTTCGTCTCATAATTTTCGCTCATTAGTATTTTTCCTCACTATAGTTATTTAAGTACAGTATTAATACTTTAACATATTTTGTGACAGATATTTTCTTTTTCTCGGATTTATAAAAAGAAAACAGACTTATTAATTGTTATAATTAATGGTAAAATTACAATGTAAAGATGCAAATTCCATGCGGAGATGATTACTTATGGTAGAAGATTACGACAACATTTTAGTTCCTGTTGATGGTTCTGAAACAGCAGAGCGTGCGTTTGATAAAGCAGTAAAGATTGCTCTTGATAACAATGCTCATCTTGATGTATTGAATGTTATTGATACTCGTCAATTTATGGGAGAAATGCAGGATACTTTGATTTCTGGGGACACCATTTATCAAATGACGCAAGATTCTGAAGAGTATTTAAAGAGTCTAAAAGAATGGGCTAAGGAACATTTTAACTTTACTGATGTTTCTTACCATATTCGTTATGGCTCACCTAAGAGAATTATTGCTGTTGATTTTATTAAAGATCACCACAATGATTTGATTATTATGGGTGCAACTGGTATGAATGCAGTTGAAAGAATGTTAATGGGTAGCGTTACTGCTTATGTTAACCAACATGCTTTATCAGATGTGTTAATTATTAAGACTGATCTGAATAATAACAAGGTTGCAAAACCCAAGAAAAAGTACTTTTAAAAAACGAACATTATGAAATTCACTCTATCATCATTGATGGAGTGATTTTTTTATAAAGTGGATCGATCCAATTCAATAAATTAATATTTACGAGCGCTTACATTAAAATAATAGTACCCAAGTACGAATATTTTTGGTATGATACTTAAGAACGAACGTTAGTACTAGGGGAAAGGAAGAACGATAATGATGAATTTCGATTACAACATTATAAAATGTAACCAAGATTCAGTGGCTCGTTCTTGGGCTGATTCCCTCGGGGAATCAGTCTTTATTGGTGTTGGCGCTTTCGTTGTTTTTTTAGCGACTTTTCTGGCTCAATGTGATTAGCTCTTTTTGTCAGCTCATCATATTGGGTCTTTTTTTGTATTTGTCATTTAATGTTTTTCATTAGGAGGAAATGATGAAAAAGTTCAAAAAAGTCTTAGTAGGCCTTTTTGCAATTTTACTTGCTGTTGTTGCAACTGCTTGTTCTAACAAATCAAACAGTTCAAAGGATGGTTATACACCAAAATCATTAACTATCCAATTTGTACCTAGTCAAGCTGCTAATAAGCTTGAAGCTCGTGCTAAGCCTTTAGAAAAAATGCTTTCTAAAAAGCTTGGAATTCCAGTTCATGTTTCAATGTCAACTGACTACAACACAGTTGTTGAAGCTATGAAATCTAAAAAAGTTGATGTTGGTTTCTTGCCACCTGATGGTTATGTATTAGCTCATAAACAAGGGGCTGCTGATGTTTTACTTCAATCACAACGTTACGGCGTTAAGCAACCTGGTGGTAAAGCAACTAATAAATTAGTTGATTACTATAGAGCAGAAATTCTTGTTAAGAAGGGTTCTAAAATTAAATCTTGGAAGGACCTAAAAGGCAAGAGTATTTCAGTTCAAAACCCAACTTCTTCAGCAGGTTATGTTTTCCCAATTGCTGAACTTGGAGAAAAAGGTTTGGATGTGCCAAAAGATTGTAAATTAGTTACTGTTACTGGCCAAGACCAAGCAGTTTTGAATGTATTAAATGGTGATACTGACGCAGCATTTGTTTTTGAAGATGCTCGTAACACTGTTAAAAAAGACAATCCTAAGATTATGGACCAAGTTGTCCCAATTTACTTCACTAAGCCAATTCCTAACGATACTATTTCTGTTAGAAGTGATATGTCTAAGTCCTTCCAAAAGAAACTTGCAAAGGCATTTATTGAAGTTGGTGAATCTAAAGAAGGTAAGAAGATTATCGAATCAATTTATAGTCACGAAGGCTACACTAAGTCTAAGGACAGCAACTTCGATATTGTTCGTAAATACGACAAGATTATTGCCAAGGACAAGAAATAGTCAATTAAATAAAGCTTAGTTAGTAAAGATAATTGTCTCTAAAAGACAATTATCTTTTTATGCACTGTAGTCAATTTAAATAATGTTAAGGAGATTTTTAAATTAAATGGCAGCTACTAATCAGCCAATGATTCAACTAAAAAATGTTAGCAAAATTTATGATAATGGAACAGTTGGTTTAAAGGATATTAACTTAAATATTGATAAAGGAGAATTTGTCGTAGTCGTAGGTCTATCTGGTGCAGGTAAATCTACTCTACTTCGTTCAATTAACCGTCTACAAGATGTCTCTGAGGGAGATATTATAATTGATGGTAAATCAATTACATCTGCTAAAGGTAAAGATTTACGCGAAATTCGTCGTGATATTGGAATGATTTTCCAAAGCTTTAACTTAGTTAAACGTTCAAGTGTTTTACGCAATGTTTTAACTGGCCGAGTAGGTTACTATCCAACTTGGAAAACAACTTTTAACTTATTTACTAAGGAAGATAAGCAAAAAGCATATGAAGCATTGCAACGTGTTGATTTAGCAGATAAAGTTTATACTCGTGCGGATCAACTTTCCGGTGGACAACAGCAACGTGTTGCTATTGCCCGTGTACTTACTCAAAATCCTAAGATTATTTTAGCTGATGAACCAACAGCTTCACTTGATCCTCAAACTTCACGTCGAGTTATGCATGATTTGAAGATGCTTAATGAAGAATACGGGATGACTGTAGTTGCTAACCTTCACAGCGTAGAACTTGCTAAGGAATTTGGAGATCGAGTAATCGGTGTTCGTGCAGGTCAAATTGTTTATGATGGCAAGATGAGTGAAACTTCTCAAGCTGTCTTTGACGATATTTACAATGGTGGAAATGGCAAGAAAGGGGAAGAAGATGCCTAAATCTAAGGAACAGCATTTAGCTGAGTTGCCTAAAAAGAAATTCAAAATTATGAACCTTGTATGGGTCGTAATTATGATTTTAGGTCTCTTTCTTTCAGTAGATGTAACAAATACGCACATTAGTGTTTTGTTTAATAACTTTAGCCAATTTACTGATATTTTTGTTCAAATGTGTCACCCTGATTGGGGATATGCAGCTACAGCAGTTCCACTTTTAATTGAAACAATTAAAATGGCAATTTTGGGAACTGTATTGGGATCAGCAATTGCCTTTGTTTATTCTCTTCTAATTGCGAGAAATATTGTTAAAAATAAAGCAGTTACTGGAATTTTAAGAATAATCATGAATATTGTTAGAACTATTCCAGACTTACTCTTAGGTGCAATCTTTGTTGCTGTTGTAGGTATTGGTCCAGTTGCCGGTGTTTTAGCTTTGACTGTATTTACATTTGGTGTGGTTGTTAAATTGTTCTATGAAGCAATTGAAACAATTGATCCAGGTCCAATCGAAGCTCTAACAGCCGTTGGCGCAAATAAACTACAAATTATTCATTTTGCTGTGATGCCACAAATAATTACTTACTTTATTTCTTATGTTTTATATGCATTTGAAATTAATGTCAGAGCTTCAACAGTTCTTGGATATATTGGTGCCGGTGGTATTGGTTTGTACTTACAACAAACTCTTCAAGTCTTTGACTATGCTAAGACTGGTATGATTATTTTGGTTATTATCGTTGTCGTAGTTATTATCGACTACATTTCTACTAAATCTCGGGAGGCGTTGATGAAATAATGGATACTACAATGAAAAAATTACCTCCTAAACCAGTGGATACCAAGAAGAAGGTGCAACACTGGACAATTGCCATTGTTACTATCATTTTAATTATTTGGTCATTTGTAGGAATGGATTTTGGCGGAATAAAGGCAAGTGCAGGTCAAATTGCAGGAGCTATTGTAGCCGGAATTTTTCATCCAGACTGGTCATATGTGTATAACGGAAGCGGTGAAGATTTAATCTCTCAATTATGGGAAACAATTTGTATTGCTTTCTTGGGTACTTTTATTTCTGCAATTATTTCTTTACCATTCGCCTTTTGGGCAGCTAATACGCGTCATAAGAAATGGTATACATCCCGTTCAGGAAAAGTTGTATTAGCCGTTATTCGTTCATTCCCAGAAATTGTTTTAGCGTTGATGTTTATTAAGGCCGTAGGACCAGGTTCTGCAGCCGGTGTATTAGCGTTAGGTTTCCACTCAGTTGGTATGCTTGCTAAATTGTTCTCAGAAGCAATTGAAAATCTTGAAGAAGGCGCAAATGAAGCTGTTACTGCAGCTGGTGGATCTAAGTTTAACATTATTATGTTTGCTACAATGCCTAACTTAATGCCAGCCTTGATTTCTAACACTTTGTATCGATTTGATGTTTCAATCCGTTCAGCATCTATTCTAGGTTTAGTTGGTGCTGGTGGTATTGGTTATCCATTAATCATTGCCTTGCAATATCGTCAATGGAATCGTGTTGGTGTAATTCTAGTTGGTATTATTGTCATGGTTGTTGTTATTGACTGGATTTCTGGCTGGATTCGAAAGAAATTAGTTTAATTAATTAGTAAAACGAGTAGTAAGATCAGAACTACTCGTTTTTATTTTGGCAAATTATAAAATTTTTTGTAATATCTCCCTATAATATGGATAAGTACAGGAAAAAAAGAACTTTTTTGTTATAATGGAAGTTGTATTTCAAGGAGGACAATATGGATAATTTAACTACCATGACATTGGCTGACGATATGGCTTTATCACAAGAAAAAATTATCAACGGCCAACAAGACCTGAATACCAAGAGAATTTCTAATGAAATTAATAGTTTGGATATTCTTGATAAGCCAATCGAAGAATACTTTGATATGACTCAAGATGAATACTACAATAGTGAATCTGATGGTAAATTAACTTTACTACATTTAGATAAACCATTACGTGAATTAAATGATCGTATTTTAACTAACCACGTAGATGGATATGTAGATCAAGATGAGATTAATTTGACCTATAATCATGAGGATCCATTGCAAGATGGTAGCTATGATCGTGCCACTGATTTACATGTACTTTTATATAGTTTAAAAGTTATTGGCGCTGTGAGAGCTATTGCTCCGAATGATTTGAAAAAGGTTTTGTCTAAAGATGCGGTTTTATCATTGGGTCTTGCCGCAAATGCTTTGGCAAATAATTAACCCCAAGGCCAACTAAAGGCCTTTTTTTGTGTGATGAGTGGGGAAGAGTATCATGAAAATTATCAAGAAAACCAAGGGTATGATTGATAAATTTTCCGGTGTTACCCGGAAGATGATGCGAAAGAAAAATAATATTCCATTTGATGGAATGCAAAAGTATATGACTGTTGGTGAGTATAACGTTGGAGCGCCTGAAGGAACTCCACATGGTGAAGAATATAAGCTTATTGTTTATAAAGATACTGACAATGTTTTGCACCAAGCTTTACGTTCGATTAATGCGTCTGATTTAGCACCAGCTTATGTTCGAAAATTTGATAAGAGATTAAACCGTTATACTGCATTTGTTAATAAGCAAACAGGGCGTCGTTATATCGTTGAAGATCAATTAGATCAGTTAGTAGATTATGTAAAAAAGCATAGCCGAAATGGCTATAACTCAATTAATATCGGTGTTTTAACCGATACACACTATAAAGATGCGGACAGTATTGATTTTTATGGACATAACGGACTTCGTCATGTAAAAGAGTTTAATTATCTTGAAGATAAAGATGTTTTAGATTTAAAAGCTCATTTAGGTGATTGGATGGATGGATCCGATCCAGGATTAGTTGGCGAAGCAGAGTTGATATCTTTGTCTAGAACGTTTAGATCTAAAAAAACTAACTTTGCTGTCATCAAGGGTAATCACGATGAAAATGATAAATTTGATGAGCATCATGATCTGAGAGCTAGTTTTCCAGAAAATGAATTTGAGGATATAATGTGGCCAAGTATGTATGCGCAAGATGGTATTCACTATATCACGCGCAAGCACGGGGTTGCATATTTTGATAAAGATGACGTCAGAATCATTACAGTCAATACATCTGATTTACCTTATGAGCTTGATGATCAAGGAAAGAAAAAATACGATGCTAAACTTGCTTTAGCGATTCGTGAAGATCAGATGCAAGAAATTATCGAAATTCTTGAAAATTCAAATGGTAAAACAATTATTTTCATGAGTCATGCAAACCCTATTACTCGCAAGGGAACAAATGCCTTGAAATTTAATGGGCGTTCTCTACATGAATTAATGGTTGCCTTTAATCAACATGAAAAAGGATACCTTAATTCAAGGGATGTTCCTCCTGAATTTACCCTAGCTAACAGCTTTGATTTCACAAAGATAAAAAATGCAAAAATAGTTGCATATTTATGTGGACACCGTCATACTGAAGACCAATATCGCATTAACGGTATACAATATATATTTTTTAATTGCTCGGCTCTAATGGGCCCTAACCATGCGCTTACTACGCAATATAATAAGCGCTGGAATAGACAGATGGATCATGCTAATGAAGCAGCTGGATATATAGTAAATGTTGATGTTCAAAGACATTTATTACAAGTATTTGGATATGGGGCTGCTTCTAAGAGACGATTCTATCGAATTTAATTTTTGAAATGTAAATAGCTTATAATAAGACTACTGTTTATTTTGAGGTGAAAGTTACTTATGTGTGGAATTTGTGCGTTTTTTGATCCTGAATTAAAGGATAAAGACTGTGCTATTCAAGGAATGATGGATACAATTAAACACCGTGGTCCGTCTTCCGATGGAAAATATACTAATGATCAGGTGGCTTTAGGTTTTAGACGTTTGTCAATTATTGACCTTCGTGGTGGAAGTCAACCAATTTTTAATGAAGATAAAAGTAGAGCAATTATTTTTAATGGGGAAATTTATAATTTTAAACCATTAAGAAAAGAATTAATTGATGCAGGCCATACCTTTACTACTAAGGCTGATACTGAAGTTTTGCTTCACGGCTATGAAGAATGGGGAATGGATGGCTTATTGAAGAAAGTTCGTGGTATGTTTGCCTTTGTAATTTGGGACGATAATACCAAGACTTTATATGGGGCTCGTGACTTCTTCGGAATTAAGCCAATGTACTACTCAGACCAAAATGGTAAGTTAATTGTTGGTAGTGAATTAAAGAGTTTCTTAGCTTACCCAGGATTTAAAAAGGAATTAAATACTGAAGCAGTTAAGCCATACTTAATGAACCAATATAATGACTTAAAGGAAACTTTCTTTAAGGGTGTTTACCGCTTCCCAGCAGGTCATTGGTTTGAATATAAAGATGGCAAAATGAAGACTCATCAATACTGGGATGCTAAGTATGTTGAAAATAGTCTAAGCTTTGAAGAAACCTTAGATAAAATCAATGAAGACTTAAAAGAAACTGTTGATTTATACAGAAATGCGGACGTACCAGTTGGTGCATTTTTATCTGAAGGTATTGATTCTTCCTACTTAACTAGTTTACTTGACCCTGAAGATGTCTTCTCAGTTTCTTTTGATGATTCTACATATAATGAAGCATCAAAGGCTAAGGCACTTTCTGACTTACACGGCTGGAAATTCTTTGCAGATAAAGTTGATGCAGATGAAGCAATGCGCGACTTCCCAGAAATGCAATATCACATGGATGAACCAGATGCTAACCCATCTATTATTCCATTATGGTACTTGTGTAAATTAGCTAGAAAGCATGTTACTGTTGCCCTTTCTGGTGAAGGTGCCGATGAATTATTTGCCGGCTACGTTAACTACGGCATGCATACCCATAATGATGTAATTAAGGTCTTTACTGCTGGACTTAAGAAATTACCTAAGAAGAGTCGTGTTCGTTTAGCTCATAAGATTAAGAAGATGCCTAACTTCCCAGGCAAAGTACATATGTACACTAACTTGGCAGAGCCAAGTGAATTTTATGTTGGACAATCTGTCATTTATGATATGGACTATCCAACCATCTTTACTTCTAAAGATGCTAATGGTATTTTGCGTGATAAATACAAGAATGATTTGACAGTTAACGGTATTTATCAAGAAGACTTTAAGAAAGTTAAAAATATCGATGAAGTTAAGCAAATGCAATATATTGATCTTCACCACTTTATGCTTAATGACATTGAGCAAAAAGCAGATAAGATCTCAATGGCTCACTCTCTAGAACTACGTGTGCCATATCTTGATAAGAAGATTGCAGAACTTGCTAACTCAATTCCAACTAAATATTTAGTTAACTGTCACGATACTAAATATGCTCTTCGTAAAGCATCTGAGAAGGTCTTACCAGAAGAATGGGCTCAAAGACCTAAGCTTGGTTTCCCAACTCCAATTAAGCAATGGCTTAAGGAACCAAGATTTTACAAACAAGTTAGAGAATTGTTTACTGAAGACTTTGTAGATGACATTTTTGACCAAAAGAAGATTGTTAAATTGCTTGATGATAACTACAAGGGCAATGGTTCAGCTCGTCGTCAAATTTGGGCTATTTACACTTTCTTAGTTTGGTACAAGTTATTCTTTGTTGATTATGATGAAACTGTTAAGAAGTATCAACATGTTCAACCAGAAGTAGCAGAATTAATCGAAAGTGGCAGACTTGTTTAATTAAAGTTAGAGAGAAGTACGGATACAGAATGGTACAAGCAAAATTTACTCCTATTTTACTCGGTAGTGACATCAATGTTTACGGAATGGCTCGCTCCTTCAACGAAGCTTATGGAATTAAGGTTCAAGCTTGGGCTGCTAGTCAATTAGCAGCAACGCGCTATTCTAAAATTGTTGATGTAGAAGTTCATGAAGGTTTTGAAGAAGATCCAGGCTTTATGAACGTTATGAAGCAAAAAATTGAAGAATACAAGAATCATCCAGAACCAGTTATTTTAATTGCTTGCGGAGATGGATACGCAGAATTATTAGCTAAGCATAAGGATGAATTGAAGGATACTTTTGTTGTTCCTTACATTGATTATGATTTGTTAGAGAAGCTAATTTCTAAAGAAGGTTTCTACGAAATTGCTGAAAAGTATGGTCTTCCATATCCACACACTAAGATTGTGACTATGGATGACTATAAGGCTGAAAATTATTTGAATTTACCATTTGATTATCCAGTTGAATTGAAGCCAGAAGATCCAGTTTCATGGTTGAATTGTCAATTTGAAGGCCGTAAAAAAGCCTTTACTATTCACGATGAGGCAGAATTAGTAGATATCGTTGGTAAAATCTATACTAATGGTTATACTGAAGACTTGATTTTACAAGATTTCATTCCAGGCGATGATTCTAACATGCGTGTTCTTAATGCTTATGTTGATAAAGATCACAAGGTTAAGATGATGTGCTTAGGTCACCCACTTCTTGAAGACCCAACTCCTCAATCTATCGGTAATTACATGGCAATTTTGCCAGCCTTCAGTCAAAAGCTTTACGATACTGTTCAATCATTCCTTGAAAAATTGAACTATACTGGTATGGCTAACTTTGACATTAAGTACGATCCAAGAGATGGAGAATACAAATTCTTTGAGATCAACCTCCGTCAAGGTCGTTCAAGTTTCTACGTAACTTTAAATGGTTATAACTTAGCTAAGTGGTATGTAGATGACTATGTTGAAGATAATTTAAAGGACAAGCCAACAGTTTATGGAAATAAAGACGGTGCTAACTATAGGTTGTGGCTTGGTGTTCCAAAGAAGATCTTTAAGGAATATGCTTACGACAACGGTTCAAAACGCCTAGCTGAAAAGTTAATTGATGAGGGTCACTACGGTACAACTGTCTTCTATGATAAAGATCGTAGCTTAAAACGTTGGTTATTAATGCACTACATGTTCCATAACTACTATGCTAGATATAAGAAGTACTACCAAGTAAATAAGGGACAATATTTTGAAGAAGAAGCTAAAAAATTAGAAAGACAAGCTCTTCGTGATGGTCAACAAGAAAACCATGAGAATGAAATTTAATTAGAAAAATATCCTTAAGGAGTGTTGCTCTTTAGAGGTATTTTTTATATTTTTAAAATAAAAACTGTTATTTTTGGATTGTATATATTATACTAACAGAAAAATTGATTAAGAAGGAGAGTAATTTGAAAATTGGAGAAGCTTTGCGAGAAGTTCGACTTAATTTAGGATTAAGTCAAGCTAAAATGTGTGAGGGAATAGTACAGAGACCTTTTTATGCACTTGTTGAAAGTGGAAAAAGTGGAATTAGAGCCGAAAGCTTAATAATGCTTTTAGTTAAGCATGAGGTAGATATAAATTATTTTTATAATTTGGTAATGAACTCTTATGTAACGTCAGAAGCTCAAATAGATAGAATGCTACAAAATAAAATGGAGTATGCTGTTAATTCTAAAAATATTAAGAGTATAAATTATTACAAAAATAAAATTATTCGTTCCTCCTCTGATGAAATACTAAAACTTAGAGCGCAAGTAACAGCTGCTTACTTTAATAATCAACTGGATGATATAAATGACGAAATATATCAAAAAATATATAAAGAATTTGATAAGGAGAATTGGATTAAGTCACCAGCACTTTTAAGATTATTGGCTAATACAATGCCATTATGGAAGCATGAAATCTTATCTTCTCGCATAAAACATTTATTGCACATAGTACAAAGAAAAAAAGTAGAGTCGGAATTAATGCTAGAAAGATATGTTAGAATTTTCGAAAACTATCTAGTAACTTGTTACGATCAAAAAAAGTATAAAAGTGCGGAAGATGCCTGCTTTATTAAAGAAATTATTGATTATATTTTAAATAACGTAACATCGTTTCATTTTATGATATATAGATTTCATGCGTATTATATGTTGGCATTATTTGAAAATGATAAACAGGAATTAGCTAATATTCAAAAAATTTTAAGAGAATATGGATATGAAGATATTATAGGTAGCTGGCCTACATAGCTGTAATAAATATAATACAATGCAATAAATATGAGAGTTGCTTATGCTAAGATGAAAAAAATAATAAATATAGGAGAAAAAGATGTATGAAATACTGGAAAACTTTTACGCTGAGTAGCCTTGTATATTTAATTTGTTTTTTTCTTGATTACATTGTAGAGCTATTTAGTATTAATGAAACTAGTGTTAAGACAACGATATTTGGATTAAAGATAGTTACAAAAATGACAATGCACTCTCTTAGTACCACTTTTTCTTTGACCTGGTACACTCTTTTAACGTATGTGATATTTGTGTTTTTATGTGAATTAGCTGTATTTATTTTTTATAAGAATATAGGATAATCAAAGTTGTATATGGTACAAAAACAGTGAAAAATTGAAAATCTAAATATTTTGAGATAGACATTTTAAGTTTTATCCTTTTTCCCTAGAAAAATACTGCTGAGAATTTTTTGCTCTCAGCAGTATTTTTTTGACTACTTTACTAATTATAGAAAATTTTGAAAATGAGCCTCTCTCTTGCTAGACGTGACTTTTGCTTAATACAATATATATGATCCAAAATGTCAATACCTACAATATCATGTAGTTTCTGATAAAATAGAACCATAGATATTGTGAAAGAAGAGAATAACCATGTTACAACAAGATGCTCAAATTAAATCAATTACTCAAATGACGCTGCCAGAAACAGCTATTAAAAGAGACGGTAGCATCTATCCTTTTGCTCTTTACAAAATTGAAATGGTTTTAGATAGCTTGCATCTGACTGAACATGAAGCAGATATTCTACCTGCTATCCTTCAAAAACTAAATGGTGCAAAGCAGACTTCTACTGAGAAAATAGCAGATGCATTTGTTCAAACATTAATCGAACTCGGCTTTAGTGATGAAGCAAATGCTTATGTTGATTATCGTAGAGAAGACGAAGCTAATTTTAAGAAGCAAACTGAGACTACTAACCGTCTGGATCGCTTAGTTCATCATGATCCAACAATTGTTAATGAAAATGCTAATAAAGACTCACGTGTTTTTTCAACTCAGCGTGATTTAACAGCTGGTGTAGTTGGTAAAACAATTGGTTTAACGATGATGCCAGAACATATTGCGAAGGCTCACTTACGCGGTGATATTCACTGGCATGACTTAGATTACACACCGCTCAGTCCTCTAACTAACTGTTGTTTGATTGACTTTAAAGAAATGCTAAGTCATGGCTTTACAATTGGAAATGCAAATATTGAATCTCCTCATTCAATTGAAACTGCAACTGCTCAAATGTCTCAAATTATTGCTAATGTTGCTTCTAGTCAATATGGAGGCTGTTCTGCTGACAGAGTAGATGAAGTTTTGGCTCCATATGCTGAAAAGAATTATCACAAGAATATTAAAGAAGCTAGCGAATTCTTTGACGATGAAGAAAAGATCAAGGCTTTTGCAGTTAAGCGAACAAAAAAAGATATCTATGATGCTATGCAAGCTCTTGAATATGAAATTAATACCCTATTTTCAAGCCAAGGACAAACTCCATTTACTACTTTAGGATTTGGATTAGGAACATCATGGATTGAACGTGAAATTCAAAAAGCAATCTTAAAGATTAGAATTGAAGGTTTAGGAAAAGACAAAAGAACAGCTATCTTTCCTAAGTTAGTCTTTACGCTAAAGAAGGGACTTAATTTACATCCTGGAGATCCAAACTATGATATTAAAGAATTAGCTTTGGAATGTTCTACTAAGCGTATGTATCCAGATATTGTTAGTTATGACATGATTAAGAAAATTACTGGATCATTTAAAGCTCCAATGGGTTGTCGTTCCTTCTTACAAGGGTGGAAAGATCCAGAAACTGGTAAAGAAGTAAATTCTGGTCGTATGAACTTAGGTGTTGTTACTTTAAACCTACCTAGAATTGCCATGGAATCAAAAGGAGACAAAGATTTATTCTGGCAAATTTTTAGAGAAAAAGTCCAAACAGCACATGAAGCTTTACAAATTAAGGCTAAACGTTGTACTGACGCTGTACCTGATAATGCTCCAATTCTTTATGAATATGGTGCTTTTGGTAAAAGACTAAATGCGGAAGATAATGTAAATGATCTTTTCAAAAATGGACGCTGTACAGTTTCCTTAGGTTATATTGGACTTTATGAAGTAGGTACAGTCTTTTATGGTCCTAATTGGGAACATAATGAAGAAGCGCACCAATTTACTATTAATATTGTTAAAGAACTTCACGATTACTGCGCTAAATGCGAAAAAGAAGATCCAAATCACTATCACTACAGTGTATATTCAACTCCAAGTGAAAGTTTGACTGATAGATTTTGTCGCCTGGATACTAAAAAATTCGGTAAGGTTAAAGATATTACTGATAAGGAATACTACACTAATTCCTTCCACTACGATGTAAGAAAGCACCCAACTCCATTTGAAAAATTAGCTTTTGAAGCTCCTTATCCATTCTATGCTGCAGGTGGATTTATTCATTATTGTGAATATCCAAACCTTAAGCAAAATCCTAAGGCACTAGAGGCTGTCTGGGACTGGGCTTATGATAAAGTAGGATACTTAGGAACCAACACTCCAATTGACCAATGCTACAAGTGTGGTTTTAAGGGTGAATTTAAGGCAACCGCTAAAGGCTTTGAATGTCCACAATGTGGAAATCATGATCCAGAAACTTGTGACTGTGTGAAGCGTACTTGTGGCTATCTAGGTAATCCTTTGAAACGTCCAATGGTTCATGGTCGTCATGAAGAAATTGTCCACCGTGTAAAGCACTTGAATATGGGAATGGAAGAAAAGATGGCTAAGGATGAAGCTAGAAAGAATGACGAATACTGATGCCAGAGAAAGATAAAAATAATCAAGAAGGTCCTGATGTTCGAGGAAATTTAATTAAGGTTAATGTTGGTGGAGATACAATCTTTGTTGATTCTAATCAATACAAACCGCAAGTTGAACATGCTAAAAAGTTAAAACAACAACATAGAAAACCGAAGAATCCTAAGCCCCAAGAATGGAAGTCAGAAGAATACTCTAAGCATAAAATTGCTGACTATAAGCCATTTAATTTTGTTGATGGTGAAGGGGTTAGATGCAGCTTATATGTGAGTGGATGCTTGTTTGACTGTCCTGGTTGCTATAATTTAGCAGCCCAGAATTTTAATTATGGACGTCCTTATACACAAGAATTAGAAGATAGAATTATCGAAGATATGTCTCAATCCTATGTGCAGGGCTTAACTTTATTAGGCGGCGAACCTTTTTTAAATACTTGGGTATGCTTGAAATTAATTAATCGTGTGCGTAAGGAATTTGGACATAGTAAAGATATTTGGTCGTGGTCAGGCTATACCTGGGATGAGCTTCAAAAAGAAACTCCTGATAAGAAAGAAATGCTTTCAAAGATTGATATTTTAGTTGATGGACGTTTCATGGATGATTTGAAAGATCTAACACTACAATTTCGTGGTTCAAGTAACCAGCGAATTATTGATGTTCAAAAATCAATTAAGGCTAATAAGGTTGTTATTTGGGATAAACTAGTTAGATAAATTTGATAGAATAAGGGAAACAAGAGAGTTTCTCTTATTTTTTTAGGTGAAAAGATGCAAGAAAAGAATTTGAAATTAGTAGATAAAATTATGACTGCTCTTCAAGGTGTCGAAGATCCAGAGTTGTTGATTGACGTAGTCAATCTAGGTTTGATTTATGGAATCGATATTGAAGGAGATCATGCAACAATCACGATGACCCTAACTATTGTGGGATGTCCCTTATCTACATATTTACAAAATGCAATTGAAAAAGCAGTTTTGTCTGTACCAGAAATAAACACTTGTGATATAAAGTTAGTTTGGTATCCAGTTTGGAATCCAGAACGCATGACAGTAGCTGCGAAGAAACAATTAGGGATGCTTGATAATGAGCAGGCCCTTGATCAAGAAAATGAAATTGAAGAGACAGAAGAAAAAGAGAAGATAATTGATTTTTCTGTTCCAATAAAGAAGCTGGCAGAAGAATATCCAGATTTTATTCAAATTATGTATGACTGCGGCTTTACAAGAATTAAAATTCCGGGTCTGTTGTCTACTGTAGGAAGAGTAATGACGATTCCGCTTGGTGCCCAAGCTATGAAAATTGATTTAGATAAAATAAAGCAGGCGTTCGAAGATAAAGGCTACAAGGTGATTGATTAATGAAAGAACTAGATAAAGAACGACAAAAAGCTATTTTAAAAATTTTAAATTTTATTCAAGATGGTGGAGAGCTTGAAGAAGCAAAGAAAATGTTTCAAGCTGCCTTTGATCAAGTTGACGTGGCTGAAATCACTGCAGCAGAAAGAGAATTAATTGCTCAAGGCCTTGATCCAAGAAAAATCCAATATTTGTGCAATGTTCACGCCGATGTTTTTAAGGGTAATATTAAAGAAAATAAGGAAAATTCTGAGTTTGAAAAACCAGGTCATCCAGTTCATACATTCAAGTTAGAGAATATTGTTCTTAAGTCCTTGGTAAATGACGCTTTATTGCCAGACTTAGCTAAGTGGGAAAAGGGAGATAAGGGTGCACTCTCAAAGTTAAGACAGGAGTTAAAAGACCTAGCTAAAATTCACTATCATTATGCTCGTAAGGAAACTTCAATGTTTCCCATTATGACTAAATATGGAATTACTGCACCACCGAAAGTTATGTGGGGTGTTGATGACAAAATCCGAAAACTTATTGGTCAAGCTAATTTACTTATTAGTCAAAAAGATATTGATCAAGTTGAAGTGTCTAAGGCAATAAAAGAGACGGCACATGAAGTTCTTGAAATGATTTTTAAGGAAGAAGAAATCATGTTGCCAATGATTGATGAAGTTGCTAATGAAGAAGACTGGGGCAATGTTAAAAATGAGGAAGAACAGATTGGTTATACCTTGATTCAAAAACCAATGAATTGGAAACCTAAGGAAAAGACTAAAAATGATGGGCCACTTTCTATCGATAAATTAAGTAGCTTAGCACTAAATTTTGCAGAAGGGAGCTTAAATTTAGAACAATTATCTGCAATTTTGGATTTATTACCTTTTGCAATAACTTTTATTGATGAAAATGATAAAGTAGCTTATTTTGGCGGAGGAGCCAATATTTTCCCTCATTCTAAAAATGCGATTGGCAATAGTGTTTATTCTTGTCATTTACCTGAGAGCGTACCACGAGTTAAAAAAATTTTTGACGATTTTCACCAAGGGAAAAAAGATAAGTATGAGTTTTGGTTTAAGCCAAGACATATGGGGCGGTACCTATACTTACAGTATTTTGCTGTGAGAAAAGATAATAAATATTTGGGCTGTTTAGAAGTTGCTCAGGATGTTACTGATATTAGAAATTGGAAGACTGAAAAGAAATAATTAGAAGACTCTACCTTTGGGCGGAGTCTTTTTTACGCTCGTGCAAAAATGTTCATTAATTGCTAGACTGAATGTAAGAATATAGAAGAAAAGGGTGAGAGAGTTGCATAATAAGGGAAATATTCAACCAGATGATGAGATAAAGTTACATTGGCTTCTTTTAGGTGAGTTATTTACCTGGATTGGAGCTAGTTTTATTTGGCCATTAACTTCAGTTTATTTGAATAAAAGACTCCATGTTTCTTTGGCTATGATTGGAATAGTACTTTTATTTAATTGTTTGGCCAATATGCTTGGTTCATTTATTGCTGGCTGGGCATATGATCATTTCAATCCATACTATTTAATTATTGCCGGCGCTGGCTTAGATGCCTTAGTACTATTTGGGATGGCGGCTAATCATACTTGGCCAATTTATTGGGTTTGGATGACTTTGACTGGTCTACTGGGCGGCTGGAATGGTGCGTTAATTAATTCAATTGCGACTAGCATCAAGTCTAAGCCAGGGCGGTATGTCTTTAATACAATTTATTTTGCACAAAATCTTGGTGTAGTATTAGGGACATTAATTGTAGGTTATATCTATGATTATTCAGTTACAATTTTATTTGTAATTGCGGCTAGTCTTTTTGTGATTGTAAGTATAAACGCAATCATTAATTATCGCCCAATTATTAAGTTTCATTTAGAAAGAAAAGCTCAGCAAAGTAAAGATAGTAAAAATAAGGCAACTCCGATGCCTGCTGCCAATCTAAAGCTGACTATCGGCTTTTTCACTACCTTAGCTGTAATTTGGTTGATGTATATGAACTGGGAATCTAACCTTTCAGTTTATATGGTTTCTTTGGGAATACCTTTTCATTTATATAGTTTATTGTGGACAATTAATGCTGGTATTATTGTGATTGTTCAAGCATTTCTAAGTCGTTTTCCTAACACATTTAAGAACTTATTTCATCAAGTAGTATTTGGAGTTACTATGTTTGCTATTTCTTTTGTAACCTTAATCTTTGCAAAAGACTATGCTCACTTTGTATTTTCAATGGTTACTTTAACTCTCGGTGAATCAACAGCAATGCCAGCGATGCCTGCCTATGTAAATGACTTGTCGCCTGTCGATAGTAAAGGTAAATATCAAGGCTTAACAATTTCAACGTCGGCTGTTGGGAGAGCATTTGGACCGTTATTTGGAGGATTAGTTATTGATAAGTTTGGCTATATCAATTTCTTTATTGTTGCTGCAGTTGGGATTTTTATGATGCTAGCAATTATTGTTCCCCTTCATACGAGATTAAAAGGAAAATTGAAAATATTTAGGTAAACTTTTACATGATTTTTCTTATTAAGTGAAAAGGTTTACAGAATGAAAGCGATCTCTTCTTTTTATGAAAGCGCCATCTTATAATATAAATGTGCGGTAAATGAAAAGGAGATACACGATGAGAAAGATTTCACCTGAAGTTGCAAAACATATGGATAATTTATCTAATGAGGCTGGCATAATCAGCGCATTAGCAATTGACCAAAGAGGATCATTAAAACGAATGTTAGCTGAGGCAGCAAATAAGCCTGCTGATGAAACAACAATTGTTGATTTTAAGGAAGCTGTTTCTAGTGAGTTGACTCCATATGCTTCTGCCATCTTGACAGATCCGGAATATGGTCTTCCAGCAACTAAGGTTAGAGATAAGAATTGTGGTTTATTATTATCTTATGAAAAGACTGGTTATGACACTACTGAGCCAGGTAGAATGTGTGATTTGATTGCCGATCAATCAGCATTAAGAATTAAAAATGATGGCGCTGATGCAGTTAAATTTTTGCTTTACTACGATCCAGACGAAAGTGATGAAATTAACGATAAGAAGAAGGCTTTTGTTGAAAGAGTAGGGGCTGAAACTAAAGCAACTGGATTACCATTTTTCCTTGAATTATTAACTTATGATGGGAAAATTGATGATGCTAAAGGTGAAGAATACGCAAAGGTAAAACCTGAAAAAGTCTTCAAAACTATGGAAGAATTTTCTAAGCCTCAATATGATGTAACAGTTCTTAAAGTTGAGATGCCATTTAATATCAAGTTTGTCGAAGGTTATAGTGGCGACAACAATGTTGTTTATACTCAAGAAGAAGCAAAGAAGTTATTGAAGAAACAATCAGATTTAACTGATTTACCATATATCTTTTTATCAGCTGGTGTAACTTCAGAAGAGTTCATTGCAGAGATTAAGATGGCTGAAGAAGCTGGTGCTGACTTTAATGGTGTTCTTTGCGGGCGTGCAACGTGGAAGCCAGCAATTAAGCCATTTGCTGCTGAAGGAGAAAAGCAAGGTAGAGAATGGCTTTCAACTGAAGGAAAGAAAAATATCGAGAACTTAAATGATGCACTTAAAGGTGCAAAATCATGGGAAGATAAGTTAGAAATCGAAGAATGATAGCTGAATTATTTAATTGAAAACAAGGTCAGAAGTGGCCTTGTTTTTTTGTATAGATGAACCTAGGTCCAACCTTGAAAAAACATACTTAACGCAATAAAATAAAAAAGGAATTGTTAATTTGGAGGAAAACAATGAAAGAATTAAAATATACAAGTTTGGCTGTTGCAGCATTAACAGCTACTCTTTTAGCAAGTACTAATAATAGTAAAGTTCAAGCTGCTACAACTGATAAAAATAACACTGTCGTTGTAGCAAAATCAGATAAAGAAAAATTACAAGCTGCTGTTAATCAAGCACAAAATTCAGTTAATAATGCTCAAGCAAGCGTAGATAGTAAAAAGAGCGCATTAACTGACGCACAAGCACAGGCAAAAGCACCAACTGATGCCTGTGATGCTCAACAAGCTAAGGTAAATGATAGCCAAAAGAATCTGGCTGATAAGCAAGCTGTTGCAAAACAAGCACAAGATAAGTTAACTAGTGCAAGCGAAGTAGCAAAGCAAGCAACCTCAGAAAATATTCAAAAGACCCAAAAGAATATTGCTGCACAGCAAGATGCAATTAAAGCTGCTAAGCAAAATGTCAGTGATGCAAATGCAGATTTAAATACAGCACAAAGTCAATTAGCGACTGCTAAGCAAAAACAAGCTGATGCTCAAAATTTAGTTAACAGTAAAGAAGCTGCAAAGAAAACTGCTGATAGTAATGTTGCTAACGCTGAAGCTGCCGTTAAGAATAGTGGACTAGATGAAGCAAAACAAAATGTTCAAAAAGTTCAAAACGCATTAAATGATATTAAGAAGACAAATGCAGATAACGAATCAGTTTTGTCTAAGAATCAAGCTGCTTTAGCTGAAAATAATCAAAAGATAGCAACTGTTAATAATAATCTTGCAGTGGCAAACAAGGCTGTAGTAGATGCTCAAAACAATGTTAATGCTAAACAAAAGGCGCTGGCTGATGCTCAACAAGCTTTGAAAGAATTACAAGATCAAGTTGCTCAAGATCAAGCAAGCGGAGCAGCTGGTTTCTTTAAGGCAATTGCTGACAATAAAGATAATTCTGAAAGTTTAAGAGAAGATGCTCAAACTGCATATGAAATTGTAGCGGGAACATATAATGGTGAATATGGAAAAGAGCCAAGCTGGTATGCAGAACGTGTACATTTAGGTGCTAAAAATGATGCTACCAGTATTGAAGAAATGAAAAATGTTCTTCCATATTTGTCTAAGGTAAATGAGGCGCGTACAAGTCACAATAGATCTGTTTTAGGAATATCGTTGACAGATATGGCTGTAGCCATGATTGATGCAGATTATCAAACAGGTTGGTTGGAACATCCAGATAGTTTAGAGCAAAGTGAAAATCTTACGTCTTACATAGATGAGCCTGTTTGGTCATGGATGACAGAAGAAAAAACTTGGAATGAAATGGTAAAGGAACATCCTGAATATGCTGATGTGCCAACTAGCTCTTACAATATTTATGCTTTCTTTACCAACCATTATGATGAATATTTACAAGTAGGTCACTTTTTGAATTTAATGGATCCGTCTCTTACTCATTTTGGAATGGGCCGCTTAGATGACTCCGCTGTTTCTTGGGATGTAAATGATGTTCTTTACGTTTCAAATCCATTAAGTGTTGAAGATTATACTGATTTATTCAATAAGTATTCTAAAGATGTATTAAAAGAAGATCAGTTAAACACCCTTAAAGCTAACGTAGCAACTGCAAATCAAAACCTAGTTGCAGCACAAAATGCAGTTAAATCAGCACAAAATAACGTTCAGAGTTTACAAGCTAACCTAGCAGAATTAAACAATGGTTCTACTAAGATCAATAAGGCAATTTCAGATACGCAAGCTGCTCTTGCTAAAGGCCAAGAAAATCTTGAGTTTGAACAAAAACAATTAGATCAAGCAAATCAAACCTTAGCAGATGTTCAAGCTAAAGTTGGTACAAAAGCAAAAGCTTTGGAAGATGCTAAAGCTGCACAAGCTGAGGCAGCAGAAGCTGTAGCTCAAACACAAAATGTGTTATCTGAAGCTACTGCTACTGTTAAGGCAAGTCAAGCCAAGGCTGATGCAGCACAAAATGATGTTCAAGCTAAAGATAATAATTTAAAGAGTGCCCAAGCTGCTTTGGATTCATTGAATCAAACTTTGAACAATTTAGGAAATGCACAATCAAACCTTTCTGCTGCTCAAACAGCTTTGAATAAGGCAAACGATGACGTAACTGCTGCTAATAAGGCACTTAAAGCTCAACAATTAATCTTAGATACTTTGAAGGAATCTAAATCTAAAGCTGATGCACAAGTTACAAACGCATCAGAAGAACTTAAGAAGGCGGAAGCAGAATTAGCTGCTGAACAAAGTAAGCTTGAAGATGCTAAGGCAAGATTAGACGCATTTAATAAGAAAGAAACAGAAAACAGCCATAAAGAGACTTCCAATACTGAAAAACCTGTAAACCCAACCAACCAACCTGATACTAGTCATGTTGTAAAACCTTCAGATAAAACTGATGCAAGTAGCACTGTAAAGCCAACAGATAAGCCGGATTCAAATAGTGAAGCATCAACAAATAAATCATCTGAAACTACTACAACTGCTACTGAGTCAGATGTAAAGGATACTGATACTGTAAAAGAAAATGCTAAGGCAGATCTTAAGACTAACAATAAGTCTGAAGAAAAATCATCTACTGTTAAGATTGTTGAAAATAGTGATAGTTCAGCCGTATCAGTTGTCTTAACCGGTTCAAATACTCCAGTTAAGACCTTTGGAGAAAAGACAGTTAACGATACTACTTACTACAAAGTTAGTGCAAACCGCTGGGTTAAAGCTGATAAAGCTCATGTAGTTGCTGTAACTGGTAATGTAACTACTAATAAATTGCCACAAACTGGTGCAAAGAATGAGCTAATTGCAGCTCTTTCTGGATTAGCAGTTGCAGGAGCTAGCTTAGTTAGCTACCTTGGTATTAACCGTAAGAAAAAGAATGATTAATTTATAAAATCATATACTGATAAAAAAGAGTTGATAGATCAACGTTGAAAAACGAAGATTATCAACTCTTTTTTATTGTCTAGCAAAACCAGTTCTAACTGAATATGCATCCGAAAAAATACGGGTCATGATTTGTAAGGGTAATCGAGAGCACACTTCATAATCAGGAAAATAATTGGTTTTTGACATGTAGCCCATAAAAGTTAATGTCGAAAGCGAAGCAAGTTGTCCATTAGGATTAGTGGTAAAGGTAATAGTAGGAACATCATGACGTGATAAATTTTTTGCAGCTTCAACTAATTCGGGAGTATTACCATTTAAGCTAATAAAAATAACTAATGCATCATTTTTAATTCTTTTAGAGGCGGTCTTAATAATGTTTGGATCAGAATGAAATTCAACATATTTCCCGGTTAGTTGCAATTTAACCATAATTTCTTGTCCAATTGATTCCGATAGACCACGTGCAAAAATATAAACAACGTTTGCTTGTTTAGTCATTGAAATGCTGTCTTCAATGTTACTGTAGCTAAGATTGTGGAGAGTATTGTTCATTTCAATTTCATTTTTGGTAATCACACTCTTAATTTTATCGTCTGCATCATTTAAGACATCAAAATTACTATTGGAGCGATCCTGCAGTTTTAGTGACTCTCGGTAAGACGTATAGCCGCTATAACCCATTTTCTGCATCGTCCTGACGATTGTAGCAGTTGAAACATGAGCAAATTGACTTAATTTAACAATCGACATTTTTGCAATTTTTTGTGGATTTTTTTGAACTGTTTCCCACAAATGTAGTTCTGCATTACTAAGATCATTATTTTGCATGTATGTACCCTCTCTGTAAAACTTTACCACTTATTAATTAAAACGCTTTCAATTTAGAAAAACCTTACCTTCTTATCTAAGTATACTAATAATGTAAGCGGTAAGAAAAGGAGAAAAGCTCATGATTTATACAATAACACTTAATCCAGCAATTGATTTGGTAATTATTACTAAAAAATTAGAACCAAATATTGTTAATAGAACTGAGAACTTTGAGCTTCAACCTAATGGTAAGGGTGTAAATGTATCATTTATTTTGAAAAAAATGGGTATAGAAAATATGGCGACCGGAATTGGAGGAGGCTTTACACTTGATTACATTACAGCAGGTTTAAAAGAAAAAGGCATTCGCACTAATTTTCTTAAGGTTAAGAAACTGACTAGAATTAACGTCTTTACCCGAGTATTAGATCAGAATCGAGAATACAAAGAAGTAAATCCTGGTCCAGAAGTAGATGAAAAAGTTCAAGAGCAATTTTTAGAGTATTTAAAAACAACGCTAAAAGAACGGGACACTTTAATTATTTCAGGAAGCTTTTCTAAGGGCATTAAACAAGATTATTTAGTTAAAATTGCCGTAATTACGGCTGATAAAAAGGTAAAGCTAGTAATTGACTCTAGTTCTAAAGCTGTTTTAGATACTTTGCCATATCATCCTTATTTACTAAAACCAAATGATCAAGAATTAGCTAGTTTTTTTGATCTAAATGAAAAATTGGATCAAGAAAAAATTATTAAACTAGCTCGTAAGTTGATTAATGCTGGTTGTAAAAATGTTTTAGTCTCTCTGGGAGAGTCTGGTGCGGCTCTAATTGATAAGAATCATGCTTATTTTGGTAATGCTCCTAAAATTTCAGTACTCAACACAGCTGGAGCTGGAGATACCATGCTCGGTACATTTGTTGGAAAAAAAGAATTGGGATGTAACACGACAGAGGCATTGAAATTTGCAATAGCGGCTGGTAGTGATACTGCGAGTCGAATGGGACTAACAGATTTTGAACTAGAAAAATATTTAAATGAAATTCATGTAAGTGAAGTTAAGTGATAGAAGGGATGAAAAAGATGACTCAATATGATTTAGTCGGAGCAACTGGGTGTGCAACTGGTGTGGCACATACTTTTATGGCTGAAGAAGCATTAGAGAAAGCAGCTGAAAATTTAGGGTATTCAATTAAAATTGAAACACACGGTCAAACTGGTGTTGAGCATGAACTTTCACCAGAAGAAATAAAGAAAGCTAAGGGCGTAGTGATTGCTTCAGATGTAGATGTTGATCCAGACCGTTTTGCTGGTAAAAGAGTGGTAATTGTACCCGTTGCCAAAGGGATAAAAGAACCGGAGACATTAATTAAGGAAGCCCTAAATCCAGATACGCCTATCTATAAACCTGGACAACCAGCTAAAAATTCTTCTACAGCTGGAAATAGTGCTGAAAATTTAGGGACTAAAATTTACACGTCTTTAATGAATGGTGTTTCTCACATGTTACCTTTTGTTGTAGCAGGTGGTGTGCTAATTGCTATCTCATTTTTCTGGGGAATTTATTCTGCCGATCCTAAGAGCAGTCAGTATAATCAATTTGCTTATATGTTAAATACAATTGGTAGTACAACAATGGGCTTAATGGTCCCAGTTTTAGGGGCTTTTATTGCTGAAGCGTTAGCTAAAAGATCAGGCCTAGTCGTTGGTTTTGCGGCTGGGATGATTACCAGTGTTGGTGGTGGAGGCTTCTTAGGAGCTATTATCGGTGGATATCTAGCAGCAATTGTAGTTCTCTTACTTCAAAGATTGTTAAAACCACTTCCTGACAAAGAATTTAGAGGGCTAAAGTCAATTTTTTTACTTCCAGTTTTAGGTGTATTTATTACTGGTGCAATTATGTTTTGGCTAAATGGACCAATTAAAGCAATTAATACGGGTATGATGTCCTGGTTAAAGGGGTTTGAAAATTCTAGTCCAATTCTTCTAGGAATTATTATCGGTGTAATGTGTGCATCTGACTTTGGTGGACCAATTAATAAGGCTGCTTATGTAACAGGTACAGCATTGCTGGCACAAGGTAATTACTACTTTATGGCCGGTGTATCTGCTGCATGTATTGCACCACCTTTAGCAACTGGTTTTGCAGTTTTATTGAATAAGAAGGCATATTCCAAGAATGAACGTACAGCTGGTTATGTTAACTTTTTATTAGGATCAACTCATATTACGGAGGGTGCTATTCCATTTGCTGCAAAGCATCCTTTATGGAATATTCCTGCATTTATGGTTGGATCAGCAATTGCAGCAGCCTTGACTTATATCTCTAAAATTCAAGTTCCAGCACCTCATGGTGGATTTATTATTTTGCCATTAGTTAACAAGCCCTTTTTATGGGTATTATGGATCGTAATTGGTTCATTCATTTCAGGAATCTTATTAGCCTTGATTGCTGGTAGATTTGCAAAAAGAGAGCCAGAATTTGAAGATGGCCCTGATATAGATGTGTTTGGTGAAGAAGAAAATGTCAAAAAGCCTAAAACTGTAGAAAAAGATAATAGGGATGCAGACTATAATCCAAATGATATTTTGGAAACACAAAATATTGAGGTAAATGTTGATGTACCAAATAAAGACTCAGCTTTAAAATACTTAGCTAATTTAGCAGTGAAAAATGGTTTAGCTACTAGTAGTCAAGCTGTCTATGACAAGTATTTAGTTCGTGAAAAAGAAAATTCTACTGGAATGACAGATGGCTTTGCTATTCCACATGCACAATCTACAGCTATTAAACAGTCCGCTATGTTAATTTTGAAACTAAAGCACCCGATTGAATGGGATTCATTAGATGGACAAAAGATTGATACTGTAATTTCATTTTTGATTCCTGAAAAGGATAGTAAACAACATCTACAATATTTATCCAATACGGCGAAGCTATTAACCCATCAAAATTTCATTGAGAAAATAAAAAAAGCTCAAACACCAGAAGAAATTAAGAGTTTGTTTACTAACCACTAAAAAAGAAAACTGCCAGAAATGGTAGTTTTCTTTTATGTTTAATCATAGACTAATAATTTTAATAATGATATCATTTATATAATTACTTATGAATTACAAGGAGGAATTTTATTAATGGCATTACTCAATGTACGTGGCGGTGCTGGTGATATTACTAAGCCCGATCTTAATGCAAGACCACAAGATAATCTTTACTTAGCAGTGAACTCTGAATGGATTGAAAAAGCAAAAATTCCTTCAGACCGTTCAAGAATTAGTTCTTTTGATGGTATTGATTTGAATATTGAAAAGAGCTTAATGCAAGATTTTGCGGATTTTGCAGATGGTAAAAAGAAATTGTCAAATGTTCCTAATTTTGCAAAAGCAGTTGAACTTTACAAAATTGCTAATAACTTTGACAAGAGAAATGAAGATGGGGCAAAGCCAATTAAAGCTGACCTTGAAGAAATCACTAGTTTACGTAATTTAACTGATCTTAACTTAAGAGCAGCTGATTTCTATAAGAATGCTTTTGACTTACCAATTAGTGTATCGGTTGATGCGGACATGAAGGATACTAAAGTTCATGTTGTATACTTTGGCGGACCTGGTTTATTCTTGCCTGATACTACTACTTATGACAATCCTGCAGCAGCTGACTTATTGAAGGTATTACAAGATCAATCTGGAAACTTACTTAAAATGGCTGGTGTAAGTGAAGAAGATGCTAAGAAGTATGTAGAAGGTGCATTGAAGTTTGATAAGAAACTTTCTAAGGTTCTTAAGTCAACTGAAGAATGGGCAGATTACCCAGCAATGTACAATCCAATGCCTTTAGCTGAATTTGAAGATAAGTTTGATAGCTTTAAGATTGACAACTTCTTAAGTAATTTATTTGCTCAAAAGCCTGAGAAGATTATTGTTACTGAGCCAAGATTCTTAGATCATGTTGAAGAATTGATCAACGAAGATAATTTTGATGAAATTAAAGGCTGGATGGTTGTTAAGTTTATTAATGGTGTAGCTGCATATCTTTCTCAAGACTTCCGTGAAGCTGCTTTTCCATTTAGTCAAGCCTTATCAGGTCAACCAGAATTATCTTCTGGTACTAAGCAAGCTTATCGTTTAGCTAATGGTATGTTTAGCGAAGTAGTTGGTGTTTACTACGGTCAAACTTACTTTGGTGCTGAAGCTAAGGCTGACGTAGAAGATATGATTCATAAGATGATTGACGTCTATGAAAAACGTATCTCTGAAAATGACTGGCTATCTGAAGACACCAAGAAAAAAGCAATTGTTAAATTACGTGCTTTAATTTTGAAGATTGGTTATCCAGAAAAGATTGAAGAAATTTATGATCGTCTTCAAGTTGTCCCTGAAGCAGAAGGTGGTAGCCTTTACTCTAATGAAAGCGCAGCTGCTGTAGAATCAGTTAAGTATAATCTTGAAAAATTAACGCAACCGGTTGATCGAACTGTATGGCTCATGCCTGGTAACTTAGTAAATGCATGTTACGATCCACAGAGAAATGATATTACTTTCCCAGCTGCAATTTTGCAAAGTCCATTTTATGATTTAAAGCAATCTCGTAGCTTAAACTACGGTGGTATTGGTGTTGTTATTGCACACGAAATTTCTCACGCCTTTGACAACAACGGTGCTAAATTTGATGAATTTGGTAACTTGAAGAACTGGTGGACAGACGAAGACTTTGAGGAATTTAAGAAACGTACTCAAGCCGAAATTGATTTATTTAACGGCATTGAATATGGTCCAGTTACCTTGAACGGTAAACAAATTGTTTCTGAAAATATTGCTGACCAAGGTGGTTTGACTGCTGCTGTTGAAGCTAATAAGGGTGAAAATGGAAACATGAAGGAAGTATTTGAAAACTTTGCTCGTGTTTGGGCAAACAAGCAACTTCCTGAATCAATTAAGACACAAGTTTCAGTTGATGTTCATGCTCCTGGTCCTGAAAGAGCTAACGTTCAATCACAATGCCAAGAAGAATTCTACAAGGCATTTGATGTTAAGCCAGAAGATGGTATGTGGTTAGACCCAGAAAAACGTGTTGTGATTTGGTAAAAAATAAAAACTAATTTTAGAATCAAATGGCGAAAGCTGTTTGGTTCTTTTTTCATTGTTTGCAAAAAGAAATTATTAATAATATTATGAATTGGTATTCTTATCACTTAAGACAATATTCTTAATTAGAAAAGGTTAAACATGTTAGAAAAAATAAAAACTAATAGATTTTGCCAATTCATCTGGCCATATTTATTAATTATCTTGGCTACAACCATAGTCATTTCACCGCAGCTAATTTCACACACTATTTTAGCTAGTGATGACACTGCTGATACCTTATTTCACTATAGTCGTTTTTATGATGCAGGGATGCAGCTAAAAAGTGGAATCTTTAGTATTTTTCAGACAAATTTTACTTTTCAGCAGAGCGGTAGAATTATTAATGCCATTTATGGCCCACTTTTTGCCTACTTTAACGGGATTTTAGTTCTCATTGCTGGTAATTGGTTTAACTATCAAGTTATCTTAGCCTATCTAATTTCTTTATTGGGTGCCGGTAGCATGTATTACCTCCTAAAGCAGGTAGGTATTAATAAGTTTTTAGCTACTGTAATGGGAATTATCTATATTAACATTGGGATGATTCCAGCTTTTATCAATCGTAGTTCTTTTAATGGTTGGGGACAGGCTTTAATGCCGCTAGTTGTTTTATGCGGTGTTCGCATGATTAGCAATAAAAAGCAACCAATTAATTGGATTCAGTTAATGATTGTAATGAGTCTGCTTATCCAAGTCCATGTTTTAAGTACCTTAATGGCAGTCTTGTTACTGATTCCATTCTTTATCTACTCTTTAATTATTAACAATAATTCTAAAAAAGTTTGGATTCCTTTTATTAAAGCAGTTTTAGGGACCATTGTTTTATCAGCAAATGTAATTGGTGCATTTTTAGTTTTAATGCCTACAAATCACCTTTCTGCAACTACTGAATTTGATTTATCTCGTGGTGGCTTACGGCCACATATGCTTTGGCATAACGAATACGGAACAGCATTTGCATATATTTTGCCAATTTTTGTTTTATTGATTATTGCGCAATTTATCTATGTTGTCATGCACTATAAACGAGACAAGCTAAATACTTTTGTAACCATTTGGGGTACTGTCTTATTAGGCTTATCTTCATTTATTTTTCCTTGGGGACTAGTTCAAAGAGTTTTTCCAAGCTTAAAATCCTACTTTCAATTTCCATTTAGATTAACGGTCGTGGCCTATCCATTGATTTTACTAGGGATGGCTTTAACGGTTAACTATTTGCTAAAAGAGGGAGTTAAGCCAAAAGCAGTTGGTATTAGCTTGGTAACAATTTTACTTTTAGAAGCAGCTGTGCCAAATATAATTACCAACCACATTTTCACAGTTGCTTGCAGAAAAGATACACAAGTACAAGTTGTCGCTAAACAATCAACCAGTGACAAGATGCTAGAAATGTTGAAGTGGCATTATTTACCGGACTACTTACCAACCAAAGACAAGTCGATTGACCAAAATGCAGCTTATCTATATAAAGTTAATGTTGTTGAGCGATACCAAAAATTTGATCACCGAGTTACTAAAAATGGTGATTTAGTATTATCGTGGAAGGCTAATCAAGATAAAAAGATAGTTTTACCTGTTGTGCTTTATACTCAAAGTGAATTAACAGTAAATAGTAAGAAATTCTCCGGTGCTAAAAATGTAATTGGGAATCCAATTATTTATCAAAAACGGGGGTTAAACCATGCTACTTTACGTTTTATAGTACCGACTTTGTTCTATATAGTGAGTGCAATTTCAATGATGTCGTGGCTTGCAGCTATCGTCTTTTTAATATGGAAAAATTTTATAAATAGTAAAAATAATTAATTAGAGTAATTTTTAATCATATATAAAAGCAGAATCTTGATGGGATAAACTCATCAGGATTCTGCTTTTTTTGTACTGGTTTATTTACGATTAATATCAATTTATTTTTCAATTAATGCATGGCTATAGTTAACTTGTTATGTTATTATTTAACTGTAAGAATTGAAACCGCTTTCTATGGTTTCAGAGGAGGAAATTTAAGTTGAGTACACAAGAACGTTATTCTCATGATGAGTTAAGAAAAGCTAACAAAAAATTTAGTCGGGTTCGTTCTACTATTGAATCTGCCTTTTATGGTAACAATGTACACGAAGTAACTAGTGTTGCTGAAGCTTATAATTTAGCTAAGAAACAATCTGGTGTTATCGAAACTGACCTACCAATTTTACATACTAAAGAACTCGGTTTACCACAGGGTGCAAAGCAATTAGTTTATAATCACGGTAAAATCTTGGGTAGAACAGCAAGTGCACGTCACTTTGTTGACGATCCAAAAGAGGATCCTGAAGCATTAGCTGGCAATTTACGTGAAGATATTTATAAGGGCCATGATCAAAAATTCTTAAAAGCAACAGTTTTAGTAGGATTAGATCCAAGCTTTACTGTTAAAGCACATATTATGATGCCAGAAGATCAAGCCTTTAACTTACTTTCATATATCTTGAACTTCCATTTCTTTGATGAAGAAGCAGAAAAGATCTATAAGAACTCGAAGTTATATGATGAAGGAGATATTTACTTCTACTTTGATCCAAATACACAAGATGAAGACTATCAAAAGGGCTTTGGTGTCTTTGATGCTCCACATAACTGTGCTGCAGTCTTTGGCTTACGCTACTTCGGTGAATTAAAGAAGGGTACTTTAACTCTTGCTTGGGCTATGGCTCACAGAAACGGTTATACTGCTTGTCACGGTGGTGAAAAGTCATTCCACTTTAAGGATAAGGATGATAAGGTATTTGCTTTCTACGGCTTATCGGGTTCAGGTAAATCTACTTTGACTCATGAAATGTATGATGGTAAATATGACATTACTGTTTTGCACGATGATGCATTTATTATTTCTCGTGAAGATGGTTCTTCAGTAGCATTAGAGCCTTCATACTTTGATAAGACGCATGACTATCCAGCAGGCCACCACGAGACTAAGTACTACACTACAATTATGAACTGTGCTGTTACTCAAGACGAAGATGGTAAGAAAGTTATTGTAACTGAAGATCTTCGTAACAATAATGGTCGTGTTATTAAGACACGTTATACTTCACCACATAGAGTTGACTATGAAAATGCACCAATTACTGCCTTATTCTGGATTATGAAGGATGGTTCCTTACCACCAATCTTAAAGGTTGATGATCCAGTTCTAGCAACTACAATGGGACTTACTTTAGCCACCAAGAGAACTAGTGCTGAAAACTTACCAAAGGGCTTTGATATGAATACTTTGGTAATTGAACCATTTGCGGACCCATTCCGTGCTTATCCAGTATCTGGTGACTACGCAGACTTCAAAGAACTATTTACTAAGCGTGGTGCTTCTTGTTACATCTTGAATACTGATGCATTTATGGGTAAGGATATTCCAAAGGAAGTAACTAAGAAGTTAGTTGAAGATCTTGCTAATGGCACTATCACAGATAGTGACTGGAAACAATTTGGTAACTTCAAGGGTGTATCATACTTACCAATTGAAGGCTACGAAGTTCACTTAGATGATCCAGAATATCAAAAGACCTTGGCTAAGAGAATGCAAGATCGATTAGATTGGTTGAATAAGTATGATGAAGAACATCCTACTCAACCAATCCAAGAAGAAGCCAAGAAGACCTTGGAAGGTATTATTAAGGAATTAAATTAGTTAAACATAGTTAGAAATCCTCTTAAAAATTTTTATATTTGAACATTAAAAAGGCATCCCTATTGGGATGCCTTTTTGTTAGCTATTAACTTGTGTTACTCTTTAAGTTCTCCTTCGGCTTGAAGCTTCTTTTTGATATCTTCAAATTTCTTAGGAGGGATGCGAGTAATATGTTGTCTTCTTTGATTTCCTAGAATCAATGGAACACGTTCAATGACTGTATCTGCATAATCTAAGCCAAACCATGAAGCTGGGTTTGAGGAAAGATTTTGAAGCCATACACGTGCTTCAACTAAGAATTTTTCATAACTTCTAAGTTGTGTTTGTGGACTAATTACATCGTTAACGATAACGAATGAGAAGTCACCAACATCTCTACCAGGAGTAGTAGTGTATTCTTGTGGTTGAGATTCAATGGTTCCATCTGCAATTAAGTCATGAACAATTTGACGTAAGTAAACATTCACACTAGTTTGCTGCTTAAAACCAAGGAAGAGCTGAACGTTAATAACGTTCTTTGTGCCATAAGTGTTAACAGCATATTCAGCAGTGAATGGTTCGTTAGTTACATTAACTGTTACAAACCAATATGCTCGTGCCCGTTTAGGACGCTTATCTAAGATAGAATAGAGAATTTCTCTCTTAATAAACTTATTGTATTTAACTTTTGCCATATAGACTAAGTTAGTTGCAAAAGTAGGATAGTCTTCATCATGACTTAAGTTCGTTAACATGTCGACGTATTCATCAAGACGAACATAAGCGTTACGTGATTCACGCTTGTCTCTAATTTTATTACCGTAGTACCAAACGTACATAATGATTCCGATGAATCCGGCAATAACTAGTGAAACGTAACCACCGTGCATGAATTTACTCAAGCTTGCTAACATAAACATTACGTCTAAGAAGCCAAAGAAAATTAAGAAGAGCCAATTCCAAATGGTATGAACGCCCTTCATTGCCAACCATTCATAGAGCAGAATTGTTGTCATTAACATTGAAATGGTAATTGACAAACCATAAGCTGCTTCCATGTGAGCTGAGGTTTGGAAGAAAAGAACAATTGCAATAGTTGCTGCACAAATCATTTTATTAACTGAAGGAATATAAATCTGTCCCTTCTTAGTCGAAGGATACATAATATTCATTCTTGGTAAAAATTTCAAACCACTGGCTTCAGCTACTAAAGTAAATGAACCAGTAATCAAAGCTTGTGAAGCAATAACAGCTGCAATAGTTGCTAAAACAATCGCAGCTAAACGAATGTTTTGTGGAATAATTTCGAAGAATGGGTTGAAGTCACCATTTCCCGCATTGTAGTTAGGATTGTTTAAAATCCAAACACCTTGACCAAAGTAGTTAAGTGATAAACAAACAAAGACATATGGCCAAGAACCGATAATATTTCCTTTACCAACGTGACCAACATCTGAGTACAAGGCTTCAGCACCAGTAGTAGCAAGGAAGATAGAACCTAAAATGAAGATTCCAGCCTTGTTATATGGACTGAATAAAAGTTTAATTGCGTAGTATGGATTAAGAGCTTGCAAAATTGAAAGGTCACCCATCATATTCATTAATCCAATTACACCTAAGAAGGTGAACCAGATAAACATGATTGGACCAAAAGCCTTACCGATAATACTTGTTCCCATTCTTTGAATTGAGAACAAAAGCAAAAGAATTACTACTGTAATCGCAATAACAGTTCCTTGAGTAGAAACCGGAACGTTACCATGACCAAATTCAATTCCTTTTAATCCCTCAATCGCAGTCGTAACAGTAACTGCAGGCGTTAAAGTACCATCAGCTAAGATTGCCGCTCCACCGATTAAAGCAGGAAGAACAAGCCACTTAGCTCGTTTCCGGACCAAAGTATAGAGGGCAAAAATACCACCTTCACCATGGTTAGTAGCTTTTAGGGCAATAAAGACAGTTTGCAAAGTTGTTAACAGGGTAACTGTCCAAAGTACTAAGGAAATAGAACCTACAATAAAGTCGCGATTTACGTTCGCAATTCCGCCGTTTCCGGCAACAATTGATTTCATAACGTATAGCGGACTTGTTCCGATATCTCCGTAGACAATACCAATAGCAATCAGTAAGCCTGCGGCTGATATATTTTTCCGTGTTTTTTCATTCATTATTATATTCTCCCAATAAATAGCCAAATAGCTAAATATTCAATAACGTAAAAAAGAATGCCGAAAAGACATTCTTTTTTTAAACATATCTATTTTCATCTATTTGCGCAAGAGTTGCAAGTATCTGCATGCGATTAATTAAAAATATTTATTTCAATTTAGTTCTTTGAATTGATTTAATATTTTGTGAGCCTAGGATTAATGGAACTCGTTCAACTACTGTATCAGCATATTCTAATCCAAACCAAACAGCAGGATTAGAAGATAAATTTTGAAGCCAGACACGACTTTCAACTAACCACTTTTCATAAGTATTTAATTGAGTTTGTGGACTAATCACATCATTTACAATTACAAATTTAAAATCTCCAACGTCACGACCGGGAGTCGTGGTGTATTCTTGTGGCTGAGATTCGATTGTACCATCTTTAATTAGATCGTGAACTATTTGTCGTAGATAAACATTAACTTTTTGCTGTTGCTTAAAACCTAAATATAGTTGAACGTTAATCACGTTTTTTGTGCCGTAAGTATTGATTGCATATTCGGCGGTAAAGGGTTCGTTAGTTACATTAACAGTGACAAACCAATATGCATGGGCCCGTTTTGGACGTTTGTCTAAAATTGAGTAGAGTATATCGCGCTTGATAAACTTATTGTACTTAACCTTAGCCATATAAACTAAATTTGTTGCATATAAGGGTACACTATCATCATGACTTAAATTACTTAGCATAGATGTATATTCGTCTAAGCGCACGTAAGCATTTTTAGCTTCGCGTCTATCACGAACTTTGTTACCAAAATACCAAATATACATAATTGCACCGATAAAGGCAGCAATAATTACCGTTACATAACCGCCATGTAAAAACTTAGCTAAACTGGAAATTAAAAACATACTTTCAATTGCACCGAACAAAAATAGAAAAACTAAGCGTAACAAGATGTTAACTTTTTTTAGAGATAGGTACTCAAAAAGTAAGATTGTTGTCATTAACATGGTGACCGTAATTGCTAACCCGTAAGCTGCCTCCATGTGTTCTGATGTCTTAAATAAAAAAACAATTCCGATTGTAGCAACGCATAGCATCTTATTAATAGAAGGAATGAAGATCTGTCCTTGTTCAGTGGAGGGATAGATAATTTTCATCCTCGGTAAAAATTTTAAGCCACTTGCTTCTGAAACTAATGTGAAAGATCCGGTAATTAGAGCCTGAGAAGCGATAATGGCTGCTAAGGTAGCTAAAATGATGGCAAAAAATTTCCACTGACTTGGAAGAGCTTCAAAGAAAGGATTAAAGTCGGTATTACCAGCATGATAGTTGGGATTTTCTAAAATCCATACTCCTTGACCAAGATAGTTCAAGGCTAGACAAATAAAGACGTAAGGCCAAGAAGCCATGATATTGCCTTTTCCTACGTGGCCTACGTCTGAATAAAGTGCTTCTGCCCCTGTAGTTGCTAAAAAGACAGCTCCTAGGATTAAGACACCAATCTTATTTGCTGGGCTAAACAAAATTTTGACTGCTAACACAGGGTTGAGAGCCTCAAGGAGCGACAAGTCATGACTTAGGTTCATGGCACCAGTTAAACCTAAAAAAGTAAACCAGATAAGCATAATTGGCCCAAAAGCTTTTCCAATTATACTAGTTCCCATTCTTTGGATGGAAAATAAAAATAAAAGAATGATGATGGTAATAAGAAGAACACTGTTTTGATTAGGAACGGGAATATCATTGCCAAATTTCATGTTTTTAAGACCTTCAATTGCTGTCGTGACAGTAACTGCAGGTGTCAGTGTGCCGTCTGCAAGCAAGGCAGCTCCACCAATTAAAGCCGGAAGAACTAACCATTTGGCCTTTTTTCTAACTAAAGCATAAAGTGAAAAAATACCACCCTCACCATGGTTAGTCGCTTTAAGAGCAATTAGAACATACTTAACTGTTGTTAAAAGAGTTATTGTCCAAAGAATAAGAGAGATAGAGCCGACTATATACTCTCGGTTAACGTTAGCAATTCCTCCATTTTCGTTCACAATTGCCTTCATAACATAGAGAGGACTTGTACCAATATCGCCATAGACGATTCCAATTGAAACTAAAAGGCCAGCTAAAGTGACCTTTTTCCGTACACCATTATTCATATTTTGAACTTCCCTAATAAAATAAAACATAATGACATTTTAGATAAATAAAAAAGAATGTATTAAAACAATACATTCTTTTTTATTAGCACTATTTTGTTCCTTTAGGATTCAATATGCAACTAATAATTTGTGATTTTTTTATGAAAGAGTTTGCTTAATTTCGTTACGACGATCAGTGTACCATTTTTCCCAATCTTCGTAAGTCTTCATGTTTTGTGGATCTACGCCAGTTTGTTTTTGGATGTTGTTAAGCATATCCATAAAACGGTCTCCATGAATATTTAAAACATGCTTAACCAAGTTGCGACGGCTGAAAGCCATATTGTTAGTTAAGTATGTATTAATTTCGATAACATCATGATTACCATCATAAACATCCATAATTTCAAGATCGCTTTCGTCAAATTTTGAAATATAGAAGTTAGCAAATGTCTTTAAGTAATCTGGTTGTTCTTTAAATTCAGTAGCTGGCATTTCTACACGATTTGCCTCTGGCATAACTACTTCAAATTCTTCTTTTTCTTGAGTTTCTTCGGTGTTCTTCTTGTCTTCAGTCAAAGTTAAGAGCTCCTTTACTGTCTAGCTGTACAAAAATTCAATATAATCTTACATTGAATTACAATCAAAAGCAAATTTTATAGGGCTTATTTAAAGTTTTCTACATCTTGTTTGGTGTAAGAATCAATTGTAGTATGGCCACTATTAGCAGCTGATCTCATGAAGTCAACTACTTTTTGATCAGACCATGAACTAGTATCAACGCCAATTGAACTTAATTGATTACGGGTTTGAGAAATTACTCTACCAGTAACTGTTTGACCATTAATCATCATACTATCATTACTTGAAGTTGATGAAGAGTTAGTATTTGAATTGTTGTTATTAGCTGCAGAGTTGCTGCTTGAGCTTGTTGCACTAGACTTTTGACTTGCAGCAGTGTTGTCTTGAGAGTTTGAGCTATTTGAATTACTTGAACTCTTGTTAGAGCTAGAACTAGTGTTGTTAGTATTACTACTGTTTGATGAGCTAGATTTTGAGTTAGAACTTTGCTTGTTTGAAGTAGTAGCTTCATCGTCATCATTAGCATCTAGGTTTTCAGTGTCAATGTCATCGTTAACATTTTCGCCGTTTAATTTTGCATTAGCAACTTTACGTAAATGTTTAACGTTCTTCTTTACCTTCTTATAATACTTACTATTAATGTAAGGTAAGTCTAAAATTTGATCGCAAGATTTAACTGCTGCTTGGTAGTCACCATCTCTGTAGCTTAGTTTAGCCTTCTTGTACAAAGGATTAATATCATTAGTGATATGATCTTGAACCTTGTCGATTGTCTTGTAGAGTTTAGAAGCTTGCTTGGTCATTACTGAGTAGCCATTGGTCTTGTTAGCTGCTTTATCTAATTCACCTAAGGCATCTTTAAATTCATATTCTCTAATTTCTTCTTGAGCATCCTTCATATTACCAGCTTGATCTGCATAAGCTTTCGATTCAGAAGTAGCTTTTACATCGTGTGCATCTTCAAATTTATCTTCAGCTGTCTCATATTTTTGTCTAGAAGCAGCATCTTTTCCTTGATTCATGTAAGTCGTGTACTTATCTGAACCACTATTAGATGAATTAGTTGATGATGGGTTTGAACATCCAACTGCTAAAAAGGTGATGAAGAATGCCGTAATGGCAACTTCGAGTTTTGATCGTTTCATCATTTTTTCCTCCTATAAAAATGAATTTATCTTACTTAAATTATACCAAATTCACTTATTAAAAAAATTGTTGAAAAAGTGGCACAGTTTTTCGAGATAAATCGTTAGTAATAGTGTAAGGTAATTCACCGGTGCTGACTTACAAAAAATTTGATTAGATTATTTAGGAGTACAAAAAATGGAATTTATTTTAAAGGATCAATCAGTTCAATTTACTTTTGCAGGTGAAAAATACAGTAATGGTAAGAAAAGTAGAATTTTAAAAAATGTTAAGAAGCAAGCTAGTGTTGAAGAAGTAATGGCAAGCTAGTGTTGAAGAAGTAATGAAGGTAGGAAATGCCTTATCTAAGTTGCAAAAAGACGATGGTATTAAAACTGCTAGACTAATTTCATATTCAGATATTCAAGCTTAAGAAAAATACATAATATAGAGAAAATCTAAGGAGAACAAAAAATGACTACTACTAAAACATTAAAACTTACATTTAAGAATGCTAAAAATAAGAAAGTAAATCTATCCTTACCTGATGCAGCAGAAAACTTGACTGAAGATGAAATTAAGGCTGCTATGAACGAAATGTGTGAAGCTAACTTATTTGTAAAGGAAGAAGTTGATCAATATCAGGCTCCTTTATCTGCTCAATATGTTGAACGTACAGTTACTTCTGTGTTTGATGATAGTGAAAAGAATTAGGACGATATTTTTTGAGATAAGAAACTTGATTAAGTTATTAAATAAACTCTTGAAAGGGTAATGTTTCGGCATTACTCTTTTTATTTTGAGATGAAAGTGTGTAATTTATGTTACTTTTTTATTTCAGAATGTTTGTTCGGTTGTATCTGACAACTTGCCAAACTACAATAAAGGGTGTATATAAATTTGGAGGGAGTTTAAGTGATGAAAAAACGAACATTCACTGGTATTGCTACCGCGGCACTTATAACCACTGCCGGTATATCAGTTACCAACAACCTTAAACCAGATAATCCTTTAAAAACTGGTGAAGGTACTGTTCAAGCTGCAACCTATCAACAAGAATTTTTAAATAAAGCTATTCCAGCTGCTACGACTGCATCATCTAAGTATGGTACTTATACTTCAGTTATGCTTGCTCAAGCAACAGTTGAATCAGCTTGGGGCCAATCAGGTTTAGCCCAAGAACCTAATAATAACTTATTTGGTATTAAGGGCTCTTACAATGGCCAATCTGTAAACATGAATACTGGCGAATACGGTAATGGTGGTTACTACACTACTAATGCCGGATTCAGAAAGTATCCATCATATACTGAATCATTTGAAGATAATGGTGCTTTATTACGTAACCAAATGGGTAACTATTACTCTGGTACTTGGGTAGAAAACTCAAATAACTATGCTCAAGCAACTCAAAATGGTTTACAAGGTAAATACGCTACTGATCCAAATTATGCTAAGACTCTTAATAGTGTGATTGCAACTAATGGTTTTGACAAATATGATCCCGTTACACAAGTTGTTAACGAAAATCGTACAGTTGCACAAACAACACCAGTTATGAGTGCACCAGTTGATCCTAGTGTTGGTACACAAGTAGATACTGCAAGAGTTGGTCAAAACGTAAATATTACTAAGTATATTACTTATAACAACGGCGTAAAGCGCGCATTTATTGGTAACGGCTGGATTAATGCACTTGCATTTAGCCCAATTACTAATAACACTACTGCTAACAATGCCACTTCTAATACTAATAATAGTAATAAGCAAACTACTACTAACAATCAAGCTAGCCAACCAGTTAAGACTCCAGTAGCTCAAACTCAACAAGCTCAGACTCAAGCTCCTGCAGTTCCAGTTAAAGCAGCCACTGTTGAAACAAAGAAAGCTGCAGAAGTTAAAACTCCAGCCCAAACTGCGACTTTAAATGTTAAAGCTGAAACTAAGGCAGCTCAACCAGTTAAACAATTAACTACTTCATTAGCAGCAACTCCAGCTAAGAAAGAAGAAGTTAAAAAAGAGGCTGTTAAGGCTGAACCAGCTAAGACTACACCTGTAAAAGTTGAAGCTCCTAAAGCTGAAAATAAAGAAGCTAAGACTGCACCAGTAGTTAAAGCTCCTGAAGTTAAGACTACTAATACAGTTAAAAATGCTGAAACTGTAAAGAAGGAGACCACTCTAGTTGTTAAGGTGGCTGAAGTTAAGAAAGCTGAAGCCCCAGTAGTGAAACCAGTTGATACTGTGAAGAAAGAAAACACGCCAGCTGTTAAGACTACTCCAGTAACTACTAGTGCTAAAACTGTTGTAAAACCAACTACTTCAGTTGAAACTGTTGCACCAGTACAAAGTTACCAAAGTGCTGTATCTACTGCAGCTGCAAATAATAGCTATGGTACTCAATGGATTAGTACTAATACTGCACCAAAGGCTGCTTCTACTGTTTTGGTTAAAGTAACTAAGACTACCCAAGTTTTATCAGCTCCAAATGGTCAAAAATTAAGCCAACAAGTTGAAGCTGGAAGTGCATTTGTAGTTATAGCTTCAAAATATGCTAACGGAAACTTATATTATGAAATTAGTAATGGTAAATGGATTATGGCAAAATATACTACTCAAGAAGCACAAATCACTGCAAAATCTGGTGTATTAACTATTAATTCTAAACCAGACTATGGTGTGCCAGTATGGCGTGTTCCAGGTCAAGACCAAATTTCAGGTAAGTTCTTGAAAGATGGTTCAAGTTGGAGATACTTCCGTGTAGCTAATGTTAACGGACAAACTTGGTACGACCTTGGCGGAAATCAATGGATATCTGCCAAGTCAGTACTAGTTCGTTAATTTATAAAAGATTAGATTGTTTCATTAAAATTTTTTGGAGGAGAAAGTTTTTTAATGCGTTCAACAAATAAGAAATTTATTAGTGCATTAGCTTGTGCTAGTGCTATGACAGCTTTAGCAATTGTAGATCCTATGGGAGTTACTAAAACTCATCAAGTAGCACAAGCTGCAACTGATACTGTACCTGCCAAGTCTACAGGTGTAGATGTTTCAAGTTGGCAAGGTACCAACTTGGATCAACAAGCTAAGTCCGGTGCACAATTTGCTGTTGTTAAAGTATCTGAGGGTACAAATTATCAAAACCCTAATGCTCAAGGCCAAATCCAGAGTGCTGAACAAAATAATATGATGACTATGGGTTACCACTACACTCATTTTGGCTCTGACAGCAATCGCGCAGTTCAAGAAGGAAACTATGCAGTTAATTCAGCACAACAAGCTGGTTTACCACAAGGTTCATACTTAGCAACTGATTGGGAACAAGACGTTAATAATAATACTAACGGTAGTGTTGCCGCTAATACTAATGCAATCACTAGCTTCATGGATACTGTTCATGATGGTGGATACAACCCAATGCTTTATTCTAGTGAATGGTTATTAAAGAATAAGGTTGATACTAATAAGATTTCTGAAAAGTATCCAAATGCATTATGGGTAGCTAAGTACAAGACTAATGGTCGTGAAGATAATCCTGACTACAATTACTTTCCATCAATGGATAATGTAGCTATTTGGCAATATACGCAAAATTGGCGTGGTCAAAATGTTGATGGAAATGTTAATGTAGTTCCTCTTTCAAATAAGACTAATACTAATAACAACACATCAAATAACGCTGCTAATACCAATAATTCAAATGCTAATAACGGTCAAAGCAGTAGTCAAGCACCTGCAAATCCAATTACTAACAATAGTAATGATACTGCTAAGCCAAATAGTAATAACAGTACACAACCAGCACAACCAACTGAAACTAAGCCAGTAGAAAAGCCAAGTACAAACACTAACGTAAACAGTGATTGGACTAAGCAAAATGGTGTCTTTGTAACTGGTGGCGCAATTAACTTGAGAACTGGTGCAAGCACTGATAGTAAAGTAATTGCTCAATTACCAGCAAACTCAGAAGTTAAATATGATGCTTATCGTACAATTGGTCAATACACATGGTTAAGACAACCACGTGCAAATAATGAATATGGTTACTTAGTAGGACGTGATAATGGTCAAGCATGGGGAACATTCAAAGAAGGTTCAGCTACAGCAACTAAGCCAGCAGAAACCAAACCAGCACAACCAACTGAAACTAAGCCAGTAGAAAAGCCAAGTACAAACACTAACGTAAACAGTGATTGGACTAAGCAAAATGGTGTCTTTGTAACTGGTGGCGCAATTAACTTGAGAACTGGTGCAAGCACTGATAGTAAAGTAATTGCTCAATTACCAGCAAACTCAGAAGTTAAATACGATGCTTACCGCACAATTGGTCAATACACATGGTTAAGACAACCACGTGCAAATAATGAATATGGCTACTTAGTAGGACGTAATAATGGCCAAGCATGGGGAACATTCAAGGAAGGTTCAGCTACAGCAACTAAGCCAGCAGAAACCAAACCAGCTAATAAACCAGCAGAGAAGGCTCAAGATAATGCTGAGAAAGAAAAACAAGCAACTTGGACTAAGCAAGATGGTACTTTTATTACTGCTGGTGCAATTAACTTAAGAACTGCCCCAACTACTAAGAGTACAATTATTGCTCAATTACCAGCAGATTCAGAGGTTAAATATGATGCCTACTATCAAGCTGGTAACTATGTATGGCTAAGACAACCACGTGCAAATGGCCAATACGGTTATTTAGTAGGTCGTGTAAATGGCCAACCTTGGGGAACCTTTGGTAAAACTGTACAAAATGGTAGAAAATCCACTACATATAATGAACAGGGACAAGTTATTGCAGTGCATAACAATGCAAATGTAATTAGTCAACGTCCTGAATTACCTACAGGTTGTGAAGCAACTGCTGTTGCTATGATGTTACAATATGCTGGACATAATGTATCTAAAACTCAAGTAGCTAATGAAATGCCTCGTAGCAATGATGGCAATCGGGGTTTTGTGGGAAATCCATATAGTACAAGCGGTTGGTGGGTGTTCCCAACAGGTATTTCGCCAGTAGTAGATAAATATATCGGACATCATGAAATAATGACTGGTGCATCAATGCAACGTATCCAAAATAAGCTAAGAGATGGCCATTTAGTAGTTGCTTGGGTTGCCAATGTTGATGGGTTTGTAAATCATACTTTGGCTTTAACTGGATATGACTCTAAACGACTATATTACAATGATCCATGGACTGGTTCAAAAGGAAGTATGTCGTATGGTGAATTCTATCAACACTGGAATGCTGATAAACAACGTGCACTTAGTTACTAATAATTATATATAGATTGAAAGACATGATCCTAATGGGAATCATGTCTTTTTTGTCTTATAATAAACTATGAAAAAAGCATGGAGGATATAATTTTGATTTATACAGTAACCTTAGATCCTAGTGAAAGTGTAGTAGGTAAAGGAATTAATATTTCACTTATTTTGAAAAAATTAGGCATTGATTCCATTGCTACTGGAATTGTAAATCACAAAAATGTAGAGCAAGTAGCAGAAGAGCTTGATAAAGCAGAGATTGAGAATCAATTTATTGAACAAACTCGTGGAATTAAAATTACTGCTAAAAACCAACAAAAATTATTGGATTACTTGAAAGTCTTAAAAGCTGGTGACATTTTAGTAATTGCAGGAAGCTTTGCTAAGGGAATAGATCCAGTTTATCTAACTGATTTGGCTAAAGTTGCTGATCAAAGAGCAGCTGCCTTGGTAGTAGATGTTCCTTATGAAAACGTACTTGATATCTTGCCAATGAATCCATTGTTAATTAAGCCAAATGAAACTGAATTGAAACATTGGTTCGAAAAAGATGACAAGGAAGTAACTACAAAAGAATTAATTGATATGGCTCATAGTTTAGTGGTTAAAGGAGCACAACATGTTCTTTTATCCTTAGGTGCAAATGGGGCTGCAATCGTTAATATGATGGATGCTTTAATAGCACATGCTCCTGAAATTGAAGAAGTTGATAGCAGTGGTAGTGGAGATGCCCTACTTGGAACTTTCTTAGCTGGGATGCTTAAAGGATACACTCCTGTTAGAAATTTAGCTGATGCAATTGCTGCAGGAAGTGATACTGCTCAAAGTAAATGGCTTACTGATTTCAGAACAACCCCTGCACTTCAAAAGCAAGTTATTGCTAGAAGAATTACCTTTGAAGAAGCAGAATAATAAGAATAAGTTGGCTTATAAAAGCCGACTTATTTTTTGTTGTTTTTTAGTATAATGGTACTAAATTTACTATAAGGGGAAGAAAAGTGGATCTATCTATATTTATTGTTAGTTTAGCAGCTTTAGTAATTCCAATCGTTATGGCGCGATTTAGAATTAATGCTATACCAACTGCAGTTGCTGAAATTGTGACTGGAATAATTCTAGGAAAAAGTTTATTAGATACCATAAAAATCACAAGCAGCGTATCGCTTCTATCAAATTTAGGTGTGATTTTGCTGATGTTTTTATCAGGTATGGAAATTAATTTTGATCTTTTTAAAAAGAAGGATTTACCTGAGTCTAAACAGAGTAAAGTTAATCCAGCACGAATAGCAATTATTGCTTTTACTGCTATTACAATAACGGCATTTGCTTTAGCTTATATTCTAAAACTAATAGGCCTATTTAATGATGTTATGCTGGCTATGATTATTTTTATGACTGTAGCCTTAGGTGTGGTAATTGCCACTCTAAAAGAAAAAGAAATCTTATCTCGACCAATTGGGCAAACTATATTATTGACAGCCGTTCTAGGAGAAGTAATTCCCTTATTGCTGTTGACTATCTATGCTTCGATTAACGGTGGTAATGCTGGAAGATTGTGGCTTATTGTTCTGCTTTTCCTAGCAGCAATTATCTTATTGAGAAGATTCAAACAACCATATCAATGGTTTAATAAGATCTCTAAAGCAACTACTCAACTAGATATTCGATTGGCCTTCTTCTTAATATTTACATTAGTAACAGTCGCAGAACGGGTAGGGGCAGAAAATATTTTAGGTGCCTTTTTAGCTGGGATGGTTATGAAGTTACTTGAGCCAAGTGAAGCAACAATGGATAAATTAACTTCTATTGGTTATGGGTTCTTCATTCCAATTTTCTTTATTACAACAGGTGTTAAGCTGGATTTAAAGTCACTTCTTGCTAATCCGAATGCTTTAATGTTGATCCCAGTTTTAGTATTATTCTTACTTTTAGCCAAATTGCCTATATTTTTGGTTTATACACGAAATTTCAATAAACGTAACAGTCTTGCGGGTACATTTTTAATTATGACTACAATTACGATTGTACTTCCAACTTTAGAGGTTGCTCGTAAGTTAAATGCAATTACTGAAACTCAATCAGATGCTTTTATTTTGGCAGCAGTGGTCGTATGTATTTTAGGACCAATTCTATTTAATTCGCTCTTTAAATTAACTAAAGAAGATAAAATTAAGCAAAGAGTTGTCATGATGGGAACCAATGTAATGACTGTGCCTGTTGCCCAAGAGCTTCATGACAATTGGTACGATGTGTTATTAGTAACTCATAAAAAAGAAAACTATGATACTTATAAGAGTAAAGTTGCTAATTTGAAGTTAATTAACAGCTTAGAAGAGACATGTTTAGAAAAAGCCGGTGTCTTTGACTGTGATATTTTAGTAGCTGGATTTATTGAAGATGACCTAAACCGTAAAATTGCCCGTTTAGCAAAAGAGCATGGTGTTCAAAGAGTTATTGCTAGTCAAGAGAGGCCAAAGCCTGAAACAATTAAGAAATTAGTCAGTGAAAAAATTGAAATTTACAATATTTTCAATGTTCAGACTTCTGTCTTAAGAGCTCTAATTGAATCACCTTCCATTTTGAGAATTTTAACAGATACTAAGAATGGCTTGTTTGAAGTAACGGTTAGAAATCATAAGTATGCTGGTCAGAAACTGATGAATCTAGACTTTATTGAGCAAATGACTGTTAGTCGAATTTGGCGAAATGGTAAATGGCTAGTGCCACACGGAAATACAATCATTGAAGTAGGAGATCATCTAATTTTTACAGCTAAAGGTGAAGATGCAGAAAGAATTAGAGAAGAACTAGGTAGAAAGAATTAAATATAAAAAAATGACAGGATTTTTAGTCCTGTCATTTTTGTTAACGCTGTTTTTTCGCTTCTTGTAAAACAGCTAGGGTATTTAGACTATGGGCAAAGGCTTGATCAGCAGCTGTAAAATCATGTTGATCAATAATCTTAGTGAATTCGATAAATTCAGCAATCATTCGATGGAAATACTTGTTGTGGTTAACAACTTCAGGCTCTTCTCCTCGTAATTGGATGCCAACCTTTGGCATTTCATTAGGATGGCCGTAAATAATGAGTGCACCTTTTTCACCTTCAATGGTGCTGACATTAGGTGAAAAGCTATCTTTAGCAGCAATTGAACTGGCTTGTTTGTCAGAATAGCCCAAGTGAAGGATGCCAGAAGTATCAATATTTTTTTGAATAGTTGGGAAGTAGTTAACAGAATCTGGCTTACCAAATAATTTAATAATAATGTGTAAGTTGTAAGTGCCTAAATCCATTAGAGCCCCACCATCTTTTTTAGGATCAAAAGCTGGTTGAATGTCGCCTTCTAAGAAAGCATCATAGCGACTCGAATATTGAGTGTAATTAAGATTAACAACGTGGATTGGGGCAATTTTAGCTAAGTTATCTTCAATGAATTTAAAGTTTTCTAGATAAATGTTAGTGATGGCCTCAACAATAATTACTTGGTTTTTATCAGCAATTTCTTTTAATTCACGGGCTTCACCAGTTGTAGCAACAAATGGCTTTTCACAAATGACGTTTTTCCCTGCTTCTAATGCAGCCTTGGCAATACTAAAATGCAAACTATTTGGAACAGCTACATAGACAGTATCGACATTAGCATCATTAAATAAGCCAGCATTGTCTTCATATAATTTTGAAATATTGTACTTTTCTTGCAATTCAAGACCAATTTGATGACTTCTTTTAGTAGTTGAAAGAGCAGCAAGTTCAAGATTTGGAATTTGATCAGTAATTGATAGAAAATCATGAACAATTTTTCCTGAGCCAATAATACCTAGTTTCATAATGAAACCTCCTTTAATTGAGTTTGAAATTTAATTTTTTAGCATTTTTAGTAACTGAGGAAGGTACTGTTAACTTCTTAACTTTATTAATATCATAAAGGTGTAAGGTGAGAGTACCTTCTTTCTTAGTATTATAAGTAACTTTATAGTACATATCAGTTAGTTGCTTTTTTCGATTAATCGAAATTCTTAAATCAATATTTTTAACATTGGTTGATTGTGGATCGCTAGTGGGAGCGACAGTAGTCGCTTTTTGCATACTTTTAATTACGTCGCTATTATCACCCTTATAGGAAATAACATAACCATTAAATCCATTAGATTTAAGTGTCATATGTTTAAAGGCATCGTCAGAAAATTGGGTGAAATCATGTGCGGTATAAAGCTTTTTATAGCCTGAATAAACTTCACTAAAGATGGCATTTTGTTTAATGTAATTCCATTGTTTCGTGCCATCACGGTGGTAAACATAGTCTTTGTTACCCCATAACTCAGAATTAGTATCAGATTTAGGGATACTTTTCATGGTAATATGGATGGCATTATCTGGACCGACGACATAATTTGAATACATTTTTGACTTTGCATTAGTAGTTTTAACATTAACGCGTGCAGTAGCAATTTTGGTATTGGCAGCAGTAGTTAATGCATCTTTAACGCTTGGCTTATTAAATGCAATAATTGCGCTCCAAACTACTACGATTAGGATAATAATACCTAAAATTAAAGCGGCAATTTTGCCGTCTTGATTGTTAGAAAAAATAATCTTTTTATCTTTGATTTTATTTTTTTCCATCAGTGTATCTTTCTAAATGATTATTGATTATTTTGCTCTTCTTGTGCTTTCTTGATGTCTTCAGCACTAATTGCATTCTTTTGAATGTCAGAAGGAACGGCTAAATCACTGTGTTGACCTAATTGGTCATAAGTTAGGTTCCAAGTGAAGTTATATTTTCCGCCAGCAGTATATTGAGCCTTAAAAGTCATTGATTCGACATTTTTGGTAGTTGGATCAATTAAATAAGTGATCTTAAGATTTTGAACTTGAGCTGATTTTACTAAGCGGGCTACCTGCATATTTTGAGAGCCGGGAGTGTTCATGGCATCAATAATTAAAGGATTGACTGCATTCCATAGGTTAGCGTCGGTACCATCAAAACTAATTTCATAATTTCCATTTTTTCTTTGAACAGTGGCTTTTTTAGCAAAAGCTTTATTAATTTTCTCAAAAGTTGCAGGATCGAATCTTTCTTTTACTTGGTCTGAATCAAAGCTATCTGCATCAATTGAGTTTTTAATCCAATGGCCCTTGTTTTGCTCTAAAAGTAAGTACATATCGTTCTTGGTAAGCCACATTTGTTCAGTTTGAGATTTCTTCTTTTGAGTTAAGGTATAAGTAAGGTTAGTTACATCACCTTTGTCTTTGAATAAACCCTCTGATTTTGACTTTTGGTTCATTTCATTAGAATTAGTAGTTTGAGTGAAATGACCGTTAGCAAAGCTAGAATTAAATTTTGCATTGATTAATGAACTTGCAGAAGGTCCAGTACTCTTTGTTTGTTTACTGCTTTTATTTGAACAAGCTGTAGTTAAAGAAACTAAGATGACTCCCAATAAAATTAGGAAGCTGAATTTTTTCTTCATAAAAATATATTCCCCCAATAAATGTATCTATCTTATTTTATTTTACTCTATTTTTGGCTGAAAAAAGTATTCTAAGAGCTTAACTTTAGTGCTTTTTAAGGACATTTAAAATATTGCGCAATTTACTGCCTTTAACTTGTAAGTTACTTACTGCTTGGGTTACTTCAATACAGCCAATATATTTATCATGTTCATTATGAAGACTATAGAAGGAAATGTTAATTGGTTGTTTATTTTTGGTAATCATGATTGAAATGTTTTTACGTTTGCCGGCGTGCATTTGATCTAGGACTGCTTTAACATGCTTTTGACTGTGGCCGGGATGCACCTCAAAAACAGTCTTACCGATATCTTTTTCAGTACGCTTAAAGAGGCGATTCTCATTCATAGAAGACCAGACAACGCGGTCGTTTGCATCTAAAACATCCATTTCTTGTGGAATTGTTCTAAAAATTGCATTTAGCTGTTCAAGTGAGAGATGCCCACCATCTAACTTGATATTTTCCATAATTAAATACTTCCAATTCATCAAAATTAATATATCCATTGTTATTTTAACATTAAATATTTTGTGAATTAATCAAGCTTTTTTTCGTAATTCCTATGAAAATTTTGAATAAGCGTGTAAAATAGTTAGTGAAACATTGAATTTTAAAGGAGATACAGTTCATGTCGAAATTAGTTTTAATTCGTCACGGTCAAAGTGAATGGAACCTTTCTAACCAATTTACTGGTTGGGTTGATGTAAACCTTTCAGAAAAAGGTGTTGAAGAAGCTAAGAAGGCTGGTCGTTTAATTAAGGAACACGGTCTTGAATTTGATCAAGCTTACACTTCATTATTAACTCGTGCTATCAAGACTTTGCACTACGCACTTGAAGAAAGTGACCAACTTTGGATTCCTGAAACTAAGACTTGGAGATTAAACGAACGTCATTACGGTGCTCTTCAAGGTTTAAACAAGAAGGATACTGCTGAAAAGTACGGTGACGAACAAGTTCACATTTGGCGTCGTTCATACGATGTTTTGCCACCAGCTATTGATGACGATAACGAATACAGTCAAGCACATGACCGTCGTTACGCAAATCTTGATCCACATATCGTTCCTAAGGCAGAAAACTTACACGTTACTTTAGATCGTGTAATGCCATTCTGGGAAGATCACATTGCTCCAGATTTACTTGACGGTAAGAACGTTATTATTGCTGCACACGGTAACTCACTTCGTGCTTTAACTAAGTACATTGAAAACATCTCTGATGATGACATCATGGACTTAGAAATGAAGACTGGTGAACCAGTTGTTTACACATTTGACGACAAGTTAGATGTTGTTAACAAAGAAAAGCTTGACGACTAATTTTTAGTTCTTGAGTAAAAGAAGCTCCGACGAAAGTCGGAGCTTTTTTGTTGGGAGGGATAATCATGAAAGAAAGAATTGTAACATATCCAGCAATCTTTAAGCCAATTAAAGATAATGTTTACTTTATTAGTTTTCCCGATGTTAAGGGAGCCATTACTGAAGGGCATGGACTAAAAGATGCTTTTGAAATAGCAGCAGATGCTTTGGGAACAATTTTATTTGATGAAAAGAAATTGCCAAAAATGACTGATCCTGCTGAGATTAAAATAACTGAGCCTGGAGCTTTTGTGGCGTTAGTATCGACTGATTTAACAAAATCAGCAGCTAATTTTGAAAAAATGTAACTGTACTTGCTAAGCTCTTCCTCCAAGCTGAGAAAAAGAAAATTAATTTTTCCAAAGTATTAACAGAAGCACTTAGAGAAAAATTGAACTATCAATACTTACCAGACAAAGCTGAAATATATTAATGATGACATCCCATTCAAAATCTTATATAATTGTAAAAGAAAAGGAGATAGAGACTCGCACTCTCTACCTCCAATCGTAACTTAAGATGACTGAGTGTGTGGCTAATCCTTGTGATTAGCCTTTTTTGTTATTGCATAAGCAATTGCTGCACGGATTAGGAAAATACCCAATGCGTTTAAGACAATGCCGATAGCAATAGCAGCTATTATCAAGGCACACCAACACTCCAGCCTATCTAAATTATCATGGCTTCCACCTCCGTAACCTAAAATATATGTGAGGGGTGTAGAGCCATGAAAAGTTACTAAGCTCTTATATTAGCTATCTATAAAAGCCTAATAAAAATTATATCAAATATAAATTGAGAATTTGTAGTATTAAACACAAAAAAAGACATTCCATCAGGAATGTCTAAAGTGTGACTATATGTTTAAATTTCGCAAATTGCAATAATAAATTGAACACTTTTAGTTAAGCTGCTTGATAGATTAG
>NZ_CAJURR010000016.1 GCF_910589175.1 uncultured Lactobacillus sp.
TCATTTGCCTTATCACGTGGAACTTTTGCAATTTCATCAACGACATCCATACCATCAATTACTTGACCAAAAACTGTATGACGACCATCTAACCATGGGGTTCCACCCTGTTTATATGCTTTCACAATTTCTTTTGGATAGCCAGCTGCATCCATTTCCTTAATCATTCGTTTAGGCACATTCTTATTTTGAACAATAAAGAATTGACTACCATTAGTATTAGGACCAGAATTAGCCATGGAAAGTGCACCACGTAAGTTAAAGAGTTTATTTGAAAACTCATCTTCAAAAGGATGTCCCCAGATACTCTCACCGCCAGTACCGTCACCCTTTGGATCACCACCTTGAATCATAAAGTCACTAATTACACGATGAAAAGTAGTATTATCATAGTAACCCTTTTTAGCTAAACGAACGAAATTTTCTACAGTCATTGGAGCATCTTTTTCAAATAATTGAACTTTAATATCTCCATTATTAGTTTTAATTACTGCTTTTGGACCTTTTACATTTTCAAGGTCTAATTGTGGATATTCCATTTTAGTCCTCCTATTTTTAATCTGTTCTAGTCTATTCTACTATTTATTACTAGACACTTCATTAATCTATTTCTTCTTTCAAATATTTTCTAATGGTATCAAGCATAATTTGCCCATATGCTTTTAATTTTGCTTGACCAACACCTGAAATATTCAAAAAGTCTGTTTTTGTTTTAGGTTTTTGAAGTGCCATATCTCTTAATGATTTATCTGAAAAAATATAAAATGCCGGTATTCCTTGTTTTTTAGCTAACTCTAGACGTGTTTCCTTTAAACGCAAGAATAGATTATTTTCCTTTCCTGAAATTTTATTAGTAATTGGAATCGATTTTCTAACATTTTTTGAGATCTTTTGACTTACCTGCTTTTTATTATCTAAAACGTCCCATCCTAAATTAGTTACATGGACCACAGGATATTGACTATCTGTTAACTCCAAATAGTTATGGCTAATTAAATAATGGATTAACTCTAGGGCAGCTTTCTTTCCCATCTTCAAACTACCATAATTTTTTAAATTAGATGCCCGAAGTTCTCGCATGCGCTGATTATTGGCGCCTGTAACTACATCAGCAACTACATTTTTGCCAAAACGTCCATCAAGTTCATAAATTGTTGAAATGATTTTTTTGCTTTCTGCAGTAATATCTTTTTCAATAAATGTTCCCAAACAATTAGAACATTTGCCACATGGAGAGCAAGTCTGACCAAAATATCTGACGATATGTTGTATTGACGTACTTAGTAATTGCAGCTAATTTCTGATATTGAATTTTTTGGTATTCATCATCTAAATCAGATTGTTCAATAAACCAACGATATAGTCTAATATCTTTCGGGTGATAAATTAATATTCCTTCACATGGCTCTCCGTCTCTGCCTGCTCTCCCGGCTTCTTGATAATATGATTCTAAGTTTGGAGTACTATTAGCGTGAATTACAAATCGAACATTTCTTTTATCAATTCCCATACCAAAAGCATTTGTTGCAACAATCACTTGGACCTTATCGAATTGAAAGGCATCTTGTACATCGGCTCTTTCTTTATTAGATAGCCCAGCATGATAACTCGCTGTTAAAATTCCATTTTGAGCTAAATAGTCAGTCAACTCTTCAACATTTTTTCTTGTACTCGCATACACAATCCCTGATTGATTGGGATGCTTTTTAATATAATCTAAAAGATATAAGTTAGTATTTTTAGGATTATCTACTACCTTGAAGCTCAAATTTGGTCTTGCAAATGAAGTAATAACATAATTTTCAGCCGGAATATTTAATTGATCTGCAATATCTTTCTGCACTGAAGGGGTTGCCGTTGCTGTTAAAGCTAAAATGTTAGGCTGGCTTTTAATTGACTTTACTCCCTCCATAATTTGGCGGTACGCAGGTCTAAAGTCATGGCCCCATTGAGAAATACAGTGGGCTTCATCGACTGCAACTAAAGAAATATCCAAAAAGTTTAATTGATAGCGAAAATAATCCATTACTAGCCGCTCAGGAGTTATGTATAAAAGTTTTATTTTTCCTTCATAGGCTTGTCTCAAGATTGGATTTACTTCTTCTTGAGGAGTTGCTGAATTTAAAGCAGCAGCATTAATACCATTTTGTTTTAGCGAATCTATCTGATCTTTCATTAAGGAAATTAAAGGAGATATTACCAACGTTACACCAGGGTTAACCAATGCTGGTATCTGATAACACATTGACTTTCCTGCTCCAGTTGGCATTACAGCTAAAACATTTCTTCCTTTAAGAACTTGCTCAATAACTCGCTCTTGTCCAGGACGAAAAGTTGTATAACCAAAAACATTCTTTAGTACTTCTATTGATGATTTCATTTTCCTCTACTAAATAAAAAAACAAGTATGAAAGGATCATACCTGTCTTTTTCTAAATTAAACCAAATAATTAAGCTTCAAAAGCGTTAGTTAATGGAGGAACAACTTGTTTCTTTCTTGAAACAACGCCTGGTAATTTAACTTCTGAATCTGATAATTTAGCGTTAAATGCTTTTTCAAATTTAGCTTTTGATTCATCACTACCTACTACTAAAGCTTCTGAATCTGAGTCAAGGATGTTGGTAATTAAAAGCATAAACATATCGTAGCCTTCACGCTTAGAAGCTTCATCCATAGCCTTTAAGAATGCGTCTTTACGTTCTAAGGCTTCTGGTAAATCAACAACGTTAATTTGTGCTACACGAACGTTGCTACCATTTAATTCAAAACTCTTAGCATCTAAATCAATTAGGTCTTCTTCTGACTTGTCAGCAATATTAGTACCAGCTTTAAGCATCTTAAGACCATATTCCTTGTAGTCAACACCAGCAATATTTGCTAAAGATACCACAGCTTCTTTATCTTGGTCAGTAGTAGTTGGTGACTTTAAGAGTAAAGTATCTGAGATAATAGCTGAAAGCATAATTCCTGCAATATCTTGTGGGATTTCAATTTCTTTTTCGTTGTACATTTGCCACATAATGGTACTGGTACAACCAACTGGAGCTGCACGGTAGTATAAAGGATCAGCAGTATTGAAGTTCATAATACGGTGGTGATCAACTACATGAGTTACTTTAACCTTATCAATGTCAGAAACACTCTGTTGAGGTTCGTTATGGTCAACAAGCATAACTGCATCAACTTCATTTGAGGCAGTTTCAATAACGCGAGGTGCGGTAAAACCAAACTTATTTAAAGCATACTTAGTTTCATCATTAGCTTCACCTAAAGCAACAGCTTCGGTATCGTAACCTAACTTATTTTGTAAGTATGAGTATGCAATTGCTGTTCCGATTGCATCTGTATCAGGATTTTGGTGACCAAAAATCAATTCTTTTGCCATTATATAGAGCTCCTTTAAAATTATATCTACCTAATTATTTTAGATTAAAAGTTAAACTTAAGCAAATCTATCACGCATTAAAAAGGCATCCTTTTGCTATAAAAAGAATGCCTTAAAACTAAATATTAACTTTAATATCCTCTAGTCTACTATCATAATCTTTTTCTTCAATAAACTTATCCCACTCTTTTAGGAAGTTGACTAGTCGAGGTATTTCACTCTTATTTTTACGATAAATAAAACAACTTTCAAAGTTTGTCTCACTCTTTGTCTTTACTGGAGATAATGTAATTTCAGCCTTGTGTGCCTTATAAAAACTCTTGGAGACATAGGTGTTATAGTCAGTTTGTTCAGCAAATTTGATTAATTGATACGGAGCAGTAAAGGTTACCGTAGTATTTAGTTCATTGTTTGGAAACTCACTAGCATAGAAACGACGAACAATTTGTGGTAAATAGTAGTCCTTAGGATAAGCAACCCATTTATGCTGAGTTGTTTTATTAAATTCATCTTCTGGATCGTGAGTTAAGAAAATAACTTCTTCAGGATAAATTTGTTTTGCCATATACTGTTTCATGTTCTTCACAGTTGAATTATGATCTGGCATGTAAAGAACTGCTAAATCTAATTGATTATTATCTAGTCTATCCCAAAGTTCTGTCCTATTATAGAAACCCACATGTAATGTTATATCAGGATATTTATGGTTGAATTTAACTAAGAATTGATCAATTACTCTTGCTTCAATAGTAGATAATATTCCTAAAGAAATAGTTCCGGTATCTGATTTAGTGTATTGCTGAATACTGTCTACAGCATTATTAACTGTTGAAAATAGTGCTTTTGCTGTCTCTTCCATCTTTAGGCCAGCATCAGTTAAATATAATTTTTTGCCCATTTGGCCAAATAATGGTGACCCAACTGCTCGTTCAAGTTTTTTAATTTGTTGCGTTAAGGCCGGCTGAGTAATACCTAAAATTTGAGCTGCTTGCGTATAACTCATATTATCAATTAATTGAAGAAAGTAACGTAACGATTTCGCGGATAAAACCGCATCAGTATTTGTTTTCATAATTGAATACCTCTTATATAAATTTGGAATAATAGCTAATGAATAAGATTTTTAAATACAACTAATTATTTTCTGATAGTCCTTTATTAAAGCTTAATATTCATCTCACACTTTTTATAATAACACCTGTGCCAATAATAATAAAAAATTTTGCATAAAATGCATACTATTTTCCTATAATTCTTATTTTAATAAAAAAACTAAGGATAACAGTTCAATCATTATCCTTAGTTTTTAACTAATTAAAATAAATCTTCAGTTTTATCTCTTCCATCTGCAATTGGTCGGCCAAGCGTTAACGAGACAGGAGTCCCATCTGTCATTGGGTCTAGTACAAAAGATCCATTTGAATAGCGGTCGCCCAATGGGAATTCAGAAGTGTTAAGTTCAATATGACGATCACTAGAAGTATTCAGATGGAGAATATGATTTTCACCATAACTACTGATTGCCATAATTCGATGAGGCTTAGTCTTAAGTTCACGTAGTACAAGGACACCTCGTTTTGCACGCGTAACTTTATTTATAAGGCTAAGTTTTAGTTGCTTAAACGCTCCCCGTTGAGTGATGATTCCAATCTTAATTAAATCAATATATTTAGGATCAGCTAAAACATAATTTACTATGTAGTCATCATCTTTAAGGTTAACGGATTTAACACCAACTGCTTTTGAGCCGGATGTAGGTATCTCACTAATATCAAATCTTACTGCATATGCTTGGTTAGTAATTAGAGTTATTTCTTGCTTACTATCAGGTTGAACTTGATCAATGCGGACAACTTTACTGTCATTACTCTTAAGCTTAATAGAAGTAATTGCACGAGACTTATATGTTCTAGTAGGTTGTAAATCTGCTAATGTAACTTGTTTAATATATCCATCGTTAGTAGCAATCAAAAAGTTTAAATTGGCCTTTAAATCATTAACTTCAAACACCCGAATAATTTCTTCATCACTATCAAGACCAATTTCTTGAGACAGGTGCTGCCCTGTTTCTTTCCATTTTGTTTCAATTAATTCATGTACTGGACGATAAATTAGGTTTCCTTTATTAGTAAAAATATAAAGGTTATCCAAGGTAGACATTGTTTTTTCAAACACAACCTTATCACCAGCAGGCAATCCATTATCTTCATCATCGGTTGATTGGAATGAACGAAGAGATGAACGCTTCAAGTAGCCGTCTTTACTTACTAATACTCGTACATCTTCATCAGCTACTAGAGCTTTTTCATTAATTTCAATTTTAGCTGCTTTAGCAGTAATTTCTGTTCTTCTTGGTGAACCGAATTCTCTTTTTACCGCATTTAATTCTTTAACTACAACTCTTTCAAGAACCTTATTATCACTTAATATTTCATTGAACTTTTCGATTTTTTTATTTAAATCTGCTTGTTCCTTTTTAAGTTGGTTAACATCAGTATTAGTTAAACGGTATAACTGCAAAGAAACTATAGCTTCCGCTTGATTATGAGTGAACTCATACTTAGAAATTAAATTCTTTTTAGCATCTTTTTTATCTTTAGAAGATCTAATAGTTTTGATTACTTGATCTAAAATATCTAAGGCATGAATAAGACCTTCAACTATTTCTAGACGCTGTTTAGCCTTCTTTAGATCAAATTCTGTTCTCTTAGTTACAACATCTTTTTTATGTGCTAAATAAGAAGATAAAATACGCTTTAATCCAACTTGTACGGGAGTCATACGATCAATAGCAACCATATTGAAATTGTATGAAACTTGTAAGTCAGTGTTTTTAAATAGATAGTTCAAGATGTTTTGACTATCAGCACCCTTTTTAAGTTCGATTACAATTGAAAGGCCGTGACGATCAGTTTCATCTCTTACTTCTGAAATACCGTCAATTTCCTTATTTAAACGGATTTCGTCAATTTTCTTAACCATCATTGCTTTATTTACGCCGAAAGGTACTTCGGTTACAACTATTTGCTGACGATGGCCTTTAATTTCTTGAATTGTAGTCTTAGACCTAACTTGAATTCTTCCACGACCAGTTTCATAGGCCTCTTTAATGCCCTTAGTTCCTAGGACAATGCCACCTGTTGGAAAATCAGGTCCCTTAACAAATTTCATCAAATCATCTGTTGCAGCATCGGGATGCTTTAGCAGATAAACAGCTGCTTCAATAACCTCAGCAAGATTATGAGGTGGAATTTCAGTTGCGTATCCAGCTGAGATACCTGTTGATCCATTAACTAATAAGTTAGGAAAGTGAGCCGGTAAAACTGTTGGTTCATACTCTGTATCATCAAAGTTCAAAATCATTTGAATAGTTTCTTTATCAATATCTTGTAAAAGTAAATTAGAAATTTTACTTAAACGAGATTCGGTATAACGCATGGCTGCTGGACCATCCCCATCCATCGATCCATTATTACCGTGCATTTCGATTAAAGGTTCACGCATTTTCCAATCTTGCGATAAGTGAACCAAAGCCCCATAAATAGAACTGTCACCATGAGGGTGAAAGTTACCCATAACATTACCGACAGCTTTTGCCGCCTTCTTATAAGGCTTATCATATGTATTATTATCTTTATACATCGCATACAGAATACGACGTTGAACTGGTTTTAAGCCATCTCGAATATCTGGGAGAGCACGTTCTTGGATAATATATTTTGAATATCGTCCAAATCTTTCACCCATAACTTCTTCAAGAGGTAATTCCCTAATTTTTTCATTTGTTTGTGTCATTTAAAAATATAACCTCTTAATCTCTACTTGTTTCTAGAATTGATCCGTCTTCACCCATACGGAATTTAACGTTTTCATCAATCCATTTTCTTCTAGGAGCCACTTTATCTCCCATTAAGGTTGTTACACGCTTTTCAGCAAGTTGAGCATCGTCAATCTTAACTCTAATTAAGGTACGAGTTTCAGGATTCATAGTTGTTTCCCATAATTGATCAGCATTCATTTCACCTAAACCTTTGAAACGCTGCAAAGCAAAACCCTTACCCATGTCTTTAGAGTCTTCGCTCAATTCTTCATCAGTCCAAGCATATTTAATCTTGGCTTTTGCTCCGTTACCTTTTTGTAATTTGTATAAAGGAGGCAGAGCAATATACACACGACCCGCTTCAACCATTGGACGCATATATCTGTAAAAGAAAGTTAAAAGCAAAATTTGAATATGGGCACCATCAGTATCCGCATCTGTCATGATGATGATTTTATCGTAATTTGCATCCTTAATCTGAAAATCTGACCCAACACCTGCACCAATAGTATGGATCATGGTATTGATTTCTTCATTTTTAAAGATATCTTGTAACTTAGCTTTTTGTGTATTTAAGACCTTGCCTCGTAATGGCAAAATAGCTTGGAACTTTCTATCTCTTCCTTGTTTTGCGGAACCACCGGCTGAGTCCCCTTCGACTAGGAATAACTCATTTTTCTTTGGATTACGTGATTGAGCAGGAGTTAATTTTCCTGAAAGAATCTCCTTCTTTCGTCTCTTTTTACCACTTCTGCTTTCATCTCTGGCCTTTTTAGCAGCTTCACGTGCATCCCTTGCTTTTTGTGCTTTCTGAACTAAGCTTTGAGCAAATTCTCCGTTTTCCATTAAATAGTATGAAAGCTGTTCATAAACAATGCTGTCCACAACACTTCTAGCTTGCGGAGTCCCAAGTTTTCCCTTAGTCTGTCCTTCAAATTCTAGTAATTCTTCTGGAATCTTCACAGATAAGACTGCACTTAAGCCTTCACGATAATCACTACCTTCTAGACCCTTATCCTTGTTCTTTAAAAGCCCTTGCTTTTTAGCGTAATCATTAAAAGCTTTTGTAAACCCACTACGTGCCCCAGCTTCATGACTACCACCATCAGCTGTACGAACATTATTTACAAATGAAACAAAGTTTTCGGAATATCCATCATTGTATTGGCCTGAAAATTCAACTTCAATTCCATTTTGTTTACCAGAAAAGTAAAAAACATCTCCCATTGTATCTTTGTCTTCGTTTAAATAAGATACAAATGACTTAATTCCATCTTCATATAGAAACTCATCATGATGTTCTGGTTCTCGTTCATCAGTTAGTGTGAACTTAACACCTTTTAATAGAAACGCTGACTCACGAATTCGTTCTTGAATGGTTTCGTAATTATATGTGGTAGTAGAAAAAATAGTTGGATCTGGTTTAAAAGTAATAGTAGTACCATTTTTATCCTTAGTCTTGCCTAAATGCTTAAGCGTACCAATTGGATGACCACCATTTTCAAATTCTTCTTCATATGCTTGACCGTCTCTGACTACTCTTACTTTTAAGTAAGAAGATAGTGCATTTACAACAGAAGAACCTACTCCATGTAAACCACCAGAAGTTTGATAATTCTTTTCGGTAAACTTACCACCTGCATGTAACACAGTAAGGATAACTTCAATAGTTGGAATTCCTGATTCATGCATTCCTGTTGGCATTCCACGTCCAAAATCTTGAACCGTAACTGAGTTATCTTTATGAATAGTTACATTGATTTCTTTACCATAACCAGCCATTGCTTCGTCAACTGAGTTATCAACGATTTCATAAATCAAGTGATTTAATCCATGCCGATCAGTTGAACCGATATACATTCCTGGACGTTTTCTTACTGCCTCTAGTCCATGAAGAATCTGAATCGAAGAATCATCATATGAACTGGTAGTTTTATTTGCTTTAGCCAAATAAATGCCTCCATTTTTAACAGACAATCAAAATCAACCCCACAGCTATTATAATCTTTGTTAAAATAGCTTTAGATTTTAAATGGGGTTGAAAAGTGAATGTCTACGTTGAATTATTTACTAATTTTTATTTTAGCATACTTGATTGGATCCTTTCCCACAGGTGTGTTAGTCGGAAAGATATTTTTTCATGAAGATATAAGAAATTTTGGATCAGGAAATATTGGTACAACCAACTCGTTCAGAGTAATGGGACCTGTAGCAGGCAGTGCAGTTTTAGTCATTGATGTATTAAAAGGTACACTTGCAACAGATTTACCATTAATTTTCCATCTAAAGGGACCAAAGTACTTATTATTAATTGCTGGTGCCTGTGCTATTCTAGGTCACACCTTTTCCATCTTTCTAAAGTTTAAGGGAGGAAAAGCGGTAGCAACTAGCGCTGGCGTCTTTCTTGGTTACAATTTAAAGTTCTTTGGACTATGTGCCTTAGTATTTTTACCAATGCTATTTATTACCTCATATGTAAGTTTATCAAGCTTGGTTTCAATAGTTATCATCTTCATTTGTTCCTTCTGGTTTCACGATATCTTTCTTACAATCATTACTGGAATTATGATGATCTTGCTCTTTGTAAGACACCGCTCCAATATCAAGCGCCTAATTAACCATGAAGAAAATATCGTTCCTTTTGGCCTATGGTATTGGTACAAAAAGTCTCATGGATTACTAAAAAAGAATGCTAAAAATAAATAATCAGAACAAAAGACTGTTTAGGGCAAACTCCTCAACAGTCTTTTTTCATAAGTATTATACTTTATTTGAACAAATGTTCGCAAGATGCAATTTTAGCATCTAATTAATATGGATAATTATCTAGGTGGTCTTTCTCAGTGATTTTTCTAACTACTCGGCCTGGAACCCCCAAAACTAAAGAGTTGTCTGGAATATCTTTTGTAACTACGCTGCCAGCTCCAATAACGCAGTTGTTTCCAATCGTTACTCCTGGACAAACAGTTACATTACTAGCTAACCAGCAATTATCCCCAATTGTAATTGGTGCGCCATATTCAATATCTGCTATCTTCCCATCTGCTTGCAAGCGCGCATTTCTTTGCTCTGGCAATAAGGGATGCAGCGGCGTTACTAATGAAGTATTAGGACCACACATTACATTGTCGCCAATAGTAACTGGACAAGTATCTAGAATAGTCAAATTAAAGTTAGCATAAAAATTTTTACCTAATTTTGTAAATTTACCGTAATCTACTTCAATTGGTCCTTGAAGGTAAACTCCTTCTCCATGCTCTGGAAATAAATTATCAATAATTGCTTTTCTTACTTCCTTATCTTCATCTGCTGTTTGATTATAATCACGGCTTAAGCGATGCGCCTTTGTCGAAATAGCTCTTAACTCTTCTGTGTCGGGACGATAAGGTAATCCTGCTAGCATATTTTTAGTATTTTCTTCCATTTCTTACACCTTACTTTCTTATGGTTTTGATTATCTTTAAAATATCATATTTGGGATTAAGATTATAGTGAATAAAAAAATAGATAGAAACATAAACCATGCTTCTATCTATCTCTATTGTCTTAATGTTACTGACTATTCTGAATCACGTAATTGCTTTAGACTTTCGCCGAAAATATCATCAATTACTGCTGGGTCACGGTGGTCAAAGAATTGACTTACGCCCTTATCTAATCCTTTAATCTTATCCATTTCATCCTTAGTTAATTCAAAGTCAAAAATATCAAGATTTTCTTTTTGACGTTTTTCATGAACAGATTTTGGAATAACAACAATATCTTGTTGGGTAAGCCAACGCAAAATAACTTGAGCAGTGGTCTTGTGGTGAGCTTCAGCAATTTCTTTCAATGTCTTGTTATTGAAAATATCATGTTTTCCTTCTGCAAATTGAGCCCAAGCTTCTACTGCTACATCTCGGCCTTGGAAGAATTTGACATCGTTTGTTTGTTGGAACCATGGATTAATTTCAATTTGATTAATTGCTGGCTTATCTTCATGAGCAAGCTCTAAGTTCATGTATTGATCGGGATAAAAGTTTGATAAACCAATTGAACGAACTTTACCAGCACGCTTAGCAGCAGCTAAAGCGTTCCAAGCGCCGAATGTATCGCCATATGGTTGGTGGAGTAATACTAAGTCTAAATAATCAGTTCCTAATTCTTTTAAGTCATGATCAATTGCTTTAGTAGCTTTTTCAAATGACATGTTTGAAACCCAAATTTTTGTAGTTAAGAAAATATCATCTCTATTAACTGCACTTTCTGCAATTGCTTCACCTACAGCAATTTGATTTTCATATACTTCTGCAGTATCAATCATCCGATAACCATTAGCTAACGCCATCTCGACTGTTTGTCTTGCTTTTTCATGATCTGGTATTTGGAAGACGCCTAAACCAAGTAAAGGCATTTTATTGCCATCATTTAATGTAATAGTTGGAACTTCTGTCATTTATAAGTCCTCCCTTTTCTACTCATTCGCCTTCATTCTAAGTCTAAAAATGCAATAAATACAATAATAAACACTGTTTTTAATTATTATTATCATTTGAGCCAAAAATAGTTAAGAATTGCAAAAATAGGTTAACAAAGTCTAGATATAACTGAAGAGCTCCCATAACGGCTAATCCATTCGCAGAAACTTCACCACCAAATTGTAAATAGATGTTCTTCATTCTTTGTGCATCCCAAGCAGTTAAAACAGTGAAGATAATAACTGCAATGAATGAAAAGATGTAATTAGCTGCTGAACTCTTTAAAAACATGTTGATTAACATCGCTACAATTAAACCAATTAATGCTGCTGACGCGTAGGAGCCCCACCTACTTAGATCTTTCTTAGTAACTGTACCTAAAATGGCCATGACTACGAAGACCGTTGCAGATGCGACAAAAGCAGAAGCAATATCTTGCCCTGTATATGTGCCTGCAATAAAAGCAAAAGTTACTCCATAAATAATCGCTGTCACCATCAGTAAAATAAAACTTGCTACTGGATTTCTTGTTGCCTGAAAATTAATTGCAAATGTTAGAACAATCGGAATTAATAATAAAAGCCACATCGTCCAGGGATGATGAACAATTAAAGAAACCATTTGTCTAGCAAATACAGTCATCGTTAAGTAAGCACTCAGAGCAGATACAAAAACAGCGAGAGCCATATAGCCGTAAATTTTACTTAAAAAGCTATTTAGTCCAGCTTCATCAACTAAGTGACGCCGCTCTGGTTCTTGATCGAAATTATACATATTAAGTCCTCCAATCTACCTATATTCTTTCATTTTTAATGTATCACTTAGTAAGCATGAATAGAAATATGAGCTATTATTTTATGCACAAAAAAAGCAATCAACAGCATGAATGCTGAAGATTGCTTTTTTACAACATTTTATGTTTTTTCATTCGTTCTTCGAAAATATCGTTCACTATTTTTTTCATTTCTTCTTTTTCTTCTGCACTAGCTTCTTCTTCAAAAGCTTTATATAAATCCGGATGCTCCTTAGCAATTAATTTAAAAGTATTTTCAGTTGCGTGCTTACGAAAAATCTTAGGTATTTTATTTAAATATTCAGGCTTAACTAGTGCGATAATTTTTTCATTTGCATTCATAATACTCACTCTCTCCCTTATTGTCTCTCAAGCATATGATAATAATTAGTTTCAAAGATCTTTTTATCATATAAATCCGAGATATCTAGATTTTCAATTGCATTAGATACAATCTCATCAGCTCCTGCTGGCATCACTGCAAACGGAGCATCAGTTCCAAACAAGACATGATTAATACCAAAATAATCTATTGTTAATTGCAAAGCTGGCGTATTACCTAGAATAGCCGTATCAACATAGAAATCCTTAAACATCTCAGCATGTTCTGGATCTAAAATGTGATTAATTCTACCACTAAAGAATGGAACCATAGCACCTGCATGATGAACTAAAATTTTCAAGTTGGGAGCTTTCTTAAAGATATTACTTTGAACCAGTTGTAACATAGCCTGCGATAGTTCATATTCCCAAGAAAATACTAGATTATTATCTGGTTTTCGATTATCAAAAACGGGATGTAGCCATAAAGGAAGATGTAGTTCAGCTGCTTTCAATAAAATTGGTTCAAATTCAGGATCAGCAATGCTTTTACCTAAATGACGAGTAAAAATCTGTGCGCCAACTAAATTTTTATCGGCCTTAATTTTCTCTAAGATTTCGAGCGAAGCAGGAACGTTATTTAGCGCTAGCATCCCTACTCCCGCTTCAAAATAATCAGGATAAGAAGCTATGATAGTAGACAGTTCTTGATTTGCTTCTTGTGCAATTTGACTAGCTTTCTCTTCATCTACAAAGTCTTCTGGATTGATATTAGCAAATGAAATTACCTGCTTAGTATTTTTATCCGGCCAATTAGCTATTCTTTGATTTAAATCAACGAGAGTTTCTATCTTTATAAAAGGATATTTTTGTGGAATTGTAGCATCAATTTTTAACATGGTCTGATAAAAATCAGGCGTTAAAATATGTGCAAATGCGTCTATTTTCATTATATTACCTTCTTTTCTCTTTCACCTTCATTTTAGCATAATTATTAAAATGACCTACTCTCCATATTCCTTACCATAAATATATTTATGAAGTTTCAAATATTGTTGTTCGAGCTTTTTCTCATTAATATTATCTTTTGCAAAATAATATCTTTGACCTTCAAGCCCCTTAGGCATGTAATTTTGTTTTGCAATTTGAAATGGTTGTGTAAATGGATTATCTATCAACCCACCACCCGTTATTTCTTCTGAATGCTTATAATGCATATCTCGTAATCCACGTGGCATGGGATGCTTATTAGGATGAATAGTATCTTTATCTAGCTTTGCCCAAATTTCATCAAAAGCACCTGACTTAGGAGACAAACACATTAACATAGTCGCAAACATCAAAGGATATTTTGCCTTTGGCATCCCTATTTTTTCTGCCTGATTAGCTGCCACTACTATTTGCGTTACTTGTTCTGGATTGGCTAAGCCAACATATGTGTATGGAATTTCTCGCAAACGCCGTACCACTGATGGTAGATCTCCGTTTTTAAGTAAGACGGTAAGATAATACAAGGCTGCATCAGTATCGGACCCAGCCATTGAATCTGAATAAGCTGCTAAATAATCATAATGTTTAGTTGCTTTTCTGTCATAAGCAAAATGTTGACCTTTTACAAATTCCTTAACATTTTTAACTGAAATTTCTTCTCCATTAACTGCATGAATAGTTTCTAATAAATTTAATGCTACACGTAAATCCCCATCAACTGAGCGAGCAATAATGTTAATTGCTTCCTTATCTATTTGTTTTTCATCTAAATGGAATACTTCCTTTAGAGCTCGGACTAAAACTTCACTAATATCCTTATCGTCTAAAGGCTCAAATTCAAAAATCTGACAACGTGAGCGGACAGCAGGAACAATTGACATAATAGGATTTTCAGTAGTTGCGCCAATTAAAAGAATTTGTCCGTTCTCTAAATAAGGCAAAAGATAATCCTGCAATGTTGTCGTCATGCGATGAATTTCATCAATCAGTAGAACAAATGATTGATAAGGATAAGTATTAATGATTTGCATCAGCTTTGCTTTATTATCAACCGAAGCATTAAAAGTGGCTAGCGGATAATCATATTCTCGAGCAATAATTTGCGCTAGACTTGTTTTTCCTGTTCCAGGCGGTCCCCATAATAAGAGCGAAATTGGAACATGATTTTTGATAATCTGATAAAGGGGCTTTCCTTCAGAAATTAGCTTAGTTTGACCTACAAATTGCGATAAATTTTTTGGCCGGATCAAATCTGCTAGTGGCTTTTTGATAGGCATAAAATCGACCTTCTTACTTATAGTAAAGTGTTAAGTTTTATCTATTATTATCACAATTATTAGTTCAAAACAAATTTATATAACCCCAAGCTCTACTCAAATCATTTTAAACACTTTGTCCGATTGTAAGATTACCCCAACTGATTTAACGGTTGCAAACAGCAATTTAGCTTATACTGCGTCTCTTTTAGCTGGTGAAGGTCATAGCGTCCAAATTTCTTATAATAATTTATATGATAAGAAACTAGAAGGCTTAACTGCTCGCCCTCTTTCTCCCCAAATTACTGATCCCAATATCGTTATTTGGAAGAAGAATCGAAAGCTATCTAATTTAGGAAACTTATTTTTAGAAAAATTACGAGACTCGCTCAATAATTAAGTGAGTAATAAAAAAGAGTAATTGTCTATCTCATACCATCTATGAGACTACAATTACTCTTTTATGTTTTTATATTATGTTTTTCAGCTTAATAATCCTCATCTTCTCGCATTTCTGCTGGCCAACCATCAATTGGCTTGCGCTCATCTAAAGCACGAAGCTGCTTAAGATCCTCTTTATCTAACTCAAAATCAAAGATATCAATATTAGCTTTAATATGGGCTGGATTAGTAGAGCGAGGAATAGTTACAATGTCATTCTGGACTAAATACCGTAAAATCACTTGGATTGGTGATTTACCATATTTTTCACCAATTTTTTGTAACACTGGATTAGTCATCAGATTTTGTTGACCGTTACCTAACGGACCATAGCTTTCATGAATAATATTTTCTTTTTTCAAAAATTCGTGCATTTTCCATTGTTGTAATAAAAGATGTGTTTCAATCTGATCAACCATGGGCCGAATTTCTGCATGATTAATTAATTCTAAAGTTTGTCGACTATTAAAATTACTGATACCAATAGCTCGCGTTTTACCAGCTTTATATGCTTCTTCTAGAGCGCGCCAAGTATCTAAATCGTGGCCCATTGGCCAATGAATTAAGACTAAATCAAAATAATCTAAGCCACTTTTATTTAGAGATTCATCTAGTCCCTGCTTAGTCGCTTCATATCCATCAGTCATGGTCTTTGTAGTAATGAAAACTTCATCCCGATTAAGATTACTTGCGCGGACTGCTTCTCCTACCTGCTGTTCATTTTGATAATATTGTGCTGTATCAATTAAACGGTAGCCATCTTTAAAAGCAGATAAAACAGCTTCTTTTGTTTGGTCTGGGCTAATCTCGTAAGTTCCAAAGCCAAAAATTGGGATTTTAACACCGTTATTTAACGTTAAATGTTTCATAATTACCTCTATGTTAATTCATTATTTTACTTCCATATGATAATCATATCCTAAAAGAATAAATAAAACTCTTATTTTAATTTATACAAAAAATAGCGACTTAAAAGCCGCTATTTTTATCTACTATTTTTTAAATTGATTATGAACGTATTCTGCATAAAGAGGTGTTGATTTTACTAGTTCATCATGAGTACCTGAGCCGGAAACAGTTCCATGATCAATGAAATAAATTTTATCTGCATCAACAATTGTACTTAAACGGTGAGCAATTACTAAAGTCATTCTATTTTTCATCAGACTTGCTAAGGCTTTTTGTACCATAGCTTCAGATTCTGAATCAAGACTTGCAGTAGCCTCATCAAGCATTAAGATTTTCGGATCACGCAAAAAGGCCCTCGCAATTGCAATTCTCTGTCTTTGTCCACCAGACAGCTTAACACCTCGTTCACCAATCTGTGTTTCTAAGCCATCTTCTGCCTCTTTTACAAATTTATCTGCATATGCCATCTTTAAAACATGCCATAATTCATCGTCACTAACTTTTCTTCCTAAGCCATAAACCAGATTTTCACGAATAGTTCCGGGCATTACTGATGAATTTTGACCTACAAGTCCAATTTGTTTACGCCAATCAGTTAAATCAATCTCTTCTATATTTTGACCACCAATAGTTATCTTTCCCGAAGTTGGTTTATAGAAACGTTCTATTAGTGAAAAAATTGTTGATTTTCCACCACCTGATGGACCAGCAAAGGCGACAACAGTGTTAGGCTTAGCCGACACATTGATATCATGTAGAATTTGCTTTCCTTTTTCATATGAGAAACTTACATTCTGCAGCTTCAATTCTTTTCCAGCAATATCAACCTTTTGATTATCGGCAGATACTTCAATTGGTTCATTAAGCATTTCGCCGATACGTTCAGTTGAACCTGACGTCTTAGCTAATTCATTGAAAAATTGACTAATTATGATTACTGGACCCATCAATTGAAATAGATACATTAAGAAGGAAATAAGTGCACCCATAGTAAGTGTACCTTGCATAACACGAATAGCACCGTAAGTTAAAATACCAATTACTAAAATCATCATTAACATATTAGAAATTGGCTGCATTAAGGAATTAATCCATGATTCCTTTACCCCAATTGCATAAAGTTTAGCAATTCTTTTTGTTCCTGTAGCAAGCTCCTTCTTCTCTGAATTACTTGATTTTACCAAACGGATCTCACTTAAAACATTAGTTGAATCACTAGAAAATTTTGCCAGTTCATCTTGACGTGCCCGGCCAATTTTTCCTGACAATCTCATAAATGGTAGTAGGACAAATATCACTAAAGGAACAGCAAGAACCATGATTAAGGACATCTGCCAATCCATCATAAACATGATGACGACAGCACCAAAGAATTGTAATAAAGAAGTAATTGCATTCGGCAAGGTATTAGCAAGTAAATTCTTGACTTGTGACGTGTCATTAACTAGTCTTGATGAAATTTCACCTGTCGAAGTATTATCAAAATAACTAACTGGCATCTTAAGTAAGCGAGCCCAGAGATTATCACGAAGTTTCGAAACCACATGCTCTCCAAAAACTCCCAAAATATAACCAGATAAGGCACTAATAATTACTCCACCAAAAAATACTATTCCAGTAATAATTACCAGGTTTATATTTAAATGCTTAAAGTTATTAATAATTCTTTGTGCAAATTGAGGAACGATTAAGTTCGCTCCCGTGGCAATTAAGCCAGCCAGAATACCAACAATTAATTGCCAGTATTTAGGATGCACTTGATTTATTAATTTAAAAAAATCCTGAAAACTAAAACTATGTTTTCCTTTTTCAATCCGGGGTCTTCCTCTATCCATTAATAAATTCCTCCTTAATAGTTAGGTACCTAATAATGATTGACGCTTAGTATTAAAACATGTAGATACCTAACTGTCAATCCCCTAATCATTTCGAACTTGTTGGTTTAGTTCCTTCAGGAGTGGAATTAATTGATCTAATAGCTTTTCGTCTACTCGACTAGAAAGTTTTTTTAATATCAAGTTAAAGCTTTTTTTCATCTCAATAACTTGTTTTTCTCCTAACTGGGTAATATAAATCCGTTTAATTCGAGCAGACTTTTCATCTTGCTTGCGTTGAATATATCCATCACGTTCAAGATTTTTCAACATATTAGTTACACTGGCATTACGTAAATGAAAATTATCAGCTAGTTCCCTTTGAATCATACCGGGATGCTCTTGAATATACATTAAAGTTCGTCCTTGTTGAGGAGTAAGTTGACTAAATTTTACTTCTTCCCCATAAAATCTTTTAGAAAAGTTGAAGTATAAACGGAATAAATCCATCATTTCTTGATATTTTTCTACTTTATCTGTCATCTTTTAACCCCTTTGTTAATAGTTAGAATGTATACTGTTAGATACCTAATTATAAAATATGCCACAATAAAACAAAAGGAAGTATGTAGTAAATCATACTTCCTTTAAAAATAGATTTAATATTAAAACAATTAGATTAAATATTTCTCTGATTTTAGATACCATTTCTTTACTAACATCGTTAAAGCAATGTATAAAATCAATAAAATAAATACAATTCCTAAAAAATATACTGGAATTGGACCAAATTTCACTGCTTTTGCGACAGGAATAATAAATGGTAACATAGTCCCAATTGCAGCCATACCAATCGTTGCCCATGTAACAATTGCTGTAGCATGCTGTTTAATAAATGGGAGGCCTGGATCTCTAAGTGCATGAATAACCATTTCTTGGGTCCAAAGCGATTCAATAAACCAGCCAGTACAAAAGACAGCTGAAAAAAGTAATTTTTGTGAAGCAGTTGCTCCTGCATAGCTACTTCCGATAATTGGTGGACAAACTATAAAGAACAGTAATGCAAAAGTTATGATGTCAAAAATCGAAGATGTAGGACCAAAATAGAACATAAACTTAGGAAGCTTCTTAGTACTCCACTTTCTTGGTTCAGATAAATAATGTTTGTTCATTGTATCGAATGGAATTGATAGACAGCTGGTACCGTACATTAAATCTAAAATGAGAAGTTGAACTGGAAGCATTGGAAGAAAAGGAAGAAATGAGGATGCTACTAAAATTGATAAAATATTACCAAAATTAGATGAAAGCGTAATTTTAATATATTTCATCGTATTTCCAAAGACTTGCCGACCAATTTGAACACCTTTCTCTAAAATCATTAGGTCTTTGTGTAACAAAATTATATCAGCAGATTTTTTAGCAATGTCTATGGCTGTATCAACGGAAATAGCAACATCAGCCGCTTTCATAGCCGGCGCATCATTAATTCCGTCTCCCATATAAGCAACAGTATGGTTATTTTCTCTTAATAATTGAATAATTTGTGCCTTTTGTTGAGGAGATAGTTTTACAAAAACATCACATTCTTCAACCATTTTCTTCAATTCAGCTGAACTTTTATTTTCTAAGTCCTTTCCCTGATACACGCAAGCAATATCTAACCCAACTTGTTTGCCAACATTTCTAGTGACAGCTTCATTATCTCCAGTTAAGATTTTTACAGTAATTCCATCCCTCTTTAAAGCAGTTAATGCAGCTTTAGCACTATCCTTTGGTGGATCTAAAAATGCTAAAAATCCAGTTAAAATTAGTTCTTTCTCATCATCAACACTGAATTCACCAACAGGAGCAGGATTTTTCTTATAGGCTAGCAATACCACCCGTAACCCATCTTGGTTCATTTGATTGATCTTATTTAAAATTTCTTGTCTTTGCTCTTGATTAAGAGCCCTAATTTCACCATTAATTTCTAACCGGTTAGAACAAGCAAGCATTTCTTCAGCAGCCCCTTTTGTTACTAATAAGTGTTCATGCTTCTTATTCATTACCACTACACTCATTCGTCTTCTTTTAAAGTCAAAGGGAATCTCATCAATTTTTTGATAATTTTGATTAATGTCATTTGTATCTAATTCACCTTTAGCTGCATCAATGATCGCCTTATCAATTAAGTCTTTCATCCCTGTTTGATAGTAACTGTTCAAATATGATAGTTCTAAGACTTTTGATTTTTCTTCTAAATTCAAATCATAGTGACGCTCTAAAACTACTTTGTCTTGTGTTAAAGTTCCAGTTTTATCTGTGCAAAGAATATCAGCGGAGCCAAAGTTTTGAATTGAATTCATTCTTTTAACAATGGTTTCGTGCCTTGCCATTTCAACTGATCCCTTAACTAGATTGCTTGTAACAATTACAGGAAGCATTTCTGGAGTTAGTCCCACAGCTGTAGCAATAGCAAAAATCAATGCATTAAGCCAATCCCCTTTGGTTAAGCCATTAATTAAAAATACAAGAGGTGCAATTACGGCGGTCATAATCAATAAAATCTTTGAAACATTTTTGATTCCAATATCAAAAGTTGTTTCTTTATTTTTATTCTTGCTAAGAGTACGTGCCAAATTACCAAAAACTGTCTCATCACCTGTAGCAAATACAACGCCCATTGCAGAGCCCGAAACAATATTTGTTCCCTCATATAAAATATTCGGATAATCTAGATAGTTATCATTTTCCTTTGGCTTTTCATCTGCTAGTTTTTCAACAGGACTAGATTCACCATTTAATGAACTTGCTGAACAAAAGAGATCCTTACTTTTTAATAAATACAGATCTGCTGGTACTAGATCTCCAGCAGTTAGATTGATGATATCACCAACTACAACATCTTTAGTCGGTAATTCTTGATCTTTCCCATCTCGTTTGATATTCGTGGTTACAGATACCATATTTAATAGTGAATCAACTGCGTCACTGGTTTTAACATTCTGGATAAAACTAGTTATTCCAGAAATTAAAACCATTGTAATCATAATAATGACTGTACTGAGATCCTTTTGATCTGCAGGAACAAAAAGATAGTTAGTCAAAAAAGATAAAAGAGCTAAAAACAGTAATACTCCTGTAAATGGAGTCATGAAAGCATCAAATAAAAAATGCAATTTTGGATGACACTCTTTATTTGATACTTCATTTAACCCATCGCGCTCTAAACGCTTTTTTGCTTGCGCAGGGTTTAACCCATTAATTGACGTATCTAATTGCTTTAATACTTCACTCTTTTCTTTTCCAGCAATTTGCTTAGCTAAAGTCGCATCAGTTACTACACGATCTTTAGAGTTGAATTTTAACATAGTAATCTCTCCCTCTAAAAAATCGGCAAACAAACAAAAAGACCAACGCAAAAACTGCATTGGTCTTATAATAGCGATTTAATACTCGTCGTTCAGTTTTAACACTACGTAACGTAAAGTTTTTTCAACTAGCTGACTGGAAAAAGCCTTAACTCGACAGTTCCTGTTTGACCCGTTGGCATCTCTGGATGTTCCTGGGCATCAGCATATATTTACGTAGGAGTCTCACCTAACAGTTTATTTGCTTCTTTATTTAATTAACGACTATAGCCTAAACGACTATTTTTTATTATTCAACCGTCTTTATAATTTCTTTACTTTCTTAAAAAAATCGAAATATTTTACTTCAAGTATTCTTTAAAGAAATTATCAAGTTTACGAAAAAAGTTAAGTACTACAGTCAGTACTTAACTTTTTATCTACCTAATTCATTAATATAAACTCTATTAAATTTAACCTAACTTATCGTATTCTTCATCAGAAACTGGCTCAAGCCAAGTGGTTTTACCGTCTCCGACCATTACTGCTACATGAGCAAACCATGAATCCTTGGTAGCACCATGCCAGTGTTTAGTATTAGGGTTAACAATTACAACATCCCCGGGAACCATCTTCTGTGCTGGTTTACCTTCTTCTTGATACCAACCTTCACCTGCAACGGCAATTAGGATTCGAGGAATTGAGTGCATGTGCCAATCATTACGACAACCAGGCTCAAAACTTACATTACTTACACCAGTTTTAGCCTCTTTACTTGATGCTAAAGGATTGAGGTAACTCTTTCCTTGAAAGTATTTTGCGTATGCTTCGTTAAATTTACCAAAGCCAAAGACACTATTTTTTACTTCTTCTTCATTTTTTGCCATTATTTTTTCCTCCGTAAAACTCTTTATTTCTCTCATCTATTAGTTATATCTACCCTTTATAAATTAAAAATAGTTATTTCTACTAGACATCTATGCATTTAAGGTATGGTATTTTACTACATAGGCTAAATATTTAAGATACCTCCTATAATTTGCTATATTTAAGATAATAAGAAGAAAGAGAGGGTATAACTTATGAAAATCACTTTTAAAGGTAAAGAAGTTAAATTAATAGGTACTCCGCCAGCAGTTGGTGAAGAAATGCCTAATTTTGCAGTACTAAATAAGAACAATCAAGAATTCACTAAGTCTGATTTGTTAGGTAAATTTAGTTTAATTAGTGTAGTACCAGATATTAATACTCCTGTTTGCAGTATTCAAACCAAAACTTTTAATAAAACAATGGATAAATTTCCAGAAATTAACTTTTTGACTATTTCAACTAATACGGTTGAAGACCAGCAAACTTGGTGTGCTGCCGAAGATGTTAAAAATATGCAATTGATGTCTGATAAAAATTTTTCATTTGGTAAGGCAACTGGCTTATTAATTCCTGAATCCGGTATTCTTGCTCGTTCTGTTTGGGTCCTCGATCCTAATGGGAAAATTCTATACCGTGAATTAGTTGATGAAATTACACATGAGCCAAACTATGATGCAGTATTAAACGAACTAAAACAATTGCATTAAGATTAACAAAATTAGTTTATAGAAAAAGTGTTTACCAGATTTTAAAGTCTTGATGGTAAACACTTTTTTCTTGATTAAAATTTAATATAAAATGGTTAAAGAACTACCACGAATAATTAAGGAGGATTAGAGATGTCATTAACAGTTAATCTTTACTATACCGGTAAAAATGGAAGCGCCCGTAAATTTGCTGAAGAAATGGAAAGCAGCGGTGTAGCCAACCGTATTCGAAAAGAACCAGGAAATGAAAAATATGAATATTTTATACCATTAGATGATCCTGAAACTATTCTTTTAATTGATAGCTGGAAAAACCAAGAATCGCTAGATGCTCACCATGCTTCACCAATGATGCAAGAATTAGCTGATCTACGTAAAAAGTATGATCTTCATATGCATGTAGAACGCTACATTTCTGACGAGAATGGTATTCCAAGCAGTGATCAAAAATTTATTAGAAAATAATAGATTTTTAACCATATTCAAAGACTAATAAAAAGGCGTATGCCGAACATCTACAAAAGATATTGGCTTACGCCTTTTTCTCTATATAAACTTCTAAAAATGTACTATTGTTGAACTTGCTATTAGTAACATAAGAACTAGAATCAGATTTTAGGACGATCATTAAAGCATTAGATTCACCGTAGTTAGCATCTTCCCACGGCATATAAATATTTTTAGTTTTTCCAGATTTAAAAATCAAATCTACATCAACTAAATCATGGAATTTAGAAATCCGGTCAGCTAAATTATATTCTTCCGAAGTTTCAATGGTATTTACTTTATCCCAGTCAGCAATCATAGTAAACCCATCACATTCAAGGCCTGTTTTAAGGACATCATTATCTTCCTCTTCATGGCCCCAGCGATGGCTTAAGTTAGTATATACATTTTTAAAATTAAAATAAGGAATATACTCAATTGGAATTTGCTCAGACTCACAATTTTCAAAATTAAATTGAATTGCTTTTATCTTTTCCATACTATGCTTCCATCCTCTCAAACTTTACTGAATTGCCACTTTATTATACAAAATTATTTAACAATTTTAACTAATTAGAACGGAAGAAAAGGCAATCAATTGATTATGCAAAATTACTATTTTTGTGAGTCAAAATCCATTTCCATCGAAGCGTATACTTCTTCTTTAGCATCATCAGGGATGTAGTAACGCTTATTCTTATTTACCTTAGCAATTTCTGCCATTTCTTCATCGGTTAAGCTAAAGTCAAAGATATCAGCATTTGATTTAATATGAGCTGGGTTAGTTGAACCAGGAATTACAATGTTTCCTTCTTGAATGTGCCAGCGCAAAATGATTTGAACGTTAGATTTACCATACTTCTCTGCAAGCTTAGTGAAAATTGGTTCTTGAATTAAGCTCTTGTCACCGTGACCAAGTCGGTACCAAGCCATGATACGAGTACGATATGGTTTTAAAATTTTCTTTCTATTATCTATTAAGATATTCTCTTTAAGTATAAAATATGGTCTCTACTTCAGTTCAAGTTTATATATTTCAAGACATAATAAAAAGCAATTCTTACTTGAATTGCTTTTGACATTGTTTACTTTTTATCTAAAACTACTGTTCCTGCAGGTGGATTTTGATCAATTGCACCAATGATTGGATGTGGCACATAAAGTTCGTCGAGATAATCAACATCTTCTGATGTAAGTTTAACATTAAGAGCCTTAACAGCAGTTTCAAGATGGCTAATTTTTGTTGATCCAACAATTGGAGCTGTAATTCCTTTAGCCCATTCCCAAGCAAGAGCTATTTCCGACATCTCTACATGATGTTTTTCTGCAAGTTCATGAACACGATCAACAATAGGCAAGTCAAACTTTTCCATTCGGTCATACTTTCCACGTAAAGTTCCATCATTTTTACTGCGAGCAGTATTAGTGGTCCATCCAGTATGCGCTAAATGTCCGCCGGCTAGTGGACTGTAGGGCATTAAGGAAACATTATATTGCTTACATATTGGAATAAGTTCTCTTTCATCCTCACGATAAAGCAAATTATAGTGATCTTCCATGGCTTGGAATTGAGCTAATCCATTTTCTTTAGCAAAGACTTGCATATTTTGGAATTGGTAGCCATACATCGCCGAAGCTCCAATTGCTCGAACCTTACCTGATTTCACTAAATCATTTAATGCCTCCATCGTTTCGGAAATTGGAGTGTCATAGTCAAATCTGTGAATGATATACAAATCTAAGTAATCAGTTCCTAAACGTTCCAAAGTTCCATCAATTTCACGATGAATCGCTTCTGAACTTAAGCGCCCTGGATTAAAGTATACCTTTGAAGCAATTACTACCTTATCGCGAGGAATACTATTTGCTTTTAGAGCCTTCCCTAGATACTCTTCGCTCGTACCTTCAGCATAAACGTTTGCAGTATCAAAGAAATTTACACCTAGTTCCCATGCACGTTGAACTACTTTTTTAGTAGCTTCATAATTAAGTGACCATTTATTAAAATCTGTATGCTTACCAAAACTCATACATCCTACTGCTAATGGTGAAACTTTGATATCTGTCTTTCCTAAGTTCTTATACTCCATATGCGCTCTTCCTTTCTCTAATTATTTACATTATAAGAAAGGAAGATAGGTATTAAAAATATTTATATGTAATATACAGATATACGTTTTAAGCATAATTATATTGTGCTTAATCTTTCCATTTCACGTTTAGGCGTTTCTTATCTTCTTTTTTCTTAAAGTGTTCTTTTACCTTAGGTACAACCTCTTCACCGTATATCTTAATTGCATTCATAACTTCTTCATGCGGCATTGAAGCAATTGGTAAGTGAAGATAAAATCTATTTAATCCAAGTTCTTCCATTACTTTAATTATCTTGTTAGCTACAGTTTCACTATCACCAACAAAAATTGCTCCATTTGCTCCGACTGATTCAAGATATTGATCATAAGTCATTCCAGTCCAATGAGGTCTTTCTTTACTAATCTGATCTACAAGAAGCTTGGTTGGATAGAAATATTCCTTAATTGCACGATCTTTATCTTGATTTAACCATCCCCACGAATGTGCAGCCACTGGCATTTTACTTAAATCGTGACCAGCTTTTTTTGCTACTTCTCTATAAAGCGTAATCATTGGCTTAAAGTCTAACGGATTGCCACCGATAATTGCATAAACTATTGGTAAACCTAGTTCAGCAGTCCGAATAGTTGAATTGATACTACCACCACTTGCTACTGAAATTGGAATTGGCTTCTGAGTGCGAGGGTATATTCCCTTGTGATCTACTTTAGGAGTAAATTTTCCGCCCTTCCAATCCAAAATTTCATGTTTATCAATTTCTAAAAGCATTAACAATTTTTCAATAAAGAGATCATCATAATTTTCAATGTTATAGCCGAATAGATCAAAAGCTTCTGTAAATGATCCTCGGCCTGCCATAATTTCTACTCTACCAGGTGCAAAAGCATCAATAGTTGCATATTGTTCATAAACCCGAATTGGATCAATCGTTGGGAGATTAGTAGTCGCACTAGATAGATGAATATGCTTAGTTTTTGCTGCAGCTGCTGCTAAAACTATTTCAGGAGCTGAGACAGCAAAGTCTTTTCTATGATGTTCACCAATTGCAAACGCATCAATCTTCAATTCATCTGCCAGAATAATTTCATCAAGCAAATCTCGAATTCTCTGATCATGACTAATTGCCTTACCTGTTGTTTTAAGTGGTGTTGTTTCACCAAATGAAGAAATACCTAATTCAATACTCATGATTATTCATCCTCTCTTATTTACTTACTTTTTGTAAGTAAATAATAACACATAAAATTTTATAATTCAAACTATGTATTGAATTCTCTTTTAGTATAAAATCCCAATAAAATTAAGAAAAATATTTTAGACTGCTGATAGGTCTCTCTTATAGGCAAATTAGCTAGGAATAAAAAAATGGAAGTAGCTTATCTTAAGCTGGCTACCTCCACTTTTATTAATTATCTATTTTATTTTTTCTCTTTATACAACAACTTGGCCTAGCTAATCGTTTATGTGATCATCATCCTTTTAGATTGACATCCTAATACTATAAATTCTATTGAAGACTATTTCTAAGAAAAGCATCTATTTTATTAAAAGGAATAACGTCAATATTGTCATAAAAATCAATATGTTGGCCTTTGGGTTCAATATCTAATTTTTTTGGTTCTTTTAATCTCTTGTAAGTATCTAACGTAAATTGCTTTGAATGTGCTTCTTCACTTGTAATCATTAAGACTGGACGAGGAGAAATTTCATTAATTCTATCTGTTGCTTCAAAATTCATGAATGATAAATTCGAAACATCGGTAATATTAGTTAAAGCATGTTTATGCCAGCCACGTTTAGTGCCATAAAAACTAAAAAATTCAGATTGAACTGGTGGTAAATTTGCAGGAATAGAATCTTGAGGTTCAGTTGGATAATTAAGTTGATATTTCGTCGGATCAGTAGTACGAAGCTTACTAAACGTAATTAATTGCTTATTTCTCTCTTCTCCCGTCGTCTGCCCAGCTAAACGGGGAATATCATACATTACGCTTGTAACTACAGCTTTAATTCTTGCGTCTTGAGCTGCAGCCCCCAGTGCAAACCCACCACTAGCACATATACCAATTGCAGCAATTTTATCTTCATCTACAAAATCAAGAGTAGTCAAATAATCAACAGCTGCTGAAAAATCTTCTAAATACGTATCTGGAGATCCAGTATACCTTGGTTCTCCACCACTATATCCGTGATATGCAAGATCAAATGCTATAATCACATAACCATATTTTGCCAATTGATTAGCATAAACACCAGGGCCTTGTTCTTTAACTCCGCCAAATGGTGGTCCAATAACTAACCCAACATTCTTTTTATTGAGATCGAGATTCTTTTTATAGTACAAATCTGCTGCAATTTCTATTCCATATCTCGTATAGTAAGACACTTTTTTACGAATTACATCTTTATCCAGTTCAAAAATATAATGATCATTTTCTTGAGTTATTTGTGTAGGAGATATTTTATTCATATCTTTATCCTCCGTATCTATTTAGTTACGAGTAATTCTTACTCTTGTGTTTTCCTTCATATTCCTAATTGTTTTTAAAGATTTCATAGAATCAAATTTACCTATAATATGAATCCCTTCATAATACGACTCTGTTCCATAATAAAAAACAATTCTTTGATCTGGAGACCAGTAACCAATGCTACCTTTGGTACCAGCATGTCCCTTTGGCATCCCCTTAGTTGATAAACCATGATGTAAATCTGCAATCTTTTCAGGATAATCAGACATAAAAGTTCTAAATGATAAGGTCACAGGTAATTCATTTCTAAATTGTCTAGCAGCTGCTGAATTATTCAAATGTGCTTTAATTATTTGACCATTAACTCTAATACTAATAGGATATTCGCTCTTCCTCTTTATGTTACTAATATTTGTCTGATCTTCAGACCTATTTTGTACATTCTTTGAACATGCGACAGTTCCAAATATTAAAGCTAACGTTATCATTGTAAAAGAAAATAGTTTTTTCATATATTACCTCAGATTAAAAATCAATTTACTTTAATTTGTTAATAAATTGATCCATATATTCAATTGCTTGCTTCCGGTCACTTCCATCAAAATCGTGTCCTGCGTTTGGCAAAACTTTCAAAGTTGAATTTTTAAAATTATTATTAGCTTTACGTGCATATCTGACTGGAACTATATCATCCTGTTCTCCATGTACAACTAAAACAGGGCCACTAAACTTCGTTGCTGCTTTGGTAATATCCATTTTAAACAAATTCTTGTAGTATGTTTTTCCAAGAGGAATCCCGAAGAGTTCAGGATGATTTGGTACTTGTGTATAAGAATGATATCGTGATTTAGCATTATCAGTTATTGAAAATGCTGGATACATAAGTACTAAAGCCGAAATATGTTTAGGGTGTCTTGAGGCAGTCAAGGCAGTAACTGCACCACCTTGACTTGCTCCTACTAGTAAGATGTTATTTTTTTGAACATCATTTCTTTGTCTTACAGCTTGTATTATCTTGAGTAAATCAGCTTCTTCGGTAAAGATAGACATCTCAGTAGTCTTACGCCCAGTACTTTTTCCATCTAAAGATCCACCCGGAAAGTCATAAACATATGTAAAATAACCACGATGAGCTAAATTTTTTGCATATGGTTTCATTTGATCCTCTGTACCACCAAACCCGTGTGATAAAATTGCTACTCGCATCTTTTTCTCACGATAATTCTTAGGGCGATAAATATGACCATAAATTATTTCTTTTCCATTCCTTATGCGCCAAACTTGAGAGGAAATTTGTGAATAAGTTTGGTCATTACTTGAGTTAGCATTAGAATGTCTACTTTGTTTGGTACAGGCAACCGTAAATAATAATATACTGATTAGTAATGCGAAAATTGAAGCTTTTTTAGTTTTTTTCATAGTGAGAGTTCCTTTTATTTCAATCTTATTGAAGCTACAGAAATAAATTCCCTATTCTAAATGGATATTTCTGCTCTTTCCTTTAAGCTTAAGTTCATATCTAAATTATAGTTACCTTCTGATTGTATGTTAAATATTTAATAGCTTTAACAAAATATAGATAGATTTACATATTGGGTATCACTATTTAGCTATTTGTTAAAACTTTACATATATCTCAGCTTCTCTTTTTACACAAATTACTTAGGAATATAAAAAATGGAAGTAGCTTATTTTTAAGGTGGCTACTTCCATTTTTATTAACTGTTTATTTTATTTAATTTAAACTGATCTACATAGTCTGCTAAATATTTTACTGTCAGACTTTGCGGATCTTTAATTAATTCTAATGGTCTACCTTTAGCCACTAGCTTTCCTCCATTTTCACCACCACGTGGCCCTAAATCAAGCATGTAGTCAGTATTAACGATTAAGTTAAGATCATGCGTAATAGTAATTATAGTTGCGCCTTGATCAATAAGTTTTTGCATTACATGAACTAATACCTTTACATCTAATGGATGCAAACCAATAGTAGGTTCGTCAAAAACAAATAGGGTATCGTCTTGTCTCTGACTTAAGTGCGTTACTAATTTTAATCTCTGCGCTTCCCCACCAGACAAAGTTGGTGTACTTTCTCCTAAGTGTAAATAATCAAGACCTACTTCTTTCAACAAAAGTAGATCACGTTCAATTTTTGGAACTTCTTTAAAAATTGGAATGGCTTCATTTATATCTAAGTTAAGAACATCAACAATTGAAAGATCATGCCATTTAACTTTCTGAATTTTTTGATTATATCTATCTCCATGGCAGGTAGGACAGGTTTGTTGCATATCAGGCAGAAACTGGATGTCTAAGGTAACGATTCCCGTACCACCACAAGTTGGACAAGCTCCTTCTTTATTATTATAAGAGAAATAGCTTGGAGTATAATGCTTTTCTTTGGCTAAAGGCTGCTGAGCAAAGAGCTTACGCAAATTATCCATAATTGAAGTGTAAGTTGCGACTGTTGAACGCGTACTCTTTCCAATTGGAGAAGCATCAACACTTACAACATGACGCACAGGAGAATTAAATTCTTTAACTTGCTTTGGCAAAGGCTGACCTTTATCTTGTGCCTTAATTGCTGGAACAATGGAATCTAAAATCAAACTAGTCTTTCCTGCTCCTGAAAAGCCAGTTACAGCAGTAATTTGATTTACAGGAATTCCACCCTTAATATCATGTAAATTAAAATAATGATCTACTTCAAAAGTAATTTGTTCGGAATTAACTTTATCACTAACTTTACGAGCCATTAAATTAGCTTTGCCATCTAAATAAGGCGCAATTAAAGATTGAGAATCTTTTTCAATTTCTACAGGAGTGCCTTGATCCAAAATTTCTCCTCCAGCTTCACCAGAACCAGGACCAATTTCAATAATTTCATCAGCTGCTTTTATAATATCAACGTTATGATCAACGACCACAAGAGAATTACCTTGTGCAACTAATTTTCGCAATACTTTAATTAATCCATCAACATTAGCAGGATGTAATCCAATTGAAGGTTCATCTAAAACGTATAAAACTCCAGTAGTTTCTGTACGTAAAGTTCTAGCAAGTTGGATTCTTTGTAATTCACCAGTAGACAAGGTATTCCCAGCTCGTGCCATGGTTAAATAATCTAATCCTAAATCCAGTAATGGCTGCAAATTATTAATAAATTCATTGAGTAGGGCTTTAGCCATGGGATGCATATTTTCTGGCAGACTAGCGAGAACTTCTTTACTCCATTTAGGCAAATCGCCTAGTTGCATATGTTGAACTTGATCAATATTTTTTCCATTAACTAACTGATTAAGTAGTTCTGGACAAAGACGCGTTCCATGACAAACGGGACAAGTTGAATAAGTAAAAAATTCTGCAAGACGTTTCTGTGCTCGTTCACTTTTACTACTTTCAGCTGATTTTAAAACGGCTTGATGCGCATTTTCATATAAAGCATTAAAATTATGAAAAACTCGACCGGTTCCTGACAACAAATCCATCTGGTACTTCTTTTCAGGACCATTTAAAACAAAATCTTTCTCTTTCTCAGTTAAATCCTTATAAGGAATGTCAATTCTAACGCCCGCATGTTCAGCCACATTTGGCATAAAGTTCCTTCCAGGTAAATTCCAAGAAGCTACCGCACCGTCCCTAATTGAAAGATTGGGATCGGCAATTAACTTACTTTCGTCTAATTGCCGTACTTTACCAGTTCCACTGCAACGCTCACAAGCTCCATCAGAATTAAAAGAAAAATCTTCCGCACTTGGAACGTGAAACTTTACATCACAAGTTGGACAAGTGACCTGCCCCATTTCTTCGCCCGACTTAGACATAGCTTCAGCAATAGCTAAACTTGGGGCTACACGATGTCCATTAGGACAGACAGGTGAACCTAATCTAGAAAAGATAAGCCTTAAGACATTAAAAGTTTCAGTAGTTGTTCCAACAGTCGCTCGTTCATTAGGAACACTTGGTCTCTGGCGCAGGGCTAAGGCAGATGGAATATGTTTTACACTAGTTACATCCGCTTGCGCACCTTGCTTAATCCGTCGACGCATATAGGTAGATAGAGCGTCCAAGTAGCGCCGCGACCCTTCTTCATATAAAATTCCCATTGCCAGGGATGACTTTCCTGACCCCGAAAGTCCTGAAATAGCTACAAACTTATGAAGTGGGATATCTACATTAATATTCTTTAAGTTATGAACACGCCCACCACGAACTTCAATCTTTTTTGGGACTGCCATTTTATTTCCTTCTTTATCATTTTTATAATTGAGATAATTTGTACCTATATTATAGGAAACTTTTTACTCAGTTGTTAAACTTTTGTTTTCATATATATTATGTGTAGTTTTTTCTTACAATATAGAATTATTCGTTCTCTCCAACAACTTCTTCCGAACTGAAAAAAGTTATAAAAAGTTATAAAATTAAGCGAAAGTTATAAAAAGTTATAAAAAGAGGCGTAACTAAATGGAAAATCCTTTTAATCCTAATTTTGGAAAAATGCCTAGTGTTTTCTTAAATCGTGACTCATTAACTCAACGTATAGTTAATGAATTAAATAGAGTGGACTCGCCTTTTCAAACATCCCTTCTTTACGGACAACGTGGTTCGGGAAAAACTACATTGATGACAGAAGTTTCTAACTTAATAAGTAAAGATAAAAATTGGTTAGTAATTAATTTAGTTCTAGATGATGATCTCTTAATCTCCCTAATAAATCAATTACAACGACATCTTCTTAATTTGAAGATTATAAAAAACATCGACCTAAAGATGAACTTCTTTGGACTAGATATGAGCGCTAGTTTTCATCAAGAGACTGAATTTAATTTTCAATTATTATTTCAAGATGCCTTAGAGAAACTAACGAAAAAAGGGTTTCATGTTTTAATTAACATTGACGAAGTACATTTAACATCATTATTAAAAAAGTTTGCTAGTTGTTATCAAATTATGATTCGAAACAATCTTAATGTTTCTTTACTTATGGCAGGTTTACCAGAAAATGTTTCAGAAATTCAAAATTATGCTGTTCTTACCTTTCTATTGCGTGCCAATCGAATCGTTTTGAATCGAATCCTTTAGATATTGAAAGTATAAAAAATAGTTATCAGCACATTTTTAGTAAAGCTGGCTATACATTTTCGACTGAAACTCTTTTATATATGACTAAACAAACTCAAGGATTTGCTTATGCTTTTCAATTATTGGGCTATCATTTGTGGGAAGAAATCATTCATTCCTCCAATAAGACGATTTCTATATCTGATATAAACCGCATTTTAGACATCTATATTAGTGAATTAAATAGAAATGTTTACTTCAAAGTTTATAGCGACATGTCTGAGCGTGAAAAAGAATTTGTACAAGCTATGGTTAAATCTAAGCAACACAAGGTTAAAAGTCAGGTTATTGGTAATCTTAGGAAAAAAGGACCTAATTACATTGCTGTCTATCGCCGGAAATTAATTGATGACCAAATTATTAAACCGAATGGTTATGGCTATGTTAGCTTTTTATTGCCCTACTTCGATAAATTTGTTGAACAAGAGATGATTTTAGATAAATTTTAAAATTCATCTAGAATTTTTTAGGTTTAAACTTGTGAAAGATAAAATCTTATCAACCCTAAATAACAAATCAAAACGGGTGGAGCCAATCAACTTCACCCGTTTTACTTTGTTAAAATTTACTACTAAATTAATTTTAAACTAACTTTTAATTTTCAAATTTAATGGCTTGATCCTTAAATAATTCATAGGTAATCAAATCAGAAGTATCTAAATTTTCATTATTCATATCCACAGCATTAATTTGGTTATTATCGTAAGTAGTAAAGTATAAAATTCCCTTATCCAAATTCATACAGTCTGAATACATGGTAAATTCAAATACATTATCTTCAACTTCATCTGTACCCTTTGCTTGTTCAACTGAATGTAAGATATGGAAGAAATTAGTTACATTTTCAACTTCATCATTACCTTTTGGAGAATGTGCTAATACAAAAGATGCCTTAATAAAGCGAGAATTTGAATCTGTTCCGCCTGGTAAATGATGAGTCCCTAATCCGCGACTATACAGATTAATGTCTGCATTAGGTACAAGTGTATTTTTAGGTTGAGCTGGAGAAACTGAGGCAAAGTTAGCCAAGGTTTCAACCTGAGCTGGAAAGACAGGATTATTTGTTAAAGTATTAACTAGGTTGTCATAAACGTGTAAACCAGTTTCTGTTGATTCAATAACTATACTCTTACCACTTTTATCACCCATTAACCAATGAAGAGTAGTCACTGGTAAATCTTTAGAGAAACTTTCATTAGTAATATTAGTTTCAGACAATAATTTCTTTACATCTTCGATAGTTTCGCAATTACTTAGTAAATATGGGATCAGTTCAAAAGAAGTAACATTCTTTTTACTTTCATCTACAGAAAAATATTTACCAGGACCAGTGAAATTTAATCCGGCTATCCCTAGTCCCTTTTCATTGATAGCATCACAATATAATGGATAGTCATTGGCGACTACTGAAACACCGATCATTGCATAATGAGTATCTTGTGTTGGTAAATGTCGATAATTAAGTTGATAATTTCTAGGAGTAATTACCACTTTCTGACCATAGGCAATTTCATAATCTAAATTTCTACCAAAATAATTATCTTTTGGACTATATAAAATTGATGTACACATCTTAGTTCCCTTCTCTTCTCAAAAATGTTTTCACCTTCTATTGTAGTCTTAAAATGCAATAAATTCCTTTAGCTTGTCTTATATGCAACTTTAAATAAAAAAATAGAACATGAATTAAGAAGAGTAACCTTTATTCTCATACGCTAAGTACATAGTATTTTTTACTACTTACTAAGAAAAAGTTAACTTTCGCTAAAAATATCTACCTATTTCACCATTAATTATTCACATCTCCCAAATAAACTTGTTGTCGAATGGAGGTGATAACAGTTACATGAAAAGTGTCAGAAAAACAATTAAGCTCTTTCTTCTATTAGGTCTTAATACTTATAAGAATAATCCTACTGTTCGCATGGCTACTAACGATTCAATTAGTACATTAAAGGAAAAAATATCAACCTTAGACGCTAGCGATCTTAATCCATTAAAAATAGTTCCACCTAAAGTTTCCGATCGACCTTCTGATCAGACGCCATCCTCAGAATCAGATAACCAATAGCCAAATCAGCCAGTAACTTCTAATTCTAATGAAGGGCAGAATCACGAGACTTCCAGCAACCAGACTTGGAACCATGCTAAAGCAAATGTCTTTATTGATATTTCAAATAATGATGAACTAGGTCATGCAATCGGCTTGTAACATACTAATCCAGCTTCTGTAATGTATCCGGCAGGCTCATATTATTCTATTCAAGAGCAAGATATTAATGCAGCTAGAGATTTATACAAATCTGCATATGTAGCATAAAAAGTGTTTCGTAAACAAGTCTTAATTTGATTTAAAACATGACTCTTTAGAAAGTAAAAGCACTGATATATCAACGTTTATTTAACGATGATTATCAGTGCTTTATTTTAATGTTTTTTCCCTTAGATATTTCTATTATTTTTGACATTTAAAGAACCAGCGAGTTGCCTTTTTATCTTTCATTTCTAAACTAAAGTCAGATCCAACTTCAATTGAGTTAAAACCAGCATGTTTCAACAATTCTTTAATGGTATCTAAATCATATGCTCTTTCATAGTGAGTTTCAGATAACCGATCATATTCGCCATTAGGTAAACGGTTAAAGAATGTTAAATCATGGATCACCCCATGTTCCACATCATCATTGGCATAACTCTGCCACATAAATGCTCGACGATGATCATCATCTTGATAATTATACATATAGCCTGGGTAAATATCGTCGGTTTGATGAGGTGTAATTACATCGAAAAGAAATACACCATCAGCTTTTAAATGATTGGCGACCTCAGAAAATACTTGAAACAAGTCAGCTTCGTCATCCAGATAACAGAAAGAGTCCGCATAGCAAGTAATTACATCGAATTTTTCAAGGCCAGCTAAATCTCGCATATCAGCTTGTACCAGCTGTAAAGAAACATTATTTTCAGTACTATGTTGATCTGCTAAGGTAAGCATTTCATCTGAAAAATCAGCTACCGTGACATTTATACCATCTTTAGCAAGTAAAACGGCCAATCGGCCACTACCACCAGCTAGGTCGAGTAGCTTACAATTCTTTTTATTAATATTAGCTAAAGTGAATTTCTCCCAGCTCTTGTACATATCTGAATCAAACAACTGATCATATAATTGGGCAAAAGTTTGATAAATCATTTTTATTAATCCGATCTATTTAAATTATTATTCTCTTAATATTAACCCAACTATTAAAGATATCAAAACTATTTCTTCTTTCGCATATCCCAACATGTCCAGCCCATTAATAAAATAATTAGCATAATGATCACATAAGCTAAAACGACTGCATCTCTTTTTGGCATCATATTAAAGGAAACAAAAGTAGCTGGTAAATTACACAAATTCAAGAAAATCAAAATAATTGAACTGGCCCATCCTAGAATCGACCAAATCTTTCTATTCTTAAATTGTCCCATCATTCTCTTATCATCTGTCATAATCAAAAGTGGCACAATTGAAAATGGTACTGCAAATGCTAGAAAAACTTGAGAATTTTCCAAAAGCATATTCAGGGCAAAATGTTGCTCAGAAATTGAATCTTTTGCCGTCATAAGCACACATAATAACTGGAATTACGGATAATAATCTGGTGAATAGCCGTCTTGCCCATAGTGGCATCTTTAAGTGAATAAAGCCTTCCATTACTACCTGCCCAGTTAGAGTTCCAGTAATTGTTGAATTTTGACCAGAAGCAAGAAGTGCAACTGCAAATAAGACTGATAAAATTCCTGTCTTAGCTACTGAGATCAAAATTGGATTGTTTAACATAGTCGTATTGCTTAGAGCATCATACAAACCAAAAAATGAACTATCTTTGACTGCACCACTTTTAAAAACAGCAGCTCCCATAATTAATAAAAGTACATTAACAAAAAAGGCAATAATTAATTGAATATTTGAATCCCACGTAGTAAAGCGAACTGCATTTTGAACTGCTGTCAGATCATCATGGTTAATTTTTCTAGTTTGGCAAATAGATGAATGCAAATAAAAATTATGCGGCATAACAGTGGCACCAATTATTCCCAAATTTCCTGTTAAAGGCGATAATCCATTAACTACGGGATGCTGAGCTACTAATTCGGGAGAGGGCAATGCAGACAAAAAAATATTTTTCCAGTTAGGATTCTCTAACATGACTTGATAAGTAAAAACCAGCAAGATTACCATAATCAGACATGATACTAAGGCTTCTATTTTTCTAAATCCAACTTTTGACAATAACAATAAAAGTAACACATCAAACACAGTGATAAAAGTTGCAATAACCAGTGGAATCTTAAACAAAAGATTTAAAGCAATCGCCGCTCCAATAACTTCCGCTACATCAGTTGCCATAATTGCTAGTTCAATTATAATCCAAAGGATAAAACTTAATCTTTTACTAGTACGGGCACGAATGGCTTGTGCTAGATCCATTTGAGTAACGATTCCTAATTTTGCGGCCATATATTGTAAAAGCATAGCCATTAAACTAGAAATTAAAATAGTAGAAATCAAAAGGTAATTAAAACTCTGACCACCATTAATTGAAGCTGCCCAGTTTCCTGGATCCATGTATCCAACAGCAACTAATGCACCAGGACCAGTATATGCTAAAAGCATCCTGAAGAAATTACGAGTTCTCGGAACAGGAATGGTGCTATTAATTTCCACTAAAGATTTACCATTTGCGTATGAAATAAAACTATGATCTTCCATCTTTACCCCTATCCATGAATTCCAAGGGTCATCCGGGCCACTCTAGACATCATACTTGGATTCCATTGCGGATACCAAACGAGTTTAATTTGGCACTCATCAACTTCATCAACACTTTTGGCAGCTTTAGTAATTTCGTGATCTAACCACTCACTTAGAGGACATCCCATAATCGTTAAAGTCATCGTAATCTGACATTTTGTCTCGCTTACTTCAATACCATAAATCAATCCCAAATCAACGATGTTAACCTGCAGTTCTGGATCAATTACTTTTTTTAAGGCTTGGTAAACTTCCTTTTCGGTATTAGATAATTTCTCTATTTCTAGCACTATCCAATTGCTCCTTCCATTTGGAAGCTAATCAAGCGATTAAGTTCGACTGCATATTCCATTGGTAATTGCTTAGTAAAGGGTTCAACAAAGCCCATAATAATCATTTCAGTTGCTTTTCTTTCTGGGATGCCACGACTTTCTAAATAATACAGCTGGTCTTCAGAAATTTTAGAAACTGTGGCTTCATGTTCCATCGCTACATTTGAATTTTCAATAGCATTAGTTGGGATCGTATCAGAAGAAGACATATCATCCATAATAATCGTGTCACATTCCACATGAGCCTTTGAGCCATCTGATTTTTTAGAAAACTTAACACTACCGCGATAATCTGTTGACCCACCACCCTTGGCAATTGACTTAGACACAATTGAGCTAGAAGTATTAGGAGCATTATGAAACATTCCAGCTCCAGAATCTTGGTGAATACCGTGGTGTGCAACTGCAATTGAAAGCATAGTACCGCGAGCACCTTCACCATTTAAATAGACACTTGGATATTTCATGGTAACTTTCGCACCTAAATTACCGTCTACCCATTCCATTGTTGCATGCTTTCCAGCAACTGCACGCTTTGTTTCTAGACTATAGACGTTATCAGACCAGTTTTGAATTGTAGTATAACGACAATATGCATTATCTAAGACATTTACTTCAACAACTGCCGCATGTAAAGAATCTGAAGAGTATTGCGGAGCAGTACATCCTTCAACATAATCAAGATGCGCGTCCTCATCAACAATGATCAAAGTTCTTTCAAACTGTCCTGAATTTTCTGCATTTAATCTAAAATATGCCTGAACTGGTGTTGGAACTTGTACTCCTTTTGGCACATAAATAAAAGTTCCTCCTGACCAAACAGCACAGTTTAAGGCAGAAAATTTATTTGAATCAATTGGAACTAACTTACCAAAGTATTTTTTGAATAAATCAGGATACTCCTGCAAAGCTGTATCCGTATCAGTGAAGATGATCCCTAGTTTATCAAATTGTTCTTTCATTTTATGATAAACCATTTCCGATTCATATTGGGCAGCCGAACCCGCTAAGTATTTTCGCTCTGCTTGCGGTACACCAAGTCGCTCAAAAGTATCCTTAATATCTTGTGGTACATCCTTCCAATCACGATATTTCTTATCGGTCATTTTTTGATAATAAAGCATATTATCTAGATCAAGCCCTGAAAGATCGGGACCAAAATCTGGTATTGGCATTTTTTCATAAATATGAAAAGCTTTTAAACGATAATCTAGCATCCATTTAGGTTCATGTTTTTCTGCTGAAATTTGTCGAACTACTTCTTCTGTTAAGCCACGACCAGTTGAAAATTTCGGTTCTACATTATCGTGAAAGCCGAACTGATAATCTTCGTCTTTAACTATATCCTCTGCTTTAGTCATTTTCTTCTTCCTTTTCTTTACCAAGTAATGCTCGATCTAGTCCCCACCATGCTAAAGTAGCACATTTGATTCGGGCCGGAAATTGCATAATATTTACTAATACTTGAGCATCTCCTAATTGTTCTAATTTTAAAGTGTCGCTTTTCTTGTCGGCTGCTAAGTTTGAAAATAGGTGTGAAAGCTCAATTGCCTCTTTGATACTTTTTCCTTTTACCAAGTCTGTCATCATACTGGCAGACGCTTTACTGATTGTGCACCCTTCGCCGTTAAAAGCAATTTTTTTAATTTTATTATTTTCAATCAAAATTGTCAGATGAATTTTATCACCGCAACTTGGATTATATACAGTAGTTTCATGACTAAAGTCAGTTAGTTGTCCATAATTTCGCGGCATTTGAGCATGATCTAAAATTACAGCTTTATATAAACTTCTTAATTTATCTAAACTCACTGAAAAACTCCTTTGCTTCGTGGAGAGAACTTACTAATTTATCAATATCATCTTTCGTATTATAAATAGACAAACTAGCTCGGACAGTTGACTCAGTCTCAAGGCTAGTCATTAGCGGCTGAGCACAATGATGACCAGCACGAACTTCAATTCCGTCCAAATCTAGTGCAGTTGCTAAATCATGGGGATGAATATTCTTTAAATTAAAAGATATTACTCCAATGCGACCATTACTTTTTTGTGGACCATAGATTGTTAATCCTGAAATATTTCTTAGCTTTTCTAAGGCATAAGTTGTTAATTCATGTTCATGTTTTTGAATAAGTTCAAAGTCTAGAGACTGCAGATAATCAATTGCTGCTCCAAGTCCAATGGCACCAGCAACATTTGGTGTGCCCGCTTCAAATTTATATGGTAAGTCTGCCCATGTTGCTCCTTCTCTAGTTACATTAGCAATCATTTCACCACCCAAACGATAAGGTGTCATTTTATCTAAAAGGTCCTTTTTCCCATATAAAACGCCAATTCCTGTAGGAGCGAATATTTTATGACCAGAAAAAGCATAAAAGTCTACATTTAATTCAGCTACATTAATTGGAAAATGTCCGACCGCCTGTGCCCCATCAACTACAACAATTGCTCCTTTTTCATGAGCTAATGTTGTAATCTCCTTAATTGGATTAATTGTGCCTAAAACATTGCTTACATGAGTCAAAGCAACAATTTTAGTTTTTAAGCTGATTCTATTTTTTAAACTTTCAATATCAAGTAAGCCATCTGAATTTATTTCAATAAAGTTTAACTTAGCATTTTTTCTTTTAGCAAGTTGCTGCCAAGGCAAAAGATTACTATGGTGTTCCATAATTGAGATTAGGATCTCATCTCCTGCCTGAATATTTTGTTCACCAAAGCTAGCTGCAACTAAATTTAAACTATCAGTACATCCAGAAGTAAAAATAACTTCTTCATCATTATTTGCTCCAATAAAATTAGCTACCTTTTGACGGCTTGATTCATATTGATTAGTAGCTCTTAATCCTAATGTATGAACCCCGCGATGGACGTTTGCACGTTCTTTTTCATTAAAATCTCTAATTTTTTCTTCAACAAACTTCGGTATTTGGCTAGTTGCTGCATTGTCTAGATAAACAAGAGTTTCATCATTAATTTTTTGATTAAAAATTGGAAAATCTTGCTTTACTTTTTTAGTGTTTAATTTGGCCATCGATCAGTTTTCTCTCTAGAATATCAATCATTTTTCCGCGAACATCTTTATTTGGAATTGCATCTAACACTGCACCAAGAAAACCGCGTATAACTAATCTTTGTGCCTGATCATAAGGAATACCCCGACTCATTAAATAGTTCATTTGGACTTTATCTACTGGACCAACACTAGCAGCATGAGCTGCAATAACGTCATTTTCATCAATTAAAAGTAATGGATTAGCATCTCCATGAGCTTCATCAGACATCATCAGGACTCTATTTTGTTGATCAGCTTTTGAACCATGTGCACCATGCACAATTTGACCAATTCCATTGAAGATCAATCTGGAATTTTCTAGTAAGACCCCACGTTGATTGATTAATCCAGTAGAGTGCGGTCCACGATTAGTTACGCGATTATTAATTCCTACTTTTTGATTAGCAGTTGTAACTGCGATGGCCTTAGAATCCGCAAAACTTCCTTCCCCAACTAACTCAGAATCAAGATCTCCTAATGTATTACAATCGTTCATAAAAGCAATTGCCCATTCAACGTGAGCGTCTTTTTCAATTCTTGCTCGACGATTAAAGTAAAGTGTTGTGTCTTGGCTAAGCTCATCAAGTGAAGAAAATTCAATATGACTCCCAGGACGAGCTACAAGCTCCACCATTAAACTGGCTGAACTAGCTTTTTTATCTTTATCTTGAATTTCTTCTAAAAATTTTACCTTACTATTATTATCGGCAACGATTAAAAGGTGAGAAATATAGGTAGCTTGAGTTGGGCTCAAAGAAATTGTAATTGGATCGGTTAAGATAGTATCTTTAGGAATATAGAGAAAAAGTCCAGAATTTAAGTAGGCATAATGATAAGCAGTTAGTTTATCTTCATTATGTTTAATTACTGACCCTAAAGTTGACTGCACAAGTTCAGGATATTTTTTACTTGCTGTAAAAATATCGGTTAAAATGATGCCTTTCTTTTCTAAAAGTTTCTGCTCTTCTTTTAAAGAAAAATCAGCTTGATTAGACCAGGAAAAATCTTCCTTTTTAATCAATGGCCAATCATGATAAGAGAATCGCTGCATTTTAGGATAATCAAGTTCTTCTAATCTTTCAAAGGCCTTAATTCTTAAATCAGTTAGCCATGACGATTCATTGTTTTTATGAGAAAAATTAAGCAAATTTTCTTTAGTTAGCATAGGCCCTCCTAATTCTCATCAACTAATTTAATATCTAAGCCAAGTTCATCACGTAAACCTGCATATCCCTCTTTTTCAAGTTTCTTAGCTAAATCGGGCCCTCCATCTTTTACAACTCGTCCATCCATCATGACATGTACAACATCTGGAACGATGTAATCAAGCAGACGTTGATAGTGTGTTATCATTAAAGCACCAAAATTATCTCCTCGCATTACATTCACTCCACGCGATACTACTCGCAATGCATCAATATCAAGGCCAGAATCAATTTCATCTAAAATTCCAAAACTTGGTTTAATCATTAACATCTGTAAAATTTCATTACGTTTCTTTTCTCCGCCTGAAAATCCTTCATTAAGATATCGTTCAGTCATGGCCTTATTCATATCTAACAAATCAAGGTTCTTATCCAATTCATTCAAGAAAGTCATCACAGAGATTGGATCATCCTTTGGACGACGAGCATTAATTGCAGCACGTAAAAATTCTGCATTAGTTACGCCCGGCACCTCTGCTGGATATTGCATTGCTAGAAATAACCCCTTACGAGCGCGCTCATCTACTGGCATTTCAACAATGCTTTCATTGTTTAACAAAATATCTCCTTGGGTAACATGATAGCGGGGATTTCCCATAATCGTTTCAGATAAAGTAGATTTTCCTGTTCCGTTCGGCCCCATAATTGCGTGAATTTCACCAGTTTTCAAACTTAAATTCACACCTTTAAGGATCTTTTTTCTACTCTTCTTATCCTTATCTTCAACTTCAACATGTAAGTCTTTAATTTCTAACGTAGCCATGTAAATCCTCACCTTTTATCATTCTATATTTAGTGTTATCAGCTCTAGCTAACATACAACATATAGATAATATTAATCCTATTAAAGCTATAATTTTAGTCTTGACTTTTGATTAGAAGTTCTTAGCCCTATTCTAATAACAAGTAAACTTTATTTATTTATCAAAAAAGCTCTGCTGATTTTCAGCAGAGCTAAATATTTAATCTTCTTCTAAAACGGAAGCTACTTTTTTAGATTTAACAAAATGAACAACTAATCCAACTACTAAACCAACCAAAGCTGGTACGAGCCATGAAAGTCCCATATTAGCTAATGGCAAATTATTTCTAAGAGAAGCAACAGCTAAACCAAATGAGCTTTGACTTACAACGCTTGGAAAAGCAACTACCATGTCACCTAAAGCAGGAACAACTGTAAATAGGATTACAAAGAAGTAAACAACTCCATCTGTTTTAAATAATGGTGAAAAAACAGATAATAAGATTAATACCATTGATAATGGGTATAAGAACATCAACATTGGAGTTGACCAAGCAATGATTGTGTCTAATCCAAAGTTAGCTGCTAAGAATGATGCTAAGCAGCTAAGTGCCAACCAAGCATGGTAGCTGACTTGTGGGAAGTGCTTATGGAAGTCTTGTGCAAAAGCTGCAACTAATCCAACAGCAGTAGTTAAACAAGTAACAGTTAATAAGAAAGCAAGTAAGGCTTGACCAAATACACCGCCATAAACATTAACGATTTGGTTAAATGCAACACCACCGTTATCGGAAACCTTAAAACGACCTAATGACATTGCACCCATTAAGATTAACAATAAATAGATAAAGCCGATAGCCAAAACTGCCAATAAACCAGATTTAGCAACTACTTTAGATACGCTCTTAGCATCTTTTTGTCCCATGCCACGAACAGCAGTAACAACTGTAATACCAAATGCTAAACCTGCTAAAGCATCCATTGTGTTATAGCCTTCTAAGAATCCGTTAACTAATGCTCCATGCTTGTAAGCACTTGTTACAGCTGCAGTTTGTGGGTTACCCAAAGGACGAGCAAAAGCAACAACGAATACTAAAAATAATAGAGATAAAAATAGTGGATTTAATACTTTACCAACGTTAGACAAGATGTTGTTTTGATGGTAAGAAAATGCAAAGGCTGCTAAAAAGAATAAAGCAGAGAAGACTAATAAGGCTGTTCCTTGCATGTTCTTAGGAACAAATGGTGCCATTCCGACTGTAAATGAAACAGTGGCTGTTCTTGGAGTACCAAATAAAGGTCCAATTGTAGCATGGATTAAAACCATAAATACAACTGCAAATCCTGCACCTAAAGGCTTTCCAATATCATAAACCCCATCAGCATGGGTAATTGCAACTGCTAACACTGATAATAAAGGCAGTAATACACCAGTGATTAAAAATCCAACAGCAGCTGTTCCCCAATTGGCTCCAGCAAGTTGGCCCAAATGTAATGGGAAAATTAGGTTACCAGCCCCAAAGAATAAACCAAATAGCAAGGAAGCCACTACTAGGTAATCCTTCCATCTTAATTTACGCGATGTATATTCTGTCATCATATTCTTTCCCTCCAGAAAATAAACATCTGAATACAAAAAAAGTCCCTCAACCAAATTACTTTGATTGAGGGACGCTTCAGCGTGGTACCACCCTTTATTTATATTGTTATCACTAACAATACCTTTCACGTGCGGCCAATTACTTGGCGATACGTTAGCACTATAATGGGTGCTCCCACTTCTTCTTACTCAAGATTAAGAATTAGAACTCGAAAGTGATTTTCATTTAACCTTAGAATTTATCTCCTCACACCTAACGAGACTCGCTGTAAATTAAGACTAAACTACTCTTCTTTCTCTTTGTTTTCAGATTAATTAAATTTGTTAATAATTATTTTAATATAAGCATCATAAATGTCAACAATTTTTTTATATTTTTTCTTGTTAAAAAATCAATTTTATTATCTAACTGTATTATCACCTGATAGAGTACTTAAAATAAGGGTGGATTTATCATGTTCATCCCCTCTTTGTGCAGCTACACCACGTTTTCCAAAAAGTGAATTATCCCCACTTAAAGTAGAGAGTTGATATTGAGCTACTTTAGTATTTTCAACCAAAGTATCCCCAGAAGTAGTTGAAACCCTAAGTTCATCGCCTACTTCACTATTTTTCATCTTGAAGTCTCCGCTTATTAACTTAACTTTTCCTTTGTTTACTACTACATTCGTACAATCAATATCTCCTGATGTAGTAGTTAATTTTGTATCTTCAACTTCTATATTCTTCAAATCTAGGTCACCGCTTACTGCAAACCCCATTAAAGCGTCTAATTTTAAGTTTTCTAAACTGGTATCGCCACTTACTGAACTAGCATTTAACATGTGTAATTTATGATCTTCTGGAACAGTAATTACTAATTCTGCTCTATTTTTATCTGTAACTATGTTTATTTCAATAATCCCTTTTTTCCAAAACTTACCTGGTTTACGCTCTACTTTAGGTTCTTTAATTTCAAGCAAGTTTTCATTAAGGACTAGACTTGGCTTTTTATCGACTGGTCCCCGATAGTGAACCTCAAAATGATCGCCTGCTTTAATTTTTAGGTCTAGATCAATTAAATCAAGTTTCAAATCAGTAAAACTATCGTTACTTAAAATTTCATTAACATATTCATTCTTTGTTTTCTCACTTGTATTGAAAAACATTTCAGCCACCTCGTTTTATTATTCACTCATTATTTTTATTTTGCTTTAATTTTACTATCATACAAATATTTTTCAATAACTTATTACTAAGTGGCAAAAATTGATAACTAAGATGCAAAAAAGACAACCTAAACATACAGTTTAAGTTGTCTTTTGAGATTTTACTTATCATTAACAATGATCAACGACTTAATTGCATCACGATTACTCATTGCTTCATACGCATCTTGAATATGATCTAAATCAAAACTCTTGGTAAATACCTTACCTGGATTAATTTTGCCATCAAGAACTACTTATAATAAAACTTCTTTATCTGGTTTAGTTGCAGAAGCAATACCACCACGCAAACCTACATTCTTCCAGAATAATTGGTTTGACTTAGGTTCTGCATGTGGTACACCCACTCTACCAATCACAGCACCAGGACGAGCAATTTGACCAGCTTGTTCAATAGCACTTTCTGCACCAACACATTCTAGCACTGCATCAGCCCCAGCATTTTCCTTAGTTAAGGCCAGCACATCCTTAACAGCTTCTTCGTCTCGACTCGAAACAATATCAGTTGCACCAAATTCTTTACCTAATTGTGCACGATCATTATGGTGAGATAAAAGAATAATTTTTTCAGCACCCAATAACTTGGCACCAATTACACCGGCAAGACCAACAGCACCATCCCCAATTACGGCTACAGTGTAACCAGGTTTTACTTCAGCATTTAAAGCTGCATGATAACCAATCTGATAAAGTTTGAAGGGATGCCAATTGATCATCAGTGTAGTCTTCTGGCTTTTCAGGAATTTTAACTAAACCTGAATTTGCTGGTTGATATTTCATGTATTCTGCTTGATATCCCCCGTTTGTTCCTGACTTTTGATTTAAGCAGTTACCTTCAAATCCGTTAATACATGCAACACAGTGGCCACAACCATGAGTAAATGGAACAATGACAAAGTCATTTGGTTTAATATCTGTTACATCATCACTAACTTCTTCAACCACACCAATTGCTTCATGGCTAATCAATGAACCAGATTCACGGTCGGCAATACCTCTAAACCACCATAAATCTGAACCACAAACACTCGCACAAATCACTCGAATAATAGCTTGATTTTCTCCATCAATCTTTGGCTTCTCTACTTCTTTTACTTCAACTTTACCAGGTTCTACAAAAACTGCTGCTTTCATATTCTATATCCTTTCGTTTCATTAACTTACACAGATAGTTTAAATTAAAAAAGTACCACCTACAATTGCTAAAAAAATATGCTACTATTCATTTTACGTATGACACACTCGCAAACAAAAAATCGGATCTATACGATCCGATTCTAAGTTCTTAATTATTCTTATCTTCTTTGCTAGTCTTATTTTCTTTGTGATCTACTTGATCCTTCTTTTCACTATCTTTCTTATCTTTTTTGTCTTCATCAGTCTTAGTCTTTAAGATTTTTTGACTTTTAGCATCAATCTTAACTTCAGTTTCTTTATTGCCATCTTTTAATTCAACTTCCCAAACTGGTTGCTGATCATCCATTTCTAAAGACCACTTAACAGCCTTACCAGATGCCTTAGTTTGGGCAAGTTTTGTAGCTTCACTACGGCTTATTAAGCCATTTAGATCTAAGGCCTCTTCTTTATCATCTGCATCTAAGTTTTCTGACTTAGCTTTTAAAATTTTGCCACTACTTGCATCAATTTTAACTTTATATTCTTTTTCTGAATCAAAGCCCTCTACTTCATAAATATATTTATTTTTCTTATTCTTTAGTCCAATCTCCTTAATTGATTTTGAGCCATACTTTTCATTAAATTTATTAATTACATCACTTTGAGAAAGATTGATTGAGTTAGAAGTTTGTGTTTGTTCCGTAGCTTGTCCACCAGTAGATGCTTGAGCTTGATTAATTAAAGTAAGACTAGTTCCACCTAAGGCTAAACCTAAAACAGCTGCGCCTAATGATAATCTCTTAATGTTTGTTCTCATAATAGAATCCTCACTTTTTCTTCAAATTTATTTTTTATTTCTTAACTTTATATATTTAGTTTACGAAAAAACGAGGATGAAAAAACTAAGAGTAGATATAAATTAAATGAAGATTTTTTCATTTTAATCATTAGAGTGGTAATTTTATTTCAAAAATCGTCCCCTTAGGAGTATTAGCTGAAACACTAATTTTTCCATGATACTTGGTAACAATATCTTTTACAATAGCTAAGCCAATTCCAGTACCTTTAATCTGACTAGAGTGAGCTTGATCTTCTCGATAAAAACGATCAAAAATCTTATCATAATTTTCTTCTCTAATACCAATTCCCTGATCCTTAACGCTTAAAGTTAGATACCCATTATCTTTCTGTAATTCTATCTTTATTTTGGCATTGTTTTGAGAATACTTAGCTGCATTATCTAACAAGTTATGGATAATTAAGCGAAAATCTTTCACTTCAATTGGGTAAAAAATTTTTGTTGGACTTGAAATATAGACGCTGCAAGTATTATATTCTTGTTCAAGAATTTCACTCTCTTTTTGAACTATTGGCACTAGATCAATGGGATCAATTGATTGGTGTTGTTTCTTAGCTCGTCCTAATTCCAAAAGTTCATTAACCAGTATTTCCATCCTACTTGATTCAGAGTCAATATATTGGAGGGACTTTGCGACAATTTCGGGATGTTCTTTACCGCGTCTTTTAATCAAATTAATGTGGCCACGGATTGCAGCAAGCGGCGTCTTCAATTCATGAGATGCATCAGTAACAAATTGTTGTTCACGCTGAATTGCCTTATCTTGATACTCTAGCAATTTATTAAAAGACTGCGCTAAGTGGTGAATTTCTGCTGGTTGTTTCGGCACGAATACTTTCTTTTTTGCCGTGGTTTGATGTTCAATTGCCTCAATATCTTGATCTATTTTCTCTAGTGGCTGACTCCATTTTCTTGAAAAACGTTTAATTAAAGGAATCGAACAAATGATGGCAATTAAATTTAAAATAATGATTGCAAGTAATAAATGGGTAATTAAGGTGAAAAGATCGTCAACATTTAAAATCACAGAAATTCGATAGCCATCTTCATTTGCAGTCCGTAAATAATAAACGCTATTTTCCATAAAAACAACATTATTGTAATTCCTATGATTCTTTACTTTTTCAAATAATTCTTCCCCATCTTCCGAATAGACAGTCTTGCCCTTAGGAGTTTTCAGTGAAATCGCATCATTACTTTGTCTAGCAAGATAAGCATTTAGAAATAATTTCCATTCATTTTTATTCTTATGCTCATCATGGTCACTAATATTATCACTAATTGTATCAATAACTTCTTCTGCTTGCTCATGAGCATTATTATAAATGAATGCTGTTGAAATACCAGCAAATGCTAAATTAACTAGGAAGAGAATAATAATGAATAAAGTTAGAAACAACTGTGTTAATTGTTGGGAAGTTGTTCTTATTTTTTTATTCATTATCGTCCACCTTTCTTAAGCAATAGCCATATCCACGAACTGTTTTAATCAAATTACGATATTTTCCCAACTTATTTCGCAGCGCTCTTATATAGACATCAACTGTGTTAGTTTGACCGACAAAATCATATCCCCATACGATATCTAATAATTCATCCCGGCTTTTAACTTTTTCAGGATCATTCATTAATTCACATAGCAATGCATATTCTTTTGGAGTTAAGTAGATTTCCTCACCCTTGCACCAAAATTTATGAGAAACCAAGTCAATTTTTAAAACACTAAATTCTAAGGTAGAACTGACAACCCGTCTCTTTTCTCGTTCTAATCTTCTAAGAATCACTCTAATTCGGGCGAAAAGTTCTTCTATTTCAAAAGGCTTGGTCATATAGTCGTCTAAGCCTTGATCTAAAGCATTACTAATGTCAGAAGCTTGGTTACGGGCAGTTAACATAATAATAGGAATGTCACTAACTTTTCTAATTCTTCTTAAGACAGTGATGCCATCATAAACAGGTAACATCCAATCTAAAAGGATTAAAGTTGGTTTTTCTTTTTCAAAAAATTCAAGACCTTCTTTACCATCTTTAGCCCAGACTACCTCATAGCCTTCTAATTCAAGCTCTGGTTGAATAAAACTAGCTAGGCTCTCCTCATCTTCAATTAAAAGAATTTTTGTTTTTTCCATATCTTACCCCCCTGCTTTCCAACTCACCTTTAGAATTGCTTTAAAATAGTAAATTCAATATTAATTTGATTCTTTTTATTTTAAATGTCTATTAAAATAGCTCTAAGTAAACTGCTTGGAGCTATTTGTAATAAATTTTTATTCAAACTTAGTATCCCAATTTGGATCATTATTTGCTTCAAAACACATTGCAATTTGTTCCTCTGTGTTTCTATCAATAGATAAGTTTGGCAAATTGTCTAGAGGAAAGTAGTCACAAGCATCTGTTTCATCATTAGGAGTAAATGTACCACCTAATTCTTTACATAAAAAGAAAATCTTAGTAACGTTAGTCGCTAAAATTGGCTTATTATGATGATTACGATCTTGAACTGCAATAATTTTAATTGGTTCTACTTTTCTACCAGATTCTTCAAAAGCCTCTTTAACACAGTTATCTGCGACAGTTTGATCATAATCGTTCCAGCCGCCGGGCAATGACCATTCTTGAGACATTTTTTCACGAACTAATAAGATTTTATTATCTTTAAAAATTGCAGCTCGAGTCTCAATTTTAGGAGTTTGATATCCCTCATCTCCAAGAAACAAGGTTTTAATTTTTTCTTCTGGAATTCCAGTCCTAGCAGCCATCATTTCACCAGCAATACGCCGAATTTCTTCATAGCGTTCACGATCAAAAACATCATGGCCATATCTTAATCCGGCTTGCGCTAGGCTCTGCAAATCCATTGCCCAATTTGCAATTTGATCATTTGTTTTCATTTTTCAATCACCTAAAATTTACTTAATGGTTAGAAATATATTCTTGTAATTCGCCAAGCTTATCAATCTTAAAAGTAAAAGCTAACATACCAAGCTTCTTTGCTGCATCGGTGTTTGCTTTTAAATCATCGATAAATATACTCTCTTCTGGATTTAAAATATAGCGAGCAATTAATCTTTCATATATTCTTCTATCTGGCTTCATTAATTTCTCTTGGGCAGAAAAAACATAACCATCAAAATAATTGCCCATCTCAGAATTTTTAACAAAATTAGCAAACTGCATTCCCGTATTGGATAAACCGTAAATCTTATAGCCTTGTTTACGTAGTTCCTCCATATAATTAAAAACTGGCTCATAGAAATCAACATTTTCTGGCCAAGTTACCATAATTTGCTTAACCTTACTTTTTAATTTATCCGGAACTTTACTAATAAAAATTTCAGTGGCTTCTTCCTCGGTAATTTTTCCAGAGTCTATTTCGCCCCACTCTTTAGATTCAAAAATAGTTTTTCTAATTAGATCATGATCCTCGGGACTCAATTCATAATGATTTAAAATCTCATCTGGATTGTAGTTCATAATGACATTTCCAAAGTCAAAAATAATATTCTTAAGCATTAACTTCCCCTCTATCTTTAATAGTCTATAGTAAAAATATTGCTCTTTTTGCTAGAATCTTGCAAGAAAAAACTAGAGATTTGATAAACCCTCGTCTTAAGGATTAATTATTATCTTATCGACCGCTCTGATTCATAAGTAAAGTATCTCCTCTTACTTTTTGTCAGTTATAATTATATACTGATTAAAAGTAAGTACAATGCTAATTTTTTAATAAAAATTATACTTTTCCCTATAATCTGGAACAATTAAATTTACATCTTGCCGCCAAATACTGGGAGGACGCCTGCTTTACCATAATCAACCGGGGTAAACTTCTTAAGTTTATCCATATCTTCATCACTGATTACAAAATCAATTTCAGCATTACTCTTCATATGTGCAGGATTTGCAGACTTAGGTAATACAACACAGTTAAGTTTCCAATCATAACGAATACATAATTGAGGTACGGTTACACCATACTTATTACCGATCTTTTTAATTTTTAGATCATTTAGAGGAGCACGGTGAGCAATTGGTGAGAAAGCTTCAACTACAATATCATTTCCTTGAATGTAATCAATTAAGTTCATCGGGGTTTCACCAATGTAAACTAAAATTTGATTAACAGCAGGTTTAGTAGAACTATTCTTCATTAAGTTATCTAAATCTTCTTTTTCAAAGCTGGGGGGGGCACCAATTGTACGTAACTTTCCTTCTTCGACTGCTTTAGGTGTTTGATCATCAGGAATCTCCCATATCCCAAGTGCCATCTCAGGAATTTTTAAATCATTATTCATGGTTAAAGTTTCATCAAAAATAGACATAGAATCATCCCTTTCTTTGCTAATTTCATTTTAAAAGAAAAATTTTTAACTACCTAAGATTTAGAATGCATCAATTTCTATAACTTAAATGCATATTTTGCTTATTTCCATCTTAATTACCGTCTTTAAATGTTGTAAAATGCTAATGTTAGTAAATTGTAAGGAAAGATAAAATGAAAAGAAGAAATAGAAAAGAACATACTTTTAACGATTTTTCAAAGCAAGAAAAAGAGAAATTAAAAACTGTTCGTCAAGAACTTATTCAAGCACAAGAAGAAGAACCAGAAAGCCTGCGTGAACACCTGCAAGCTTTCAACGATGGAGTAATGGCAATCATTATTACAATTATTGTATTAGAAATCCAGCTAGCTATTAATGAAGTTCACTATGGCCAATTTCTCGCAAATATTATTGTATTTTTAATTACATTCTTTATTGTGGCCGATTTTTGGTATGATCTGCATTTAGCATTTTCCTACTATATATTTAAGCCTTCGAAAACAATAGCTGTTTTAGACTTCTTTTTCTTAGCTGATCTTTCTCTACTTCCAGTAATGACAAAATGGATTATGGCAGAAAGTTCAACATTTGCGGTAGCTAATTTTGGAGTAGTTTTTTTAATTGCTAAAATTTTAGAATATTTGATTCAATATTTTGGTGCTAAGAAGACGGCGAAATATTCCCAAATCATGAACATTATTATCAGTCGATCTTTTATTAGAAAGGTTGCTGTCACCTTATTTTTAAATATTGTTCTCATTGGTCTATCGTTTGTTCTTCCTAGACTTGCCATGATTCTTTATGTAGTTATACCAGTTATTTCTTTTTTATTTCCAGTTAAGCGTAATAAAATCATGTAATAAAGGCAGAAGCACAATTAAATGGCTGTATAATTTTTCCTGTTGATGAATATCTATGATATTCTATCGACAGGATT